>JAYSCY010000003.1:456440-461823 GCA_041914645.1 Permianibacter sp.
TGGCACCGTCTGGCCGTCGAAACGCAGTTGTCCATAAATACCGCACATGTCAGCCAATCTCCGGCTGGGTGTTGGCCAGAAAACGGGCGAACATCATCAGTGTCCACTGGAGTTTGTAGCGCGCTGGCATGATCAACCAATCTCCGGCTGGGTGTTGGCCAGGAAACGGGCGAACATCATCAGTGTCCACAGCGGCGCGCTGTAATCGCGCAGCCCGGACTGGTGATGGTCAAGCAACGTTTGCAGGTACTCACGGTTGAACAGGCCGCTGTCAGCCAGCGGTCCTTGCAGCAGTTCGTCGCGAATGCGCTGCCGAAGCGGACCGCGAAACCAGTTGGCCAGCGGTACGCCAAACCCCATCTTCTTGCGGTACATCAGATCGTGCGGCAGGTGGGGCGCCATGGCCTTTTTCAGCAGGTACTTGCCTTCGCCGTCATGCAGCTTCAGGTCCGGTGGCAAACCACTCATCCACTCAACAAAGCGGACATCGAGAAATGGCACCCGGACTTCCAGTGCATGTGCCATCGACGCGCGATCAACCTTGGTCAGAATGTCACCGACCAGATAAGTTTTGAAGTCCAGATACTGGATCAAGCTAAGTGGATGCTCGGTCGGCGCATTGGCGGCATGCGTACGCATCACTTCCAGCGCGTTATAGCCCTGCAAGCGTGACTTCAGTTGCGGACTGAACAGCTGCTGGCGCCAATCATCCTTGAAAATGCTGATGGCGTGAAAATAGGCCTCGACGCTGTCGCGCGCCAGTCCCTGAAAGGTTGCCTTGCCACGCAGAAAGCGCGGCGCAAAATCAAGCTTTGGATAAACCTTGCCGAGCGTGCCGAATATCGCTTTGCGCAAACCAAGGGGCAGGGCCTGCCTGACACGTTCTTCGCGCATATGCCACAGGTACCGACGATAGCCGCCGAGGTTTTCATCACCGCCATCGCCGGACAGCGCCACTGTGACACGCTCACGTGCCAGTTGGCAGACCCGGTAAGTGGGCAGTGCCGAGCTGTCGGCATAAGGCTCGTCATACAAGCGGGCGAGTTCGTCGATCAGCGAGAAGTCATCCGGGTCTACCTGCCTGACGCTGTGATTGGTGTGGTAGCGATCGGCGATCTGCTGGGCATATTCCGATTCGTTGAATTTCGGATCGCCAAAACTGATTGAGCAGGTGTTGACCGGTTCGGCGCTTTCCTTGGCCATCATCGCCACAACTGCACTGGAATCGACACCACCTGACAGAAACGCGCCCAGTGGCACTTCGGCCATCAACCGAATCCGAACCGCTTCACGCAGTCGATCGGTCAGTTCGGCGCGGGCGTCCGCCTCGCCGCCGATACGGACTGGTTCAAACGGGACGTCCCAGAAGGCTTTCGGCGCATGGATACGGTCGCGAGTGACGAGCAAGCTGCAGGCCGGCGGCAATTTCTTGGCGTCGGTGAAAATGGTGCGTGGCTCCGGTACATAACCGTAGGCGAAATAGTCCTCGACTGCCACCGGATCAAGTCTGCGGACGAAGCCCGGGTGCTGCAGCAGCACTTTCATTTCACTGCCGAAGATCAGTTCACCGGTTTGCAGTTCGGCGTAGTAGAGCGGCTTCTTGCCGAGGTGGTCGCGGGCCAGGAACAGGCTCTGGTGGCGCGCATCATAGATGGCGAACGCAAACATGCCCCGCAGCCGGCGCACGCAATCTTCACCCCATTCCAGCCAGGCGTGCAGCAGCACTTCGGTGTCGGAGTGGGTATGAAAATGATGCCCGGCAGTGATCAGCTGCTGCTGCAACTCAAGGAAGTTGTAGATTTCACCATTGAATACAATGACGACATTTTTGTCGTCGCTGTACATCGGTTGCTGACCGGAGGCCAGATCGATGATTGACAGCCGGCGATGGCCAAGACCGACGCCATGGGTATGGAACAGGCCCGATTCATCAGGGCCTCGATGGGCAATACTGTCGGTCATCCGGCGCAGCAGCGATTCGTCTACTTTGCCTGCGTTGCGCATATGAAACAGTCCGGCGATGCCGCACATAAGTTCACGATCCTTTTGGGTGTTCGGTCAGTAGCTGGTCGTACAGTGATTGGTAACGCGCCATCATGCCATCAAGACTGAATTCACTGACCGCGCGACTGCGCGCAGCTGCGCCATGGCGGCCGAGCAGGCTGCGGTCGTCAACATAGCGACGCAAGGCGGCGGTCAAGGCTTCCGGTTGCGAGGCGGGCACCAGGTAGCCGGTTTCGCCGTCGACAATCAGTTCGGCATTGCCGCCCACGTTGGTTGCCACCACCGGCAGGCCGCTTGCCATGGCTTCCAGCACCGTGTTGGAAATGCCCTCGGCCTGCGAGCCGAGGACAAACAAATCGGCCTGTCGCAACCGCTTGTCGATGTCGCTGGCAGCACCCGGCAATGACACCTGTTCGCCAAGGCCGGCGCTGGCGACGAATTCCCGGCAGGCTGGCAACAACGGACCGTCGCCAACCAGTTCCAGCGACATCGGCACCTGTGGCCGCAGTTCCCGAAGCGCGGCAAATGCCCGCAGCACATTCAGTGGGTCTTTCACTTCCTGCAGCCGGCCGACGCTGATCAGGCGCAGCGGTGTATCGCGCTGGCCGGCACTGACCGGGGTGAACCTGTCACAGTCCACGCCGTTGCAGATGACCCGGATTTTGTCGGCGCGCAGGCCAACCTGTTCGCGCAGATAACCGGCCAGATCCTGCGACAGTGCCACCACCGTCTGCGCCAGCGGCAATACCATTCGACGCAGGAGCTGATAACGTTTGTTGCTGCCGTCGAGATCCGGCATGTCGCGACCGTGTTCGCTGTGCAGCCGCGCCGGCACACCAGCCAACCATGCCGGTACCAGGCCTTCCATGGTCGGCAAGTTGCGGGTATGCACCAAATCCGGTTGCAGCACTTTCAGCAGCTGATACAACCGCCACCAGACCGGCAAATCGAGACCACGACGCTTGTTCAGGTTGATGATCTGAACATCCGGATGCTGCAGCCGGCTGGCGAACAGCGGGTCATGATCCGTGATACAGATAATCACGTGCCGATACCGATCGGTCGGCAGGTGATTGATCAGGTTGACCACGCCATTTTCCAGTCCGCCGATGGCAAACCGGAACAGCACGTGGGCGAGCAGCGGACGGTGATCGGTCATGGTGCCGACCCCATCGTTGCGCCCGCTGAGCCAATCTGGGTGGTGGGCAACTGCGCTTGCAGCGCCAGCAACAGCGGTTGCAGGCGGGCATCGCGCTCGGCGGCAGGCAACGCGGCCGACCAATGAACAAAGACCAGCAATGCGGGTGCCGGTTGTTGGGTCATCCGCGCGGCCATCTGTTGCCATTTGGCGCGCCAGGCACTGCCTTCAATGCGGTTGGCAAACAAATAGAGCTGATGCACGTTGACCTGCTCGTTGAGTGAGCTCGACAACCGGAAGCCACTGGCTTCCACACCTGCGATCACGCGGCGATCCGATTGCAACCGATGAAACAGTTCACGGTTGTACAAGGCATGCTGACTATTGACCAGTTCGTGCTGGCGACCATCGAACGGGAAGTAGCCCACATGCACGCGCATGACGCCGTCACTGAGGGCAAGCTGCTGCGCCGCGCCGCGCATGTGACTACCGGTACTGAGCGGGTCGATCGCTTGCCAGTCCGGCAAGGCCACCGGTGCAGACAGTGTTACGGACGCGGGCAATACCGGTGCCTGATTCAGCAGCCCCGGGATCAGCACAATCGCCAAAGCCAGCACCAACGGTGTCATCTTTGGTGTGGCGCGTTCAGTCAGTTCCGGCAGGTTTGGAGCTTGCGGGCCTTCGTCACTGAACCAGCGGCCAAACGAAAACAGCAGCAACATGACAAAGCCGAAGAACAACCAGCCATAGATAAGATGATCAATTCCGACCGCGTACTCGTTGTTGGTCAGATGGGCAATCATAATGATGCCGAACGCGCGGACGCCGTTGGCGATGATTGGGACGATGATCGCCAAAGCAATGAAAGCAGCCCGACGCCAGTACGAACGATACTGCAGGTAGGCATACAGGGTGCCGAGGGCGAGGGAAGCGATCAGGTAGGAGATGCCGCTGCAGGCTTCTTCAACCAGAAAATCACCGTTTGGCAGGGCAATGAAGTGACCGTCGCGGAACACCGGAATATCGAACAAGTGCAGCAGGGCAACCGCCATATCGGCCGTCACGTCCTGCAACGCCGGCACCATGAACTCACCAAACGGTACCGCAAACCAGAGATACAACAGCGGAAACAGCAGTTGCCGGCAAATGGCGGTGCCGAGCACCAGCCAGATCACCGCTTGCACCGCCAGCACCAGCGCGAAGTGGCTGGCGGCACCGACGCCGGCCAAATCGGCGAACAGCAGCAGCAGCATGGCACCAGCCAGCAAGGCCAGCGCCAGCAGGCTGGGTTCCGGCTGCAACCGGGCCACTACATCGCGCCTGCGCCAGATGAGCCAGCCACTGATCAACGGAATGATCAGGCAATGGTTGAACGTTTTGGTGACCCACCAGATACGCACCATGTCGCTGAGGATTTGCGCCTGTGACAGCAGCAGCAACAGCAGAAGTACCGTGAGCCAGAGCAATGCCCGGCGCCAGGCGGCAGAAAAGACGAATGTGGGGGTTTCAGCAACTGACATGGCTCATCCCAGATACGGCGACAACAACGGCCCAACCCATCGGGTCAACGGTAACGGCAGGCGCTGCCAGCCGGCAATGAACAGCCGATACTTCGGATTGTTCGGATTGTGCTCCGGTACCGTTTGCGCGCGAACAAGTTCGACCTCGTAACCGAGCGGCGCCGGACTGAATCCCCAATTTTTCTTGAAGTGATACGCGCCGCTGTCGATCTTGCTGCGGCCGAAATCGAACAGCCGGGCACCGCGGGCGCCGGCATGTTTCATCAGTGCCCAGTACAGGAAGTCGTTACCTGCCAGCTGCCTGGCCAGCGCGCCGCCACCGCCGTAGTAGGGCAGAACTTCGTCACGAAAATAGAAACTCATCACACTGGCGACAGCCGCACCGTCCTTGCGGACAGTCAATATCTCGCACTGTTCACCAAACACTTTGCGCAAGGTGTGAAAGTACCGGCGCGGAAATGCGGGCGTGCCAAGGTTGCGCAGGCTGATGTCATAGCAATCGAGAAAATCGCCAAGCGACTCATCGATACTGTAATCGAGACCATTGCCAATGGCCTTGCGGACCATTGCCCGCTGCTTGCGCGGAATGGCGTTCAGGTCCGTCTCGGCATCGCCGGAAATCGCTTTTCGAAAAGTCACATGCAGTTGCCGTCTCGGCCGGTTGCCGGGCAGCAATTGCGATGCGGGTTCACGCTGGCGAAATTCCAGAGTGCCCACCCCC
>JAYSCY010000004.1:0-364403 GCA_041914645.1 Permianibacter sp.
CAAGCTCTTAATGCAAAGCAAAAGGCCCGGTCCAAAAGACCGGGCCTTTTGCTTTTTGATTCAGACCTCGGCGCTGGCCTATTTGAGCCTGAGACCCCATGCGACAAATCGGTAGGATTGCCGATTTGGACGGCGCAGCTGGTGCGCAGCACCGAGCGGCAGGGCCGATGGTGCTCCTGCACCATTCGGCATTCCCCACTTCCCTGTGGGCCAGGTGGCTTGTCAGAGCAGGTTTCGGGTAAGCCGATATGGCCGGAGAAACCGGGCCAAAAAGCCCCATGTCCGCATCGACGGCCGTCCTGCTCTGTTCGACATTTCCTACCTGCTGGTAGCGCTGAAAGGGCTGCCTGATCAGGACGTTTCCAAGCCTGTCGCTTAATAAAAAGATCACCCGAGCCATCCCTAAGGGGCGGTGGTTCTGCCCCGACTGAGTCCTATCCGAGCAACATGCTGGGCTAAGAAACCGTGGCCTCGCTTGCCTTGTTGTGGCCTTGGCTTTGTTCCTTCAGTCAGTCGTCCGTTGCGCCGGCGCATGTCCAGTTGACGTCAAGTTCAGGCTACCCGAATTCGGTCACTGGCCGGCAAATCCTTGCCGGTCCCTGACGTTGCAGCATCAAACATGGCGTTGCCGAAGCAGGGAATGTCCCCCAGACGCCTAGCAGCGCCGGCACTTTGCGGTTGCCAAACTGGAAAATCGGAGTTGAGCGACTACGCTTGGCTCAGAGCGGACGGGCTGTAGCGTCCGGTAGCCGTGAGGTAACGCGAATATGAAATGGCTGTCCGGCCTTTCGATCCAGAAAAAGGTGTTGGTGATCCCCATTGCAGGGGCTATCGGCTTCTCATTTTACCTACTGACCAGCTATTGGACTGCCAGCAGTAACGTGGTCACGCTGGAACGGGCGCGGGATATTCAGTTCCCGATCCTGCAGTCAGCTGAAAAGCAACTGGTGACATTGCGACAGATCCGTGACGGGTTGCAGGCAGCCGTTTCGGCAGGCGAGAAGGACGCGCTCAATTCGGTCAAGGACGCCGCTGCTGGTTTACAACGTGATATCGAGGCGATGAACAAAGTCGACCCCGAAGCCAAGCCGGATGTGGACCGGATCGGTGGTCTCTTGCGCCGCTATCTGGATGTTTCCATCACCCTTTCAGAACAAATGTTGGATGGCACGGCCGACTTTGGCAATCTGGAGACCAAAGCGGGCCAGATGACCGATGCATTCAATCAGGTTGAGCAAGCCCTGACTGATTTTCGTGACGCACATCGGCAGGCTTTCACTGACAGTATCGACTCGGCCAATAGCGCGGCGGAGCGCACGGTTGTAGTGGGCTTCGCAGTGGGTATTGCTACGGTCGCTTTGCTCTTCATCATTGGCCTTGCCATTGCAGCCGCGCTCCGGCGAAACATCTCCAATGTGGTCGATTCACTGAAGGATATTGCCCAAGGTAATGGCGATCTGCGCCGTCGTATTGCACGGGAAAGTAACGATGAAATTGGCGAATTGGTCGATGCTTTCAACGGCTTCGTCGCCAAGCTGCAAGGCATTATTGGTGATGTGGTGGCGACGGCCCTTCCGCTGGCCGATCTGGCCAAACAGTTACGAGTCGCTACCACAGAAACGCTCAGCCAAGTCGGCGAGCAACAGAGCGGTGGTCGACGCGTGCAGGATGCGGTTGAGGAGATGAACAGCAGTGTTCAGGCTGTTGCACACAGCGCCGCAGATGCGGCTTCCAATGCCCAGGAAGCCGATGGCCAGGCCAATGCAGGCTTGAAAGTCGTACGAGAAACAATGAATCAGATCGAAGCGCTTGCACGAGATGTTCGTTCTGCCTCTGAAGTCATCAAGCAGCTTGATGCAGACAGTGCGTCCGTCGGTATGGTGCTGGATGTGATCCGCAACATTGCCGAACAGACCAACTTGCTCGCCTTGAATGCGGCGATCGAAGCTGCCCGCGCTGGAGAGCAAGGCCGAGGTTTCGCCGTGGTGGCTGACGAGGTCAGAACCTTGGCTTCGCGCACGCAGCAGTCAACTTCCGAGATCCAAGGCATGATTGAACGCTTGCAGAGCGCTGCGCGCAGCGCCGTAGAGGTCATGAACAAGGGCACGCGGCAGGCCGAAGTCAGCGTCAGTAATTCGGGTGCAGCCGGAAGCAGCCTTGAAGCCATCACCCAGACAGTTGCCAGTATTTCCAGCATGAACGGCCGGATTGCAGAGGCGACAGAGCAGCAGCAGCGGGTCGCCCAGACGATCGTTCGAAGTGTCAGCGAAATCAATGAGCATGCGGGTAAAACTTCGGCGAGTGCCGGTCGGATGGCGCAGGTCTCTGAGGACCTCGCCGGTCTTGCTGCGAAACTGGAATCTATTACTCGACAATTCAGTATTTGACGGCAACAACATTCGTGGATTGAACGGTAGTGGTGGTTACCAAATTGGTGCTACCTGAACGCAATGTATCTAGCAGGAGGACTGCGATGGGGACGAGTCGGAAATGGCTGGCTGCTCTGGTGGCTGGTAGCGTAGTTTCTGGTGTGCAAGCTGGGGACGTCAGTGTGTCAGGCTTCATGAGTGCTGGCGCTGGCTGGGTGGATGACGAAACGGTAGAAGGGTATGCCGGTTACAGTGAGGAGGACATCGTCTTTGAGCCAGACACTCTGCTTGGCTTGCAGTTCAAAGGTCAGATCAGTGAAAAAATGTCGGCGACCGTACAGATGGTGGCAAGGGGTACACAGGACTATGAAGCCACCGCTGAATGGGTTTATGTCAGTTATGACGTAAACGATTCCTTTACTTGGCGCGCGGGTCGGTTACGGGCTCCTTACTATCAGTATTCAGACTATCTGGATGTGGGCTATGCCCTGCCTTGGATACGGGCGCCACGAGAGGTGTACTTCCTGAATACCAATAATGTGGACGGTGTCGACGCATTGTTCCGCTCAACATTTGGTTCGGTAGACAGTACAGTCCAGCTATATTTTGGTGCCTTTGATGGTGAAACGGCAGGTGAAATTCCGGTCAGTTCACGCAATCAGATGGGCGCAGTCTGGTCGCTAACAGCAGGTTCACTGAGTGGCCGCGCAGCAGTTCATACAGCCACGTTAACCATTGATGTCTTGACGAACTCCAGTATTGCCGCACTTTATGCGGGTCTTGTCACAATGCAGTCGCTGGGAATCGATACGAGTTCCAATATTGAAGAACTCACTATTGAGGAAGAGACCGCCACTTATGGCAACGTTGCAATCAATTATGACAACGGTTCGTTATTGGCAGGTGCAGAGTACGCCACGCTGGACATCGACAGCAGTCCGTATGGAACCATAAATCGGATGTCAGCGATCTTGGGTTGGCGGTTCGGTGATGTTCTTGTGCACGCGACGTTGAGCGAAGCTGATGATGATGCAAGAACGGATCTTGACGCCGGTATACCGGTATTGACCAGTCCGCCATATCCCGCGCCTGCTCTGGCTTTGAATGCCATCGCTCCGGGTCTGGATGCGGTCGCTGATTCACTGATGGATACACAGTCGACAATCACCTTGGGCGTTCGTTGGGACTTTACTTCTTCGGCGGCACTGAAGTTCCAGCTGGATGACATTAGCTACGACAAGACTGATGAAGAGCAAACGCTGTACAGCGTTGCCATTCAGACTGTGTTCTGACAGGGGAGGCATGCGCATGAACAAGTGGAAGGTGTTAGGCGTGATTGTCGCTATGGCTGTCACCCCGGTATTTGCTGAAGTGGCGGTAATTGTTCACCCCGGCTCCAGTGTGTCAAGCTTGACGGAGGACGATATCAGTCGGTTGTTCCTTGGCAAGAGCAAGGAGTTTCCCAACGGTGAGCAGGCTGTTCCGGTAAACCAGGATGAAGGTTCTGCCGTTCGCGACAAGTTCAATGAGGCTGTGGTCAAAAAGAACTCGTCGCAGCTCAAGGCCTACTGGTCCCAACTGGTGTTCACTGGTAAAGGAACGCCGCCGAAGGACGTCGGAAATGATGCAGAAGTGAAAAAGCTGATTGCAGCCAATCCAAACATGATCGGTTATGTCGATGCCGGCGCAGTGGATGGTTCGGTCAAGGTGGTATACAAGGTGCCGTAAGGTTGTATACAAGGTGTCTTAAGGATACCTTCGGTCTATAGAAGAAATGGGGCGTCATCGACGTCCCATTTTTTTTGATTACCGCAGTGCCTCGATGCCATCGCGAAGTCGGAACCAGCCGGCGATGCTGTAACGTGGACGCCGCGCGGGTAAAACTTCATGGGGGATCCGCTCACTGAGAAAGACCACCAGTGTGCCGCCGAGCGGGTTTACCTCAATAACTTCGTTTTCAGGAAACAACCGGAGCTGGCCGCCATCCGATGGTGACCATTTTTCGTTCAAATACAGCACAGTGGATACCTGGCGCGGATTGTTGCCACGAAAGCTGTCCAGATGGCGCCGGTATAATTGACCGACGTCGTAGCGGGCATAGTGCGCTTCGTAGTCCTCCAGGCCGAGAAAAAGCGAGCGGTTAATGGCCTGCCGTAGCCCGTCCATGGCTTCAAGCCAGCGGGCCTGTACCGGGTTATCCGATTGCAGCCAGCAGGTCAGGTCTCCGCGGATGTCGGGGCGCAGGCTCTGCTCTCCACCCCTGCCAACACTGGCCGGCTGCAGGCGATTGGCCCGTTCTGCGGCCTGCAGATCTGCCCGCAGCGCCGCTACGTCCGCGTTCTCGATGGCATCAGGCAATATCAGGTAATCGGCTTGATGAAGCGAGTCGATGATTTGGGGGAGCAGATCGGGATGACGCAACATACGGAAAGCAAGCGACCGACAAGGGCTGACACCATATTCTACCGTACCATGTACTGGCCAGCTTGGGCTTGGCTTGCCGGGAGCGGTATGATCCACGGCTGAACTGCTGACCATTACCCCGGAGCATAGCCGGGCAGAGGAGTTTTCTGGCCATGAGCGACAAGAACAAGCTCATCATTTTCGATACCACCTTGCGTGACGGTGAACAAAGCCCGGGCGCGTCGATGGACAAGGACGAGAAAATCGCCATTGCCCGTTTGCTTGAGCGGATGAAGGTTGATGTGATTGAAGCAGGCTTTGCCATCGCAAGCCCTGGTGATTTTGATTCGGTGCACGCCGTTGCCTCGGTGATCAAGGACTCTACGGTCTGCTCCTTGTCTCGTGCACTCGACAAGGATATTGAACGCGCTGCCGAGGCGTTGAAGCCGGCGGCGCGTGGCCGTATCCATACGTTCATTGCTACCTCCCCAATCCACATGAAGTACAAGCTGCAGATGGAACCGGACAAGGTCATCGAGCAGGCAGTTCGCGCGGTCACCAAGGCCCGCAGTCTGATTGAGGATGTGGAGTTCTCTTGCGAGGATGCGGGTCGCTCGGAAATCGATTTCCTGTGCCGCATCATCGAAAAGGTGATTGATGCCGGCGCTCGCACCATCAACATTCCGGACACTGTCGGCTATGCGATGCCGCGTCAGTATGGCGCCACCATTCGTGAGTTGATTGAGCGCATTCCAAATTCCGACAAGGCCATTTTCTCGGTCCACTGCCATAACGACCTTGGCTTGGCCGTTGCCAACTCGCTGGATGCCGTGATGAATGGCGCCCGTCAAGTTGAATGCACCATCAACGGTCTCGGCGAGCGGGCGGGTAATGCCAGCCTTGAAGAAATCGTCATGGCGGTGCGGACCCGGAAAGATTTCTTCCCGGTTCATGTCGATGTCGATACCACGCAAATCGTGCCGGCGTCGAAGCTGGTTTCGCGCGTCACCGGCTTTCCGGTGCAGCCCAACAAGGCCATTGTTGGCGGCAATGCCTTTGCCCACGAATCCGGTATTCACCAGGACGGTATGCTGAAGAACCGCGAAACCTACGAAATCATGCGGGCCGAGGACGTCGGCTGGAAAACCAACCGGATGGTGCTTGGCAAGCATTCCGGCCGCAATGCGTTCAAGAGTCATCTGGCCGAGCTCGGTGTCAGCTTTGCCAATGAAGCCGATCTGAACGCGGCGTTTGCCCGCTTCAAGGATCTGGCCGACAAGAAGCATGAAATTTTTGATGACGATCTGCTCGCCATCGCCAAGGACAGCCACCAGATCCAGGTCAATGAAGCGTTGCGACTGGTCAGCCTGAAGGTGCACAGCGAAACCGGTGAAACCCCGGCCGCGTCGCTGGTGCTATCGGTCAATGGCAACGAGCAGAAAGCCGAATCGCAGGGCAATGGCCCAGTCGATGCCGCCTATCGCGCCGTCAATTCGCTGGTGGGCAATGACGTGAACGTTGAAGAATTCACTGTCAATGCGGTCACCAAAGGCATGGACTCGCAAGTAGAGGTCAATGTCCGGGTCGAGCACGACAACCATATCGTGACCGGACATGGCGCCGATCTGGACATCGTGGTGGCGTCGGTCAAGGCTTACCTGCATGCCTTGAATACCTTGCAAAGTGTCGAGGCGCGTCTGCATCCGCATGGGGCGCCGCACTGAATGACACAGGGACACGGAGCTGGGCGACGGCACCATGGCGAATCTTGAACGCAGTGCGGCGTTGCGCCGTATCGGCATCACCGAATGGCTACCGCGTCGTGACGACGCGGTAGCTGTTTCGGCGGCCGAACTGCCGGTGGCGCTGCCCACGCGGCCGCCACGGGCAGACGCTGATACTCGCGCGGCGTCGACACCGCCGGCTCCGGTTGCAAGCGGGGCAGCAGCGGCCGTCAAGGCGCCGGCATTGGCGAAACCGGTTCCAGCTGCAAGTCCGGTCGTGCCAGAGTCGCCGACAGCTGCCGTCGCTGCGGTACCCGGTTTGCGCGGCCGTTTGCTGACTGCCGTCGACGATGCGCCGCTGCTGGTGCTTGCCATGGCGGAAAAGTCGCCGCGCGATACCATCCTGAACCCGGCGGCAGCGTCCGGTGCCTTGCTCAAAGCGATGCTTGCCGAGCTACCAGTCGCCAGCTGCGTGGCCTTGCTCGGTGTCGAGCGCGGTGAGCCGTTATCGGTGCCCGGAACCATTTTGGTGCTCGGGGAACGCAGTGCCCGTTTGCTGCTCGGCAACGATGTAGCGGCGCCACTGCGTGGCCGGGTACATCTGTTTGGCCAGGCGCGGGTGGTGGTGAGCTATCACCCGGACGAGCTGCGCCAGAACGGGTCGCTCAAACGTCTGGCTTGGGATGATTTGCGTTTGCTGGCCAGCTTGCTGACCAGCGCGGCGTCGGCATCGACGGGTCCGTCCTGATGCGTGCATTGGGTAATGGTCTGGTGTTGAAGGCCATCGCCAAGTCCGAGCTCGATGCCATTCATGCCATTGAACGGCGCGCCTACCCGGTACCGTGGAGCTACGGCGTATTCTTCGACTGTCTGGTGGTTCGCTACGATTGTCAGGCGCTCTGGCGGGGCGACCGCATTCTGGGTTACTTCATTGGCCAGCGTGTACTTGATGAAGCGCACCTGCTGAACGTCTGCGTAGATCCTGATTACCAGCGGCAGGGGCTTGGCGAACTGCTGATGCAGGAGTGGTTGCTGCTGGCCCGTAGTTCGGGTTGCGGCCGCGCATTGCTGGAGGTCCGGGTTTCCAATCTTGGCGCCAAGGCGCTTTATCAACGGCTCGGTTTTGAACAGATCGGCTATCGAAAGGGCTATTACCCGGCGCTGGAAGGCAGGGAAGATGGCATTGTCATGGCCTTGACCCTAAGCCCGCAGGGCACTCAATCAGCCAAGTGAATTTCCGGGAATCCTCGCTGCCCCTGTTAGCCACTCCGGTATAATCAGCGCCCCATTTTTCCCGGGTTTGCCGTTCCATGAGTCAGCACCAGTCCGAAGTCGCGCGTCGCCGCACTTTCGCCATCATTTCCCACCCCGATGCCGGTAAAACCACGATGACCGAAAAGCTGCTGCTGCACGGCGGTGCGATTCAGGTCGCCGGTGCGGTCAAGAGCCGGCGCTCGGCCAAGGCGGTGACCTCGGACTGGATGGAACTGGAGCGGCAGCGCGGCATTTCCGTGACCACCTCGGTCATGCAGTTTCCCTACAAGTCCTGCGTCGTCAACCTGCTCGATACCCCCGGTCACGAAGATTTTTCGGAAGACACGTATCGCACTTTGACGGCAGTCGATTCGGCCTTGATGGTCATCGATGGCTCCAAAGGTGTCGAAGATCGAACCATCAAGCTGATGGAAGTCTGTCGGCTGCGTGATACGCCAATCCTGACCTTCATCAACAAGATGGACCGCGATATCCGGGAGCCCATTGATCTGCTTGATGAAGTCGAACGGGTTCTGAACATCCAATGCGCGCCGGTCACCTGGCCAATCGGAATGGGCAAGTTTTTCAAGGGCATTTACCACCTGACCCGTGACGAGGTTTACCTCTATCAATCCGGCCTTGGCCACACCATTCAGGAGCGCCGGGTCATCAAGGGGCTGAACAACCCGGATCTTGATGCCGCCATTGGCGATCTGGCCCAGCAGTTCCGCGACGAGCTGGAGCTGGTTCGGGGCGCCAGCCATGAGTTTGATCGCGCGGCATTTCTGGCCGGAAAACAAACGCCGGTGTTCTTTGGCACCGCACTTGGCAATTTCGGCGTTGAAGAAATGCTCGATGGCTTGGTCGAATGGGCTCCGCCGCCAACTCACCGCGTCGCCGTGCAGCGTGACGTAAAGGCAGAAGAAGAAAAATTCACGGCATTTGTGTTCAAGATTCAGGCAAACATGGATCCACAGCACCGTGACCGTATCGCTTTTGCCCGTGTCTGTTCCGGCAAATATACCCAGGGCATGAAGGCATTCCATGCCCGAATCGGCCGCGACGTCAATATGGGCAATGCGCTGACCTTCATGGCGCGTGACCGCGAGCATGTCGAAGAAGCCTATCCGGGCGACATCATCGGTCTGCACAACCATGGCAGTATCCAGATCGGTGATAGCTTCAGCGAAGGCGAGCAGCTGAAATTCACCGGTATTCCATACTTCGCACCGGAGTTGTTTCGCCGGGTTCGGCTGAAAGACCCGCTCAAGAGCAAGCAGCTGCAGAAGGGCCTGATCCAGCTGTCGGAGGAGGGCGCCACTCAAGTCTTCCGTCCGCTCAACAGCAATGACCTGATCCTCGGCGCGGTTGGCATGCTGCAGTTCGATGTGGTCGCGCACCGGTTGAAAAGCGAATACAACGTAGAAGCTGCCTACGAGCAGATCAGTGTCAGCACGGCTCGCTGGGTACGCTGCGACAACGAGAAAAAGCTGGAAGAGTTCAAGGAAAAGTGTTTCGACAACCTCGCGCTCGACAACGCCGATAACCTGACCTATCTGGCACCTACCATGGTCAACCTGCGACTGACCATGGAACGTTACCCCGACGTGAAGTTTTTTGAGACCCGCGAACACGGTTGATGGCGGATCTGCAGGAATGAGTCTGCTCGCGATGCCCGCATGGCGGCTGTCGCGAGCACGCTTGTTCCTGTAATGAGCATTGCATGTTGGAGCCGAGTCTATCGTCATGCTGCAACTGATCGACAGCCACTGCCATCTGGATTATCCGCCCTTGTCGACCGATGCGGATGCACTTATCGCGCGCTGCGTCGCCGACGGCATCCGCCGCATCGTGGTGCCGGCAACCACTGCCGCGCGTTGGCCGGCGTTGGCGGATTTTGTTCGGCCGCGCCCGCTGTTGGCGCTGGCACTTGGCCTGCACCCAATCTATCTCGATGAGCACAGGGCCGACGATGTCGAAAGCCTGCCTGAGTGGGTGCGCCGAGAGGCACCGTGCGCCATTGGCGAAATCGGTCTCGATTACTATGTCGAAACACTGGACCGCGACCGACAGCAGGCATTGTTCGAGGCACAACTTGCGGTCGCAGCGCAGGCGAACTTGCCGGTGATACTGCATGTGCGACGCTCGCACGATGCGACAATTGCCACACTGAAGCGGTGCAAGTTTGATCAGGGTGGCATCGTGCATGCGTTCGCCGGCAGTGCCGAACAGGCCCGGGAATTCATCAAGCTCGGGTTCAAGCTGGGCTTCGGTGGCGTGATGACCTTCGACAGCGCCACCCGGGTCCGGAAATTGGCCGCCACATTGCCGCTGGATAGCATTGTGCTGGAGACCGATGCGCCCGACATGAAACCGGCGGACTGGCCGGAAGAGCACAATTCGCCACTGGCCTTGGTGGGCAACTTTCGGGCGCTGTGCAGCCTGCGTACCGAGTCGCCGGAGCTGATTGCGGCGGTAACCACCGCCAACAGCAATGCCGCCTTGCGGTTGTCCTGATTTTTGATTGACGTAAAGAGAGTGCAAATGGACGGTTTGATTCAGCGTACCCATATCTTGGTCGGTGACGAAGGCATAACTCGCCTGCAGAACAAGCATGTCTGTCTGGCGGGACTGGGGGGAGTGGGTTCGTTTGCGGCCGAAGCGCTGGCTCGCAGTGGCATCGGTGAGCTGACCATCATCGATCACGATGTCGTGGCTGCGTCCAACCTCAACCGGCAGCTGGTTGCGCTCAATTCGACAGTTGGCCTGTACAAGGCCGATGTCATGGCCGCCCGCATTCTGGATATCAATCCGACCTGCAAACTGAATGTGATCAAGGAATTCCTGAAAGCGGAGAACATGCCGGCATTCATGCAACAGCCTTTTGATTACGTGATCGATGCCATTGACAGCCTGAACAGCAAGGTCAACTATCTGAAGGCGGCCTATGACAATGGCCGGCCGGTCGTCAGTTCAATGGGGGCTGGCAACAAGCTGGATCCGACACTGATCCGGGTCGGTGATATTCGCGATACCGAAATGTGTACGCTGGCCAAGCACGTCCGTCGACGGTTGCGCCGGATGGGGGTCAGGAAAGGCATCAAGGCGGTCTACTCTCTAGAGCATCCGCGTGATCCGCTGCCGCCGGAACCGACCTCAATCGGTCGGCCGAGGGCGGTAAACGGCACCATCAGTTACATGCCGGCCTTGTTTGGTTTGACCGTGGCCGGGGTCGTGATCAAGGATTTGCTGGAGCGAAGCTGAGTTGGACGCAATGTCGCAGCTTTGTTACGACTACAAGAACGAGTGAGCAGGCATGGGCAAAGAAGCAAGCAAAGAGTCGGTGACTGTCAGCAAGGACCGACCCATTCAGGCAGGCGAATTGCTCGATGCCCTGCATCGCGAGGGTTTGATCAACGATCAGCAGTTGCAAACTGCCAAGTTGCGCGTACGGTCCGCCGCCAGCACGACCGAACCGGCCATTGCCCAGGTTGCGAAACTGGATCTGAAAACGGTGCCGGTGCCGCACCATATCCTGTCACCGGAATATCTTACCGAATGGGTCGCCGGCAAGGCTGGCATGCCGTACTACCGGCTGGATCCGCTCAAGATCAACGTCGATGCGGTGACAGCCGTCATGTCATTGCCGTTTGCCCAGCGCCATAAAATTCTCTGTGTTGACGTTGGTCCCGAGTTTGTCGTGGTGGCGACCTCGGAACCAAAAGTCACTGGCTGGATGGCAACGCTGCAGCACACCATTCGCAAGGAAGTCCGCCTGGTGTTGGCAAGTCCGGTCGCCATCAAGCGTTACCAGACCGAGTTTTATCAACTGTCCCGGTCGGTCAAAGGCGCCAATCAGGAAGGCAGTGAATCGAAAGTCGGCAACTTCGAGCAACTGATTGATTTGGGGCGTGCCGGCGAGGTCGATGCCAACGATCAGCATGTTGTTCGGATTGTTGACTGGCTGCTGCAATATGCCTTCGATCAGCGCGCTTCCGATATTCACATGGAGCCCCGTCGCGACAAATCGTTTATCCGGTTTCGGATCGATGGCGTGCTGCAAAAGGTTTATGACCTGCCGGCCTCGATTGGCCAGGCCGTGCTGGCCCGGTTCAAGATCCTCGGTCGGATGGATGTGGCAGAAAAGCGCAAGCCGCAGGACGGCCGCATCAAATCACGCAGTCCGGATGGCCAGGAAGTCGAGCTGCGGTTGTCCACCTTGCCTACCGCGTTCGGTGAAAAGTTGGTGGCGCGTATTTTCGACCCGGGTGTGCTGGTCAAACAGTTTGTTGATCTGGGGCTGGAGCGGCAAACCGAAAAGAAATGGCTGCAACTGATCAACAACAATACCGGCATCGTGCTGGTGACCGGCCCAACCGGCTCCGGCAAAACCACCACGCTCTATACCTCGCTGAAGCATTTGGCCAAACCGGAAGTCAACGTCTGTACGGTGGAAGATCCTATCGAAATGGTCGAGGGTTCTTTCAACCAGATGCAGGTTAATCACGATATTGATGTGACATTTGCCACCGGTGTGCGGGCGTTACTGCGGCAGGATCCGGACATCATCATGATTGGTGAAATCCGCGATCTGGAAACGGCCGAAATGGCCATTCAGGCCTCGCTGACCGGCCACCTTGTGTTGTCCACGTTGCACACCAATGATGCCGCGACTGCGATCACCCGCTTGATCGACATCGGTGTACCGGCCTACATGATCAATGCGACGGTGCTTGGGGTCATGGCGCAGCGGCTGGTTCGTACCCTTTGCCCACACTGCAAGCAGGAAACGAAACCCGATCCAAAGAAATGGCAGGAACTGGTGCAACCCTTCAACGTGCCGATGCCGGAAACCATCTTCGAACCGAAAGGTTGCCATGAGTGCCGTGATACCGGGTATCGCGGTCGCCAGGGCATCTATGAGTTGATGATGCTGACGCCGGCATTGCAACGCCTGATCAAGCCGGGTTGTGACGTTGGCCCACTGCGCGAACAGGGGCTCAAGGATGGCACCCAGATGCTGCGCATCAGTGGTGCCTATAAAGTGGCTGGCGGCCTGACCACAATCGATGAAGTGATAAAGTCAGCACCACCCATTGAGCAGATTGGTAGCTGAGCGTTTGATGGGATGTTGTAGCTTGAAATCAGGCCGACTGAATTCAGACACACTGTTTCAAAACTGAAGTGAACCGCATGCTTTCCCAGCAGACCTTTTATCGTGCCAGCAGCTCGGCGCCATCGTTTCCCACGCTTGCTGGCCACCATGACTACGATGTTGTCGTGATTGGCGGCGGGTTTGCCGGGCTGGCCACCGCTTTGGGGTTGGCTGAACGCGGTCAGGGCTCAGTTGCGGTGCTGGAAGCCGAGCAGGTTGGCTTTGGCGCCTCAGGTCGCAATGGTGGCTTTGTTTTCGGTGGCTTCAGCCTTGGCAATGCCGAACTGATTCGCCAGCTCGGCCGGCCGCGCGCCCGTGCCTTGTATCAAATGACGCTGGATGCTGTAGCCCTGATTCGTCAGCGCATCGATCGCTATCAGATTGATTGCGATGCCAACCCGGCCGGAGTGTTGCTGGCGAACTGGTTCGATGATGATCGCATTCTGCAGCAAACCCGCGAGTTCATGTTGCGTGAGTTTGACGTGGAGTGGGCGCCGGTTTCCCGCGAGCAATGTCGCGACTGGTTGCGTAGCGAGCGCTATTTCGGTGCCTTGCATGAGCGCAACGCCTTTCATTTTCACCCTCTCAAGTATGCCCAGGGCATTGCTTCGGCTGCAGTGCGGCAGGGCGTGTCGGTGTACGAACAGAGTCGAGTCACTGCCATTGCGTCGAGCGGCGCCGGTCATGTCGTGCAAACGACGGGTGGCGAGATCCGCTGTCGTGAGTTGGTGCTTTGCTGTGGTGGCTATCTCGGCAAGTTGTACCCGGCCTTGGCACAATCGGTGTTGCCGATTGCGACCTATGTGATGACAACCGAGCCCCTCGGCGAGCGACTGGCGAGCGCCTTGCAAACCCAGGCAGCCGTCTATGACACGCGTTTCGCATTCGATTACTACCGGCCGTTGGCCGATACCCGCTTGCTGTGGGGCGGACGCATTTCAATCCTGGAGCGGTCACCTTCGGCAGTAGCCGAGCTGCTGTATCGCGACTTGTTGAAAGTTTATCCGCAGCTTGAAGGGGTGGGCATCGAGCATGCTTGGAGCGGGTTGATGAGTTATGCCCGACACCAGATGCCGCAACTTGGCCGGTTACCAAACGGCATTTGGTATGCGATGGGGTTTGGCGGCCATGGTGTCGGACCAACGACTTTGGCGGGCGAAGTGCTTGCCAAGGCCATTCATGACAAGGCGGACATTCCGGATGGATTTGATCACTTTGGTCTACCGCCAACCTTCGGTTCGTTAGGTCTGCTCGCGGCACAGCTGACCTACTGGTACTACGAGTTGCGAGATTGGTGGCGGCAGTAATGTGCGGTCAGATCGGCCATGTCGGGCGAAATCACTTTGCCCGCGATCTTGCCTGCGATGGAATCATTCGTTGGCGTTCAGCCCAGCGAGGCGGCGCTGATAACGGCGCAGAAATTCGCTGTTGAACGCCTCACTGGTTGGCACTTCTGCCGTTTCATGAATGTATTGCCGCAGCACGATGCGGGCAATGTCCTTGGCGGCCGATAACGAAATGTAGTGGGTCGCGTTGCAGGCGTGAAAGGTCTGCTCGATCCGGTTTTCCAGTTGCTGGATAACGGCATCCATGGCGGCAGAAAAATCGGTGCGGGCAGCATGAAAGCGTTGCATCTCGGCGCTGACGGCCTGACTGCTGGCGCCGTGCTGGCTAATCAACCGGATGGCAAGGTAGTCGTAAAAGGCGGGTTTCAACCGAATACGTTGGAACAGCTGCATCATGTTCAAACGGACGGTGTGACTGCCGCCAGTGAAAGCCAGGTGAAACGCGGTTTCGGCCAATGCACGCTGGCAGGCGCGCGCTTCCTGCTCGTCGCGCACCCCGGGTGAACGGGACAGTTGGATTAGCTCTTCATTTTCCGGTAGCCGTTGAAACAGCTCGGCGCACATCAGGGCCGCTTCCGGAATCAAATGCAGTGCCGACTCTTCCGCCCGATGAGTGAGCCAGAGACGGGTGATCCGATCCGGGCTGGCCGGAACAGAAACAGAGGTGAGCGTTGCCAAAGTCATGTCCTTGCAGACAGCTACAACAGGCAGGCTCTCCTTTATATGCTTGAAGCAGGAGAGGTGTCTGTGAAGCAGCCGGCAGTTCGCGGTTAATGCCTGTCAAAATGAGTCGTTTGCACAGGGGAACTGGCAGCCAGCATTGCCAGTAAACGTTTGACCAGTGCCGTCGGCATCGGTTTCCATGGAAAAGGGCTGTCGGTAGGGCCTTGACCTGCTGGCGCTTACTGTTTCCCCATTCCTTCAGTTCTTCAATAACCAATCAGGCTAGCAGTAACTGATAGGGAAAAAGTGAGTAACAGTGCGTGTTTGAACCAACTTGTATTGAAAGCTTGGCGGAATGGCAGAATTTGTCTAAGCGGGCGATCAGCGGTGTTGCGCTATGTCGTTGGCGTATCAGCTTGTATTGGAATGTATCGATAAGTGGCGCCGACGGGCTCGCCGGCGCCTGACCCGTATCAACGAGTGGTCACACCCAACTCACTGGGGACCGCGGGTGTAGTCTTCCCAGTAATCGGATTCCATATCGTCGAGTGATTCGCTCCAGTCTTCGGTTTCCTTGTTGACGTCGAGGCCGTCTTCATCCTCGTCATCTTCCTCCTCGTCGTCGTCTTCACTGCGCTCGGCGAGATCTTCCAGCTTTTCGTCATCGAGATCATCGACGAGGTCCTCGTCGTCGAAATCGTCGAGTTCGCCGTCTTCGTCAAGCAAATCACCGCCGAGACCGGCTTCGTCAAACTCTTCGTCATCCTCAAGGCGGGAGCGGGGCATGGGAATCTCCTGTTGGGGGAAAGGCCGGAGGGCGCGTATGCCCAGCCTCCGGCAGTTAAGGGGCTTACTTCGCTTTGTTATCTAGCTTAGCAAAGGAATCTTTCAAGCCGATGGTGCGGTTGAAAACCAGTTTTTGGGCCGAGCAATCATGCCGGTCGGCGACAAAATAGCCTTCGCGCTCGAACTGGAACCGGGTTTCTGGCGCGACTTTTGCCAGTGACGGTTCAACCCGTGCATCAGGGATGACGGTCAGCGAGGCCGGGTTCAGTCCGCTGGCATAATCGTCCAACTCCCAGGGCCGCAGCGTGCTGAACAGCGGCTCATACAAGCGCACTTCAGCAACCAGCGAGTGACTGGCCGAGACCCAGTGAATGACGCCCTTGACCTTGCGCCCCTCCGGGTTCTTGCCGAGCGTGTTGTGGTCAACACTGGCGCGGATTTCGGTGATGTTGCCGCTGCCATCCTTGATGGCTTGCTCGGCCTTGAGCACATAGCTGTTGCGCAGCCGCACTTCACCGCCCAGCAACAGCCGTTTGAAGTCCTTGTCGTCGGTCGTTTCGCGGAAATCGTTCCGATCGATGAACAGTTCGCGTGTCATGAACAGCGTGCGTTCACCCATTTCCGGCTTTTGCGGGTGGGCGTGCGCGGTCAACTGCTCAACCTGGTCGGCAGGCCAGTTTTCAATGACAACCTTCAGTGGCCGGAGTACGGCCATGGCACGGCCGGCGTTCTGGTCCAGATCATCGCGGACACAGGTTTCAAACTGCTGCAGTTCGACGACGGAGTCCTGCTTGGTGACGCCAATACGCTCGCAGAACAGCCGCAGTGCCGCCGGCGTCACGCCGCGGCGGCGCAGACCCATGATGGTCGGCATCCGTGGGTCATCCCAGCCGGTGACGACTTGGCGCTGGACCAGCTCATTCAGCTTGCGCTTGGAGGTCAACATGCCTTCCAGTTGCAGCCGAGCGAACTCGATCTGTTGCGGGTGGCAGGCAATGCTGATGTTGTCGAGCACCCAGTCATACAGCGGGCGGTGGTCTTCGAATTCCAGCGTGCAGATCGAATGCGTGATGCCTTCCAGCGCGTCGGAAATGCAATGGGTGTAGTCGTACATCGGGTAGATGCACCAGTCATCGCCGGTGCGCCAGTGATGGGCGCGGCGGATGCGGTAAATGACCGGGTCGCGCATATTGATGTTTGGCGAGCTCATGTCGATTTTGGCACGCAGCACCTTGCTGCCGTCGGCAAATTCGCCAGCACGCATGCGCCGGAAAAGCTCCAGATTTTCGCCGGGCGTGCGATTACGGTACGGGCTCTCCTTGCCGGCCTCCGTGAGGCTGCCACGCATGGCGCGCATCTCTTCCGGGGTCGAGTCATCGACGTAGGCGAGGCCCTTCTGGATCAACTCTTCAGCGTACTGGTAGAGCTGCTCGAAGTAATCCGAGGCGTAGCGCTTTTCACCATTCCAGCTAAAGCCGAGCCATTCGACCGCCTCGGCGATCGAGTTGGCGTATTCCACGCTCTCTTTTTCCGGATTGGTGTCGTCATAGCGCAGGTTGCAGGTGCCCTGATAATCACGTGCCAGGCCGAAATTCAGGCAAATGGACTTGGCATGGCCGATATGCAGGTAACCATTCGGCTCCGGCGGAAAGCGGGTGGCGACGGCTGTGCGTTTGCCACTGGCCAGATCGGCATCGATGATCTGGCTGATGAAATGGTTCGGACGTTTTTCGGCGTCACTCATTGGCGGCTCAGTTTCTGACAGGGGCTGGAACAAGGGTTCTGGGCTGGCTGGCGGGCAAAGGTGGCCCGGCGGCCGGAAAAAAACGGCGCCATTGTACCCGAGCAGATCAGGATTTTCTGAAACAAAAAACCGGGACAAAAAAAGACGACCCCGGCAAAGGCGCTATCCGAGGATAGTCGGTTGCTGGGGTCGTAGGGGAACAGATCTGGCCGACCGTGCGGCCGGCAATAGGCTTTGTTCTTGTCTCGGTGAGCGTTGGCGGGATTGCCCGTGGCGCTCCGGCCCCGTTTTGACTTAACGTCCCGCTGCCGCAGTGGGCCACTGGACCCTTCACGGCAGGCGGGCGGTAAAACGCTTATTTCTTGTCGTAGTTGTAGACGATAGGGCCAACCTTGGCGCTCGGGTCCTGTTTCAGTACGACTTCCCGCTCCAGCAGCAGGCCACCAATGATTTCCACATTGGCGCCGATCTCGATCACCGGCTTGTCGCTGTCACAGCCAAACAGGCACCAGTTGCCGGACGGCTTGCGGACAATCAGCTTGCCTTTGATAACCGTGCCATCGAGCAGCTGGATATCGCCGTTGACGGTCTCGATATCGCGTTCGACCGTGCTGCCGGTGAGTTTGACCGTGCCATTGACCGTTTCGACGTTGCCATCGATACGTGAACTGGCAGCAAACGTGATTTCGCCATTGACGGTCTCGACATCACCGGCCATGACCACATTCTTGCCGGCGGAAATCTCGCCATTCACTGATTCCGCGCCGCGCGCCTGCACACCATCGGCCAGCTCGATATCGCCGTTGACGGTATCGGTTCCGCCGATTTTGCTGTTGGCACCGACTTCGATGTCGCCGTTGACGCTGTCCAGGTCGCCCGCTTCGGCGTCATGGCCGACATGGATATCGGCGTTGACGGTATCGATGTCCCGGCCTTTCTGGCCGTCACCCAGGTCATGGGCATTGACCACTGGCACGGCACACAGGCCAATCAGGGCAGTCAGCAACAGGGCAGTAGGGGTCAAACGCATGGTGGTGTTCTCCTTAAAGGTGCCCCGTGGATGACGGGGACGGTAACCGGCTTCAGCTTGTTAGCAGCTGGTGTGCCATGTCCGTTGTGACGCGGAAATCCGGGCAAACGGTTTGAACCGGGCGAAAAGAAAGTGGCCAAATCGACCAACCGGTGCGGAAAGCCGCCACCGAGGGGGCCAGCCAGAGATCACCCACCCGCTGACCGCTGGTCGGCTGGGCTTGACATATTGATATCAAAATAATATCAATATGCTAAAGCCGGGTCGGAAACCCGGTTCCCTCACTTGATGGCTGACAGGAGAAAGCTGCCATGACCCAGGAAATCACCCGCTCGTGCCGTTCCGGCTACGGCATGCTGGCGCTGCTGTTTGTGCTGCAAATCGTCAGCATCGCGGCTGTGATCGTAATGCCGCCCCTTCTCAAGATTGTGGCCGGGTTGCTCGCCATTCTGGTTTTCATCAGTTGGTTCGGCTTTTTCATGGTCAACCCGAACGAAGGCAAGGTACTTCAGCTGTTCGGCTCCTATGTCGGCACCTGCCGCGACCCCGGCCTGCGCTGGGCCAACCCGTTTTTCAGCAAGCACGCCATCAGTCTGCGGGTGCGCAACTTCGACGGCAGCAAGCTGAAGGTCAACGATGCCGAAGGCAACCCGATTGAGATCGGGGCGGTGGTCGTCTGGCGGGTGGTCGATACCGCCGAGGCCATGTTCATGGTCGATGACTACGAAAACTTCGTCAGCATTCAGAGTGAAGCCGCGCTGCGCAATCTCGCTACCAGCTATCCCTATGACCAGCATGAGGAAGGTGTCGTCGCCCTGCGCAGTCACTCCGGTGAAATTGCCGATGAGCTGCGCAAGGAAATCCACAACCGGCTCAGCAAGGCGGGTGTGGAAGTGATCGAGGCGCGCATCTCGCATCTGGCCTACGCGCCGGAAATTGCCAGTGCCATGCTGCGTCGTCAGCAGGCAACTGCCGTGATCGCAGCCCGGGCAAAAGTGGTGGAAGGCGCGGTCGGCATGGTGCGGCTGGCGCTCGAGCAGCTGAAGCAGCAAGGCGTGGTCGAGCTGGATGACGAGCGCAAAGCGGCCATGGTCAGCAATCTGCTGGTCGTGCTGTGTTCCGAGCAAAACACTCAGCCGGTGGTCAATACCGGGTCGCTGTACAGCTGAAGCGGCGAGTGAGCAAGGAGCCAACATGCGCTGGGAATACAAGGTTCATGCGTTTGATTCGAAGCACTTCCTGTCCGGCAAGTTCAAATGGGAAGACTTCGAAGGCGATTTGAATCGAATGGGCCGGGAAGGCTGGGAGCTGGTGAGTACGCTGGATACCAACAGCTATCGCGGCAGCACGGGGTCGGTGGTGGCCTTGTTCAAGCGTTCGATCTGAGGGGTAGGTTCGCCTCAGCAATGGGGCAGAACCAAGAGGGAGAGCGTGGGTGAAAACGTGGTTCGCGATTTTTGCGTTGATGGCATCCAGCAGCGGTTTGGCGGTCGAGTTTCGCACTCAGCTGCTGGAGCTCAAGCTGTCGGATGTCACCTTGCGCGGCACGCTGGAGCAGCCGGCCACCACGGCACCGGTGCCGGTTGCGCTGCTCATTGCCGGCTCCGGTCCGACCGATCGCGACGGCAACAACACGCTCATTCCCGGCGGACCGGTTAGCAAAAACAACAGCCTGAAGATGCTGGCCCAGCAGCTGGCCGGGCAGGGTATCGCCACGTTGCGCTACGACAAACGTGGAGTCGGAGAGAGTCAGTGGCTGCAGCCGGACGAAAGCCGTTTGCGGCTCGACACTTTCGTCAATGATGCAGACGCTTGGCTGGCCGAGCTGGCCCGGCGGGGCTTCGGTCAGCGCTATCTGATCGGCCACAGCGAAGGCGCCTTGCTTGCCACCTTGCTGGCCCAGCGTCAGCCCGTCGCCGGGGTGGTATTGCTCGCGGGCGCAGGCCGGCCCGCCGATGTCGTGATCCAAGCGCAACTGCAGCAGCAGGCGCCACAACTGCTTGCCGACAGCGCCCGGATTCTTGCCGAGTTGAAAGCCGGCCGTCTGGTGGCCGATGTTCCGGCCAGTTTGATGGCGTTGTATCGACCGAGCGTACAGCCGTATTTGCAGTCCTGGCTGCGGCGTGACCCGGCAAAGGAACTTGGCAAGCTTGCCGTGCCGGTGCTGACTGTCTCGGGCGATGCCGATATCCAATCCAGCGCACTGGATGCCGCCGCACTGGCTGCCGTGCCAAATGTCCAGTCACTGCGCATTGCCAACATGAATCATGTCCTCAAGCAGGTGGCGCCAGCCGATAGCGCAGGCCAGCAGGCCAGCTACAGCGATCCGGTCCGGCCACTGGCGCCGGAACTGGTGCCGGCGCTGGTCGGCTTCATTCGCAGGAGCAAGCCGTGAGCAAAAAAGCCTTTGCCCTGCGCATTGATGAACAGATCCTTGATGCCATGCAACGCTGGGCAGATGATGACCTGCGCAGCCTGAATGCACAGATTGAATGGGCCTTGCGCGACAGCCTGCGCCGAGCCGGTCGCTTGCCGGCCCCGGCGCCGCTGCCCATGCAAAATGAGGCAGCCGACCCGGAACGTGATAACGGACCCGGTCAATAATCCACTCCATTGAAAGCTTGGTTGGGAGTAAAAACGCATGCGTATCTGGGTTTGTCTGCTGTTATTGCTGTTGGCACCGTTTGCCACCGCCAATGAAAAGGCTGATCAAGCCGTCGCCAGCGCGACCAAATGGCTGCGGCAACTGGATCAGCAGAAGTATCAGGATGCCTATACCGCAACCTCGGCAGCGCTACGGGCCAAGGTCAACTATGAGACCTGGCTCACCGGCGTGCAGAGTGCCCGGACACCGCTTGGCGCGATCCGCAAACGGGAGTTGGTGTTCGGCGCGCTGGAGAAGGAAATGGCGGGGCTGCCCCGTGGCGATTACGCCCGCATCCGGTTTCGCAGTGACTTTGCCATGCAATATGAGGTTTTCGAACAGCTGACCCTGATCCTGGAGCCGGACGGTAGCTGGCATGTGCTGGGCTATGCCGTCCAACCGGAAGACAAAGCCAACTAGCCAAGCCAGCGTCGATATTCCAGCTCCGGCAGGCCAAAACCAGCGCCGAAGCGATATGACAAATGGCACTGTCACGGAAATGCTGCTTGACGCTCGCCTGCCGGGCAGGTAATTTCGACCGCATGAACGCACGCACTCAAATCAAAAAGGCTTGGCACTGGTGGTGGCAACACCCTCAGGCGGGCCTGCGTGCGCGTTAATCCTCGGTGTGAATCCGCGAGATAACGTGTGAAATCTGCAAAAGGCCCGCTCAATGCGGGCCTTTTTGTTTTGCTTGTTTCGTATAGCCAACCGAGCACTGAACTGATGAAACCGACAACCCCTTGCCTCAACAACCTGCGCGGCTGGCGCTGGTGGTGGCATGTCCGCACGCGGGCAGGGGGCGTCATGCGCTGAGAAAAGCGTTTGCATCCACCTGAAAGGCCCGCGTAACCCGCGGGCTTTTTTTTTGCCCCGACGGGGGCGGCAGAAAAAGTCATTTCACAAACCGAATTGAACAACCAACTATCGAGACAAGGAGTAACACCATGATCGTCGTCCTGAAACCGGAAGCCTCGGAAGCCGATGCCTTTCGCCTGATGCAGCAAATCGAAGCCCGTGGCCTCAAGCCGCTGTACATGCCGGGGGTCGAGCGCGTCGTGCTCGGCGCGCTTGGCGATGAGCGCGTGCTGAATGAACTCAATCTGGAAGGCGACCCGCTGGTCGAGTCAGTGAAGCCGATTCTGACGCCGTACAAGCTGGTCAGTCGCGACATGCGCGGCCATGACACGGTGGTCAATATCGGCAATGTGGCGATCGGCGGCGAGCGATTGGTCGTAGTCGGGGGGCCGTGTGCCGTCGAAAGCGAAGATCAGTTGCGCGAAACCGCCGTTGCAGTCAAGGCGGCGGGCGGCCGCGCGTTGCGTGGTGGCGCCTACAAACCGCGCAGTTCACCGTACAGCTTTCAGGGGCACGGTGAAGATGGCTTGAACCTGTTGCGGCAGATCTCCGGAGAAACGGGCCTGCCGACCATCTCGGAAGTCATGGATACCGGTGATGTGGACCTGTTCGTCGAGAAAATCGATGCGCTGCAGATTGGTGCCCGCAACATGCAGAACTTCCGCTTGCTGCGTGCAGTCGGCGAGACGCGCAAGCCGGTCGTGCTGAAGCGCGGCCTGTCAGCGACCATCGAGGAGCTGTTGCTGGCCGCCGAATACATCGTTGCCGCCGGCAATCCGAATGTGATCCTGTGCGAGCGTGGCATCCGCACGTTTGAGACCGCGACCCGCAATACTCTGGATCTGAACGCCGTCGCCTACCTCAAGCGCAAAACCCATCTGCCGGTCATGGTCGACCCTTCGCACGGCACCGGCATTCGGGAATTGGTTGGACCGATGTCAAAAGCAGCGATCGCCTGTGGCGCAGATGGTCTGCTGATTGAAGTGCATCGGAACCCGGCACAGGCCCTGTCAGACGGCAAACAGTCGCTGACGCCGCCGCAGTTCGCTCAGCTGATGAAAGAACTGAAATTGATCGCCGAAGCCGTTGGGAGAACGCTGTGATGCACGACCTGCCATCTGACCGGCCCGAGCCAGATTACCGGCTGCTGAAGCGGCAGCTGAAGCTGGCCGCAGCACCGGTCGATCTGTTCGCGGCGCAAACCGATGATGGCCGGGCAGAGGGGCATTTTCTGCTGGAGACAGTTGACAGCGTGGTGCCACAAAATGGCATGGCGACGACGGGAACAACGGACAGCGGCAAGAGCATGTTGCTGCTGTCACCGTGCCTGAAGCTGCAGGGCAGGGGCCGCGAGGTTGAATTGACGGCACTTACGCGCAACGGTCGCGCCTTGCTGCAAAAACTGGCGCCCTTGCTACCGGTGCGCCAGCAAGCCACTGATCACTTGCTGATTTCCTATGACACGTCGTCGGCGGGACTGGATGAACTGTCCCGGTTGCAGTCCTCATCGCCATTTGATGCTTTGCGCGCGGTACTGCAAAGCCTGCAACCGGCCACGCCGGACGAAGCAAAGTCCTTGCTGCTCACCGGCATCTTTCCGTTCGAGTCAATCGAGTTGTTTGAACGGTTTGCGCCATTTGACCAAGGTCAGGTCAGTGACAACTTTACTTTGTATGTGCCGGAGATCATCGTGCAGGTCCCGCGCGATGGGCATCCGGCGCAGGCGACTGCATTGGTGATCAACGGTTCCGACGCCGAGCGGGTTGCCAACGATCTGAGTCGGCGCCTGGCGCAGCTGGCCGAACAGGCGGCAACGTTATCGCCCGTACCGGCTCCGGAGCCAGCCAAGCTGATCGGTGATGTGAACGTCAGCATTGATGATGCCGGCTTTCGCAGCCAGGTGGCGCGGGTGCAGGAGCATTTGCGCGCCGGCGATGCCTTTCAGATCGTGATTTCGCGCCGCTTTCAGTTGCCATGTGCCGCACCGTTGCGCGCCTATCGGGCACTACGGCAGGAAAATCCGAGTCCCTATCTGTTTTACGGCTCGACCGACACGTTCACCTTGTTCGGTGCTTCGCCTGAGTCGGCGGTGAAAGTGGACGGTGTCTCGCGCACGCTGGAGGTGTGCCCGATCGCCGGCACCCGTGCCCGCGGCCGGGATCAGGACGGCACACTGAATTTTGATCGTGATGCCCGCATCGAAGCGGAACTGCGGGCCGATGCCAAGGAAGTGGCCGAGCACATGATGCTGGTCGATCTGGCCCGCAATGATGTGGCCCGCATCTGCCAACCCGGTACCCGTCGCATCAAGCAGTTGCTCACCGTCGAGCGTTATGCCCGGGTCATGCATCTGGTGTCGCGTGTCAACGGGGTATTGAAACCGGAGTTGGATGCTTTGCATGCGTTTGCGGCGTCGATGCCGATGGGAACCCTGTCGGGCGCGCCGAAGATTCGTGCCATCGAAATCATCCGGGCCATCGAACAACAACCGCGCGGCTGTTACGGCGGTGCCGTCGGTTATGTCGATGCGGCCGGCAATATGGATACCGCCATTGTGATCCGTGCCGCCGTGGTTCGTGACGGCGTTGCCACAGTGCAGGCAGGGGCTGGTGTCGTGCTTGCTTCCGAGCCGCAGGCCGAAGCCGATGAAACACGTCGCAAGGCAGAGAGTGTGCTGCGTGCCATCGCCAGCGCCAATGCCCAACCTGGGCAAGGAGAGCGTCAGCATGTTGCCTGAAACCCGGTCTGAACCTGCGCTGCGTGATGTACTGCTGATCGATAACTACGACTCCTTCAGTTACAACCTGGTCGAAGAATTCGCTTGCCTGGGTTGCAAGGTCGAGGTGCTGCGCAATGACGTGCCACTGGCCGCGGTTTTGCAACGGCTGGCATCCATGAGCGAGCCGCTGTTGGTGCTGTCGCCAGGGCCGGGCGCGCCCGAACAGGCAGGTATCTGCATTGAGCTGATCAAGGCTGTTGCCGGGCGTTACGCAATGCTTGGAGTCTGTCTCGGTCATCAGGCCATGACCGTTGCCTTTGGCGGGGTGGTAGGCCGTGCCCCGCAACCCTTACACGGCGAGCGCTCGACCATCCACTGCGAACCGCATCTGCTCTTTGAGGGGCTTTCATCACAGTTGGTGGTTGGCCGTTATCACTCGCTGGTTGCCACCGAAGTGCCATCTGAACTGGCGGTGATCGCCGAGTCGTTCGATACCAGCGGCTTCGAACCCGTGGTGATGGCCTTGGCGCATCGCAAGTACGCCATTGCCGGTCTGCAATTTCACCCGGAATCGATTCTGACTACGTACGGTCGTGATCTGCTCGCCAATGCCGTTCGCCATTTGAAAGAACCCACGCAAAAGGAACCAACACAGAAGGAGCAAGCCGCATGAATTCCGTGCTGGAACGCGTAGTGGCCGGTGCCGATTTGACCGTCAGTGATGCCGAGCAGGCGTTTGCCCGTATCGTGCGCGGTGAGGCGGATGTCATCGAAATCAGTGCCTTGTTGATCGCGCTGCGAACCAAGGGCGAGACGGCCGAAGAAGTGGCAGGCGCGGCGAGGGCCTTGCTTGCTGCCGCATTACCGTTCGCGACACCCGATTACGACGTCATTGACTGCTGCGGCACCGGCGGTGATGGCATGGGTACCCTGAATGTCTCGACTGCCGTGGCTTTTACACTGGCCAGTCTGGGCGTACCGGTCGCCAAGCATGGCAATCGAGCGGTCAGTTCGCAAAGCGGTTCAACCGATGTACTGAAAGCGTTGGGGATCCAGTGCGAACAATCACCGGAACGAGCGCGAGAGCTGCTGGACAAGCACCAGCTCTGCTTCCTGCATGCGCCGCAATATCATCCGGGCGTGCGCCATGCCATGCCGGTGCGGCAGGCGCTGAAACTGCGTACCCTTTTCAACCTGCTTGGTCCCATCATCAATCCGGCTCGCGCCAATCTGCGGTTGATGGGAGTTTACGATGCAAAGTATCTGTCATTAGTTGGCGAAACCCTGCGTGAGCTTGGCGTCAAGCGGGCAATTGTCGTCAACGGTGGCGTTGATGAGTTTGCCGTGCATGGCGTGAGCCAGTTCGTCGAATTGCGCGATAGCGTGATAGCGGCGGCCAGCTTGCATCCGGAAGACGTCGGCCTGGCCGTTCACGATATCGCGGCCCTACGTGGCGGCGATGCCAGCGCGAATGCTGCCGAGATCTTCGCGGTGCTCGGCGGTCAGGGCCGCGCGGCATTTCGCGATGCGATTGCCTTGAATGCCGGTGCTGGTCTGTATGTAGCTGGTCGTGCGAGCAGCATTCGCGCTGGCGTGGAACAGGCGCTGGCGGCGCTGCGGGATGGCCTGCCGGGCAGTCGCCTGTCGGCAATGCAACAGGAGTGTCCCTATGTCGGCTAATGTCGTCACGCCGCAGGTTGTCTCATCACAAGTCGTCCCGCCGGTGCGTAATCTTCTGGCCGAAATCGTTGCCAACAAGCGTGTTGAGCTGGCCCAGCACAAACAAGCCCGACCGGTCTTGCAGCGACCAGTCGAGTTTGGTCCCGTCCGCGATTTCGTTGCAGCGCTGTCAGCGCCGGGAAGACGCTTCATCATGGAGTGCAAACGCGCGTCGCCATCACAGGGCGTTATCCGTCGCCAGTTCACCTTGGCTGACATTGCCGGCAGCTACAACGGTATCGCCGATGTGATCTCGGTGCTGACCGATGAAACCTATTTTGGTGGCCATCTCGATCATGTTGCCGAGGTGAGGGCGCGGACGTCGGCTCCGATCCTGCGCAAGGACTTCACCCTCGAGCCCTATCAGGTTCGTGAAGCATGGGCCTTTGGTGCCGATGCTGTGCTGCTGATGCTGTCCGTGCTGGATGATGCCGGTTACCGTGCTTGCGTTGCCGAAGCGACGGCACTGGGTCTTGGGGTGCTGACCGAGGTGCATGATGCAGCCGAGCTCACCCGGGCGCTGGCGCTGGGTGCGCCAGTTATCGGCATCAACAACCGTGATCTGCGCAGCCTGGCCATCGATCTGGCCATCACCGAACAGTTGGCGCCGAAGATTCCCGCTGATCGCATCGTGATCAGCGAATCAGGCATTGGCTCTCATGCCGATGTCCGGCGATTGGGTGTTCACGCCAAGGGCTTTCTGGTCGGGTCGAGTCTGATGAAATCCGAGCGGGTAGATTTTGCTGCGCGTGAACTGGCGTTTGGTGCCGTCAAGATTTGCGGTCTAACCCGCGCGGAGGATGCACAAGCGGCCTATGTATCGGGCGCCATCTACGGCGGGTTGATATTCGCACCAGAATCACCACGCCGAGTCACCGTGCCTCAGGCGGCACTGATCCAGCGGTCCGCGCCGCTACGCTATGTTGGCGTATTCACCAGCAATGACATCGACGAGATTGTGGCGACGGCACGCGAGCTGAATTTGTTTGCAGTACAGCTGCACGGAGAGCAGAGCGAAACCGATATCGTTACGGTCAAATCGCTGTTACCCGGCGTCGAGGTCTGGAAGGTGCAGCGGGTAATCAACTCGCTCGACGCTACCGCCAGCGCGGCAGACAGGGTGCTGTTCGACAGTGGCATCGGCGATGCGCGTGGTGGCAATGGCACCGAGTTTGACTGGCGCCTGCTGCATGGTCAGACGTCACTGGCACGGGTGATTTTGGCCGGTGGTCTCAATCCGGGCAATATCCGTGCGGCCCGGGCGACTGGCGCCGGCATTCTGGATGTCAATTCCGGTATTGAATCGGCGCCCGGCGTCAAGGATGAGCAAAAACTCAAGGCGCTGTTTACCGCACTGCGGAACTGAAATTTTTGTGGCAGCTGCCGCAAATGAGAATGCATAGAGCGAGAACATGATGACTGCCCCCAATGACGATATCACCCGGTTTGGCCCCTACGGCGGCCAATATGTACCGGAAATTCTGTTGCCGGCGCTGGATCAGCTGGCCGCGGCGTTTCACGATGCGCAGCGTGATCCGGACTTTCACCGGCAGCTGAACAAACTGCTAAATGATTACGCCGGCCGACCAACGCCACTGTATGAATGCCGCAATTTTTTGCGCGACACGCCGGTGCGGGTTTTCCTGAAACGGGAAGATTTGCTGCATGGTGGTGCCCACAAGACCAATCAGGTGCTGGCGCAGGCCTTGCTGACCCAGCGCATGGGCAAGAAGCGGGTGATCGCTGAAACCGGCGCGGGCCAGCATGGGGTTGCTACCGCACTGGCCTGTGCCTTGCTCGGGCTGGACTGCACTATCTACATGGGCGCAAAAGATATCCAGCGCCAGCAAATGAACGTGTTCCGGATGGAATTGTTCGGTGCCAAGGTCATCCCGGTCGAAGCGGGCAGTGCGTCATTGAAAGATGCCGTCAATGAAGCGTTGCGCGACTGGGCGGCGAGTTTTGAAACCACCCATTACCTGCTCGGCACGGCGGCCGGGCCGTATCCGTTCCCGTTGCTGGTGCGGGAATTCCAGCGTGTCATCGGCAAGGAAGCACGGGCCCAGATGCTCGAACAGATTGGCACGCTGCCGGATGCCGTTATTGCCTGCGTTGGTGGCGGCTCCAATGCCATCGGCATCTTCAGTGATTTTGTTCCGGATGCCGGCGTCAAGTTGATTGGTGTCGAGCCCGGTGGCCACGGCATTGCCAGCGGCAAGCACGGTGCCACGCTCTGCGCCGGGACACCTGGCATTTTGCATGGCGCGTTCACCTATGTGATGCAGAATGCCGACGGCCAGATTGAAGAATCACATTCGGTGTCGGCTGGCCTTGATTACCCGGCAGTCGGGCCGGAGCACGCTTACCTGCAATCCATTGGTCGCGCCCAGTATGTGGCGATCAATGATGAAGCCGCGCTGGCGGCGTTTCAGCGACTGGCAAAGGAGGAGGGCATCATTCCAGCGCTCGAATCCGCCCATGCGCTGGCCTATGTCGAACAGCTTGCCCGCACGGTGACCGAGCCGATGAATGTCATCGTCAATCTGTCTGGTCGCGGCGACAAGGATCTGAACCACGTCCGCAGCGTACTCGACGCTGGCGCGACGCATTGAGGGGCCTGCCGATGAATCGTTATCAGGATATGTTTGCCCGGCTGCGCGACAAGAATGAAGGCGCGTTGATTCCGTTTCTGATGCTGGGTGACCCGGATCTCGACAGCTCATTTGCGCGCATTTGCGCGGTGGTGGAGGCGGGTGCCGATGCCCTAGAGCTCGGTATTCCGTACAGTGATCCGGTCGCCGATGGGCCAACTATTGTTGCGGCTGCCAATCGCGCACTGGCCGCGGGCGTCACGCCGTCGCTGTCTTTGCAGTTGGTGGCAAGAATTCGCCAGCGATTTCCGCAGTTGCCAATCGGTCTGCTCGTATACGGCAATCTGGTCTATGGTGCAGGCGTCGATTCTTTTTTTGCCAATGCCAAATCGGCTGGTGTGGATTCGGTGCTGATACCGGATGTGCCGGTGCGCGAGTCCGCGCTCATTCGTTCAGCAGGCAGCAAAACCGGCATCGACAATGTGTTCATTCTGCCGCCCAATGCCAATGCCCAAACGCAGGCCGATGTGGCCCGGCTGTCACAGGGCTATGTGTACCTGTTGTCACGCGCGGGCGTAACCGGTTCAGAGACGGCGGCCAACATGCCGCTCGATCACCTGATCGCCGGTCTGGCTGCCCATCATTCGGCGCCGGCCATTCTCGGTTTCGGCATCTCGGCGCCGGAGCATGTCCATGGTGCACTCGCCGCGGGCGCGGCCGGCGTTATCGTCGGGTCGGCGCTGGTTGCCAGACAGCAATCGGTTGCGCCGGACCAGGCCCCGGCGGCGTTGGCCGAATATGTCAGGGAGTTGAAGCGCGCGACCCGGAGCTGAGCCGGGCTTGCCCTGTCACGGCCGCTTGTCTAAGGTAATTGGCATTGCGCTGGCTCGCGTTGGCCAGCCTTCATGCCGACCTCGCCAACGGGCGACCGGACTTCGACAAGGACCGTGCAATGAGCTCACATCAATGGCAATTCTTTCGCTCCGGTGGTTTCGATCAAGTCCGGCTTGATCGCATTACCGATTGGCAGCAACTGGCCCAACTCGATCAGAAATTGTGGGCAGCGCTGGCGTGCCCGACCCAGGGGCTGGAATTCGACGCGCGCACCCTTTCCTATATCGATGTCGATGGTGATGGCCGGGTTCGGGTGCCGGAAATTCTGGCGGCGGTCAAATGGGCGCTGTCAATGCTCAAGCAGCCGGATGTGCTGCTGACGGGCGATGCTTTGCCGCTCAGCGCGATCAATGACAGCACTGAAGACGGTGCCAAGCTGCTGACTTCGGCGCGTGCCATGCTGGTCAATCTCGGGCTCAGCGGCCAGTCACTGCGGGTGGAAGACACTGCTGATCTGGCCAAGATATTTCCGCCCAATCGGCCCAACGGTGACGGTATCGTGCCCGCCGAGCTCAGCGATAACGCAGAGGTCAAGCAGCTGATCGCCGACATCATCAGCAGCCATGGTGCCGAAACGGATCGCAGCGGTGCACCGGGCATTTCACAGGCCAAGCTCGATGCGTTCGTGGCCGATGCCGGTGCCTATGTAGCCTGGGCGTCGGGTCTCAGCTCTGATCAATTGCCGTTCGGTGATCAGACAGCGAGCCTGTCGACTGCGCTGAATGCCATTCGCGCCAAACTCGATGATTATTTTGTCCGCTGCGATCTCGCCAGTTACGATGCCCGCGCTGCACTAGCGCTCAACGGCAGCGAAGCCGAATTAATCGCAATAGGTCAGCAGCTGCTCAATACCGATAGCGCTGCCTCGGAAGGGCTGCCGCTGGCGCGCATTGAAGCCGGCCGTGCACTGCCCCTGACCGGCGGCATCAACCCGGCTTGGCAAGCCGAGCTGGATGCGCTGCGACCGGCCATTGATCGCATCAGCAACAATGCCAGTGTGCTCAGCAAGACGCACTGGGAAGCGCTCAAGACCGCGCTCAAGCCTTATGAAGATTGGCTGTCGATGAAGCCGACCAGCAGCGTCGCGAACCTTGGTGCCGAGCGCTTGCAGGCCATTTTGCGCGGCTCGTCAGTGGCCGCACTGACCACACTCATCGCCGACGATCTGGCCCATACTGCCGAGGCCGATGGCATCGTCGCGGTCGACAAGCTGGTGCGCTATCAACGCTATCTGCGCGTGCTGCTCAATAACTTCGTCAATTTCCGTGACTTCTTTGCCCGCCGAGACAAAGCGGTATTCCAAAACGGTACGCTCTATATTGATGGGCGCAGCTGCGATTTGGTCGTGCGGGTCAACGATGCCGGTAAACACGGCGCGCTGGCCGGTCTGTCGCGCGCCTATCTGCTTTACTGTGATTGCGTCAGAAAAGCGACCGGCGAAAAAATCACGGTCGTTGCGGCGATCACTGCCGGTGATGCCGGCAATCTGATGGTCGGTCGTAATGGCATTTACTATGATCGCGCCGGCAATGACTGGGATGCCACCGTCACCAAGATCGTCGAAAACCCGATCAGTGTGCGCGAAGCGTTTTTCACTCCGTATCGGCGGGTGGCGCGGATGTTGTCGGAGCAGGTCCAGAAGTTTGCTGCCTCGAAAGACAAGTCCGTTGAGGAAAAATCGGCGGCCGGTGTTACCGATGCGACCGGCAAAGTCACGTCTGGCGAAAAGCCGGCACCGGCGGCGCCCTTTGATGTCGCCAAGTTCGCCGGTATTTTCGCCGCCATTGGTTTGGCTATTGGCGCCATCGGTACAGCGTTTGCAGCCGTGATCAGCGGTTTCATGGGCCTGGTCTGGTGGCAGATGCCACTGGCGTTTGCCGGTGTGCTGTTGCTGATTTCCGGACCGTCGATGATCATGGCCTGGTTCAAACTTCGCCAGCGCAATCTCGGCCCGATCCTCGATGCCAACGGCTGGGCGGTCAACACCATGGCCAAGATCAATATTCCGTTTGGCACCGCCCTGACCAGCATTGCGGCCCTGCCAGTGGGCTCTGAACGGGCGCTGACTGACCCCTATGCCGAAAAGCGCACTATGTGGCCGTGGTATTTTTTGTTGCTGCTGGTCGTTGCGGCGGGTGTGCTTTGGTATCAGGAGATTCTGCAGGATTGGTTGGGTATTGTGAGCTAGAAGGAAATTAAGGCTGGTAAATCGTTCGGAGAGATGGAATGTCAGAGGCGGCAAAGAAGTTCCTGTGGTCTATCAAAGATGCTGAAGTACTGATGAAGTTCTATTCCGACAGTGGGACACCACCAAAAAAAGAAGCAGAAGTACTTAAGCGGGCTGGGCTTGTGATGGCTCTCACGGCGTGGGAGACCTATGTTGAAGACCGGGTTGGTGAGGTGCTGGCCGGAAAGATGGGGTTCCTTCGGAATAGTCCGATTGCGAAATTTGTTCAACAGCGATTTGATGATGATTTAAAGCGGTTCAATAATCCAAATACTGAAAAAACCCGGAAATTGTTTTTGGATTATCTGTTTTTTGATGTTACCCAGCATTGGGAGTGGTCTGGGTATGAGCAGAAATCAGCTGCCACATATTTGAATGCACTAATCAAGAAGCGGGGAGATGCTGTTCATCGGTCAAAGGATTCCACGAACGGTCCTCCAACAAAAGACATGGTCAGCAAGGACGAGCTTGTCAAGGCAATCCAGTTTCTTAAGGATTTAGTTGAGTCCTCAGAACAGGCAATAGCCTTTTCAGAGCGAGCTGGGAATGTCGATGCATGACATCTACATAAGACCTCTAGAAGACGGCGATTGTCACACCGTCTTGACCATCTTCGCTGAAGGCATTGCTACCGGCATTGCCACCTTCGAAACCGAATGCCCGGACTGGGCCGGTTTCAATCAGCGCTTCCTGGCAGCACCGCGGCTGGTTGCTGAACAGGATGGCCGGGGGCTCGGCTGGGCAGTGCTTTCGGCCGTTTCTGCCCGCGCCTGCTATCGCGGTGTTGCCGAGCTAAGCGTCTACGTTGCCGGCGCAGCGCAGGGCCAGGGTGTGGGCAGGCAACTGCTGCTGGCCTTGATCACCGCGTCGGAAGCGGCCGGCTTCTGGATGTTGCAGGGCACCATCAATCGGCGCAATGTCGCCAGCATTGCCTTGCACGAGCGTTGTGGCTTTCGTCAGGTGGGTTACCGCGAGCGGATTGCCCAGCGCGACGGTGTCTGGCAGGACACGGTGCTGATGGAGCGACGCTCGACCATTGTCGGCGTCGGCTGACCGACTACTGGCCACTGGCAAGCCGGTGCTAATTGCGCCATGCTTGATCCATATCAGAGGCGGCCCTGAACAAATCGGCGTAAAACTTGATCACGCCACGAGGAAGAGGGAGATCTCGCATGTTCAAGCATATTCTGGTGCCTATCGACGGATCCGACATGTCGCAAGCAACGGTCCAGCGCGCCTTGAAGTTTGCCAAGGAAACGGCGGCCAACGTCAGTTTCTACCATGCCCAGCCGGCTTTTGTGCCACCGGTGATCGCTGGAGAAGGCGTGATCATCGACGCCGGCGCCCAGCAGATATTTGCCGAGGCGCGAGCGCAGGAATCCAAAATGCTACTGGCCAGCGCCGCCAAGCAGGCGCAAACCATGGGTGTCAGTAGCGATGGCATGAGCGATATTTCCGATGCGCCCTGGCAGGGCATTATTGCCGCTGCGAAAAAGCAGGGCTGCGATCTGATTTTCATGGCCTCACACGGTCGGCGTGGTGTCTCGGCGTTGCTGCTCGGCTCGGAAACCCAGAAAGTGCTGACGCATTGCTCGATTCCGGTGCTGGTTTATCGGGAAGAAAAGAAAGGCTGAGGTTGTTCGGTCACGCAGCGGCGATTCTGGCCTGGATATCGTTCCTTTGGCGCGGTTCCTTAGTGGGATCCGCTAACGTAGTCTCCACAGCATTGTCAGCGCCAAAGCCGCTGAACTTCCGCATCCGATCTGCAGTTACTCCCTCTCCGTTGATGGGAGAGGGCCGGGGAGAGGGTGAGTTTGCAGCGAGCGAAGCCGTCGCAAGTTTTAACCTTCTTCTCCCTCTTCGTAACCCTCTCCCGTCAAGGGGGAGGGGACTCCCAGTTCCTTCAGTCAGGTCTTACCTCGCAAACGCAAACTTTCGGCGTGATGCACCAACCCTTCGGCATCGGCCAGTACGGCGGCGGTTTGATACAGCGGCATGCCCTTGCTGATTGATTGCACAGTCTGAATCCGCAGAAAGTCCAGTACCGACAAGCCACTGCTGCGTCGAGCGGCGCCAGCGGTTGGCAGGGTGTGATTCGGCCCGGACAGGTAGTCGCCAAGCGCGACCGGGCTGCGGGCGCCGACAAACAGCGCGCCATAGTTGTTGAGCTGCGCGGGCAAAATGGCTTCATCGCACAGCATCAGGTGTTCCGGCGCAAAGCGATTGCTGAACGCCGCAGCATCGGCGGCATCAATGGCCTGCACCAACTGTATTTGCTGGCGCGCAATAAGCGCGGCACCATCGCGATTGGCAAGAATGGCCTGCTCGGCTTGCTGCAGCCAGTCGCTGTCTGTCGACACGATTACGGCGAGCGCATCGGGGCCATGCTCGCTCTGGGCAATCGCATCTTCCACCAGCCAGCGCACCGGTGCGTTGTGGTCGGCCAGAATCAGGACTTCACTGGGACCGGCGACGGTGTCGATGCGGACGCGGGTCTGCAATTGCGCCTTTGCTTCTGCAACATAGGCATTGCCCGGCCCAACCACCATATCCACCACTGGCATCCACTGCGAGCCAAACGCGGCGGCGGCAATGGCCTGTGCACCACCGATGCGGACAAAGCGAGTGGCACCCGCCAGACTTGCGGCGGCGAGAATGGCCGGATGGTCAGACGGCGACAGGGCAATTCGTTCGCGCACACCGGCAACACGCGCCGGGATCAGCGTCATCAACGCGGTGGAAATCAGCGGAAAGCGGCCACCGGGGATATAGGCGGCGATGCGCTCCAGTGGCACGGCAATATGACCATAGCGACCGTACTCGTCTTCAAACTCGACATCGGACAACGCAGCACGCTGAGCACGTGCGAAACGTTCGATGCGGCGCGCGGCCGTGCGAATGGCCTCGGCAAGCGCGGGCGCCAATGCATAGCTTTCGAACGGCTTCAATTCAATGCACTGCGGAGCGAAGTCGTCGAACTGTAGCGACGCCGCTTCAATGGCGCTGTCGCCGCGTTCCTGAATGGAGTTCAACAAATCGCGGACACGGCGTTGAATGTCGTTGTCGTCGGCAAGGGTGGGGCGTTTCCAGGTTTGGGTGGTGGATATCACGTAGCGGCTTCCGTTAAGACGAGAAGAGTGGGGCGGCAACTACCCCACCCCAGCCCTCCCCTTGGCAGGGGAGGGAGCGATCAACCCCGCCCTCTGTGACGGGGGTAGGTTTGGAGGGGGTAATTGCACACCATATTCAAATTTCCAGCTGCATTGGCGATGAAGTCACGCCAGTTCATGCGTGCCGACTGCGCAATTCATTTTCAATCTCCGCCAGCGACACGCCTTTTGCCCGGGCGTTGACCAGCGCGAAATAGAGAAGATCGGCGGCTTCCCAGCGCACATGTTCCGGCTTCTCGGCTTCAATCAGCTCTTCGGCTTCTTCACGCAGCTTTTCGGCGCGCAACTCGGCGCTGGCATACAGTTCGGCAGTGTACGAGCCGGGTTTCGGTGCCGTTTGTCGCGCGGCCAGTACGCCATCGAGTGTTTGCAGTGTAAAGCGCTGATGTTGGGCCGGGAAACAGCTCCAGCGGTTCAGATGGCAGGCTTGTGCGGACTGGCGGACACGAAACAGCAGGCTGTCGCCGTCGCAATCAAAATCGACCCGAACCAGTTGTTGGACATGGCCGCTGGTTTCGCCTTTGCGCCACAGCGATTGCCGTGACCGGCTCCAGTACACCCCGGCACGTTCTTGCAGCGCGCGGCGCAGGGAGTCGGCATTGCTGTAGGCAAGCATCAGCACTTCATTGCTGGTTTCATCCTGCACGATGGTGGGGATCAGTGGCTGTTTGTCGAGATCGAGCGAGGCGAGCAGGGCGTCGGTCAGGGTAAATTTGCCGGTGTAAATCGCCATGCCGATCTGGCCATTGGCGCCCAGCTCGCGCAGCAGTCTGATGTCGGCCAGCGAGCTGATGCCGCCGGCAATGGTGACCGGAATGGGCGAGGCTTTCACCACGGCGCGGACGCGCGGTTCGTCAAGCCCTTGTAACATGCCTTCCTTTTGTACCTGCGTATAAAGAAATTCACTGCAACGGCTGGCGAGCGAGGGAATGACATCGAGCACTTGCTCGCCGCTGCCTTCGCGCCAGCCCTTTGTCACCCATTCATCGCCATTGGCATCGATGGCAAACACCAGCGCCTCGCGCGGCAGTTTGCCGACCCAGTCAGCGCGCGCGGCAGTGCCGAGAATGATTTTGCTGGCACCGGCTTTCAGATAGTCACGAGCCGTTTCCAGGTCGCGAATGCCACCACCGACCCGGCAGGCGGTAAGCTCCAGCAGCTCCTTGATCAAGGCTTTGTTATCGCCCTCGCCAAGCGCGGCATTGAGATCGATCAAGGCCACTTCGCCATACAGCGAGAACTCGGCGAGCAGCTCGCGGACATCGTCGCGCGCCAGTACTTTTTCTTTGCCCTGGCGCCATTGCACGGCTTGGCCGTTGTAGAGATCGATACTTGGAATCAGCATATTGCTCTCACAAATCCTGTTTCAGATGTCCCTCCTTGACAAGGAGGGCAGTAAAAACTAACCGCGCACCGCAACACCTGCCGCCCGCAGTGCTGCTTTCAAATCCGGAATCGGCAATTCGTTACGGTGAAAAATGCCAGCGGCAAGACCCGCATCAACACCGCTTTCGAAGGCTTCGATAAAATGCCTCGTCGTCCGGGCACCACCGGATGCGATCACCGGCACGGTCAAGGTGCGGGCAAGTTCACCGGTCAGCGTCAACTCAAAACCTTCGCCGGTACCGTCACGATCGATGCAGGTCAGCAGCAGTTCGCCGGCGCCGCGCTGCACCGCTTCCTGTGCCCAGTCACGAGCATTGCGGCCGGTGCGGGTGCGGCCGCCGTGGCTGACCACTTCGTATAACGCCTCCGTTGCCAGTAGAAAATCGATGGCGACCACGATGCACTGGCTGCCAAATTGCTGACTGGCAGCATCGATAAGGCCCGGATGGTTTAGTGCAGCCGAGTTGATCGACACCTTGTCGGCGCCGGCATCAAGCAGGGCCCAGATATCGTCGAGCACGCGAATGCCACCACCAACCGTGAACGGAATCGACAGGTTCTGTGCGACGCGCTGGATCACATCGAGCTGGGTTTTGCGACCATCGGGACTGGCGCTGATATCGAGCAGCACGATCTCGTCGGCGCCCTGCTGCTCGTAGCGCAAGGCCAGTTCGACCGGATCCCCGAGATCCTGCAGACCGACAAATTTGACGCCCTTGACGACGCGGCCATCGCGCATGTCGAGACAGGGCAGGATGCGTTTGCGCAGGCTGCTACTGATCGCCATGTTCATGCCACCAGCCAACGGTTCATTAGTGCAGCCCCGTAGGCGCCGGACTTTTCCGGGTGAAACTGGCAGGCCAGCCAGGCTCCCTTGCGCACGACGGCGCAGAAGCGTTCGCCGTATTCGGTCCATGCAACAGCCTCCAGACAAGACGGAACTACAAAACTGTTGACGAAGTAGGCATCGCCATCCGGGTCTGCCGCCAATGCGGGTTCGAAACGTACGGGGGCCCAACCCATCATCGGTTGTTTGGGGCTGTGCAGTCGGCGCACCTCGCCACGCAGCACACCCAGGCCGGGCACTCCCGGATCTTCTTCGCTGGCATCGAACAGCACCTGCATGCCGACGCAAATGCCGAGCAACGGTTGGTTGTCGCCAAACCAGCTGCGCAACGCGAGAGTCCAGTTGCGATCTTCCAGCGTGCGCATCACCGGGCCGAAGCGGCCCTGGCCGGGAATGATCAGCTGATCGATGCCGTCGAGCTGTGGCGTTTTCAGGCGCACGGCGCTGCGGCCGGCCCGTTCGACCGCCGCCTGCAGACTGGCGACATTGCCGGCGCCGGTTTCGATGATGCCTATGCGTTTGTAACCGCTGGTCATTACCCTGTCCCGATGTGGTAGGAGCAAGCTCGCTCCTACGGGAAAATCACAACACGCCTTTGGTGCTGGTTACGCTGTCGCTTTGTACGGCCAATGCTTCTTTCAAGGCTCGCGCCAGTGCCTTGAAGCTTGCTTCGATCAGGTGATGGTGGTTGTCGAAGTATTGCGTCTTCAGGTGCAAGGCAAACTGCCCCTTGCTTGCCAACGTCTTGAAAAAGTGTGGCCACATCTCGGTCGCCAAGCCACCAACCGCTTCGCGAGTGAACGGCAAGTCGATCACCGCGGCCGCGCGACCACTCAGATCGACCGCGCACAGCACCAGTGTTTCATCCATCGGCAACAGGCGCTGGCCATAGCGGGCGAGGCCGGGCCGGCTTTGCCGCAACTGGTCAAGTGCCATGCCGAGCACAATCGCGACATCTTCGATGAGATGGTGATCATCGATCTCGATATCACCGTCGGCCTGTAGCGCCAGATCCCAGCCGGCATGGAAGGCCAGTTGTTCCAGCAAATGATTGAAGAACGGCAGGCCGGTATCGATTTGTACCGATCGGCTGCCTGCGACGTTGAGAGTCAACTGAATTCGGGTTTCCTTGGTGTCGCGGTTCAGCGACACGGAATTGACCAGCGTGGTGCTTGCGATGGCTTGATTCACAACAGACTCTCCAGTTGATTGATGTCAGCCAGCACCAGATTGGCCCCCGCGTTGCGCAAGGCGTCGGCATTGTCGAGCCCGATACCGATGGCGACCGCGCCGGCACCAATGGCCGCGCGCATGTCATCGACGCTGTCGCCGATCATCCAGCAGCGACCACTTTGGCTCAGTGTGTTTTTGCAGCGCAATACCCCTTCCGGGTCTGGTTTCAACGCGGTGACATCGTCACGCGAGACAATGCTGTCCGGGCTGATTTGACAAAGCACCACGCCGGCTTCAGCTTCAGCACGCGGTCGGCCGGTGACCACAGCCGAACAGAAGCGTTTAAGCAGCGCACGGGTTGCCGCATCAGGCACCGCTTTTTCGCGACTGACCAGCCCGATAGTGTCGCCATCACCCAGGTAGAGTGACTGGAAGCGGCTGACGACGGCGTCATAGTGCACGTCAATTTGCTGTTGTTTCAGCAAGGCCTGCGTCAGCGTCCAGTCATCATTGAAGCCGCCGCTGTTGCGCAGCGCCTGCAGTTCAGCCAGTGACGGTTCTTTGCCGCCAAGGGCTACTACCGTTTGCTGTACGCAGCAGTCATAACTGGCGCTGGTGTCGACCAGCACGCCGTCCATATCCAGACACAGCAGATCCGGTTTCAGTACCGTCAGCAGCACATCGCGCAGCCTGTCGGCATCGACCGGAATGGTGATGCGCAGGCAGCCGGTCAGTTCGGTCTCGGTAAAGCGGCGGACGCTGATACCGTTCGCCGACAGATAGCTGGCGACCAGTTCGGCGCGAGCTGCCGTCAGCTGCAGCAACAGGAAATTGCCGCCGCTGGGCAGCACGGTGATGCCGGCGGTCAGCAGCTCGCTGCGCAGGCGGTCGCGGCTGTCGGCGACCGCATCGCAGTAAGCTTGCATTTCATTCTGCGCGGTGAGGCTACAGGCGGCCTGCGCCAGCACCAGCGATGGCGTCGACAGATTGAACGGCGCGGCGATGGCGCGCAGCCGATCAATCAAGTTGGCATTGGCCAGCAGGCAGCCGACCCGCAGCCCGGCCAAACCAAAGGCTTTCGAGAAGCTGCGCAGCACGATCAAATTGTCAAATTCGTTGATCAGATCCAGCAGCGATTCACCGGCGAATTCGGCATACGCTTCATCCATCAGCACCGGATTGCCGAATGCGCGCGCCTGAATCAGCAGATTGCGAACCTGATCGCGCGCCAGCACTTCTCCGGTCGGGTTGTTCGGGCTGGTCAAGGCCAAAAGCTGGCCCGTGGCCTGCAACGGCTTGGTGATGGCATTGACATTGATGCGACGGTCCGGCAGTCCCTCGACAGTCACAACGCTGACATCGTTGCGGGCGGCGGTGACCCGGTACATCGAGAAAGCGGGCAACGGCAGCAGCAGGTTGCGGCGCTCGCGCTTGGCCAGCCGCAGCACCAGGTCGATGCCTTCGTCGCCGCCGTTGGTGGCGAGCACCTGCGCCGGTGCAACCGCGAAGCGTTCGGCAATTTTTTGTTCCAGCGGGGCGCGGTCCGGATAACGCCAGAGGCTGCTGATATCGAGCGTGCTGATTGCCTGCGTCGCCCAGTAGGGCGTGCCTTCGCAGCGTTCGTTAAAATCAAGTTTGAGCATGTGCTTGTCGCCTTAAACCACTTTCCGAATCGGCATTTCGAGAATGTCGCTGGCGCCGGCTGCAATCAGTTGCGGTACCAACGTTGCCACTCGCGCGGTCGGAATGGCGGCTTTCACCGAGAAACCGGATTCGTTGTAGAGCTGGGCAACGGTGGGTGAACGCATCGCCGGCAACAGCTTGACGATGGTTTCCAGCCGGTCGGCCGGCACGTTCATTTCGAGCAGCACGCGGCCGCGGCCGTTGATCACGCCTTTCATCAGCAGCAACAGGTTTTCGATTTGCTGGCGCTTGCTGAGGTCATCAAGCGCGCGCGGGTTGGCCAGAAAACGGGTGCTGCTTTCCAGTACGGTACCGATGGTCTTGAGCCGGTTGGCGATCAGGGTCGAGCCGGTCGCGGAGTTGTCGACGATGAGATCGGCATCTTCCGGCGGGAACACTTCAGTAGCGCCGTAGGACCGCACGAAGGTGAAATCGAAACCCTGCTGGCTGAGGAAATTGCGGGTCAGCCGCTCGTATTCGGAGACGGCAATGATGCGGCGCTGTTTCAGTGCTTCGACATCGGTGGTCTCCGGTACCGCCGCCACGATCTTGACCGGGTCGAAGCCCAGATCGAGCAGCTCGGTGACTTCGGCGCCCTGTTCCACAACCCAGTCGTAACCGGCGAAGCCGATGTCGTGCTGGTTCAGTGCCAGCAGCGGCGGAATGTTCTGGCTCTTCAGCAGTTTCACTTCGATGCCGGCTACCGACACCGACGGCCGGTAGCTGCGCTCGGCGCCAGTCAGCTTGACGCCACACTCGGCCAGCAGCTCGGCCACCTTGTCGTAGATGCGGCCTTTGGGGACAACCAGACGCAATGCCATGTTCGTGATTCCTTTGCTTTCAGTCTGTGAAGAGGGCAGTCGGTGATTCGGGCACAAAGAAAAACCCCGTTGGGGTCACCAACGGGGTTTTCGGGATCCGCTCTGCGCGCGCCGTTACCGCCGTGGTCCCCAGGGGGCCTCGGTATGGTGATGATGATGATGGCGGGCGAAACGCAGCATGGTGGGTCAATCTCGGTTTGGCAGCCGGCGTAGGCCGGTACAACGGGTGGGATTTAAACGCGGTGACCGTCAGGCTGTCAACAAATATCTATACAAGTGCAAACAACGTATTGTTATTAAATGGTTGTTAGCCTGTATATACGAGTTGTGCCCGGTGCTTTGCGGCGATATGCAGGCGCGTCATGGCGGCGCAGGCGCGCAAGGCGCTACCATGCCGGACCTTTCTCAAAAACCGGATATTCCGGATGCAAGTGTTTGAAATTATTCCCAATGGCCCGGTGCGTGGCCGGGTGCGGGTGCCGGGCTCCAAATATCAGGCCAACCGGGGGCTGCTGCTGGCGGCGCTGGCCGAAGGCGACAGCGAGCTTGCTCCGGTGCCGGCCAACGACGATATCCGCCGGGTCCAGGACGGCATTGCTGTACTCGGCGCCGGTGTCCGCGCTGACGGTGACCGGGTGTTTGTCCGTGGTGTTGGCGGCCGGCTCCATGGCGGCCAGATCAACGTCAATGCCAGCGGCACCTTTGCCCGTTTTGTCTCGGCGCTGGCGGGGCTTTCGGCGGAACCGGTGACCATCGACGGCAGCGCCCGGATGCGCGAACGGCCAATGGCCGATTTGTGCGCGGCACTGCGTTCGCTTGGCGTCACCGTTACCAGCGGTGCCGTCACTGATGCGCTGCCGTTGACAATCCAGGGGCCGCTCAAAGGCGGCGTTTGCGAATTGCCGGGCCATGTCAGCAGCCAGTTCCTGAGCGCGTTGTTGCTGGTGGCGCCGTATGCCGAACGCGACGTGACCATTCGGCTGACCACGCCGCTGGTGTCGCGGCCGTTTGTCGAGATGACGCTGGCGATGATGGCGGAGTCGGGTGTCGAAGTAGACGCGCAGGGTGACGACTTCAGCGTGCGCGCCGGTCAGCGTTATCGCGCCCGCCGGTTTGAGCTGGAAGCCGATCCCTGCAGTGCCTCGTATTTCTTGGCCGCTGCCGCATTAACGGCGGGTGAGATCACAGTCGAAGCATTCAATATCGAGTCGGTACAGGGCGAAGCGCGTTTGCCGCTGCTGCTTGATCAAATGGGCTGTCTAATCAAACGCACGCCGGAGGGCCTGAAACTGAGTGGCCCGGCGCTCGGTTTGCGCGCCATCGATGCCGACATGGGCAATATGCCGGACGTGGTGCAGACGGTCGCGGTGCTGGCGGCGTTTGCCAATGGCGTGTCCCGCTTCCACAATATCGGTCATCTGGCGCACAAGGAATCGAACCGGATTTTCGATACCGCGCTCGAGCTGAAGAAAATGGGCGTGAAAGTGGAAGCGACCGCCGATGCCTTGATCGTGGAAGGCGGGAAGCCGCACGGTGCACTGATCGAAACGCACGAAGATCACCGGATGGCGATGAGCTTCGCCATTGCCGGGCTGGCGATACCGGGCGTGAAGATTGCGCATCCGGAAGTGGTTGGCAAATCGTTTCCACAGTATTGGGAGACGTTGCGTGGGCTTGGTGTGAAAATTAGGGGTTAGTTTGTGAAAGAACGATACGCGGAAGGTCGTTGCAGCTTCTGTCGGTCTGTGAATTTCATTTGTTTTTGGGGTGAAATGCCAGTTCGTCGTTGGAAACGCCCCTTTCTATTGCTTACTTCGGTAGCGATTCTGGCTGGCTCATCTATTTTCATGTGTCAGGCGATAGAGCTGCGCGATACGGGCGGCACAATCCTTTTTTCTTTATCCACGTTGTTGGGTGTTCTAGGTGTTGTTGTTGGTGTGCTTGGCTGTGATAAATGTGTCGCAAGGGCTTTTGGTAGCATTTGACCTGTAGGCACACCAATAGATGGTAATGCTTGATACGCACTGTTAACTAAGTTTCGGGTTATACGTTAAGAGAGAGTTCCATGGCCGGTGACAGTTTCGGCACCTTGTTTCGTATCAGTACCTTCGGTGAATCGCACGGCCCCGGTGTCGGTGCCATTCTCGAAGGCTGCCCGCCCGGCTTGCCGATTACCGCGGCCGAGATTCAGCACGAGCTGGACCGGCGCCGGCCGGGCCAGAGCAAAATTTCGACCCAGCGCAAGGAGCCGGATGTGGTCGAAATTCTGTCCGGTATCTTGAATGACACGACCACCGGCACGCCGATTGCGCTACTGATCCGCAATACCGATCAGCGCTCGCACGATTACGATGAAATGGCGCAGATTTATCGGCCGGGTCATGCCGATTACACCTATCAGCAGAAATACGGCATTCGTGATGTTGCCGGTGGTGGCCGCAGTTCGGCGCGTACCACCGCCGCTACCGTAGCTGCCGGAGCCATTGCAAAGAAATTGCTGGCAGAGCAATGGGGTGTGCAGATCCACGGCTGGGTCAAATCGGTCGGCAGTTTGCAGCTTGCTACACCAGCGGAAGCGGTCGATGTCGGCCAGATTGAATTGAACGATGTTCGCTGCCCGGATCAGGCGCTGGCCGCGCAAATGCACGCGCTGATTGAACAGACCCGCAAAGACGGTGATTCTCTTGGTGGTGTGGTCGAGTGTATTGCCCGTGGCGTGCCGGTCGGTTGGGGCGAGCCGATTTTTGATCGGCTGGAAGCGGATCTGGCCAAAGCCATGCTCGCAATCAATGCCAGCAAGGGTTTCGAAATTGGTTCCGGTTTTGGCGGCACCCATTTGACCGGGTCACAACACAATGATCCGTTTATCAATGATGGCGGCGTGATCAAGACCATTGGCAACAATCACGGCGGTGTGCTCGGCGGTATTTCGACCGGCATGCCGGTGGTGTTCCGGGTGGCGTTCAAGCCGACTGCGACCATTGCAAAATTGCAGCAGTCGGTTGATGTGAACGGCAACGCCGTCGAGTTTCGCGGTCGCGGCCGCCATGACCCCTGCGTGCTGCCACGCGCGGTTCCAATAGTCGAAGCCATGACGGCGCTGGTGTTGGCCGACCACGCGCTGCGCCAGCGCGCCATCGGGCGCTGACAGATCAGCGCCTCCGCCCAGTGGTGTCGCGGTGACGGTCAGCGCGGCAGGTATTTGGCAGTGAACGTCGCGCTCAGAAACAGGCAACTGCTGACCAGCAGCTCAGCCACTGCCCAGATGCGCTCCAGACCGCCGGCCGTTACTCCGACAACGGCATGACTGAAGTAGAGCAGGGCGATTACCGCGACGGTCAGCACCGCGCCGCGTTTGCCCTTGAACAAGGCCACAGCCGGTATCAACAGCGGCAGCAGGGCCAGCAGCAAACTGCTGGTCGGGTGCGGCGTCGGCACGCGCTGGTGCCAGACCAGCAACAAGGCAATCAGCGTCAGCCAGCTGATCAATGTCAGCTTGAACCAGCGCACGTGGCGGGGCAGTTTTTGCCTTGGCAGCTGGTTTGCGGGATCTCGGTTTTCAGATTCATGGTTTTCAGATACACGGTTTTCAGATTCGCGGTTTACCGGATCGGGTTTTACTGGTGCTTGATTTTCAGGTTCGTTGTTCATCGATTCCGTCACATTCATTCGTTCAATCATATTTCGTCTGCAATTGCCTGGCCAGCAGTGCGAGCCGTCGACCCATGGCATGGCAGAGTTCTTTTTCGTCGTCGCTGATGGTCTGGCTGTTGCCGGTGCCCGCCCAATGTGAAACCCCGTACGGCGTACCGCCAGTGCGGGTGCGGGACAGCGCCGCTTCGGTGTAGGGCACGCCAGCGATCACCATGCCGTGGTGCAGCAACGGCAGCATCATCGACAGCAAGGTACTTTCCTGGCCGCCGTGCAGGGTGCCTGTTGAGGTGAAGGCGCAGGCCGGTTTGCCCACCAGCGCACCAGACAACCACAACTCGCTGCTGCCATCGAGAAAGCTTTTCAGCGGTGCCGCCATGTTGCCGAACCGGGTCGGGCTGCCGAGCGCTAGACCGGCGCATTCGCGCAGGTCAGTCAAACTGGCATACGGCGCACCGGTTTCCGGCACCGCTGGTGCGGGCGCCTCGGTGACGGCATGCAGCCGCGGCACCGTGCGCAACACCGCCTCCGCTCCGGTAACGGTCTCAATACCACGGGCTATGTGGCGGGCCAGTGTTTCGGTGTGACCGTGGACCGAGTAATACAGCACCAGCAGTTTCATATCAGGATCCTTGGTGTTCGTTCAGCGGCGCGTGAGCGGTTTTTGCGCGACTGATTTAAACGGGGGTAGTTCCAATGCCGCTTCGACGCCGCTCCGATGCAACGACAATTTCAATCGCGATACCCGCTGCCGCTAAAACAGGCTCAGCGCCCGCTCGGGTGGTCGGGCAATCACGGCCCGTTCGCCATTGCTGACGATGGGCCGCTGCAACCGGCCCGGCTGCGCGACAAGCCGATCCAGCACGTCAGCCTCGCTGAGCTGGCTGTCGTCGGCGTCGCCATCCGGGCGCAACAAGGCATGGATGGGACAGCCCAGCCGTTGCTGCAGCTGCATCAGGGCGGCCCGATCCAGCGGCGTCCGCTGATAATCAATCACCTCGGGTTCGATGCCGTGATGGCGAAGCAGGGCGAGACAGTCGCGCGATTTGCTGCAATCGGGGTGGTAATGGATTGTCCACACCATCTGGTAAACTCCGCCTCATTCATGCCGATGGCTGTTCGCCATTCTATCAGGCGCACCTCGGCTGCGTTTACTGGGCAAGTGCGTTCACCACACGCCAACAGGATTGTTCATGGCTGCAGGCATTCGCTGGTCGATGGGGTTTTTGTTGTACGTCTGGCGGCGTTTTGGCCAGGATCGCTGTCAGGCCGTTGCTGCCAACCTGACCCTGACCGGGCTGTTGGCGTTGGTGCCGCTGCTGACGGTGATGGTCAGCACCTTCAAGTTGCTGCCGGGCATGAAAGGCGCTCGTCGTTCACTGGAAGACTTCCTGTTCGAACATTTCGTGCCGGGTGGTGGTGCTGCGGTCAAGACCCATGTGCTGGAGTTTGTTGATCGCGCCAGTCAGTTGAAATTGGCCGGGGCGGTGATGTTGTTCATCACTGCCCTGATGCTGATGGGGACAATCGACAAGGCCATCAACGCGATCTGGGGTAGCCAGCATTCGCGTCGGGTGGGGCGAAAATGGCTGATTTATTGGGCGCTGCTGACCTTGGGTCCGTTGTTGATCGCGCTCAGTGTCGGCGTCAGCTCCTATCTCTTCTCATTGCCTTATGTGCGTGAGGCAACCGGTGGCGCCCGTTCTTCACTGACCTTCCTGTTGCCGCTGACCCTGACCACACTCGGGTTGTATGTGTTGTATGCCTGGGTGCCGACACGCTACGTCAAGAGTTCACACGCGCTCGGCTCGGCATTGATCGCAGCCATTCTGTTCGAGCTTGCCAAGCGTGGCTTTGGATTGTTTGTCGCCAGCATGCCGACCTACAAAGCCATCTTCGGTGCCTTGGCAGCGTTGCCGATTTTGGTGATCTGGATGTACATGTCTTGGGTCATCATGCTGCTCGGCGCCGAGCTGTGTCATGCACTGGGCGCGTATCGGCCGCAAAGCGGCAAGGTAAGAGATCCGTTCCTGGTGGCACTGCTGCTGTTGCAGCAGGTGATGGCCGGTCAGCGCCGCGCTGTGTTGAGCAATGTCGCCACCGTGCTGAGCGCGGTTGAAAGTGAAAATGCCGTGGATGTGTTGGCCGAACTGGAAAACAAGGGGCTGATCGGTCGGGTTCGCGAAGACGAACTGTGTTTCGCCCGGGATCAGGATGAATTGACCTTGTTCGAGTTGCAGGCGTTGTTGCCATGGCGGATGCCGAGTCCGGCGCTGGCTGCACAGGAATTGGGCTCCGATCATCCGTTGGTGGCGCAGCTGGAGCAACTGAACCAGTCCATGCAGTCGGTGCTGGGCGTACCGATTCGGTTGTTCTTGCGCTGAGCTGTTCGGAGCGTGATGAACGCCAACGCAAAAAAAAGACCGGCGCTGGCCGGTCTTTTTGTTTTTTCGAGATTTTTCGAACGCTCAGTGATCGCCCGGTAACGGAATATTGTCGAGCGTTACGTGCTCATCACCGTCATCGTTGCCACTCTTTTGTTCTGGTTCTTCTTCGTAGACATAGACCTGATAGAAGAAGCGCTCAACCAGCGGGGTTGATTCGACTTTCATCCGGGCCCGAATGGACAGCGACTCGACCCCGATGCTCAGCACCAGCGGTCGGCCATCCTGATACATGCCTTTCTGGGCGACTACGGTCGGGCTCGACAGGCCATGCATCTCCTCCCCGGAAACCAGCAGGGCAGGTTGTTGGGTGGTCTCAATCCGGTTGCCTTTGCGGGCGCGAATCATCACCGCCTGAACATCACCCTTGATGAATTGCAGACCGAGCGAGGTGCCTTTGCGCTTGTCACCGCGCAACCAGCGAACGATGCCCAGTTGCCAGCGCGGGCTGGGTCGGCCGTCGATGTACTCGCGCAGCGCTGCCAGCTGGCCGATGCGGAGGTTATCGACCGAGTGTTGGTGCTGACCGATGCAGATACCGCCGTCAGAGGCGTTGATCGCATCCCAGCGGATCGGTGCGTTGCGGTCGCCCAGCATCCGGCTCAGCACGTCGCGGTCGGCGTGACGTGAGGTCAATTCCGGATTTGGCGACAGCGGATCCTGCCAGGTCAGGACCTGATGGATGGCCGGCACACCCCAGACTACGTCAAGCTGATTGATGATGGGATAGCGCGGGGTCGAGCGCTCTACCCGGAAGTCCCAATGTGACGACATGCGTTGCAGCAGCGCGATGGCTTCTGCTGCCGACAGGCCCGGGTAGAAACCGGGATTCGGCATTTCCCGATCCTGCTCCAGCCGCTCCAGCATCTGGCTGATGCGCAGCGTCAGTTCATGAGTGATCAGCAGACGGATGTTCGGATCTTCGGTGTCTTCCAGGGCATTGACGCCATAGCGCGGTTTGCTTTCGCTGGCCAGATCGATGACGAAGCAGCTGCGTTTGGTGAAGTCATCCGGATTGTCGCTGATGTCGGCCAGTGCGCCCCAGTGCGACAGGAACTTGTTCATTTCCCAATGTTCGCCGCGGTCCATCTGGTAGGGGTTGGCGAGGGCAATGAGACAGGCCCGGACATAGCCATCCTCGACGGTGGCCAGACAGTGCTTGTAATTCTCGGGCAAGGCTTCGAGCTGATGGACTTTGTGCGAGGCGGCGTAGGCGTACAACGCGTTCAATTCGCGCCAGATATACACCGGTACCGGCGAATAGGTTTCGTAGTGCTCAAGCAGAATCAGGCTGAGATAATGCACTGCCAGATTGATGGCACGTGCCAGCGGTTTGTCCTTGCTCCAGAAGCTGCGCTTGCCGATGGTTTCAATGACCAGCATCTTGTGGGCAAACGACATTTCCCGGGTCAGCAGTTGCAGCTCTTCGCTCTCGGCCCGGCCGGCAAACTGCTGGCCACGCGGGCGCAGCACGATGCGCGGGCGGTAATAGTCGCTGACCAACTCATAGGTATGGTCGAACAGCTCGACCAGTTCGGCACGCTTGTCGGCAGCGATATCGCTGCGGTTGAGGCTGGCAATGGCCTGGGCAATCTGCGGTACAGTCCGCTTCATGTCGCCGTAAGGCAGGGACTCAAGCCAACGCTTCAGCGCATCCGGGCGAGTTTCGACCAGCAGATGCTGGCCTTGTTGCTGAGTGGGATAAGTTAAGCGCAAAGCATCCATTGGCTGACTCAAAGGCTCCGTGTCGCCACCGGCGCAGCGCCGGCAGGAGGCCGACTCGGCGGGACCTTGCAGCGCGTTCTGTGCGGTTTGCGCACAAAATGCTTCCGTGGTCGCAGCAGCTTCGCTACTTTACGGATTGGCCTGCCTTTTGACAATGTACGCGTTCATGGTGGTTGGGTAACAAGTCTAGTATGTTCAAGCGCTTATCGTGGCTGACCGTGATTCTTGCCGGTCTGGCCAGCTGCCAGCCTGCCGCCGACTTCACTCTGATGGATGGTTCGGCTCATCGAGTCAGCGATTTCCGTGGCCGCTGGCTGATCGTCAATTTTTGGGCGGATTGGTGTGAGCCCTGTCGGGACGAGCTGCCGCTGCTGGCACGGTTCGCAGAGCACCATGCCAGTCGGGTGACCGTGCTGGCGGTGCCGTTCGAACCGCTGTCCCGGGCCGAGCTGGCACGCCAGATCGAGCTGTTGGACATTCGGCTGCCCGTCGTTCAGCAGCAGCCGCCACCACAATTGCCGTTTCCGGTGCCGACCAGTTTGCCGGAAACCTGGCTGGTCACGCCGGACGGGGTGATTCGCGGACCGCTGCATGGACCGCAAACCGAAGCCTCGTTGCTCAAGGCCATTCGGGTGGTGGATCCAACCTTCTGAGCGGGTTGTGCAGAGTTTGACCAATTACAAAAAAAGCAGAAAAAATTTGTGCGCCAAGTCCGGCGCAAGTCAATGATTCCCCGCCATAATCGGCGGTCTGCGAAGTGGCTCCGGCAGTGTGACGGCAGTCAGGGGAGAGTCGGCGTGAACAAGTGGTTTGCCAGTCTGGTCAGTGCGGTGTTGGTCACGGTTACGATAGGGGCGGTACAGGCAGCTCAGCCAACCGGCTCAGCGGCCACCGCAACCGATGAGCTGGAAGCACTCAAGAAAGAAGTGCTCGAACTCAACCGGGACCTGTTCATTCTGGAAGAGGATTTGCTGTTCCCGGCCTCGACCCAGATTGCCGTGTTCGTGTCGCTCGACGTCGGCCAGTTTTTCCGTCCCGATGCCGTCAAGCTCAGCATTGATGGCAAGGAACTCAATCACCATCTTTATACCGAACGTGACCTCGACGCGTTGCGCCGCGGTGGCACCCATCGCTTGTATGTCGGCAACCTGACTGCTGGCGAACACGAGCTGGTGGCAGTTTTTACCGGCTACGGTCCGGAAAAGCGAGAATTCACCCGGGCAACCTCACTGCGCTTCCTGAAGGAAACCGGCGCCAAGTTCGTCGAGCTGCGCATCAATGATGATGCCGCCAAACAGCAAGCCGACTTTACTGTTCGCGAATGGTAAGTCCGGTGCAGACCGTTACACGGCGATGGCCGGCGCTGCTGCTCGCTGCGCTCAGTAGTACGGTGCTGGCGGCTGAAACCGCCACAACAGCTACTGAGCCGGCCGTGCCGGCTTTCGACTGGCGCGCACCCATGACGGTGCGCACATTGCCGTTCGGCAATGCCCTCTATGAACATTACCGGCAGGAACCGTTTGCCGCGCTGACCGCGCTGATGGTGGCGGCCGATCGCAAGCAGCTTGCAGAGCACGAAACCGCCGCGACCGCGCTGCTTGGTAGCTTGCAGCTGCAATACGGCATGCTGGCGGAATCTGAAAAGGTGCTCACAGGCTCGCTGGCAGGTGTGCTGCCGGAGCCGGTACGTGAACAGGTGCTGGTCAATCTGGCCAAAGTCCGTTATCGCGCCCACGACAGTGCGGGCAGCTTGCAGCGGCTCGATGCGCTGCCGCCGTTGGCCGATCCGGCGCTGCGCGATGAAGTGGCGCTGATGCGCGCCAACATGATGCTGTCGAGCGGCAATGCCGAAGCTGCCTCGGCTGCCCTCGCCAATGTGGCTGCAGAAGGCGAGCAGTATCGCTACGCCTTGTTCAACTTGGGTGTCGCGCAGTTGCAGCAGCAACAGCCGGAAGAAGCGCGCACCACATTTGCCACGCTGCTGGCAAAACGGGCGGCTGATCCTGTCTCGCGCAGCCTGCGTGATCGCACCTATCTTGCCCTTGGTTATGCCCAGCTGCGTCAGCAGGACGCGGCGTCGGCGCGTGAGCAACTGAGCCAGGTGCGCTTGCAGGGGCCGTACTCTAATTCCGCCTTGCTCGGCCTTGGCTGGTCTTATGCCCAGAGTGGCTTGTACGGGCAGGCGCTGACGCCGTGGCTGGAGTTGCTCGAACGCCGGCCGGCTGATTTGGCTGTACAGGAAGCAAGGTTGGCCGTTCCGTTTGCCTATCAATCGGTGCAGGCGCTGCCGGATGCACTCGCCGGGTATCAAAGTGCGCTGGCTGCATTTGAAGGTGAACTGGAACAACTGGCGGCCGCGCGCAAGCGAGTCAATGATGGCCAGTTGCGAGCGCTGCTGCCAGTTCTGGTCACCGCGGATCCCCTGACGCTGCTGCGGGCGCAGGGCCATGGTGACGAGATCTATCTCATTCGCTTGCTCAGCAAACACGATTTCACCGAAAGCCTGCGTCGTTACCAGGACTTGTTGCAACTGCATGATGTGCTGGGCAACTGGCAGCGTTCGCTACCGGTCTATGACGACATGCTGCGCAATCACCGCCAGCGTTATGCCGAGCGGGCGCCGAAAGTGGAGGCTGCGCTGGCCAAGCTGGATTTGCCGGCCTACGAAGCCCGTCTGGCAACGCTTCGCGAGCAAGTCATGGCGGCTCAGCAACTCGACAATTGGCAGCAGCTTGCCAATGCCAAGGAACGCGCCACATTGCAGCGACTCGAACGCGCCAGCAAAAAACTCGAAAAAGTCAGCAAGAGCCGCGGCCCGATGCAAAAAGAAGCGGATCGACTGCGGCTGCTGCGTGGCGTGCAGTTGTTCGATCTGATCCATGACAGTGCCGATCGGCAATGGCAACAGCGCCGGGCGCTGCGCGATGCCGAGCAGGCAGTGGCTTCATTGAGCGGTCAGCAGCAACGATTGATACAGGCGCGCGACGTCGCAGCCAATCGATTCAGCCAATATGAAGGCCGCATTGCCCGCCAGCAAAATGGTGCCGATGCCTTGATGAAACGGGCCGAAAATTTGATGAAGAAAGAGGCGGGGCGTATTGATGCGCTGGCGCTGACGGAACTGGATCGGTGGCAGAAGCAGATGCAGGATTACCGCTTGCAAGCGCAACTGGCGCTTGCTCGCTTGCAGGATCGGGCCAGCCTCGGCAACGGGGGCGCACCGTGAGTCGATTGTCTGAGCGGTGCCGCCTTGTGTTGTCGCCGTCTGTCGGCTTGTCGGTCTGTGCGGTGCTGTTGCTGTCAGCCTGCGCTAGTACCCCGGAAGACGATGGCCCGTTGGAACCCACTCTTTCGAGTTTGCCACCGCGCGCACAATTGCCGGCCGCCGCACCATTGCCGAAAGTGTCCGGTGATGACGCCAAACGCAGTTACCAGCGGCTGCTCGACCAGCAGGCGCAGGGCAAGGTGCGGGCAGAAGCTCTGCGCCGGCTCGCCGATTTGACCCTGCGGCAAGCCGAAGCACGCATCCTTGCCGAAGCGGACGGTGACCTGAGCCAGCTCACGGCCGGTGAACGCGAGGCCAGTTTTGAAAAGTCGATTACCCTCTATCGACAAATTCTGAAGGAATTTCCGGATTACCACGACAAGGCCGGCGTCTATTACCAGCTCGCCAAGGCACATGATCTGCTGGCCGAGCGCGATGCCTCGCTGGAAGCGCTGGCGATGCTGTCGATGGAATTTCCGGGTGATGTCCAGACCGCCGAAGCGCAGTTCCGGCGTGGTGAAGCCGCCTTTGTCGCGCGCAAATGGCAGGATGCCGACAAGGCCTACAGTGCTGTGCTCGCCAGCGGCAGCCAGACAGCCTTTACCGATCAGGCCCGCTACAAGCGCGGCTGGACTCGTTACAAGCGCAACGATTTTGATCTGGCGCTTGAAGACTTCATCCCGCTGGTTGAGCAGCTGCGCAAGCGCGACGATCGGGATGTGCAGGTTCAGGAGTTGCGCAACGATACCTTGCGCGTGACCGCGCTGGCATTTTCCAATCTGGAAGGCCCGGCCAGCATTCGGGATTATTTTGCCAAAGCCGGAGAGAAGTCGTTCGAGCCGGATATCTATCGTGCGCTGGCGAGCCTGTATCTGAGTCAGGAGCGTTACAAGGACGCGGCCGAAACCTACAGCATGTTCGTCAGCGAGCGGCCCTTGCATGACGAAGCACCGGCATTCTCGACAGCCATCATCGAGACCTACCAACGCGGCAATTTCCCACAACTGGTGTTGCCGGCAAAAGAAGCGTTTGCCCAGCGTTATGGCCGCAACAGCGAATTCTGGGCGCGTGCTCGCGGCCCGGCGCGCGAACAGCTGCTGCCACAGCTGAAGACCCACATCAGCGATATTGCGACGCACTATCACGCGGTAGCACAGAAGAGCAAATTGCCCACCGATTACCGCACGTCGGCGCGCTGGTATCGCGAATACCTCGATACCTTCCCGACCGAGCCGGAAGCGCCGGGTCTGCATTTCCTGTTGGCGGAAGCGCTGTATGACGCCAACGCACCCGCTGAAGCCGGGCCCGAGTTCGAGAAGGTTGCCTACAGCTATCCAGCCCATCCGAAGAGCGAAGCCGCAGGCTACGCTGCCTTGGTGGCCTATTCCCATCTGCTGCGGGTCGCCGCCGGCCAGGATGAAAAAGGCAAGCCGCTGAAGGGCGTGCAGCCGGATGCCACGGCGATGACGAACTGGCGCAAGGAAGGCATTCGCGCCGGTAGCAAATACGCCGAGACGTTTGCGACCGATCCGAAGGCCGCAACGGTGCTGGGTCAGGTCGTCGACTGGCAGCTGGCCAGTGCGGATCTGGCAGGTGGCGTGAGCAGCGCACGTGCCCTGCTGATCATGCCGCAGGCTACACCGGAGCAGCAGCGCCGGGCGCGCACCGTGATCGCCGATGGCGAGTTTGACCGGGGCAATTTTGTCGCGGCGGAGCAGGGCTATACCGACGCCCTGCGGACGCCGGGCTTTGATGCCAAGACCCAGCAACTGTTCCACGAACGTCGCGGCCAAGCCATTTACAAGCAAGGTGAATTGGCGGTGCTGGCGGCCAAGCAGCAAACCGAGCCGGCTGCGCAAGCGGCGAGTAAGCGCGCTGCCGTCGATCATTACTTGCGACTCGGCAAGGTCGAGCCGCAGGCAACTGCCCGCGCCAATGCCGAATACGATGCGGCAGCCTTGTTGCTGGAGCTGGAAGACTGGCCGCAGGCAATTGCCGTGTTGACCGCTTTCCGGCAAACCTTCGCCAAAAATCCGCTGGCATCCGGTGTCAGTGAAAAGCTGGCGTACGCCTACGAACAGTCGCAGAACTGGGGCGCAGCAGCAGGTGAATATGCCAGCCTCAGCAAGGCCAGCAGCGACCCGGCCTTTGCCCGCGATGCGATGCTGCGGTCGGCAGAATTGCAGGACAAAGCCGGCAACAAAGCTGCTGCGGCCGTGGCTTGGGTAGAGTACCTGAAGCGTTTCCCTCAACCCTTTGCCGACGCGCAGGAAGCACGCGCCAAACTCATCGCGCATTACGAGAGCAATGGCAATGTTGCCGAGCGTGATCGGATGCGTCGTGAGCTGGTCAAGGCGCACGAAGCCGACACAGGCAAGAAGACGGATCGCCAGCTTTATCTGGTGGCACAAGCATCATTCGGTTTGGCCGAACCCGGCTTCGAGACCTACCAGAAACTGGCTCTGAAGTTGCCGCTGCCCAAGTCACTGAAGGCCAAGCGTCAGGCAATGGAGTCCTCGCTAAAAGCCTATGAGCAGATCAGTGCTTATGCAGTGGCGGAATACACGACCGCTGCGACGCACCGGATCGGCGAAATCTACCGCAGTCTGGCCAAGTCATTGATGGAATCCGAGCGACCAAAAGGACTGGACGCCGACGCGCTCGACGAATACAACGTGCTGCTGGAAGAGCAGGCGCTACCATTCGAGGACAAGGCCATCGAATTCTTCAGCGCCAATGTGGGCTATGTTCGTGAAGGCGTAGCCAACGACTGGACCGATCGCAGTATGGCCGCGCTGCGCGAACTGCAGCCTGCCCGTTACGGAAAAACCGAATATGTGGAAGCGCAGTATTGATTGCCTGCTGGCACTGACGCTTTGCGCCTGTGCCAGCACGCCGACACCGCCACCGGCGGCGACGGCTCCTGCAGCAGATGTCGCCGGCTCAGCGAGTGCTGAGGCCACCGGTGCTGCCGCTGCAAAGTCCGTGTCAGGCGCGCCGCAAGCTGTTATCGCAACGTTGACACCGGCCCAGCAAAAACTGATGGACGATGCGGCGCAGCTTATTCTGGCCGGTCGCAAGAGCGAGGCGCTGGCCAAGTACACTGATGTGCAACAGCAGGTGCCGACCCATGTTTCGGCCTGGCTCAATGCCGCGTTGATCAAGCGGGAGCAAAAGCAGTTGCCGGAGGCGATGGCCCTGATCGACAGCGCCCTGAAGAACCGGCCCGGCGACGCCCGTGCCCTGACGCTGAAAGGCGTGGTGCTGCGTGAGCAGGGCAAGGTAAACGACGCCAAGGCGGCCTATCTCGCGGCAGTGCAGTCAGATGCCGCCTACGCGCCGGCCCATCGCAATCTCGCCGTTCTGGCGGATTTGTATCTTGATGATCCGGCACTGGCGCTGCGGCACATGGAGCAGTACGCGGCGTTGGTTGGCGATGACAAACAGGTCAATAGCTGGGTCAGCGAATTGCGTCGCCGTGCCCAAAGCAAACCGGCGGGAGCGTCGCCATGAATACATTCATCGCGCTGTGTTCGGTCGTGATGATTGCAGCAGGCAATCAGGCCGTGGCGGCAGATTCGGCTGCGCCGGCCGGCGCCACTGCATCGGGCAAGGCAACGGCTCCAACGACCACCGGCAAGAAAGCTGATCCGGCTCCAGCCGCAAAGTCGGCACCGAGCCAGCTGGGCATGAGTGTCACCGGCACCCAGGATTCGCCCAAGGTGCTGTACATCGTGCCGTGGAAGACCATAGATGCCGTGCCGGCAGAACCCTATGTCAGCGGTTTGCTTGATGAAGTTTTTGCACCGGTGGACCCGGTTGAGTTTGAACGCTCGGTCCATCAGCACCAGCAACTCCAGACACCGGCAGCAGCCGGCGTCGGGCCTTGATTTCTTTTTCAACTTTCATTTACGACCAGTCGTAACGAGGGCAATAACATGAGCGGCTTGATCCAGTTCTTTCAGCAGGGCGGTTTCTGGATGTACCCCATTGCATTGGTGATGGGTGTGGGCATTGTCATTGCCATCGAGCGGTTCATCTACCTGTGGCGCGAACGGACCCGCAATCAATCGGTCTGGATGGCGTTGCAACCGGCGTTGAATGCCGGCGATTTTCGCAAGGCCCACGACATTGCCAACCAGTCCGGTGCGGCACTCGGTCGTATGGTGGCGTATGGCTTGCAGCGAGTGGGCTCGGCACGCCGCGCCGAAGATATGGAGATGGCGCTGGAAGAAGGCCTGATGGAGATCCTGCCGCGGCTGGAAAAGCGCACGGGCTACATTTCCATGTTTGCCAACATTGCAACGCTGCTCGGCCTGCTCGGCACCATCGTCGGTCTGATCGATGCATTCGCCGCCATCGCCAATGCCAACCCGGCCGAAAAAGCCAACCTGTTGTCGTCGTCGATTGCGGTCGCGATGAACACCACGGCATTTGGTCTGGTGGCTGCCATTCCGCTGCTGATGGTGTTCACATATTTGCAGTCGCAAACATCGGAGATTGTCGACAGCCTTGAAATGGCTGCCGTCAAGTTTGCCAACCTGGTTCGCAAGGCCCAGACCGATCGCGAATTGGCTGCTGCCAAAGCTCAGGCAACGACTCGTCCGGTCTGAGGAGACACCCCATGCTGCATCGGCGCATACGCCGGCAACCGCAGGGCAGCACTGATCTGGACATGACCTCGTTCATGAACCTGATGGTGGTGCTGGTGCCGTTTCTGCTGGCAACGGCGGTGTTTTCCCGTATTACGATTCTGGACATGTCACTGCCCGGCGGTGGTGCCGGCCCGGCTGATGTGGCGCCGCCGCCACTGGTGCTGGAGATCACTTTGCGTGGCGATCAGCTCGAGGTTGGCGATCGCGCCACCGGACTGATGCAGGAGCTGCCCAAGATTGATGGCAAACATGACTTCGCGGGATTGAACACCTATCTGCAACAAGTAAAAGCACGGTTTCCGGATTTGCAGGATGCCACCTTGCTGGCCGAAGAAACCACGCCTTACGACGACATCGTCAAGGCGATGGATGCTGTTCGCATGTATCAGGTCAAGCAAGGCAATGATTGGCTGCAGGCCGAGTTGTTCCCGGCGATTGCCATCGGTGGAGCGACGCCGGATCCGCGCCAGAGCGCGGGAGGTACGCCATGAAGGGCTCCCATCGGGCAAAACGGATGGCACGCCATCACAAACGCTTTCAGGGCTCTTCGCTCAGCCTGACGTCAATGATGGATATTTTCACCATTCTGGTGTTCTTTCTGCTCGTCAATCAGGGCATCGAGCAGCAGTTGCCGGCCAGCGATGCCATCAAACTGCCGGAGTCGCTCGCCGAGAAATTGCCGGAAGACGCGCTGGTCGTGATGGTCAGCAAGGATGACATCATTGTTCAGGGGCGCGCGGTCATGTCGGCCAGCGCTGCAGATGCCAGCAAGGACGATCTGCTGCCGGCGCTGAAACAGGAATTGATGCTGCAGCAACAGAATCGGGTGCTGGGTGCAGGGGAGGGCAAGAATCCGGCGTTGATCATGGGTGATCGGGAAATTCCTTATCGCTTGCTCAAGAAAATCATGTACACCTTGGCAGATGCGCAATACACCGACATCTCGCTGGCCGTGCTGAAGAAGGAGTAAGCCATGGTCGCCGCGATGAATTTTTCCCCGATTCTTCCCTGGGATCGGGTGCCGGAAGAAGAGCGACGCTTTCGCCGCATTCTGCTGGTAATGATGATCCTTTTGCTGCTGGTGTCAGTGGTGATTACCCTGATCAAGCTGCCGGCCCCTCCGCGGGTGATTAAGCCGGTCGTGCCGGATCGGCTGGTAAAACTGGTCGTCGAGAAGAAGGAAGTGCCACCACCACCGGTAGTGGAGCTGCCGAAAGTGGAAGAGGTGAAGCCGGTTGAAGACAAACCGGCGGAAGTGGAAAAACCGAAACCGACCGAAGCGCAGAAGCCGGAAGCACCGGCCGACGGCAAACCGGCTGGCAAGGCCGCCGCGCGTGAAAAAGCAGTCGCCGCCATTGCAGTGTTTGATGCATTGGCAGATTTGCGTAGCGATGCAGCGCCCGCCGCTCGACCGGGCAAGCCGCTGACCAATGCCACCGCGCCAACACTCGCGGGTCCCGGTGATGCCCCTGGCACCCAACGGGCACTGATTGCTGACAAGGCCAAAGCCGGCAGTGGTGGCATCGTAACGGCCAGAGCCAGTACCGATGCGGGTGGTGGTGCCGGAATCGCTGGAGCTGGTACCTCCAGAGTGGTCTCCGGTATCGGCGGCATGGGTGGTGATGGCAGTGGCATCGGCGGTACACCTGCTAGCGCCTCGGCGCAGTCGGCTGGGGCCGGCAAAGCCGGTGGTGGTCGTCGTCCCGATGAAAACATCCAGGAAGGCTTCGACAACGCCAAGGCTTCAATCTTTGCACTTTATAACCGTGCCCTGCGCAGCAACCCGGATCTGCGCGGCAAGGTTATTTTCCGGTTGGAAATTCAGCCGGATGGCAAAGTGACTAGCGCAGAAGTGGTGTCGAGCGAGCTGAACGATCCCGAGCTGGAGCGCAAGCTGCTGGCCAAGGTTCGCCAGATCGACTTTGGCGCGATGAGTGTCGGTGTCTGGAAAGATACCTACCGGATGGACTTCTTCCCGACATGATGCTTCAGTTTCGCTGTGGCTCCCTGCGCAACGCTGCCTTCCCGGCAGCGTTGCTTTTTGCTGCTGTGTTGGCGTTGCCCGCACAGGCAGAGTGGTTCAGCCACGATTTTACGGTGATGGGCACCACCGCCAAAGTCGAGCTCTGGCACGAGGATGCGGCTGAAGGCAAACGTCTGTTGCAGCTTGTTGAACAGGACATGCGCCGGATTGACGAGGCGATGAGCCCGTACAAGGAAACCAGCGAGCTATCACGGCTGAATCGTGAGGCTGCGAGCCAGCCGGTGCAGGTTAGTCAGGAGTTGTTTGACCTGCTGAAAACCTCGATCCGGTTTTCCGAGCTGACCAATGGCGCCTTTGACATCACTTTTTCCAGCGTCGGTTACCTCTATGACTACCGCGCCGGTCTGCAACCGGATGACAAGACCATTGCCGAGCATTTGCCCGGTATCAATTATCGCCATCTGATTCTCGATGAAAAAAACCGCACGGTTCAGTACGCCCGTGAAGGCGTCCGCATTGATCTCGGCGGCATTGGCAAAGGTCATGCGGTCGACAGTGGCATTGCCCTGCTGAAGGCCAACGGCGTCACGCATGCTTTCGTGAATGCTGGCGGCGACAGCTTTGTCCTCCGTGATCGGATGGGGCGGCCCTGGTATATCGGAATTCGGCATCCGCGCGACAAGTCGCGGCAATTGGCGGCCATGCCGTTGGTCGATTTGGCAATTTCGACTTCCGGAGATTACGAACGCTACTTTATCGATGAGAAAGGTGTGCGCCAGCACCATATCCTGAATCCGCGCACCGGCAAGTCGGCGACCGAAAGCCAGAGCGTATCGATTATTGCCAACAACTCGACCACGGCCGATGCCTTGACCAAGATTTTCTTCATTCGTGGCGCGGCAGAAGGCATGGAATTGATCAACCGGCTTGGTGATGTTTCCGCCATTGTGGTCGACAAGAACGGCAAGGTGCTGTACAGCAACGATCTGATTGATCCGCGCCAGACGAATTGATGTTTGCCGAGTGTCAGCGAGATTCCTGACGTTGAAATTTTTGGCGTGTCAGCAGAAAGACCACAAATCTGCAGCACCAAAATTCAGAATCACTGCAAACGCCGGCCTCAGCGCCGGCGTTTGCGTTCCAGCAATATGCTCTGCACATGTTGGATGCGGGCGTTGATGCGGGCACTTGCGTAGGGGTCATCGGAACGCGAGCGACGCGCCAGTTCGAACTGTTGCAGTGCGCCGGGATAGTCGCCGACGGCCTGCAGATACAGCCCCTGACTTTCGTGAACCTCATCAACCTTGCCGGCCTGATTCTGGGCAGCGGCCAGCAGTTGGTAAGTATTCGGCTCGGTGTCCGGCAAGGAGACATAGGCAAGCAGCCGTTCGCGTGCCCGCTCCGGTTTGCCGAGCTCGAGCAGCGTTTGGCTGTACGCCATCGTCAGGGCGTGGTGATTCGGATGCAGCGCCAGCGCCTGTCCCAGCAACTGTTCGGCGTCGCTGTACCGTTGTTCAGCCCGCAACACCTGCGATTGCAGCAGAATGAACGTGATGTTGCCCGGTTCACTCTTCAAAAGCTGCTCGGCAATGCCTTTGGCCTTTTCCAGTTTTGCCTGGCGCAAACTGAGCAAGGCTCGGGCGTAACGAACGGCGGGATCATTGCCATTGCTGCGTTCCGCCACAACCTGGGCTTTTTCCCGTTGCTCCAGATCGAACTCGGTCAGGTCACGCATCTTGGCTTGCATCAGACGAAAACGCGGTGACTGCTGCACCGGACGACGTGGTAACTCGGCAGCGCGCAAACGGGCATCTGCCATTCGTTGTTCGCTGACCGGGTGAGTCAATAGCACGGGCGGCGGCATCCGCAGGTAGCGGGTCTGTGCGGCCATTTTCTCGAAGAAGCTGGCCATGCCATACGGATCGAGATTGACGTCGGCCAGCACCTGCATGCCAATGCGATCGGCCTCGGCTTCGTTTTCGCGAGTGTGGTTGATCATCAACTGGGTGGCGCCAGCCTGGGCGGCGGCGATTGTTGCCATGCCGGCTTGGGGATTGTTTGCCGTCATGATCAGTCCGCCAATGATGGCAGCAAGGGTCGGCAGTGTTAGCTGTTGTTGTCGCTCGACCCGGCGGGCGAGGTGACGCTGAATCACGTGGGCCGTTTCGTGCGCCATCACGCCCGCCAGCTCACTCTCATTGTCGGCCATCAGCATCAGTTCACTGTGAATGCCGATGTAGCCGCCAGGAAGGGCAAAGGCGTTCAGTTCCGGATCTCGAAGCACGAAAAAGTAGAACTGTCGGTCAGTGGCATCGGGCGCATTGGCAACCAGACGGAAGCCCAGATCGTTGATGTACTCAACGATTTCCGGGTCGTCCACTACCGGAGCGAACTGGCGGATTTGCCGCATGTAATCGTCGCCGATCAGTTGTTCCTGCGTCAGTGACAGTGTTTTGCTGACACTGCTGCCCATATCGGGTAGATCGGCGCTGTGACCAGCCTGGGCGGCGAGTATGGTGGTCGCCATGGCGAAGGAAGTTGTCAGCAGTCGGTGCAGCACGAACGCGGCCTGTGTTGGAGTAATGGGGCAGGGGAAACGGTTAGAATGGCGCTGTTGTGATTGTAGGCAGCGAGTCGGGGGTGAGGCAATCATCCGCTCGGTGAAGTGTTGAAAGCTATCGGATAAGGCAATGCCGGAAAAGTTCCCTGTTGCAAGCGTGCCAGTCGCCAAGACTGTCGATGCCCGCGGTTTGCGGTGCCCCTTGCCACTGTTGCGCGCCAAGCAAGCGTTGGTGGCCCTTGCGGTCACCGAGGTTCTGGAAGTGTTGGCGACGGATCTCGGGGCAGCCCGCGATATCCCGGCGTGGTGCCGCTTGGCTGGGCACGAACTGCTGGCGCAGGAGCAGCACGATGAGGTGCTGCATTTCTGGATCCGGCGCCAGCAGTAATGTTACCCGGGCAACAACAACGTATTACAGGATCAATGAGGCGTGATCTGCCAGCCGCGAGCGCTCACCGCGTTTGAGTGTGATGTGGCCGCTGTGCTCCCACTCCTTGAACCGGTCGACCACGTAGGTCAGGCCCGAGCTGGTCTCGGTCAGGTACGGTGTGTCGATCTGGGCAACGTTGCCGAGGCAGACCATTTTTGTTCCGGGGCCGGCGCGCGTAACCAGGGTTTTCATTTGTTTCGGCGTCAGGTTCTGCGCTTCGTCGAGAATGACGAACTTGTTCAGGAAAGTGCGACCTCGCATGAAGTTCAGTGAGCGCACCTTGACCCAGCGCTTCAGCACGTCCTGCGTTGCTGCCTGCCCCCAATCGGATTGTTCGTCCGAGGGCGCCAGGACTTCGAGGTTGTCCATCAAGGCGCCCATCCACGGCGTCATTTTTTCCTCTTCGGTGCCAGGCAGGAAACCGATATCTTCACCTACCGGAACCGTAACACGGGTCACCAGCACTTCTTTGTAATGGCCGCGTTCGATGGTTTGTTCGAGCGCGGCGGCCAGCGTCAGCAAGGTCTTGCCGGTACCGGCCGAGCCTTGAAGCGAGACAAAGTCGATATCCGGATCCATCAACAGATTCAACGCAAAGCTCTGTTCGCGGTTGCGCGCCACCACGCCCCAGACGTTATGGGTCTTGTTGCGATAGTCGGTGGCGGTTTCGATGATTGCACTCTTGTTGTCGATTTTCCGAACAATGGCTTCGAACTCATCGTCTTCCTTGAACAGGCAGGTATTGGGATACCACTGGCTGATCAACGGACCGGTGATCCGATAGAACGTCCGGCCTTTTTCCTGCCAGGAATCCATGTGTTTTGAATGCTTGTCCCAAAAATTGTCGGGCAACTTGAACATGCCGGTATGCAGTTGTTCAATCTCATCAAGTACCCGGTCGTTGAAGTAGTCCTCGGCGTGAATTGCCAGGGTAGTGGCTTTGATCCGCAAATTGATGTCTTTCGACACCAATGTCACCCGAACGTTTTGCTCGCTGCGCGACAAGGCCATTGCCACGTTAAGAATGGTGTTGTCGGCTTTCGAGCCCGGCAGGCTGTCCGGCAGCACGTGCTCCACTTCCTTGGTCTGGAAATAGAGCCGTCCGCCGCCGTTTTTACACAGTTCCCCGCCCATTGGAATGGTGGTCAGCGGTATCCCGGCGGCAATGTCGGCACCTTTCAATTGTCCCATCACATCATCGAGAAACCGGCTGACCTGGCGAACGTTGCGGGCAGTTTCCGAGGTGCCTTTCTTGCCGGCATCGAGTTCCTCCAGCACGATCATGGGAATGTAGATATCGTGTTCGGCGAACCGAAACAAGGCGGTGGGATCGTGCATCAGGACGTTGGTATCGAGAACGAACAGGCGCTTGCCGGAAATTTTTGCTCTTGCCATTGAAGATCACCCTGTGCTGTGAATAGATCAGTCTGCAGCTATCAACATTTCGAAGCCGGATTTCAGACGTGTCATCTTTTGAAGATGCTCTCCTCAGGGTTGTCGGTTTCAGCGTTTGTCTGGGTCAGCGGATAACTCAGGACTTGTCGAGTTGTTGAACGGCAACCAGCACTTCCTCGACATGTCCGGGAACTTTGACTTTGCGCCATTCGCGCCTGAGGATGCCTTGCTTGTCAATGAGGAACGTGCTGCGCTCGATGCCCATCACCTTCTTGCCGTACATGTTCTTTTCCTTGATCACGTCATAGGCGTGGCAGGCCATCTCGTCAACATCCGACAACAAATCGAAGTCGAAAGCTTCCCGCGCCTTGAAATTTTCGTGTGAACGGAGGCTGTCGCGGGAAATGCCGAGAATGACGGTATTGAGTTTATCGAATTTTTTTTGATTGTCGCGAAAGCCCTGCGCTTCCAGCGTGCAGCCCGGAGTGCTGTCTTTCGGATAAAAATACAGAACGACGTGTTTGCCGATGAGGCGAGAGAGTTGCAGGGTCTGGCCACCGGTTGCGGTGAGGCTGATGTCTGGCGCTTGTTTGCCAACGACTGCCGTCATGCCGTACTCCTCTGCGAAAGAACTGTAGGCTTACGGTCGAGTGTGCCGTGTGGCCTCCTGCAGGGCAAGGCTGGCTCGAAAAAAATTATCGGTCGGCGAGAAGGGAGATGGCGGTGCGCATCTCATGCAGCATGAATTGCTGGCGACAAGCTGACAGTCAGCACGTAAAAGTGTGCTGGGTATTGAAGGTGAGTGCAGGCGGCTTGGCAGCGCCGGCACATCAGTTTTTCAGCGGCTCCATGATGCCGTCAAGGTTAAGGTCATCACACAACAGCTGGAATTGGTCGCGCAGGGCGTTCAGGTGCACCTCGCCTGGAATGGCAAGCGCCATATTCAGCACCGTCATATTAGCCCCGGTTTGTGGGGCCACGTAGGTGTTCAGATAGACGTCCTGCAAGGTGACGCCATTGTCCAGAAAGAACTGGCTGACATCACGCACGATACCGGGCTGATCGAGCGCAACGATTTGCACGGAATAAGGCAGCGCCTGAACCGGCTCGGCCGGTTTGCTGGTGCGTTTCAACTGAATCTGCAAATGGAGGCGATTGCTCAGTGCCGGCAATGCATGCTCGAATTTGGCGAGTGCGTTCCAGGTGCCGGCCAAAAGCAACATCATGGCGGTTTCACCACCCATTACGGAGATGCGGGCATCGACGATATTGCAACTGCAGTCGGCAGCCAGTCGGGCGATGTCGGTGGTCGCGCCAGGTGAGTACGTGCCGAGCACACTGACGGCAAGCAGATTCTGCATGGTGGACCTTCGGATTCGTTCATCGCAACGATGCAGCATATTTCCGGCGCTGACAAGCATGCTTGTCAATAATCTTGCCGCGCGAGTACCATTGCCGCTCTTTTTTTGACCGGATTTTCGCATGACTGGTACGGGCCCGCTGAAGGGCAGCATGGTGGCGCTGATCACGCCGATGACCGAGACGGGCGCAATCGATGTGGTGGCGTTGCGGCGATTGGTCGATTGGCATGTTGAGCAGGGCACGGACGTCATCGTGGCGATGGGCACAACCGGAGAGTCGGCGACGCTGACGGATGACGAGTTGCTGCAGGTTGTTCAAATTGTGGTCGAACAAGCCGCTGGCCGGGTGCCGGTGCTGGCCGGTACCGGCAGCAGCAGTACCGCCAAAGCCATCAAGCTGACCCAGCTGGTGGAAGCCTTGCCGATTGCCGGCACCCTGTGCGTAACGCCGTATTACAACCGGCCGAGTCAGGAAGGCCTGTTCCAGCATTTCTCGGCAATTGCGGCAGTCGCGCGCAAGCCGGTGCTGCTGTATAACGTGCCGGCGCGTACCGGTTGTGATCTGTTGCCCGAAACCGTTATTCGGCTGGCACAGGTGTCTGGTATTGCCGGCATCAAGGAGGCAACCGGCAAGCTGGAACGGTTGGCACAAATCAAGTCGGCGGTGCCCACCGGGTTTCTGTTGTTGTCCGGTGACGACGCCACAGCTGCCGAGTTCATGCTGCAGGGCGGGCATGGCGTGATTTCGGTCACCAGCAATGTCGCGCCAAAAGCGATGGCCGCGATGTGCCGGGCGGCGCTGGCGGGTGATCGTGACCTGGCAAGCCGACTCGATGCACCTTTGCAGGGGCTGCATGAAACTCTGTTCTGTGAACCGAATCCAACCCCGGCCAAATGGGCCGTGGCCCAGTTGCACGGTTTTTCGCCAGCGGTCCGGTTGCCGCTGTTGACCCTGACTGCATTGAATCAACCCAAAGTGCGTGCCGCCATGACGGCCGCCGGAGTGCTGTAAATGAAAGGTATTGCCCGGGTGCTGCCCATTGTTGTTCTGCTGCCGCTGTCGGGTTGTGGGTGGTTCTATGGAAAGGAAGGTTTGATTCGGGATACCGAAGAGGACTACCTGCAAGCGACCCAGTCGGCGCCACTCAAGGTGCCGGCGACCTACACCGCATTCCAGCCACGTGATCAGTATCCGGTGCCGCCGCTGGGACCCAAGGCGGCAAACAGCAAGCTTGGCACGGCACTCGACGTTAGCCCGCCGGCGTTGGTGTTGTCTTCCGGTGATGGCGTCAATGGCATTCAGGATGCCGTCATTCCGCAAGCGCTGGTGGTAGGCGAGGGCGATTTGCTTTGGCAGCGCCTGCAGGGTTTTTTGGCCGCCAATGCGATAGCGACGAAAACGGTCGATGAGGCGGGCGGTGAAGTTTTGACCGATTGGGTCCAGACCGAAGAAGTCGGCTGGTTCACCGATGCCATGATGGATGAGGACATTGAAGCCTATCGCTGGCAGTACCGCTTCAAGATTGCCTCCGGCGAGCGTCCGAACGAGCGTCTGATCAGCGCCGAGGCCGTTGTCGCTGAAGGTGATTTTGATGGTGAAGGCTGGCAGCCGATCCCGCTCAATCGTCGCTATAGCGTCGACATGTTGAACCAGTTTCTCGGGTATTTCGATGAAGCCCAGACCATGGCAGCGCGGCAGCGGGTAATGGCCGCACGGGCCGGCATCAATGTCGAGCTGTGGCAAAGCGAATCCGGCCAGACCGGCCTGTTGGCCCAATCCGGTCTTGATAACGCTTGGGATGCCACCCCGGCAGTACTGGCGCGGCTTGGTTTCGTGCTGGAAGACAAGGACACCACCAAGCACCTGTATTACTTCTCGCTGCAAGAGCGGGAAGGTGGCTTCTGGGACTGGTTGTTTGGTGATGACCGTGACGAAGAAGTGCTGCTCGAGTGGGAGCCGGGTGAATATCTGGTCCAGTTGAGCCCGGTGGGCGAGCGCACCGGCATCCTCTTCAACAAGGCCGATGGCGACCCGGTCGATCCCAACACCCTGGCCAAGATCCTGCCGGTGCTGATTGAAGTCTTCGGCGAAGGCCGGCCCACCGACATGTTGGGCCAACCACGGCGCTGAAGTCGGGAGGCTGGCGTGCGGATCGCCTGTCTGGGCAGTGGCAGCAAGGGAAATGGCCTGCTGGTCGGCCTCGATGACCAGCTGCTACTGATCGACTGCGGCTTCACCGTGGCCGAAACCGAGTCGCGACTGGCGCGGCTCGGGGTCGAGCCCGCTGCTTTGACTGCAGTGTTGGTCACCCACGAACACAGTGACCATATCGGCGGCGTCGGGGCACTGGCGCGTAAGTACGACTTACCGGTCTGGATGAGCCGGGGTAGCCATCTCGCCGGCCGCTGTGGCACAATCCGCGCCCTTAAATTTTTGTCCGCGGAAGAACCCGTCCTCTTCGGGGGGATTCGGGTTTTTCCATTTTCGGTTCCGCACGATGCGCGTGAACCCTTGCAGTTTGTCTTTGAGGCCGGGCCGGTGCGTTTTGCCCTGCTGACCGACGCCGGTTGCAGCACGCCGTTTCTGCTGCAGCAGCTGGGTGGTTGTGATGCGCTGATGCTGGAGTGCAACCACGACGAAGACATGCTGCACGGTGGCCGTTATCCGGCGGCCCTGAAACGGCGGGTTGGCGGTGCCTATGGGCACCTCAGCAACCGACAAGCGGCCGAGATATTGCGCGGCAGTGATCGCAGTCGGCTGAAGTGGTTGATTGCAGCGCACCTGAGTGAAGAAAACAATCGCCCCGAGCTGGCACGAGCAACGCTGGCGGCGGCAATGGGTTGGTCTCCCGAACAAATTCGGGTGGCTGATCAAGACACGGGTTTTGAATGGCTGACGCTGGCGTAGCTTCACTGACAACGCCGCGTTTTTTTTTTAACCACTGGTGAACACCATGCAGAAGTTGCAGGAACTCTACCGCGGCAAAGCCAAATCGGTTTACAGCTGCGAGCTGGCCGATCACGTGATCATGCATTACCGCAACGACACTTCGGCCTTCGACGGTCAGAAAGTGGCGCAGCTCGATCGCAAAGGCATGGTGAACAACAAGTTCAATGCCTTCATCATGACCAAACTGGCTGCCGCCGGTATTCCGAGCCACTTCGTCAAACTGCTGAACGACACCGACAGCCTGGTCAAGAAGTTGACCATGGTGCCGGTCGAGTGCGTCGTGCGTAATGTTGCCGCCGGTTCGATCACCCGCCGTCTGGGTGTGCAGGAAGGCATGGAACTGAATCCGCCGACCTTTGAATTCTTCCTGAAGAATGACGAGCTGCATGACCCGATGGTCAACGAATACCACATTCGTTCCTTTGGCTGGGCCACCGACGCCGAAGTCGCCCGCATGAAAGAGCTGACCTTCAAGGTCAACGACGTGCTGAAAGCGATGTTCGACGACGCCGGCATGATTCTGGTCGACTACAAACTGGAATTCGGTCGTCTGAACGGCGAAATCGTGCTTGGTGACGAGTTCTCGCCGGATGGCTGCCGCCTGTGGGACAAAGCCACCCGCAAGAAGCTGGACAAAGATCGTTTCCGTCAAGGTCTCGGTGGTGTCGTTGAAGCTTACGAAGAAGTGGCCCAGCGTCTTGGCGTGACGCTCGACTGAGCGAAATCGCGTTTTCCTGTCGGCAAAGACTTTTCATTTGCCGCAGAAATTAGCATAATGCGCGCCCCGACCAGCCATGGTCGGGGCGCAGTCTGCTCCGGTCCCGCCGATGTCAGACGCACAATGCGGCATTCCGACCAGTGCCACATTGCAGTAGCAAAGAGTACGTCACGGAGAGGTGGCAGAGTGGTCGAATGTACCTGACTCGAAATCAGGCGTAGGCGTAAGTCTACCGTGGGTTCGAATCCCACCCTCTCCGCCATTTTCCGAAGTCAAATCCCTCGTCGTTTCATCGAAATCTACCCGAAGTTATTCAGGGTGGGGTGAGAAGCTACGCGGGTTCGACAAATGCGCAGGAAAGCGCATTTGCGCGGCGAATGCCGCCCTCAGGGGCGGCGCACATGGATGTGCGCCGACGAATCCCACCCTCTCCGCCATTTCCTCCGACGCAAATTCCACCTGCCATTGCAAACTCACATCACCCGAAGTCACTGAGGGTGGGGTGAGAGGCCTCGCGGGTTCAACAAAACGGCAGGATTGCCGTTTTGCGCAGCGAAGCCGCCCGTAGGGGCGGCGCACACGGATGTGCGCCAACGAATCACACCCTCTCTGCCACAGTCCTGATTACATTCTGCGTGCACATGGTCTTTGTTCCTCAAGTGCATCTTGACCCTGCGCCAGCCAGTCGCCATGACATTGTTACCGTATCAATGGGCAAGTTTTTATCGACAGGTTGCCTTGCATGATTACGGTCCCGATCATCGTCGCCAGGTCTTGAGCAAAGCAAACTGGCGTTGCTGGTTGTGAGACATTCGCCCGTCGTGACTTGGCCGATCGCTGAACGGCTTTGCAGGTATGGCTGCAGAATTTTGCCAACTGATTGACTGGCAAGCGGATTCACGCAACCGACCCGCGCTGACGCGGCTTGTGAGACTTGGATGGCGCTGCTTGCGTCTGGTGGGGCCCCTACAATGGCCGCCGTGGACAGGAGGTTCACACAGGAACAATCGGCAGGATGCCGAGCATGGATGCAGGCAGGGAGCTCTGAGCCCTCGGGAAGGGGCAGGGTGGACAGCAAAAGGGGTGGTCAGCAATGACCGCCCCTTTTCTTTTGCGCCAATCTGACGAGCCCTGGCTTCGTCTGTCCACACATCTGCTTCCGGTTTCGATGGGCCCGGTATCACCGGTGTCCATTCCGTGGTATTCAAAACCGGCAAGAGGGTTTGCCGCCATCGAGGTAATCGGGCCGGGCTGGCTCCGGGTTTGCTATAGTGTCGACGCCCGTTCCTGATGCGTTCTGCAGACCATGAATTCGACGTTTGCCATGTTGCGCAACAACTTGCTGGTGGGATTGGCGGTGTTGCTGCCAATCACCATCATTCTGGTGTTTCTGCGCTGGTTGTATTTGACCACCACTGACCTGATTCGGCCTCTGACCGAGTTTGTCGTGGCAAGGTCCGGGCTGGGTTCCTGGCTGGCTGACTTCATCGTGATTGCGCTGATCGCCGTGGTCCTGTTTGTGGTCGGCTTGGTGGTTCGGACACGCATCGGTGGTTTTCTGCTCGGCGCAATTGAGCATGGCTTGTTCAAAAACATTCCGGGCTACAAGCTTGTGAAGGAGACGGTTTCCCAGTTTGTTGCCACCGATCGGCCCAGCCCGTTCTCCAAGGTGGCTCTGGTTCGCCTGTTCGGCGACGAGGTGTCAACCACCGCTTTCGTGACGGCCGAGCATGACAATGGGTTTTACACGGTTTTCGTGCCGACCGGCCCGAACCCTACCAGTGGACTGATGTTCCATGTACCGGCCGATCGGGTCCGGATCCTGGAAGGCATTTCTGTGGAAACGGCGATGCGGACCGTCATCGGTTGTGGCGTGGGTGCCCAGCCCATCCTGAAAGCGGCAACGCGTTGAACAGCTTTTCGCCAATCACCGGCAAATATCTGCTGCGCCTAAAAATATTTGCGGTAAACGGTTGTTTTTACACTTGACTGACTTGTACTATTTTGCCCGCTACACCCTTTCCCTTTGTGGCACAAATTTACTCGAGGCAATAAACCCATGAAGACTTTGAAGATGCTGGCCCTGGCCGCTGCCGTTGCCACTCTGGCTGCTTGCAACAACCAACCGGCTGAAGAAGCTGCTGCTCCGGCTGCTGAAGCCGCTGCTCCGGCTGCTGAAGCTGCTCCGGCCGAAGCCGCTCCGGCTGAAGCTGCTCCGGCTGAAGCCGCTCCGGCTGAAGCTGCTCCGACTGCTGAACCGGTTCCGGCCGAAGCCGCTCCGGCTGAAGCTGCTACCCCGGCTCAACCGGAGTAATCCGGCTGCAAGCTCCGGCAACGGAGCTGAGCTAATAAAAGGCCACCCACGGGTGGCCTTTTTGCATGTGGTTTACCCATGCTCGGCAGTGCCTCAACGAGCATTAAAAAAGGCGACTCCAAGGTCGCCTTTTTTGATCCGGTTCGGACACCTCACTTCATGGTGGGCATCACGAACTCAGCGCCGCTCCGAATGCCGGTCGGCCAGCGCGACGTGATGGTCTTCATCCGGGTGTAGAAGCGCACGCCCTCCGGACCATGCATATGGTGGTCACCGAACAGCGACTTCTTCCAGCCGCCGAATGAATGGAAGGCCATCGGTACCGGGATTGGCACATTGATGCCGACCATGCCTACCTGGATGGCGTGGGCGAACTGGCGGGCGCTGTCACCATCGCGAGTGAAGATGGAGGTGCCGTTGCCGTACTCGTGTTCATTGATGAGCTTGACCGCCTCATCGAAACTGTTGACACGCACGATGCACAGCACCGGCCCGAAAATTTCTTCCCGGTAGATTTTCATGTGGGGTTTGACGTGATCAAACAGTGAACCACCAAGGAAGAAACCTTGTTCGTGGCCCGGCACTTTGTGACCGCGACCATCGACAACCAGTTTCGCGCCTTCTTCAACGCCGGCATCAATATAGCCACGCACCTTGTCGCGATGCTGGGCGGTAACCAGCGGGCCCATTTCGCAATCGACCATGGTGCCGGCACCAATCTTCAATTCGCGCACTTTCGGTGCCAGTGCGGCGACCAGCTTGTCGGCAATATCGCCAACTGCGACGGCAACCGAGATCGCCATGCAGCGTTCACCCGCGGAGCCATAACCGGCGCCCATCAGCGCGTTGACGGTCTGGTCGAGATCGGCATCCGGCATCACTACCATGTGGTTCTTGGCGCCGCCGAGTGCCTGTACCCGTTTGCCGTGTGCGCTGCCAGTGGCATATATGTATTGCGCAATCGGTGTCGAGCCAACAAACGATACCGCTTGAATGCGCGGATCGGTCAGCAGGATATCAACAGCTTCCTTGTCGCCGTTGACGATATTGAACACGCCATCAGGCAGCCCCGCCTGCTTGAGCAACTGCGCAAGCAGGCGAGGCGCTGACGGGTCACGCTCGGAAGGCTTCAGAACAAAGGTATTGCCGCTGGCGATGGCGACCGGGAACATCCACATCGGCACCATGGTAGGGAAATTGAACGGGGTGATGCCGGCGACCACGCCCAGCGGTTGCCGCATCGACCAGGAATCGATATCGCGGCCGACGTTTTCCGTGTATTCGCCTTTGAGCAGCTGAGGTATGCCGCAGGCGAATTCGACCACTTCAAGACCACGAGTCAGTTCACCTTTGGCATCGGACAGTACTTTGCCGTGCTCGGCGGTTATCAGTGCGGCAAGCTCATCAGCATGTTGCTCAATCAATTCCTTGAACTTGAACATGATCCGGGCACGACTCAGCGGCGGCGTCGCCGCCCAGGCCGGAAAGGCCTTTTCTGCAGCAGAAATGGCAGTTTCGACATCGGCTTTCGAGGCCAGCAGCAGCTGGCTGGTTTGTTCGCCGGTGGCGGGATTGAATACCGGTGAGGTGCGAGTGCTGGTCGATGCGTTGTCCTGACCATTGATCCAGTGTGGAATAGTTTTCATTTCAAAAGCCTCGAATGTTGGCACATTCGCTTTCTCTCGGCAGAGAGCAGTGGGCAGGAGCCACACGAGTGCCCCGTAACAGTCTTGTGACTGTCTCCAGCCCGTTTTACCAGCGCACATCCTGTGCGCCAGGGTGTTCTTTCGGCCGTCATTCCCGCGCAGGCGGGAATGACGAGACGATCAGATATTGTTTTTCAGTACATCGCGCAGAATCGTGAACAGCTCATCAATGTGTTTTTTCTCGATGATGAGCGGCGGGCTCAGCGCAATGATGTCACCGGTGACGCGGATCAGCGCGCCGTTCTGGAAGGCTTGGGTAAACGCATTGAATGCGCGCTTGCCCGGACTGCCGGCAATCGGTTCAAACTCGATGGCGCCAATCAGACCATAGTTGCGGATATCGGCGATGTTCGGCAGATCGCGCAGCCCGTGCAGCGCATCTTCCCAGTACTGGCCGAGCTCGATGGCTTTGTTGAACAGACCTTCTTGCTCGTAGATATCAATCGCGGCAATGCCGGCCGCGCAAGCGACAGGGTGCCCGGAGTAGGTGTAGCCATGGAACAGTTCGATGGCGCCTTCCGGTCCGTTCATGAAGGTGTCGTAAATATGTTTGCGCACCAGCACCGCGCCCATCGGAATGGCGCCATTGGTCAGGCCCTTGGCGCAGGTGATGATGTCGGGTTGCACACCGAAACGCTGGGCGGCGAATGGCATGCCGACCCGACCGAAACCGGTGATCACCTCATCGAATATCAACAGGATGCCGTGCTTGTCGCAGATTTCGCGCAGCCGCTTCAGGTAACCCTCAGGCGGCAGCACCACGCCGGCAGAGCCGGAGATGGGTTCGACGATGACGGCGGCAACCGTGCTGGCATCGTGCAGCGCAATGATGCGCTCCAGCTCGTCAGCGAGTTCGACCCCGTTCTTTGGCAAACCGCGCGAGAAGTTGTTGGCCTTCAGCAAGGTATGCGGCAGATGATCAACGCCGTTCAGCAGCGAGCCGAAAAACTTCCGGTTGTTGACCAGACCACCGACGGAAATACCGCCAAAACCGACGCCGTGGTAACCCTTTTCGCGACCGATCAGCCGCTGCCGGGCGCCTTCACCACGAACGCGGTGATAGGCAATCGCCATCTTCAGCGCGGTATCGACCGATTCGGAGCCTGAGTTGGTGAAGAAGACATGGCTCATGTCGCCCGGCAGGTGCGGCCGCAACCGATTGGCAAACTCGAACGGCAGCGGGTGCCCCATCTGGAAGGTTGGGGCATAATCCAGCTCCGCGATCTGGTGCTGGACGGCCTTGGTGATGGCGTCGCGGCCATGGCCGGCGTTGCAGCACCAAAGGCCGGCTGTGCCATCCAGGATCTGGCGGCCGTCGACGTCGGTGTAATACATGCCCTTGGCGCTTTTCAGCAGTCGGGGCGCCGCCTTGAACTGGCGGTTGGCGGTAAACGGCATCCAGAAGGCCTCGAGCTGGTCGCGGTCTTTTGGGTTGAAGCTGGAATGGTCGAGGCTCATATAAAGGTATCCGGGCGGTCGAGCTGCCCGGCATCTTACCCGATTAAAAAATTAAACAACAAGACCGGAATTGGGCTATATTCGCCCGTAACTGGTCCTTTCGTGGCTGTTTTACTAAACAGTACGGGCTGAATCGAGTGGTTTGGCCGGGTTTAGTGGTACAGCAGTGACTAGAAGCCATCTCAAAAATGTAGCGAGCGATGGCAGGTTGGGTGCCGCCAGCGCGCAAGAACCGGAATGTACAGGCAGTACATGAGGATTCTGAGCACTGCCGGCGCCCAAGATGCCGAGCGCAGTCGTTTTTGAGATGGCTTCTTACTGAACAGGGGCTGTAGAGAGCATGAGTGAGGATCTGGGCGAGCGGTTGAAGGCAGTCCGCCAGAAGCACGACCTGTCGCAGCGGGCTTTGGCCAAGCGTGCCGGTGTCACCAACGGTTTGATTTCGCTGATTGAGCAGAACCGGGTCAGTCCCTCCATTGCCTCCTTGAAGAAGGTGTTGGATGGGATCCCGATCTCGCTGGCGGAGTTCTTTACCTCCGAGGTCAAGGATCAGCACAAGACGTTTTATCAGGCCGGCGAGCTGCCGGACCTGGGCAAGGAGGGCATCTCGTACCGGCTGGTCGGTTATGACCGCCACGGTCGCCAGATGTCGATCCTGCGAGAGATTTACGAGCCGGGTACCGACACCGGCGCCGACATGTTGAGCCATGAAGGTGAAGAAGGCGGGGTGATTGTGCGAGGCAAGGTCGAGCTGACTGTGGGTGGTGAAATCCGCGTGCTTGGCCCGGGTGATTCCTACTACTTCGAATCCAAGATCCCGCACCGCTTCCGCAATGTCGGTGAAGAAACCTGTGAGATAGTGTCGGCCAACTCGCCGCCATCGTTCTGATTCCCCGAGCGCAGTCCGCGTGTAGGAGCGAGCTTGCTCGCGATGCTTTTGTTGGCGATGACCGTCGCACCAGCGAAATAATCGCAAGCAAGCTCGCTCCTGCAACGGTTGCCAACCTGCCGGGAATCGTTCCGGCGCCTTGTTCAACGCCACTGCTCACGCCAATTTTCCAAGCCAGCCAAATCAGGACCCGTAGCACCTGAGTGGCGAACAACGAGAACAGGCCATCATGAGCAACAACTTGACCAAACAGCAGTGGCAAGAAAAAGCCCGCGCCCTTTCCTTTCGTAACCAGGCCCTGATTGACGGCAAATTCGTTGCCGCCCTGTCCGGCAAAACCTTTGCCAGCATCAGCCCGCTCAATGGCCGCGAACTGACCCAAGTCGCCGAATGCGATGCGCCCGATGCTGAAGCCGCCGTCAAGATTGCCCGACGCACTTTCGAGTCCGGCGTCTGGAGCCGCAAGAGCCCGCGCGAACGCAAACTGGTGATGGTGCGCTGGGCCGAGTTGATGCTGCAGCACCGCGAAGAGCTGGCGCTGCTGGAAACGCTCGACATGGGCAAACCAATTGGCGATTCGATGGCGGTAGATGTGCGCAGCTCCGCCAATTGCATTCGCTGGTTCGGTGAAGCCATCGACAAGATTTACGATGAAGTCGCGCCGACCGGCGAGAACGATATCGGCCTCACCACCCGTGAACCGGTCGGTGTGGTCGCCTGTATCGTCCCGTGGAATTTCCCGCTCTTGATGACCAGCTGGAAACTTGGCCCGGCTTTGGTCGCCGGCAACAGCGTCATTCTGAAACCGTCGGAAAAATCGCCGTTGTCGGCGTTGCGTTTGGCAGAGCTCGCGCTTGAAGCCGGCTTGCCGCCAGGCGTGCTGAACGTGCTGCCCGGTTATGGTCACACCGTCGGCAAAGCACTGGCGCTGCACATGGATGTCGACTGCATCGCTTTTACCGGGTCGACCGGTGTTGGCAAGCAGATCATGCAAATGGCCGGGCAGAGCAACCTGAAGCGCGCCTGGCTCGAATGCGGTGGCAAGAGCCCGCATATCGTGTTTGCCGACTGCCCGAACATGGATGCCGCGGCCGAAGCGGCGGCATACGGTATTTTCTACAACCAGGGTGAGATGTGTTCGGCCGGTTCGCGTTTGCTGGTCGAGCAGTCGATTGCCGATGAGTTTGTCCAGCGCGTGCTGGAAAAAGCCAAAGGCTGGCAACCGGGTGACCCGCTCGATCCGGCCACCAAAGTTGGCGCGTTGGTTGACGACAAGCAGATGGCAACCGTGCTGGGCTTTATCAACAAAGCCAACGAGGAGGGCTGCAAACTGCTCACCGGCGGCAAGCAGACAATGCAGGAAACCGGTGGTTATTTTGTCGAGCCCACCGTATTCGGCGGCGTCGAACCGCACCACACCATTGCCCGTGACGAAATTTTCGGCCCAGTGCTGTCGGTGCTCAGTTTCAACGGCGCCGAAGAGGCCGTGCGCATCGCCAACGACACCAACTATGGTTTGGCGGCCGCGCTCTGGACCCGCGACATCAGCAAGGCCCACAAGACCGCCAAGGCGATCCGCGCTGGCTCGGTCTGGGTCAATTGCTATGACGGTGGTGATATCACCACGCCGTTCGGCGGCTACAAGCAGTCCGGCAACGGCCGCGACAAGTCGCTGCATGCACTCGACAAATACACCGAGTTGAAAGCGACCTGGATCAATTTGAATCCTTGATGAGGTTCGTACGCATTTTCCAAGCCGCACAGCACTTCTGATAGCTCACCCTCATCCAACCCCGCTCCGCGCCCCTGCCACTCGCCGGCTCGTGGCGCTGCGGCGGAACGAAGCGATGCTTCGTCAATTCCCGCCTCGCCCCGTCAAGGGAGAAGGCTATGAACCCCCTCTCCCTTGACGGGAGAGGGCTGGGGAGAGGGTGAAGCCATCGATACGAAATGCAGCCAATTTCCAACCCCATCTGTTTTCACCAGCCACATCCCATATTTGCTTTTCCCGCCAACCCCGTACAATGCCGCCAGCAGCCGAGGAGGGAAGTGCGTGGCAATTCGTATCTATGTAATTTGCGGCATCATCGGTGCCATCATCATGGCTGTCTGGGCCAAGCGGAGCGGCAAAGAGCCGTTGCCCTATATTCTGGCCGGCGCGTTGGCCGGGCCGCTGGTGCTGGCCCTGTACTTCTGGTTTCGCAAACCGATTGATCAGCGGGCTGAGCAAGATCGTGACAAAAACAGCGACAAAGACGCGAAGCACTAAGCGCTTGCGACAATTCAACCTGAGACGTCAACAATGAACCAACTGATGCTGTATCCGCTGCTCGTGATGGTATTCATCACCTTTGCCGTGCTGCTGCGGCTTGGTTATCTGCGCGTCAGTTTCCTGCAAAAAGAACGCATTCACCCGCAGAACGTCGCCGACCGCAAAGGCGCTGCCGAGGTGTTCAAACCCATCAACCCGCTCGCAGACCATTACCAGAACCTGCTGGAACTGCCGGTTTTGTTCTATTTGCTGGTGGTGTTGCTGCTGGTGCTGGCCAAAGTGGATATGGCCTATCTGGTGATGGCGTGGGTGTTTGTCGCCGTCCGGTTGGTGCATACGCTCATTCACTGTACCTACAACAAGGTGCGGCACCGGTTTTTGGCGTTTTTGCTGAGTACTATGGTGTTGCTCGTGATGTGGATTCGGTTTTTGATTCAGTCGGTGGCATAAAGGGGATTGCTCGCCCGGAACAAGCGCAGCGGGTTCCGGGGAGGTTGTCCCGAGTCATTGCCGCGCAACGACCCAGACTATGCTGGCTACGAGAATGATCCGGGCTACCGCACTTCCTTTACGCCTTGAATCTCAGCAACTACGGCAACGATCGAAACCACCCAGCAAAGCAGAGGGCCAAAGACAAAAATCAGAGCTCCAGTCGAGCCGGATGGGGAAAAAGCAGGGGGCACATATAACAGTACAGAAAGCACCACTAGCGAACATGCTCCTGCCCTGACCATGCCCCCATCACGCCACAGCGACACTACCGATATAAGCAGAATGGGTGTGATTGGCCAAATCAGCAGCGCCATACCTATGGCATCATCAGGAAGTGACCAACCAGCCGCCACAGCCTCCGACAATGAGGTAATAACAAGCGCTATCATGCTCACAATAAAAGATACTTTAATTCGGAAACGCATTGACATCATTTACCGTCTGACGCGCATTCAGTTCACGTAGGTCCGATTAGCGTAGCGTAATCGGACGCATGTAGTTCATGTCGAATCCATTCCATGTCTCGTAATTCGAGACCGTTGCCGAGCCCCGCCCCGGCGGGCGGGTGACTTTCTTTACGAAAGAAAGTCACCAAAGAATCATGCCCGGCTCCGAGCCGTGCTGCGCACGGTTCCCTGCGCTACTCATTCCGTCTGGGCCTTTTCAGACAGCACATCCTTGTGCAGTCTGAAAAGGCTTCGGCATCCATGCCTCGCCCCTTCGTTTCACTACAGGCTATTAACCCAGACTACATTCCGCTGCTCGGCTCGTCGAACGGGCGGGAACGTCAACGGCACGCTTTGCGTAAAACAGATCAGTACATTGACGTCATCAAGCCAATGTTGGGCTTTGCAGCCCAATCTACATCCTGTCAGTACTCAGAAATACCACGTCACCCACAACCAGTTTTTGTAGTGCGCGGTTCCGACGATATAAACATAGCTTGCCAGTGCCAGCAGCAGGTACATCAGGATCGGAAAGAACCCCTTGGCTTTCTTGACGGCCATGTAGCCGAAGAAGATGTAGGCGAACAGCACCACCACTTTCGCTGTTAGCCAGGCATGCACGAACGGATACTGGTGGCTGATGTAGGCAATGTAGATGGCGGTGCCGAGCAAAACGGTGTCGATGATGTGCGGCAGGACCCGGTAGGCGAAGCCGTTGTTGTTGTAGCCGAGCAGGGCGCGGCCGCCGCGCCAGAACAACAGGATTCCGGAAACAATGGCAGTGGTGATGTGGATGTGTTTGATGATGGTGTAGAGCATGGTGGTTTCTTGTTTTGGGTTTTGATCCCCCTCCTTATTAAGGAGGGGCTAGGGGTGGTTGAATGCGTTACTCAATGCGGTCTGCAAAATAAGACAAACCCACACCACCCCCAACCCCTCCTCCTGAGAGGAGGGGAGTAAAAGCAAAGCTTACTTCTTCCCTTGCTTCGCCAGTTTCTTGTTGCGCATCAGGCAGAGGAAATCGCAGGCGAGGTGGGCGGCGGCGAGGGCGGTGACTTCGCTTTGATCGTAGGACGGGGCGACTTCGACCACGTCCATGCCGATGATGTTGAGATCACCGAGCGCGCGGACAATTGAAAAGGCTTGCGAGCTGGTCAAGCCGCCGGGAACCGGTGTACCGGTGCCGGGGGCAAAGGCCGGGTCGAGGCAGTCGATGTCAAAAGTAAGGTAAGTCGGATGGTTGCCGACGGTCTTCTTGATTTCGGCAATCGTTGCGGCGACGCCATTCTCATGCACCCACGGCGCGAACAGCATGTTCAGGCCCATGTAGTCGTCGTTCCAGGTGCGGATGCCGACTTGCACCGATCGCTTGGGATCGATCAGGCCTTCGTTGACCGCTTTGTAGAACATGGTGCCGTGGTTCAGCGAGTCCGGGTTGTCGTCCGGCCATGTGTCGCAATGGGCATCGAAGTGAATAAGGCTCAGCGGTGCGCCGAATTTTTCAGCATGGGCTTTCAGGAGCGGGTAGGTGACGTAGTGATCGCCGCCGAAAGTCAGCATGGTGGCACCGCTGGCCAGAATGGTGCGGGCGTGTTCAATGATGGTGGGTTTGATGGTCAGCGGGTTGTGCGCATCGAACCAGCAATCGCCGTAATCGATCACGGCCAGATCATCGAACGGATCAAAGCCCCACGGAAACGGTTTCAGCTCGGCGAGTTGGACCGAGGCAGCGCGTATGGCGCTGGGACCGAGCCGGGCGCCGCTACGGTAGGTGCAGGCGAGATCAAACGGGATGCCGCTGATGGCAACATCGACGCCGGTCAGATCGCGGCTGTAGTTGCGGCGCATGAACGACTGTACGCCACCGTAGGTATTCTCAATGCTGCTGCCATAAAGTGATTTGCGGCGAATGGCGCCGTCGCCACGGAGAATATCAGTCATGGAGGTAGTCCCTTGCTGCACGGCCAGGACAGGTGTCTGACCGATTCCCGATCCACAAGGCCGACGGGTAGAGGCTCAAAGGCGGATCGATTGTAGCAAAAGTTGGCGACGAGCTATTGCAGCTCGGTGACGAGGCGGATCGATAAGAACGCGAAACGCAGCCGGAGCGGTCAAGGCCGCTCCGGCTGCGAAAGCGCGTGTCGCGTTGGAAAAATTAAAGCATGTCGCGCAAGCGGTACCACGCCATTGCCAGCACCAACGCCGGCGTGCGGAAGCGGCGGCCACCCGGAAAGTCGTGATGCGGGATCTTGCTGAACAGGTCAAAACGTTCAGCCTGTCCGCTGATGGCGTCGGCAATCAGCCGGCCGGCCATGCCGGTCAGTGCAACGCCGTGGCCGGAGAAGCCTTGGGCAAAATAGACATTCGGTGCCAGCCGGCCGAAATGTGGCGCCCGGTTCATGGTGATATCCACGTAGCCGCCCCAGGTGTAAGCCGGTTGCACGCCATCAAGTTGCGGAAAGACCCGCACCATGTGCGAGTACAGCCGCTGGGTCAGGTTCAGGGGCTCCAGCCCCGAGTACGACACGCGGCCACCAAACAGCAAGCGGTAATCGGACGACATCCGGAAATAATCGAGCACGAAGTTGGTATCGCAGACACACATGCTGTCGCGGATCAGACTTTCGGCGCGCGCTTTGCCGAGCGGTTCGGTCGCCATGATATAGGTACCGACCGGCATGATCTTGCGATCCAGCTGGGGCACCAGCTCACCGAGATAGGCATTGCCGCCGAGCACCACGAAGTTGGCCGTGACGGTGCCGCGTCGGGTTTTCACCCGTACTTTTGCGCCATGTTCTATGGCTTCGACCCGGCTGTGCTCGACAATGCGGGCACCGGCGTTGAGCGCAGCCTGCGCGAGTCCCAGGGTGTAATTGAGCGGATGCAGGTGGCCGGAGCGGCCGTCATAGAGTCCGGCGATATAGCGCGGGCTATCGAGTTTTTCTTTCAGCGTATCGCCATCCCAGAATTCAGTCGGGAAGTTGTATTCCTTGGCGAGAAACGCCTGTTCTTCCAGCAAGTCATTTCGCTGGCGGTCTTTTATTGCCACCGCGCAGTAGCCGTCTTGCATGTCGCAATCGATGCGGTGTTGCCTGACCCGCTCGCGAACCAGGTCGAGTGCCTGGATGGAAATATCCCAGTGTTTGCGGGCGTCTTCTTTGCCGACCAGCGCTTGCAGTTTGTGATTGCCACAGGCGTAGTCGTGAATGAACTGGCCACCACTGCGGCCACTGGCACCCCAGCCCACGCGCGCGGCTTCCACCACCAACACCTTGTATCCACGTGACGCCAAATCAAGCGCGGTGCTGCAGCCCGTCATGCCGGCACCGATGATGCAGACATCGACGGTGGTATCGCCCTCCAGCGCAGGCAGGGAGGGAAACGGATTGGCGGAAGCGGCGTACCAGGAATCGATATGTTGGTGCTGGGTCATGACACGTATACGGAGCCTCTAATAAATGGGTGCAAGTCGAGTGTGCTGTGGCCAACACCCCGGCAAAGGCCGGGGTGTTGGTACTGGTTTTTTCAATCAGGTGGCCAAGGTGGCCGGGGTGATGATCAGACGGTGCGCAAATACCACTGATATTCCAACGGGCTCACATGGTAATTGAACTCATTGTATTCAGCGCGTTTGCAGGCCACGTAAACCTTGGCGAACTCGCGGCCGAGATAGTCCGGAATGATTTCACCGGCTTCAAACAGTTCAATGGCGTGAATCCAGACATTGGGCAGACTGGCTTCGTGCTGGGTATACGCATTGCCCACTGTTTCCGGGCCACAGTCCAGTTTGTTGACAAGGCCGTGGTGCATCCCGGCCAGGACAGTGGCAACCAGCAGGTACGGATTGGCATCGGCCCCGGCAACGCGGTGTTCGACGCGTGTGGCATCTGCTGAGCCGGCCGGAATGCGCAGAGAAACCGAACGGTTGTTGACGCCCCAGGCCGGACAATTCGGCACATGCGAGTTGACCCGGAAGCGGCGGTAGCTGTTGGCGTTTGGCGCGAAAATCGCCATCCCTTCGTGCATCGTGGCCATCAAGCCACCAAGCGCCCATTTCAGTTGATCGGTGAACTGGCCTTTGCCATCGGCAAATATGTTGTTGCCGTTTTCATCAATCAGCGAGACATGAATATGGGTACCCGAACCAGCCTTGTCATCGTAAGGCTTGGCCATGAAGGTGGCTTCGAAGTTGTGATTGAGCGTCACGCCCTTGATCAAGCGTTTGAGCAGGAAGGCATCATCACAGGCGCGTAACGCATCGGCACGGTGTTCGAGGTTGATTTCGTACTGGCCCGGCGCGTATTCGGCGACGGCGGTATCGGCCGGCAGGTTCTGGATTTCAATCGACTGGGCGATGTCTTCCAGCAGTTCATCGAAATCATCAAGCGCCTCGATGGCATACACCTGGGTCGATTCTTCACGGCGACCGGTGAACGGCGAGATCGGTGGCTGCGGTGTATAGGTATCGACGCGCTGACGGTCAAGCAGATAAAACTCCAGCTCGACGGCTACCACCGGCGTCAGTTTCAGTTCCTTGAATTTGTTCAGCACGCGCGCCAGCACCTGCCGGGGGTCGGCAAAGAACGGCTGGTTGTCGCTGGTGTGCATGGTCATCAGCACTTGCGCCATTGGCCGCTTCTGCCAAGGCGACAACTTCAGCGTGCCGGGGATTGGCCAGCAGATCTGATCCATGTCGCCAACGTCGAAGCCGAGGCCGGCGTCTTCGATGCAGTCGCCGGTGATGTCGAGCGAAAAGATGGAGCCGGGCAGGGCCACACCGTTCTTGTAGCACTTGACCAGGCTGTCACGGTCGATGCGCTTGCCGCGGGCGACGCCGTTGGTATCGCAGACAAACAGGTCAATGCCGAGCACGTCGGGGTTCTGCTGCAGAAAAAGTTCAGCTTCCTTCGGATCCGGCTTGGTGAAGGGAGTGCTGCTGGTGAAGTTGGTGGTCGTCATGATGGGTGGCTCTGGGTCGAGTATGGCCCCGAAAGGCCGCGTCTTAGCTTCGCCTGCGTTTTGAGGTACTGGCCAAACGGGGCCAAAACCCGGTGTTGCCCGTCACGCAAGCCCTGGACGGGTCAGGGGCCTCCGGCCGGGTCGGGATGGGTTCCGATTCGGCGACAGCAGGGCGGTGGGCTGCCTTGCTGCGAGGGTCCTGCTCAACACCTGTTTAATATCTTCGAATGCTCCCGATCCGGCGTCGGGCTGTCAAGGCAAGTTGGTGTTGCGCCGCACAATGGCAGGAAAAGCCGTGGGGGGTGGTTGACGATTCCCCAAATTCCCGGCTATAAAGGCCGCAATTCGGCACCTGACACCCATTCGCCCTCCGGACAGCAGACAGTTCACAGGCGAGCATCCAAGGGTAGCTTGCCGATGGCCCAACGGCCAACTTTCAAGAATGTGTTCAGTAAAACGTCACACAACCTGTTTAAGAAAATGAACGACAAGACGCAAGCTCACGCTCAGACCGCCAGCCGCCGGCCCTTGGTCGCCATCATTTCCGATCTGCGCCAGGTCGGCCTGCACCCGTTCCATATGGTGGGCGACAAATATGTCCGCGCAGTGGAGCGCTGTGCCGGCGTGCTGCCGGTGTTGCTGCCGGCGTTTGCCGGTTCGATCCCGGAGTCGGAGCTGATTGAGCGCTTTGACGGCATCCTGCTGACTGGCAGCTATTCCAATGTCGAGCCGCACCGCTATGGCCGTGACCGGCAGAAAGCTGAAGATTTAAACGACCCGCAGCGCGACGCGACGGTGCTGGGCCTGATCCCGAATGCGATCGCCGCCGGCATGCCGGTGTTTGGTATTTGCCGCGGCTTTCAGGAAATGAACGTGGCTTTTGGCGGAACCTTGCATCAGGAGGTGCACAAAGTTGCCGGCCTCAGGGACCATCGCGAAGACAAGGACGACCCGCTCGACGAGCAATACGGCCCCGCCCATGAGGTTCGCCTCACACCGGGTGGGGTCATGGCGGGTTTGCTGGGCCAGGACCGAATCGACGTCAACTCCCTGCACGGGCAAGGCATCGACGATCTGGCCCCGAATCTGAAAATCGAGGCGACAGCCCCCGATGGGCTGATTGAGGCCTACAGTGTAGGCACGGCGAAAACTTTCGCCCTGGCGGTGCAGTGGCACCCCGAGTGGAAAGCCTGGGACAACCCGGTTTCCGTCAAATTGTTTGCGGCTTTTGGTGAGGCCTGCAAAAAACGGATGCAAGCGAGAGATTTATGAGTGACAACGGACAAAGCATTCAAGACGAAGAAGTACTGAAACAATGGTTCGAAGAGCGCGGCATTACCGAAGTGGAATGCATGGTGCCGGACATGACCGGCGTTGCCCGCGGCAAGATCGTTCCGGCCAAGAAGTTTTTCCGCGAGAACATGCGGCTGCCGGAAGGTATCTTCATTCAGACCGTGACCGGTGATTGGCCGGACGACGAAGACGACAGCCTCATTGCGCCGACCGAAATTGACATGGAGCTGCGGCCGGATCCGAAAACGGTCTGCCTGGTGCCATGGGCGGCCGAGCCGACCGCACAGGTCATTCACGATTGTTTTTATCGCGATGGCTCGCCGGTGGATCTGGCGCCGCGTTCGGTGCTGAAGAAAATTCTGAAAATGTTCGATCTGCAAGGCTGGGAGCCGGTGATGGCACCCGAGGTCGAATTCTATCTGGTCAAGCAGAACACCGATGCCGATTACAAGTTGGAGCCGCCGGTCGGGCGTTCGGGTCGGCAGGAAACGGCGCGCCGCTCCTACGGCATTGATGCAGTCAACGAATTTGATCCGGTCTTCGAGGACATGTACGACTACTGCGAAGCGATGGAACTCGACATCGATACGCTGATCCACGAAGACGGCGCCGGCCAGATGGAAGTCAACTTCCTGCATGGCAACCCACTGGATTTGGCCGATCAGGTTTTCCTGTTCAAGCGGGTGATGCGGGAAACTGCACTCCGGCACGGCATTTACGCCACTTTCATGGCCAAGCCCATGGAGAACGAAGCCGGTTCGGCGATGCACGTGCACCAGTCGATTGTCGACAAACAGACCAAGCAGAATATTTTCTCGACCCCGGATGGCGAGCCGAGCGAGCTGTTCTATCACTACATCGGCGGCCTGCAGCGGTACTTGCCGGCGCTGATGAGTCTGATGGCACCGAACGTCAATTCCTACCGCCGCATTGCCCGCTTCAATTCTGCACCCATCAATGTGCAGTGGGGCTACGACAACCGCACGGTTGGATTGCGGGTGCCGCATTCGTCGCCAGCCAACCGTCGGGTGGAAAACCGCATTATCGGTTCGGATTGCAATCCCTATCTGGCGTTGGCGGCATCGCTGGCGGCTGGCTATCTCGGCATGATCCAGAAGATCAAACCGCGCGAGCCGGTGCAGGGCAGCGCCTACAACCTGCCCTATGAATTGCCGCGCAATCTGCTTGATGCAGTGGCGCTGCTGCGCAAGAGCGACGAACTGCAGCATGTGCTGGGCGAGCGCTTTGTCCGGGCCTATACCGCGGTGAAGGAAAAAGAGTACGAAACCTTCTTTGCGGTGATCAGTTCCTGGGAACGTGATTACCTGCTGTTGAATGTGTGAGCACTTGGGCGACGTTTGCTGAAAACGTCGCCCGTTTTTTTCAGGACCTGAAACTGGTCGGCAGGAGCGGACGCCTGCCTGACAATCACCACCCGATTCCACTCAGCACCGGCAAAGACCGGTGTAACGACAACAGTGCCAGCTGCGATGACGGTTGGCCGGCAACGCTAAGGGGTATCAGAACATGACAGCGACACTGTCAACGGCCGAACTGCGCGCGCTCGACGCCACCTATCACCTGCATCCGTTTACCGACAACAAAGCTTTGGCAGAGCAGGGCGTACGGGTCATTACCCGTGCCGAAGGGGTGTACCTGTGGGATTCTGACGGCAACAAGATCCTCGACGGCTTTGCCGGGCTCTGGTGCGTCAATGTCGGGTATGGCCGGCAAGAGCTGGTCGCGGCGGCCAGCAAGCAGATGAGCGAGCTGCCGTATTACAACCTGTTTTTCCGCACGACCACCAAGCCTGTCATCGATTTGTCGAAAGCCATTGCGGAGGTCGCGCCGGCGGGCATGGGCCATGTCTTCTTTACCGGCTCCGGTTCCGAGGCCAACGACACGGTGCTGCGCATGGTCCGCCGGTATTGGGACCTGATGGGCAAGCCGAACAAGAAAACGGTGATCTCGCGTCGCAATGCCTACCACGGTTCGACCGTGGCAGGGGCCTCACTCGGCGGCATGGACTACATGCACAAGCAGGGCGATCTGCCGATTCCGGGTATCGTTCATATCGAACAGCCCTATTGGTATGGCCTTGGTGGCGAGTTGAGCCCGGACGAGTTCGGCCTGAAAGCGGCTGGCTGGCTGGAAGACAAGATCAAGCAACTCGGCCCGGACAAGGTTGCCGCGTTCATTGGCGAGCCGATCCAGGGCGCCGGTGGCGTCATCATTCCGCCGGCGACCTACTGGCCGGAAATTCAGCGCATCTGCCGCAAATACGACATTCTGTTGATCACCGACGAGGTCATCTGCGGATTTGGCCGCACCGGCAGCTGGTTCGGCTGCCAGCATTTCGGCATCCAGCCCGATCTGATGCCCATCGCCAAGGGGCTTTCATCCGGCTATTTGCCCATTGGCGGCGTGATCGTCGGCGATCGGGTCGCCAACGTGCTGGTTGCTGCCGGTGGTGACTTCAACCATGGCTTTACCTATTCCGGCCACCCGGTCTGCGCGGCGGTGGCGCTGGAGAACATCCGTATCCTGCAGCGCGAAGGCATTGTCGAGAACGTCAAGAATCGGCTCGGACCGTACTTCAAGAAAGCGCTGGAAACCCTGACTGATCACCCTCTGGTTGGCGAAGTGCGCAGTGTCGGTCTGCTCGGTGCGGTCGAGTTGGTCAAAAACAAGGCAACTCGCGAGCGCTTCCCGAAACCGGGCAGCACCGGAACGGTGTGTCGCGATCACGCTTTGCGCACTGGTCTGGTGCTGCGCGCAACAGGCGACACCATGCTGATGTCACCGCCGCTGGTGATCTCGGAGCAACAACTCGACGAAATGCTGCAGAAAACCCGGACTGCGCTGGATTTGACGGCACGTGATCTCGGGCTTTGAACGGCACAATTTCGGGGCAGCGAAGTCCTTGCAAAAGGGTCTGTAAATCTAGGCCTTGTGCTGTTATGGTTTGCGCGACTTGGGTCGGGCCGCGGAGGTGGCGTTGACTCGGGGCAACAAGGCACTATCGGATGCGGTCGGACGTCGCCGCACCAACCACTGAAGGGGATAAAAAAATGGCAAAGCAAAAGCTCACTCTGGGTGTAGCGGTGCTGGCCGCGCTCGGCCTGATGGCCTGTAGCGAGGAGCCGGCACAGACCGAGCAACAAGGTCAGGCGGCAGCGCCGGCTTCCGAAGAAAAAGTGGTCCACGTTTTCAACTGGAGCGACTACATCGACGATACCGTGTTGCAGGATTTCGAAAAGGAAACCGGCATCAAGGTCGTCTATGACGTGTTCGACAGCAATGAAGTGGTCGAGGCCAAACTCTTGGCCGGCAGCACCGGCTTTGACGTGGTCGTCCCGTCGGGTTCGTTCCTCGGCCGTCAGATCCAGGCTGGCGTGTTCCAGCCGCTGGACAAGGCCAAGCTGACCAACTGGGGCAATCTGGATGCCAGCCTGATGAAGCGTCTGGAAAACTACGACGCAGGCAACCAGTACGCCATTCCGTACCTGTGGGGCACCACCGGCATCGGTTACAACGTCAAGAAGGTCAAGGAAATCCTCGGTGAAAACGCCCCGGTTGATTCCTGGGATCTGGTCCTGAAAGAAGAGAACATCAGCAAGCTGAAGGCTTGCGGCGTTGCCTTCCTGGATGCCCAGTCGGAAATTCTGCCGCCGATTCTCAACTACCTCGGCAAGCAGCAGGATTCGCTGATTGAAACCGATTACACCGATGTCGCCCAGCCGCTGCTGGAAAAGATTCGTCCGCACATCACCTATTTCCACAGCTCGCAGTACATCAACGATCTCGCCAATGGCGACATCTGCGTTGCAGTGGGTTGGTCCGGTGACGTATTCCAGGCGCAAGCCCGGGCTGTCGAAGCCAACAACGGTGTCGAAATCGGTTACAGCATTCCGAAGGAAGGCACCGAGATGTGGTTCGACATGATGGCGATTCCGAAGGATGCCAAGAACGTCGAAAATGCTCACATTTTCATCAACTACCTGCTGCGCCCGGACGTGATCGCCAAGATCTCGAACTACGTGCAGTACGCCAACGGCAACAGCGCCTCGCTGGCGATGGTGGCCGATGAGGTCAAGAACAACCCGGCGATTTACCCGGATGAAGCCACCATGGCCAAGCTGTGGACGCTGAAAGTCATGCCGGCTGATATCGAGCGGGTGATGACGCGGGTCTGGACCAAGGTCAAGACAGGTCAGTAAAATGGTAGGACCAGCCCCGATGCCTCGCGCATCGGGGCTTTTTTTCAAGGTTTTGCCTGTTTTTTGCCCAGCCTGGTCGCCGTCATGGCAATGGCTGGGCAAAAAACAGTCAGTACCGCGCGGCAAATGCGGTTCAGACCGTGGCAACAAGCTAACGATCCATTGGCGACCGGTCTGGATACAAGGCCGGCGCGAGCACCACACGGAGCAATCATGGCGGCAGTTGAGAAACCGGCCACAGCAGCACCGGCCAAACCGAAAACCGATGACAACTATGTCCGCATTGAGCGGGTCAGCAAAGTTTTCGGCGATTTCACCGCCGTCGACAATGTCGAATTGTCGATTCGCAAAGGCGAAATTTTCGCCTTGCTCGGCAGCTCCGGTTGCGGCAAATCGACCCTGCTGCGGATGCTTGCCGGTTTCGAGAAACCGACCGAAGGCCGCATCACCATCGACGGTCAGGACATGGCGAAAGTGCCGTCCTACCAGCGGCCGACCAACATGATGTTCCAATCCTACGCGCTGTTTCCGCACATGACGGTGGAAGACAACGTCGCGTTCGGTCTGAAGCAGGACGGCCTGCCGAAAGCCGAGGTCAAGGCCCGGGTTGAAGAAATGCTCAAGCTGGTCGACATGACGCCCTATGCCAAGCGCAAGCCGCATCAGTTGTCCGGTGGCCAGAAACAGCGGGTGGCATTGGCGCGGTCCTTGTCGAAGCGGCCAAAATTGTTGCTGCTCGACGAACCGATGGGCGCGCTCGACAAAAAACTGCGCGAGCGCATGCAACTCGAGCTGGTCGACATCATTGAAAAGGTCGGTGTGACCTGCGTCATGGTGACCCACGATCAGGAAGAAGCCATGACCATGGCGTCCCGCATCGGCATCATGAGCAAGGGACGCATTCTGCAGGTTGGTGCGCCAGCACAGGTTTATGAAACTCCGAACTGCCGGTTCAGCGCCGAGTTCATTGGCTCGATCAACATGTTTGAGGGCAAGCTGGTTGTTGATGAACCGGATCACTGTGAAGTCGATACCGCCGATTTGCCAAGCCGGATCTATATCAATCACGGCATCACCGGAGAGCGGGGCCAGACTCTGTGGGCTGCCGTGCGACCGGAAAAGATTGATGTCAGCAAGGAAAAACCAGAGCAAGCAACAAACGTTGCCCGCGGCAAGGTGTTCAACATTGCCTATTTTGGCAGTCACTCGGTCTATCACGTGCGGCTGGAAAGCGGCAAAAAGATTCTTGCCAATGCATCCAACTTTGAGCGGACGCTGAACGAGCGGCCGACCTGGGATGACGAAGTGTATGTCAGCTGGGCGCCGGAAAGCGTGGTGGTGCTGCCGATATGACCACACCTTCGCTGCTGAGTCGGTTAACACCGCAGCCGCGCTGGTTCGTGGTCGGCGCGCCGTATCTGTGGATGTTCCTGTTTTTCTTCATTCCGTTTGCGATCGTGTTCGTCATCTCGTTCATGAAGCCGGCGGTGGCGATGCCGCCGGTGGCGTTCGAGTATGACTTGCGTGGCAATATTGAACTGCTGACCAAGAATTACACCCGGCTGTTCGATCTGGACGATCTGCTTTACATCAACGCCTATCTCGGTTCGCTGAAGATGGCCGCCGTGTCGACCATTCTGGCGCTGATGATTGGCTACCCGGTTGCATATGCCATCGCCCGCGCGCCCGGTGCATTGCGGCAAGTGTTGCTGATGCTGGTGATTCTGCCGTCGTGGACCAGTCTGCTTATCCGCATTTATGCCTGGATTGGCCTGCTGAAAAACAATGGCTTCATCAATAACTTTTTGATGTGGCTGGGTATCACCGACAGCCCGATCCAGATGATGCAAACCGACTTTGCCGTTTACATCGGAATTGTCTACGCCTATCTGCCATTCATGGTGCTGCCGATTTACACCAATTTGGTCAAGCATGATCCCACCCTGCTGGAAGCGGCGGCAGATCTCGGCGCCAACCGGTTTACCGCGTTCTGGAAGATCACTGTGCCGTTGTCGATGAACGGCATCATTGCCGGTTGCATGCTGGTGTTCATTCCGGCGGTCGGCGAGTTCGTGATCCCGGAAATTCTCGGTGGCCCGGATCAGCTGATGATCGGCAAGGTGCTCTGGCAAGAGTTTTTCAATAACCGTGACTGGCCGGTTGCCTCGGCGGTGGCCATCACGATGTTGCTGGTGCTGATTCTGCCCATCACCATCTTTCAGCGAATTCAGAACAAAGAGCTGGAGGAGGGCAAATGAACGCCAACAAGAACTCTATAGCCTCCTGGACCTGGCTCGCTTTTGCCTTCGCCTTTTTGTATGTACCAATGGCCTTGTTGATTATCTATTCATTCAATGAGAGCCGACTGGTTACCGTATGGTCCGGGTTCTCGACCAAATGGTACGGGGAGTTGTTCAAAGACCGGCATATGTTGGCTGCTGCCATCATGAGTCTGAAGTTGGCGTTCGTGACGGCAACCACGGCGGTCATCATCGGCACCATGGCGGCTGTGGTGATGACCCGGATGGGCCGGTTCCGCGGCAAGACCTTTTTCTCGGCGCTCATCACCGCACCCTTGGTGATGCCGGAAGTGATCACCGGCCTGTCGTTGCTGCTGTTGTTTGTTTCGCTGGAGCAGGCGTTTGGCTGGCCAGATGGGCGCGGTTTCACCACGCTATGGATTGCTCACACGACTTTCTCGGCGGCCTTCACTACGGTAGTGGTGTCCTCACGCTTGCGCGAGATGGATCAGTCCATCGAAGAGGCGGCGCAGGATCTGGGCGCGCCGCCGTGGAAAGTGTTTTTTGTGATCACGTTGCCGATCATTGCCCCGGCGCTGGTTTCCGGTTGGTTGCTGGCGTTTACGCTGTCGCTGGATGATCTGGTGATTTCGAGTTTCGTTTCCGGTCCGGGTTCTACAACCCTGCCAATGGTGGTGTTCTCGTCGGTACGGCTTGGTGTCAGTCCGAAGATCAACGCGTTGGCCAGCATCATCATCCTGATTGTCACCATCGCCATCACCATTGCTGGCGTGTTGATGTACAAACTGGAGAAGAAACGCGAGCGTGAAATGGAGCAGGCCGTTGCCGAGGGCCAGCATCAGATCAAGTAATTGAGCGTTGCTTGCTGACAAAACGCCGGCTGCTGCCGGCGTTTTGCTTTTTGCACCTACCGCATACCGGGAACTTCAGGCACTGCGGCTGTGAGGGGACGGGCGTGCAGACGCCGAACACAAATGTGTAAAGAAACCCGTCACTTTGCTGTTTGGTCAATGCTGTGTCGGCTGTCACAGAATTGAAAAGTGCTGCTCGTTCCGCTACGCTAGCCGCGTACGTCGTAACATGGATGTCTTCGGCGATGCTTCGCTCGGTTGTTCCTGATCCCCAGACCCTTTCCCGGTTCCTGCCGTTTCGTCGCCTCAGTGCCCTCGAACTGTTGCTGCTTGCCAGTCAGTCGCGTTTGCTCGACTGCCGGCGCGGAATGGAGATAGCGGCTATTGGTGAAGTTGATACAGACGAAATCTTCCTGCTCGAAGGCGAGCTGACACTGGTTGCGGCGGAAGGCACGGTGCGGCGGATGGCTGCCGGTGCTGCCAACGCGCTCGGTGGTGTTGCCCAATTACGACCGCGCCAGTTCCGGGTCCGGGCTGACAGCCCAGCCAAGGTGATGTTGGTGCCAGCCTCGCTGATGTCTTTGCTGACTGAGCACGAAAATGCCAGTTACCGGGTCGAGGAGCTGGAACTCGATCTCAACGATGATGATGACCGGTTGTTTGCCGGGCTGTTGACCGATTTACCGCGACAGGCCGTCCGGCTGCCGGTGACCCGCGCCGGTGCTGCCAGTATCCGGGCGTTGGCACTGTCGCCGGCGTCCGGGATGCTGCCGCTTGCCCAGGCGGCGATGATCGAGCCATCGGTTGCGTTGCGGCTGATTGGTGCCGCCAATCATCCTTTCGTGGCCACTTCCGCGCCGCCGGTGCAAAGCTGCTTTGAAGCCGTCAGCCGGCTCGGCATCGAGTTGACTCGTCGTTTGCTGATGCTGTTCACCAACTCGGAACAGATCATGGACCGCTATTCGCCGGTTGCCGGCCACTTCGGGGCGGCGGTCCGGCAGAGTCGCGAGCTGGCCTATCTCTGTGCCCAGCTGAGCGAATTGGCGCCAGGGTTGGTTGCTGCGCGTGCCTATCTGGTGGGTTTGCTGCACCTGAGTGGTGAATTGGCGGCGCTGACCTATGCAGCGGCGTGGCCCGAACTTGCGCTTGATACCCCACGGTTGGAACGCTGTCTGCAACGGGTGCGGCCACTGCTTGGTGCGACGCTGTTGCGCGAGTACGGCCTCAACAGCGAAATTGTCACCGCCGCGACCATTTCTGATGATTGGGAGCGTCGCCGCGGTCGGGATGAGCCGGCAGATGCCGATTATGCCGATCTGCTGATACTGGCCGAATTGCACAACGCCATCGGTACTGTCCGGGCAAGAACGGTACCGCCGATGCACACGGTCAGTTCGTTCCAGCGCGTTGCCCATGCCGGCCTGACTCCGAGCCGCAGCATGGACATGATCCGGGCCGCGCGCGTGCAGGCCGAGCAGGCGCAGGCACCAACGCTGGCGGCGTAAGCTGACGGAAGAACATCGCGTACTGTTCAGCAAGAGCCGTGCCCCGACAGATTAGTATCTCAACAGTGCAGTACCCCAACAGATCAGTACCTCAACAGAGCAGGTTCCTGGGTAGGGCACTGTCATGGTGAAGTTCCAAAAAAAACGCCGCAGATATGCGGCGTTTTTGTTTGCTGCAAAGCCAACCCTTGGCGGCTTACAACGCCCAGACTTCGAACTGGGCGCCCAGCCCATCAAAATTGTCCGGTCCGAAATCGACCAGAACACGGTCGTACACTTTCAGATTCGTTTCCGCCAACCGCTGCAACAATTGTTGATAGGCGATGTCGGCATCGGATGCCTTGGCGCTGCCCGGTTTGAGTTCGGCAAGCACCAGCTGGCGATCCGGATTGTCGCGGAAGAAATTGTTGATGCGGTCGAGATCGCGTTGCAACTTGCCATCAGTGACCAAGGTATTCGCATCAATGCGGAAATTGACGCTCAATCGTTCGCCTAGGGTACCGAGGCTCTGATAGCGGGCCGGGTAGGGCTGGCTGGCAATGCGGGGTTTGTCACGGGTTGGATAGTAGGAGATCAAGCCGGCCGACTCGACCAGTTTCTGACCGGCATCCGACACGGCAAATCGCAAAAAGTCCGCGCCGAGGCGATTGTCTAGCGTTGCCGGTTGATAAACAAACAGACGCCGTGACAGCGCATAGCCTTCGGTGCCGATGGTGTGCTTGCCCGGCGTGGTGAATGCTTTCTTGCCATCAGCTGAGATACTCAGCAGCTTGATGCGTGTCGCATGAGCGACGCCGACAAAACCGATGCCATTTCTGTCCTTGCGGACCGACTCGGTCAATGCCTCACTCGATTCGAACCGGCGGGTATCGCCAGCCAGTTTCTTTTCGAATCTTTTCAGTACCAGATTTTCGAACGTATCCCAAGTGCCGGATTTGTCATCACGGGCATAGCGATTGATAGGGCCAGCCGGCAGCCCAAGTTGCGACCAGTCACTGATGTCGCCGGCGAAAATCTGGGCAGTTTGCTCGACCGTCAACTGGTGAATCGGATTGTCCGGATGCGCGATGATCGCCAGTGCATCCAGTGCGATGACATGTTCCTGCTCGGTTGCGGTCAGGTCGCCGAAGCGTGCTTTCAGCTTTTCGGCTTCTTCGGGCTTGATGCGGCGCGATGACATGCCGAGATCGGTCAGGCCCTTGTCGAGATCGGTGAAGGCGGTGCTGGAGCCATGAGCGTGGATCTCCACCGCAACTGCTGGTGCGGTCGGGTGGGCGCTGGCAAGGATGCGTTTCTCCACCGGTTCGGCACCGGCCTCGATGCGCACCAGCGCATAGCCCTGCTGTTGCAAAAAGGCCTGCACGAGTTCCGGCATCAGTTTTTCGCCGACCGTGTTGGAGCCGTGGATGCGCAGGGCAACGGGAAACACGTCCTGCCGTTGGCTGATCTGCGCCGTGGCGTGTTGCTGTTGCAGAATGAAAAAAATGCTGGCTGCCGCGACGAGGATCACGAGCACAACGGACAAAAGGCGTTTCATGTGAATGGCAATAGGCGGACGATTGGGCCGGCGCAGGTTACGGAACCGTTGTGTCAGTGGTGTGACAGCGCATATGACAACAATTGGGGGCAGGGAACGGGCGTGGTGCCGGCGCGCGTTGGTGGGAGCAGTCTTTGCGTCAGACAAGAAGCTGCTTTGGGCAATCGGCAGCGCCGCCTTGACTACACTGTAAGTCAGGTGATGGCGAATCGGCGACCGCAATGCAGCGAATGAGTCTGGCGCAGGAGCAGCAGTTTTGGAGCAACCGTCTGCACGACGATCTGCGTTTGCAGCGTCTGCAGTTGCCGAGCTTGCCTGATATTACCCAGCGGTTGCGCGAAACGCTGGCCGACCCGCAAGTCAGCTGGCGAACGCTGGCGCCTGCCATCGCTGCCGAACCGGTGCTGACTGCCAAGGTCATGCAAACGGCGGGCGCCGCCTGGACCGGTTTGGAACCGCCTTCGACGCTTGAGCAGGCACTGGCTCGGCTCGGTCTGCATGCCGTTCGCGGCTTGGTCTACAACTTCTGCCTCGCCAAACTGTTCCGCGATCGACAAACCGGCCCGCTGCGCGACGAGCTGCGCAAGATCTGGGCGCGCTCGACCCAGATCGCTGCCTGTGCGCAATGGCTGGCCGGCAAGCTGGCGCTGGAGAATTGTCACGCCATGCTGGGTGGGCTGGTGCACAACATCGGCGCATTGCCGATTCTGGCGCTGTTTGCCCAGCAGCGCGAACTGGCTGGTCGGCTCGATCTGCTCAAACTGTTGCTGGAGCACGATCAGGGGCCGGTCGGGGAGGCGGTGTTGCGGGCGTGGAAGATGCCGGCGGATGTGGTTGCGGTGCCGGTCGGTCTTGGCAGCGAGGGCCGTGATGGCGAGCCCAGCACCATTGATGTGGTTCGGCTGGCACTGATTCTGGACAAGTGGCTGGCGACGCCCGATTCGACCGTGCCGGCCATCGATGCCATGCCGGCTGCTCGTCGCTTGCAGCTCAGTCGCCAGCGGCTGGAGCCGTGGTTGCTGGTAGCGCGCAAGGAGCTGGCCGTACTGACCCAACAGCTACAAAACTGACGGAGTTTCGATGCTGCAGGAAGCGCTGTTGTGGTGTCGCGCCCGCTGCTTGCCAGCGGCGCGCCGCGTGGGCCACCTGGCTGAGGCCATTGCCCTGGAGGCGCGCAGTCGCCGTCAGTCGCGGCTCTGGCAACCGCATCAGGCCCGCACCCGTGCCGCCATCCTGCGGGTTGCGGCGACCTGCCGGCAGCACCGGCTGGCGGTGGTTCTCGGTGCCGGTGGCTGTCATGACGTGCCGGTCGAGGCATTGGCAACGCAGTTTGAACGGGTGCTGCTGGTCGATATCGTGCACCTGCCAGGGCTGCCGAAGCGGCTGCGGGCGCTCAACAATGTCGAGTGGCTTACTTGTGATGTCACCGGTGTTGCCGAGCCGTTGGCGGCCCGGCAAGGGCGTCTAGATGGAGTGGAGTTGGCGGCACTGCCGCTTCCGGATCTTGCGCTGCTGACCGAGCCAACAATCGACTTTGTCGCCTCGGTCAATTTGTTGTCGCAACTGCCAGTCAAACCCGTTGAGTACCTGCAACGGCAATCGCCCGGGTTGCCAATCGACGCGCTCAATGCGTTTGCCTGGCGACTGTTGCAGCACCATGTTGCCCAGTTGCAACGCCTTGCCGTCCCGGTGTGTCTGGTGACAGACGATCACCAGTACACGCGTGCTGCGGACCAGACCGTTATCGAGCATACCGAGCTGATCGCGCCACTGGATTTGTCCAATCAGGTATTCGACCGTTGGCATTGGCCGCTGGCGCCGCTGGGCGAGTTGCCGGGCGGTATGACGGCCGACCACGAGGTGGTCGCCATTGATCTGCGGTCCACCTAGGTTGAGCTCGTCGGCGAGCTGGGCAAACTTTCACCAGTCGGCCGCCAGTCACCAGCACCTCAGCTGCTTGCCCCGGCATCATTTTTCACAATCGGTTGTCGCTGCTGCCTGCGCTCGCTATAAAGGCGCTCGAACCGTCGCGGCTCGTTTCGAGCGCGGCAACCAGAAAGAAGAGGATCTGCAATGAACCCGAATTCGCTGCGTCAGGCCCGTGCACGCTGGCAATCCGCGCTGATCGTGAGCCTTGGTTTGGCGCCGTTGGTGGCCAGCAGCGCTGACCAGGATTTTGTTTCTGCCAGCCGCTTGCTCGAGCACATCAAGGTGCTGGCCTCGGATGAGTTTGAAGGCCGCGGTCCCGGCACCCCGGGCGAAGACAAGACCGTTGCCTACCTGACCGAGCAGTTCAAAGCGGCCGGCGCCTTGCCCGGCAATCCCGATGGCAGTTGGGTGCAGAACGTGCCGCTGGTCGGTATCCGTACGACGCCGAGCTGGACACTTGCTGGCTGTGCCGGTGAGCAAAAATTGTCGGCACCGGATGAGTACGTCGCGTGGACCACGCAGGTGCAACCGACCATCAACATCAAGGCATCCGATCTGGTGTTTGTCGGCTACGGCGTGGTTGCGCCGGAATACGGCTGGGACGACTACAAAGGACTGGATGTCAAAGGCAAGACGCTGATCATGCTGATCAATGATCCGGCCATTCCGGATCCTGCAGACGCCAGCAAACTGGATGACAGCATGTTCAAGGGCAAGGCCATGACCTATTACGGTCGTTGGACCTACAAATATGAAATTGCGGCTGCCAAGGGCGCCGCTGGCGCCATCATCGTGCACGAAACGGTGCCGGCTTCGTATCCGTATGAGGTGGTGCGCAACAATGGCGTCAGCGAAAACATGACGCTGAAAGCGGCCGACGGCAACGTCAATGATGTGCCGATGCGGTCCTGGCTGCGTGAAGACAAGGCGCGTGCGCTGCTGAGCGCTTGCGGTCAGGATTTTGATGCGCTGAAAGCGGCCGCGCTGAAAAAAGACTTCAAACCGGTGCCGCTGGCAGCAAAGCTGGATGCCACGCTCAGCAACAGTCTGCGGGAAGTGCAGTCGTGCAACGTGGTGGCCCGCATCGAAGGCAATGACCGCAAGCACAAGCATGAGCATGTCATCTACACCGGCCATTGGGATCATCTCGGCAAAACCGAGGAGGGCGGCCACACCCACATTTTCAACGGAGCCGTCGACAATGCCTCCGGCATTGCCGCGCTGATCGAACTGGCGCGGGAATTTTCGGCCAACCAGAAATCGCTGAAACGCTCGGTGTTGCTGATGGCGGTCACCGCCGAGGAAAAAGGCTTGCTCGGTTCGCAGTACTACGCCGACAACCCGCTCTATCCGCTCAAGGATGCCGTGGCCAACCTGAACATCGATGCGCTGCAGCCATGGGGCAAGACCAAAGAGATTCAGGTCATTGGTTCCGGCCAGACCACCATTGAAGCATTGGTGGCAACAAACGCCGGCAAGCAGGGCCGTGAAGTGCAGAACGATGGCCGACCGGAAAGCGGCGGCTATTTCCGTTCCGATCACTTCAATCTGGTCAAGAAAGGTGTGCCGGCGCTATTTTTGAAAGGCGGTGTGCAGGTCATCGGCAAGCCAGAGGGTTACGGGCAGGGTAAGGCGAAAGAGTACGGCGCCGAGCACTACCACAAGGAAGGCGATGAAGTGCGTACCGACTGGGACTTGTCCGGCTTGGCGCAAGACACGGAACTGTATTACCTGATCGGTCGCGATCTGGTCCGTGATCTGAAGAACGTCGATTTTCAACCCGGTTCGGAGTTCAAGGCGGCGCGCGAGCAGCTGCTCAAGAAGTGATTCAGGCGAACAGGTAACTTGAATGGAGTGTTTCATTCGGCAACTACCCCCCTCCTGACCTCTCCTTCACGGGGGAAAGCGCGGCTCCCTCCCCTGTGAAGGGGAGGGCTGGGGTGGGGTAATTGCCGCACGACACTTGCCATCAACCCCATGTCTGCGATTCGTTTCAATACACTGCACTCAATTACCCGATTAAAAAAACATAAGGGATCCGCCATGCGAACCAGTGAGAAATGCCTCAATCGCATCTTCAAAGCAGTGATCTCGCTGTTCGGTTCAGCATGGCTGGCACTGGCTCACGCCAACCCCGTTGACTTACCAAACCCAGCTCCGAGCGGCAGCCAATTTCCGCACCTGCATGTCAGCAACGATGCGCTTTACATGAGCTGGCTGGCAACGTTGCCGGAATCGCAGACGGCGCTGCAATTCGCCCGCTGGCAAAACGGCAAGTGGTCACCGGTTCAGGAAATAGCGCGCGGTGCCGACTGGTTCGTCAACTGGGCGGATTTCCCCTCACTGACGGTACTGAAGGACGGCACGTTGGCCGCACATTGGCTGCAAAAATCCGCGCCCGACAGTTATGCCTACGATGTTCGCCTGAGTTTTTCCCGCGATCAGGGCCAGCGCTGGAGTTCTGCACAGTCGCCCCACGATGACGGCACCAAGACCGAACATGGATTCGTCACGCTGTTGCCGCGCTCTGATGGTGACTTGTCTATGGTCTGGCTCGATGGCCGCGCCACCGCGCAAGCAGCACATGCCGGTCATGGCAGTGGCGGCGCGAATGCCACCAATCATGGCGAGGAGCAGATGCAACTTCGCCATGCCCGGTTCAATCGTGATGGCGTCAAACAGAGCGAGCAGGCGATCGACAGCGACACCTGCACCTGTTGCCAGACTACCGCCGTGCTGCATGGTGATGCGATGGTAGCGGCCTACCGAGACCATGCGCCGGGCGAGATCCGGGACATCGCGTTTGTGCGGATGCAAGCAGAGAAATGGATGACACCGGCGATTGTCCATGCCGATCAATGGGAAATTCCCGGCTGCCCGGTCAACGGTCCGGCGCTGGCAAGCAGCGGCAAACACATGGCAATTGCCTGGTACACCGGCGCGCAACTGAAGCCACGCGTGCAACTGGCGCTGGCGCGCGCAGATATCTCCGGGTTTCATCCACCCGTGCAGGTGGCAGGTGGCGAGGTGCTTGGTCGCGTCGCGCTGACAGCCATTTCGGAACAGGCTTTCGTTGTCAGCTGGCTTGAACGGGCAGGCGAGCAATCCTTGCTGCGGGTGCAACGCCACGATGTGCTTGCCAGCGGCCAACTTGCCGCCGGCAAAGTCCATGACATTACTCGGTTCACCAATGGCCGTGGCAGCGGATTTCCCCGGCTCGCTCAGTTGAACGGCGAACTGATTATTGCCTGGACCGAACCGCAGGCGACCAGTCCATCACAGGTGCGCGTGGCGCGTTTACCGTTGACGGCGTTGTGAGCGCAGCGGTGTCATTCTTCGGCTGGTATTGAGTTCGTAGAGCGATTATGTCCCATCTGTTGTGTTGAAATAAGCGTGCACATGCTACGTCAACACGCACCCTACGAGGTACGCCTTACGCATATGCCAACGGCCAACTGGAAGCCGGTGTGGTTCAGGTGATTGCTCGAATCGGCAGTGAGCGTGGGAGTTGCTTTTCGGAACTGGTGTCGGTGAATGGCAAGCTTATTGTTGCTTGGATCGAATCAGGGGCGGCGGGTTAGTCGCAGGAGCGTCTAGTGCAGTTGCCGCTAGCGGCGCTCAAATTGTCGACGACTTCTTCAACTCGATTAGGCTTCGCTAATCGAGAATACGATGGCTATGTTAACCAAGGTTTGGATCATTTCAAAGCTAGCTATAAACTGAAAATATTTCAGCAATCAGGAGGGCTGTGAACCCAACTGCTGTTAGTGCCATGAATGCACAACATAGTTTAAGTGGCAGAAAGTCCTTGGCCGCTTCGTCTGGTAGCTTTTTAAACAATAGAAACCATGGATTTAATGGAAATTTGCGATGAAAAGCTACATCCACAAAACTTCTGTAGGCTCTATCTGTGATCTCTGGGTATTTCTGTTTTAGCAAATGATGGTACGCGCCAGCCACAAATAACGTGATGATGAATGCAACAACAAAAGCAGCAAACATGAATGCGGCAAGTGGCATTGTGAAAATCCTAGGTAATGGTCAGTTCACGTAGGTACGATTAGTCCTGTAGGTTGGGCTGAGCATAGCGTAGCCCAACAGCATGCTGCCTACTCAGAGACCTGTGTTGGGTTTTGAAGCCAAACCTACTGATCCTTGCCATTGTCCTGTTTTATGGTTTTGCCCGTATATTGGTAGTCTACTTGCTCTTCGGGTACTTGACGGTCAATTCCTTTAGCAAGGAATCGGCGTGATCCACTTCCTGCATCACCCAGAGCATGTAGCGGATGTCGACGTGAATGGCGCGGGTGATCTCGGCGTCGAAATACCAGTCCTTGGTGATCGATTCGTAGGTGGAGTCGAAGTTAAGACCAATCAGATCGCCACGGGCATTCATGACGGCCGAGCCGGAGTTGCCGCCGGTGGTGTCGGCGGTGCTGAGGAAATTGACCGGGACGGTTTTCAGGGTGGGGTCGCGGTAAATACCAAAGCGGCTGGCAGCGATGGCGTCACGCAGTGTTTGCGGAGCGTCGAACGGATCAGTGCCGGTGTGTTTGGCGACAATGCCCTGCACGGTGGTAAATGGGCCCTTGCTGATGCCGTCAGCGGGCGAGTAGGGCGCTACTGTGCCATAGGTGATGCGCAGGGTTGAGTTGGCGTCCGGGTAGACCGGTTTGCCTTGCGAGTTTTTCCAGGCAATGACGGACTGCATGTATTGCGGCACCAGCCGGTCAAATTCGCCGTCGATTTCCTTGCGCTGATCTTCCAGCGCCAGCGCGGTATCGGCGAGCGCCACGGCAAGCCGGATCAGGCTGTCATTGCTGGACTCAAAAGCGGAGACGGGTTGGCCAATCCAGCTCAGCCGCTTGGCGGTGGTGCCAAGTTCGGTGCTGCGATACATCGCGGTCAGCCGCTGTTCCAGATCGGGGCCATTGGGCACCTGCTGATCAAAGCCCTGGATGCGATCTTCAATCGGCAGTTTGTAGTAGCGGCGCAGGGCCGACTGCCAGCGGGCGAAATCGACCTGACTGACCAGCGATTGTTCCAGCCGGGTCAGCCGGGCGCGGATAAACGGAATGTCGCGATCTTGGTAACCTTGCTCACGTTCCGTATCGGGCTTTACCGACTCTTTTGCCAGCCGGTGCAGGGTCATGGCCGCTTTCAGCAATTCACTGTTGCTGGCGCGGCTGAAGGCAAACTCTTGCTGGGTAATGATCTGATCAGCGGCGATCAGTTCATCGAGTTCTTGTAGCCATTGCGTGCTGCCGGCAGGCAGTTTCTGTTGCGACAACCAATTGCGAAATGCCAGATCCTGCTGATCCTTGATGGCAGCGAGATCCTTGCGGGCAAAGCCATCGAGCAGGCCTTGCAGTTTCTTCATCCGGTTATTGATCGACTTGACGGTGCTGGCATAACGGACAGGCCAGTCGCTGTTGCCGGCACTGGCAGCGGCAATCACCTCAAGGTCGGCCTGGAATTCCTGTACGCGGGCCGGGTAGTCGATGTCGCGGGCAAAGCGGATTTCATTCGGCAGCTTGTAGCGGTTAGTGCGGCCCGGGTACCCGGCCAGCAGGATCGGGTCACCGTTCTTCAGGCCTTCGGCCGAAATCGCCAGAAAATCCTTTGACCGGTAGGGCACGTTGTCCGGTGATGGATCGGCCGGTTTGCCGTCCTTGCCGACATAAGCGCGCAGGAAAGAGAAGTCACCGGTGTGACGCGGCCATTCAAAGTTGTCGATGTCGCCGCCGTAGTTGCCGATCATTTCGGCAGGTGCGTAGACCAACCGGACGTCGCGAATCATCAGCTGGCGAATGCGGTAGTACTCGAGGCCGCGGTGAAAACTCGGCACCGAGCAGCGGTAGGCCTTGTCCTGTTCGCACTCGGCAATCAGATTCTTGATGCGCATCTGAATGGCTTCATGCCGCGCTTTACCCGTCAGGCCGGCATCCAGACCTTTGAAAATCCGGTCGGTGACGTTTTCCACCTTGTCGGTAACGTAAATGCGCTCGTTCGGGCCAGCCGGCAGTTCGTCGGCCATGGTTTTGGCCAGAAAGCCAGTGGCGAGCAGATTCTTGTCAGCGGTGGAGTTTCGCTGAATGGCGCCGTAGGCACAGTGATGGTTGGTGACCACCAAGCCATTCGGTGACACGAACGATGCCGAGCAACCGCCAGTTGAAACAATGGCGCTCATCGGCGGCTTGGTCAGGTCGCTGAGCTTTTCGGCAGGTATGGTGATGCCGATGCGCTTCAGCTCTGCTTTGAGTTGCAACAACTGGTGCGGTTGCCACTGGCCTTCATCGGCTAGGGCGGCGGCGAACGGAAAGGCGAGCAGGGTGCTGAGCAGGTGGCTACGCAGGACACGGGTCACGGTTGTTTCCTTGTTGTTGTCTGCAGCATGAGAAGCAAGGTTCAGTTGAACCGAACCGTCATTCCCGCGGTCGCGCGCATTCCTGACGCGCCTGCGACACTCCCCCCATCCATGTGGGTCGAGGCGGGAAGCCAGCGGCCATAAGGCCAAGACACTGGGTCCCCGCCTCCGCGGGGATGACATATCAATATCTATAGTTCAGTGATCGGGGCAAAACACCAATCGGTGTTCGAACGCCTTTAAACGATCGGGCCGGCATATGCCGGCCACGTTCATCATCAAATCGGTTAGCGCTTCAGGTACTGCAATTTGTTCGGTACGCCATCCCATTTCTCGGCGTCTGGCAGCGCTGCCTTTTTCTTGTTGATGTTTGGCCAGTTCGTCGACAACTCCGCGTTGATCTGAAGGTATTGCTTCTGGTCTTCCGGCAGTTCGTTTTCTTCGAAGATGGCGTTGACCGGACACTCGGGTTCACACAAGCCGCAGTCGATGCACTCGTCCGGATTGATGACGAGGAAATTTTCACCTTCATAGAAACAGTCGACCGGACACACTTCGACGCAGTCAGTGTGTTTGCACAGCACACAGTTGTCGGCAACAACGAAGGTCATGATGAACTCCCGAATGGCAGCTATTTGCGTAGCGATTTCAGTTGATAAAGTACGTCCAGCGCGTCGCGCGGACTGATGCGATCGATATCCAGTGCATCGAGCAGGGCGTGGGCCGGATCGATCGCGGCTTTTGCTTCGCTTGATGTCGGCACGGCATGGGCAACCGGCGTGGCTGATTCCAGCTGGCCCAGATGCGCGCGTGCCCGGGCGACAACCGCCAGCGGCAGCCCGGCCAGTTGCGCGACATGGATGCCGTAACTGCGGCTCGCCGGACCCGGTTCAATGGCGTGCAAGAATACCACTGAATCGCCGTGCTCGGTCGCGCTGACATGCAGGTTGACCATGGCGGAAAGCTGTTCCGGCAAGCGGGTCAGCTCGAAATAATGTGTTGCGAACAGGGTCAAGGCCCCGATGTTCAAATGGATATGTTCGAGGCAAGCCCAGGCCAGCGCGAGTCCGTCGTAGGTGCTGGTGCCGCGACCGATTTCGTCGAGCAGCACCAGACTGCGCGCACTGGCGTGATGCAGGATATTGGCGGTTTCGTTCATCTCGACCATGAAGGTCGAGGCGCCGCCGGCGACGTCGTCACTGGCACCGATGCGGGTGAAGATGCGATCGACCAGACCGATTTCGGCCCGATCGGCCGGCACGAAACTGCCGACATGGGCGAGCAGGGTGATCAGGGCAATCTGCCGCATGTAGGTCGATTTGCCGCCCATGTTCGGGCCGGTGATGATCTGGCTGCGGCGTTCGCTGCAGAGCCGGGTATCGTTGGCGACAAACGGCTCTGAAATGAATTGCTCAACAACCGGATGCCGACCCCGGTCAATGGCAATGCCGGGTTCGTCTTGCAGTACCGGCCGGGCGTAGTTCAGCGTGCCGGCCCGTTCGGCCAGCGACTGCAGCACATCGAGTGTGGCGAGCGCATCGCTGCAGGCCTGCAGTGCCGGTAAATCGTTGCGCAGGGTTGCCAGAATCTGTTCGTACAATTCCTTTTCGCGTTGCAGGGCCCGCTCGCTGCCACGCAGTACGCGCTCTTCCTGTGCGGATAGTGCTTCGGTGATGAAACGCTCGGCATTTTTCAGCGTTTGCCGGCGCCGGTAATGGGCCGGTGCCAGATGGGCCTGACCACGGGAGAGTTCGAGATAGAAGCCGTGCACCCGATTGAAGCCAGCTTTCAGCGTGCCGATGCCGGTGGCTGCGCGTTCTTCGGCCTCGATGCGGGCAAGGAAACCATCAACGCCTTCCGACAGCTGGCGCAGTTCGTCGAGTTCGCTGTCATAGCCTTCGGCGATGACGCCGCCGTCGCGAACCAGGCTCGACGGTTGCTCGGCCAGTGCACGCTTGAGCAAGGCTTCGATATCCGGAAACGCGCGCAGGCCACCGGTCAGTTCTCGCAGCCCCTTGCCCGGGATGGCCTTGAGCACCGCCAGCAAGTCCGGCAGCGCGCCGGTGGCTTCGCGGACCCGGACCAGATCGCGCGGGCGGGCCGAGCCAAGCGCGATGCGGGCCAGTACGCGTTCCAGATCGCCCACTGACTTCAGCGCCTGCCGGACCTCGCTCAACCGGGTCGAGTCCAGCAGCGCTTCGACGGCATCGAGCCGTTGCTCGATGGCCGCGCGATTGCACAGTGGCCGGTGCAGCCAGCGTCGCAGCAGCCGGGTGCCCATCGCGGTGACCGTGCGGTCGAGTACCTGCAGCAGGGTGTGGTCGTCATCGCCGCGGAGCGTGCTGGAGATTTCCAGATTGCGCCGGGTGGCCGGGTCGAGTTGCAGGGCGTCGTCGCCGCGTTCCAGTTGCGGCGGCCGCAGGTGAGGCAGCGCGGTTTTCTGGGTTTCCCTGGCGTATTGCAGCAGGGCTCCGGCTGCGCCAAGCCCGGCCGATACCTGGCCCAGCCCGAAACCGTCGAGGTTGCGAACGTTGTAGTGGCGCTGCAGGGCATCGCGGGCACTTTGCGGCTCGAACTGCCAGCTTGGACAGAGCCGGCGGGCGCCAAGCTGTGGCAGCGGCAGGTCGTACAGGGTTTCGTCCAACAGCAGTTCAGCCGGTTGCAGCCGGTGCAGCTCGGCGCAAAGCTCCGGTAGCGACCGGGGTTCGCTTAATGCGAAACGGCCACTTGCCAATTCCAGTGTCGCAACGCCAAAGTGCCGGCTCGAATCGTGGTGGTCAGACCTTTGCGTGATCGCTAGAATCAGGTTGTCGCGGCGCTCGTCCAGCAGTTCTTCGTCGGACAGGGTGCCGGGGGTGACAATCCGGACCACGCCGCGCTCGACCGGGCCTTTCGCCAGGGCGGGATCACCGAGTTGCTCGCAGATGGCGACTGTGAATCCCTGTTTCACCAGCTTGGCGAGGTAGGGCTCCATGGCATGCCAGGGTACGCCGGCCATCGGGATGGGATCGCCGTTGGAGGCGCCGCGCCGGGTCAGCGTGATGTCCAGTGCCTGGGCGGCAGTGGCGGCATCCTCGTAAAAAAGCTCATAGAAGTCGCCCATCCGGTAGAACAGCAAATGCTGGGGATGGGCCGCCTTGATGCGCAGATACTGCTGCATCATGGGTGTGTGGCCGGACAGGTCCGGCGGTGGGGTCAGCGAGGTCGTCATCATCGCCGGCATTCTACTGACAGCGCGTCGGCTCGCCCAGCGGCGAACAGGAATCAGACGGGCAGAAATTTGAAATGAGCGTGACTGACGTGAATCCGATCGAGAGCAGTCAGGGCGGCGACATCAATCGCGAGCTCGCCCGAAAAGTCGCGGCCATTGCAGACGGCATGCTGGCTAACGGCCTGTGGCTGACAACGGCCGAGTCTTGTACTGGCGGCCTGATTGCGGCGGCCTGCACTGCGCTGCCGGGCAGCTCGCGCTGGTTTGAGCGCGGTTTTGTTACTTACAGCAACGATGCCAAACAGCAGATGCTGGGCGTGCCCGCCGGCATCATCGAGCAGTTTGGCGCGGTCAGCAGTGAAACCGTCATGGCGATGGCATTTGGCGCGCTGGCGCACAGCAAGGCGGATATCGCGATCAGTGTCAGCGGTATTGCCGGGCCTGATGGCGGAACGGCGGCGAAACCAGTCGGTACGGTCTGGTTTGGCTTGGCCCGCAAAGGCGTCGATGTCGAAGCACGGCTCATGCATTTCCGTGGCGAACGGGCCGCCGTGCGCGAGCAGGCACTCGATTTTGCCTTGCAGTGGGTGCTTGACAGCCTGTAGGCGCCGCTCGTTGTCCAAACACATTAATTTTCAAAAAACAGAAAACGTTCCAGGAGAAGTTCATGACGTACAAGGCCCCCATCCGAGACTACCGCTTCCTGCTGCTGGAATGGTTGAAATTGCCCGAGCGCTGGCAGCAGCTGGGTGGCCATGCCGAGCTTGATGCCGGCTTGGTTGACGCGGTGCTGGAAGAAGCCGGTAAATTCTGTGCTGGCGTGCTCTCGCCGATCAATCGCAGTGGCGACGAAGAGGGCTGCCGCATCGATAACGGCGTCGTCAAAACCCCGAAGGGCTATCCGGAAGCTTGGAAGCAGTTTGCCGAGAGTGGCTGGCAGTCACTCTGCGGTGATCCGCAGTACGGTGGTCAGGGGCTGCCGCGCACCCTGCATGTTGCGATCGAGGAAATGATTTACGGAGCCAACACCTCGTTCTGCCTGTATTCCTCGCTGACCAATGGCGCCACCGAATGCATTGCCGCGCATGGCGATGAAGCCATGAAGTCGGCCTATCTGCCCAAATTGCTGAGTGGTGAATGGACCGGCGCAATGTGCCTGACCGAGCCACACGCCGGCACCGATCTCGGATTGCTGAAAACCAAAGCAACGCCGAATGGCGATGGCAGCTACAGCATCAGTGGCACCAAGATTTTTATTACCGGTGGCGAGCACGATTTGACAGACAATATCGTGCATCTGGTACTGGCGCGACTGCCGGATGCACCCGCCGGCACCAAGGGGATTTCGCTATTTCTGGTCTCCAAGTTCGAGCTCAAGCCGGATGGTGCACTCGGTGCACGCAATGCGTTCAGTTGTGGCTCGATCGAACACAAAATGGGCATCAAGGCGTCCAGCACGTGCGTGATGAACTTTGATGGCGCCAAGGGCTATTTGATTGGCAAACCGAACGAAGGCCTGAAGTGCATGTTCACCATGATGAACGTCGAGCGACTGTCGATTGCGGTGCAGGGCGTAGGTCTCGGTGAGCTGGCCTGGCAGATTGCGGCACGCTATGCGACCGAGCGCAAGCAGAGCCGGGCGCCGGGTTCTAAGGAAGTGGCCGATCCGATCATCGTTCACCCGGATGTGCAGCGCATGTTGCTGACCATGCGCGCCTATACCGAAGGTGGCCGCGCGCTCGCGCTGTGGATGGGCAGCTTGCTGGATCAGGCTCACACCGGCAGTGATGCCGCGGTCAAAGCCAAGGCGGATGCTTTGCTGGCCTTCCTGACGCCGGTTGCCAAAGCCTTTTTTACCGACATTGGTTTCGAAGTCTGCAACCATGGCGTACAGGTACTTGGCGGCCATGGTTATGTCCGTGAATGGGGCGTCGAGCAGACCGTGCGCGATGCCCGCATCGCCCAGATCTACGAGGGCACCAACGGTGTGCAGGCAATGGATCTGGTCGGTCGCAAGTTGATTGCCAACAAAGGTGAAACAGCAGAAGAGTTACTGCTTGCCATTCGTCGCTATGCCGAGAAACTGAGCGATGCTGACTGGAAAGCTTCGTTGACCCAGGCCGCCAGTGACTTCGAACTGGCGCTCGATGCCATTCTGGAAAACGCCGAAGACGGTGGTCACCATGCCGGTGCCAACGCTGTCCATTTCCTGCACCTGACCGGTCATCTGGTTTACGGCTGGTTGTGGTCGCAGCTGGCCAGCCTCGCCGAGGCTGCAGAAGACAGTGACGAGTATTACCAGCACAAGCTGCTGACTGCCGATTTCTTCCGCCGTCAATTGCTGCCGCGCACAGCCAGCCTGCGCACGCTCATTGTCGGTGAAGCGCATGACTGGGACCGACCGGCCCCGGGCTATTTCAGCGTCTGATTTGGGCAGCATCCAGTGGCCGCCAGATTGGCGTGCGACTGACTACATCGGGTGTCGTGGCGATGGCCGCGACACCCGATTTTTTTTGCAGGCTTGTCATTCGCCTTTCACCAGCACAATGATGTCATTGCTTGCCGCCAGTTTGGTATCGTTTGGCTGCTGCAGCATGGCTTGCCGGATCTCGACTTCACCGCGTGCCGGTGAGTACCGTGCCAATCGCTGGGCGGTCTTGGTATTGCCGGCTTCGGCACTGAACAAGGCAATATTGACACCGTTGCAGTTCAATTTTGCCGCCACCATCTTGTAACCGAATCCAGCCGCTTCGACCTTGTCGCTAAAGATGTTGTGGCGATCGGTAGCGGCACTGACGCAAACGGAGGACTCTTTCGAGTCATCTGCGGCGACGTAACGTACGCCAGCGGTTGCGGTGGTGCCAATAACAGCAAGTACAGCAGTTGCGGACATGAACAGAGCGTTGCGCATGATGCTTCTCCTTTGGGTGCGGTGGACGCGCTGTTGTTGTCGCACAGAAAGGAGAGCATTGCGCAGTAGGACGATTGCAGTCGGTAACGATGTTTTGCTGCAGTTACAAATTTACAACTGGCAAGTGCCTGAATTCTTTCAGAACCGATCTTTTTCTGTATGGATTAGTGCCTGCCGGCTGAAACACGGCGCGAATTATGCCGTTCGGTAATTTTTAACAACCTCCGGCCAGCATGATTTGCTCAGCCAGGCCTACCGTCGACGCGAGGCGTCATCAGCCAAGGTCCGAACACCGCCACATAAATCGCGAATCCTCCAATAAACAACAGGCTCGAAATACCTGTCCAGAGCCGATAAAACTCTGGAATGACGAGCGGTAGCATTACCCGAAATAGTGCGGCGGCAACGACCAAACCATAGGACCACACCTCGGCGAGGCTTGCCTGCAGCGGCCGGCCGGTGTGTCCCCGCGCAGTGCGGGTCATCATGCCGATGCAGAGCCCACCAATAACACCAACGGTCAGGGCGTGGGTGGCAAGCAGCGGTGCCATCGGCAGCCATGTTGATGGCACCGCTTTCAGCAGCAAGCCGATTGGCAACCACAGGTAGCTGACGTGAAGGATCCATAAAATCGGCTTCCTGAGCGTCCAGTGTGGCGCCCAGTTCCACCAACGCCAGAGGTGGATCGCGGCAGCGAATAGCGCCACGCCCTGAACGAATGCAATCGGAACAGGCAACACGGCCAACAGTGCCAGCACCATGACGCTGCCAATGGCTGCCCGTTCCAGCCATTCGAACTTGCGGACCGGCGCGCCCGGGACGCCGTTGCTGGTGAACATCGGGATCACCCGACCGGTGATCACCGTGACGATGATGGTGATGACAGACAGCGCCAGTTGCATCAGTTCACGGCTGTCGAGCCCGCCCAGCACGCCCATGGCCGCCAGATGCTGCCAGCCGGAGACGCCGGCAAACACTGTCAGCAGTGCGATAAAGAACAGGTTGCGCCGGTTTCCGCTCCGGATCAGGGGCCGGCCGATACCGGCAGCGGCAAGCAGATAGAAGAGCACGTCGAGCGCGGCACCGACTTCACTCCAGCCGGTCATCAGCAATACGCGTGCGGTGAACCAGACCAATGCCAGCGCCGCCAACGGCCAGCCGATTGGCGTGTCCTGATTGGTCCAGTTCTTCACTGCGGTGAACAGGAAGCCGACGATGATGGCACCGGCAAAACCAAACAGCATTTCATGGCCATGCCAGTCCATAGCCTGCAAATGGCTACCCGTCGTAAGGCCATGACCATACATCACCATCCAAATGGGGACCGCCAGTACCAGCCAGAGCGCGCCGAGCAGGTAGAATGGCCGAAACCCCAACGCCAGTACCGCCGGGTAGGTCGGCTTGCTGGCTTTCGGATCGACCAGCGGGATGAAAATCGGGGTGGTCATGGCGGCAGGCCCATTAAGATATATATAAAATGAATCTTAAGTCCGGATCGCCCAAAAAGCAACAGGCCAGCAGCGCCCGGGACGGCGCCATACCCACCGGCGCAACCCGCATGGCGGCTGGCCAGGCTATTTGTAACGAGAGGCGGCATTTACCGTGAAACTGGTTGCTGATGAGAATATTCCCTTGGTGCGTGAGCTCTTTGCCGGCTTTGGCGAGCTCGTCCTGCGGCCCGGTCGGGCCATCGACGCCGCCACCGTCCGTGATGCCGATGCCCTGCTGATTCGTTCCGTGACCAAGGTCGACGCTGAACTGGTTGCCGGCAGTGCACTGCAGTTTGTCGGCAGCGCCACCATTGGCACGGATCATGTCGATATCGGTGCACTGGCCGACCGCGGTATTCGCTTTCATAACGCACCCGGCTGCAACGCCACTGCCGTCGCCGAATATGTGCTTGCGTCGTTGCTGGTGCTGGCCGAGCGCGGCAAGTTCCGGCCCGGTCAGGATGTGGTGGGAATTCTCGGGTACGGCAATGTCGGCAGCCGGCTGGCAGCCAAGCTTGCTGCCCTTGGCTGGCCGTTCAAGGTGTGTGATCCGCTGCTGCCGCCCGCAACGCTCTCCGGCGGCGGTGTATCAGCCGAGGCACTGCGCCAGTGCGAGGTGCTGAGCTTGCACGTGCCCTTGGTGAAAACCGGTGCCTATCCCAGCAGGCACTGGCTGAATGCCGATACGCTGCAGCAGTCGCGCGCACGTGTCGTCATCAACAGTTGTCGCGGTGCAGTGGTGGACAATCTGGCGTTGCTCAACTGGCTTGATGCCGACGCTCAACGAGCGGCGGTGCTCGATGTCTGGGAGCAGGAGCCGGATGTTCCGGATGACTTGCTCGCCCGCGTCGATCTCGCCACGCCCCACATTGCGGGCCACAGTCGGGAAGGCAAGTGCAACGGCACGTTCATGATTCACGCGGCGTTTTGCCAGCACTTTGGTCTGGATGCCAGCGCGGCCACACAATGGCAATTGCCGGTGGCCGGGCAGGGGCGCTTGCAGGATGACACCGCCCAGCAGCAACTGTTGGCACAGCTGCTGGATTGCTATGACCCGCGTCATGACGACGCCACCATGCGGGGTGCGCTGCAGGCTGCCGATGATCGCCGCGCGGCATTTGATTGGTTGCGAAAACACTATCCCGAGCGCAGGGAATTGCTGTCGTGGCGGTTTGATGCAAGTGATTCAATTGCCAGCCAATACCATGCGCTGGCCGGCTTTGCCAAAAGTTGAAGCAGGCGAGGGGGACAATCCGCTTGTTGTTGTCTTCGATCGGTGTTCAGCGAATCACCCGGTAGCACGGCTCATAGGCGCGGCCGGGCAGTCGCATCCGACCCTGACCGACAAACTGGGCCAGCAGGTCATCCATGCCGGCCATCAGCTCCGGATCGCCGTGCAATTCGAACGGGCCATGCCGTTCAATCAGCTTGATGCCATGCTCTTTGACGTTGCCAGCGACGACCCCGGAAAATGCCCGGCGTAGATGCGCCGCGAGTTCGTGGGCAGGCTGGTTGCGGTGCAGATCCAGCCCGCGCATGGATTGGTGGTTGGGCTCGAACGGGCGCTGAAACGACGGGTCGATGGTCAGCAGCCAATTGAAGTGATAGGCATCACTGTTGGCCTTGCGAAACGCGCGGACCTCGGCAATGCCGGCCTGCACCCGTTGGGCGACCTGCGCGGGGTCGTCGATGATAATCTGATAACGCTGTTGTGCAGTCTTGCCAAGTGCGTTGCCGATGAAGGTATCGATGCGGGCAAAATACTCCGCGGCGGAAGCCGGGCCAGTAAAGATCAGCGGAAACGGCATCTCGGCATTGGCCGGGTTCAGCAGCACGCCAAGCAGAAACAGAATTTCTTCCGCGGTTCCGGCACCACCCGGAAAAATCACGATGGCATGACTGGCGCGGACAAAGGCTTCCAGCCGTTTTTCGATATCCGGCAGGATGACCAGATTGTTGACGATTGGATTCGGTGCTTCGGCCGCGATGATGCCAGGCTCGGTCAGACCGATATACTGACCATCGCGGATACGCTGTTTGGCATGCCCGATGGTGGCTCCCTTCATCGGACCTTTCATGGCGCCGGGGCCGCAGCCCGTACCGATATTCAGCTGGCGCAGGCCGAGCTGGTAGCCGACCAGTTTGGTGTAATCGTATTCTTCACGCGAAATCGAGTGACCGCCCCAGCAGACCACCAGATTCGGATCGGTGCCCGGCCGCAATACGCCGGCGTTGCGCAGGATGTGAAAGACGGCGTCGGTAACCCCTTGGCTGGTGTGCAGATCAAAGCGCGGGTTGTCGGTGATGTCGTCGCTGATGTAGACGATGTCGCGCAGCACGGAGAACACGTGCTCGCGCATGCCAAGAATCATTTCACCGTCGACAAAGGCAGTGGCCGGCGCGCCGATAATCTCCAGCTTGATGCCGCGAGCTTCCTGAATGATTCGGACTTCAAAATCCGGATAGCGTTCGAGCAGCTCCTTGCTGCTGTCAAGATCATTGCCGCTGCTGAGAACTGCCAGGGTGCATGTGCGAAACAGCTGATGCAAGCCGTGCTCGCTGGTGTCGACCAGCTTGCTGATCTCGAGTTTGGACAGCATTTCCAGCGGGCCGCTTGGCCGAATGACTGCATTGGCGCAGGCATAGCGGCCATCCGGTTGCAAGGTGGCGTGGGTCATGGCACCTCCGTTGCTGCATCAACCGAAACCATCTGACTGATGCGGCATGTCTACTGCAATGCATTGACAGGCAATGCCGTTGATAGGGGCGCGGAAGTCAAACGCGCGATCGCAACCTGACTATAGCGGATTCAACGCGCTTTGCAGGCCGAGCTGGTGGCCGCGATGCATGTTGACCCGGGTCAGCAGCAACAGGCCAATGACGAAGTACAAGCCAGAAACCAACATGGCCAGGTGATGATTGTTATCGGTCAGCCAGGTGACCAGTCCATAGGTGGGTGGACCGATGATGGCAGCGATGCCAACGGCCGCATTCCAGAGCCCGTAAAATTCGGCGCGACGTGCCGCCGGCGCCAGATAGCCAACCATGGCGCGTCCGGCTGACTGGCTTGACCCCATGCACAGGCCGGCAATGTTGGCGGCGATCCAGAATGCCGTTGTTGATTTCGTCGCTGCTGCCAGCACCACCATCACGATCCAGCCAAACAGCGTCAATGCCAAGGCCCGTCGATGACCCAGCCAGTCTTCCACATAACCAAAGGCAAACGCGCCAATGGAGGCGGTGACATTGACCAGCAGCACCAGCATCATCGTTTGCGCGGTATCGAAATGCATCACTTCCTGGGCATAAATGGCGGCCAGCGCAATGACCACAGTGATCCCGGCCTGATAACTGATTCCGCACACAACCAGCCAGGCAAAGTCGGGGAACTGACGCAACTCGCGGGTGGTGCTCAGCAATTGCTGCAAGGCTTGCTTCACGACCGCGCTGGTGGCTTTTTCCGGTTGTGGTCTGGCTCGTTCGCGCAGGCCGAGAAACATCGGGACAGCAGTTACTGCGTACAGCACGGCGACCATCACCATGGTCACCGGCACATACTCCGCAGCGGACTGCTGTTTGGCCTGCGCAGCCAGGACATAGGCAAGACACAGCGCGAGAGACAACAGTCCACCGAGATACCCGAAGCTCCAGCCCCAGCCGGACACTTTGCCCAGCGCGGTGGGTTTGGCGAGTTCGGGCAGAAAGGCGCTGTTGAGCGCGACGCCGGCTTGAAAAAAGAAATTCGACAGCACAATGGCGAGCACGCCGAGCCAGATGTCGCCGGGGCCGGCAAAGGCGAGCGCCGCGGTGGTCAACACGCAGCCGGCGGTAACGCCAGCCAGCCAGGTTTTCTTGTTGGCATGGACATCGGCATGGGCGCCGATGGCAGGCAGCATCAAAAACACCAACAGACTGGACAGTGATACCGCGATGGTCCAAATCAGCGTCGGATATTGTGATGCCCCCGCAACAACACCGACGAAATAGGCATTGAACACCGCGGTCAGCACCACCGTGGTGTAACCGGAATTGGCAAAATCATAGGAAGCCCATGCCAGCACTTCACGTCGGCGGACGCCATCCTGGAGGGCACTGCGATCGAATAGGGGCACGTTGGTTCTTCCTGACGTCAAAGTTGGCGCTTTTTTGAGCCGTTGTGCGTTGTGGGCGAACGCACGTTGCTGCACGGCCGGCATGATAGCACTGCCGCTTTGCATTACCGTTGTGATGACCGATCAGGGAGCGGGAACTTGACGCTGGCCGGTGCCGATGCTGTGACGATGGCAACTGGTCAGCGCAGCGCGACAAGATTGGTAGGGGGAAAGACGGAATATAAAAAAGACGTCATCGCCGGCGTGCCGCCGGCGATGACGTCCGGGTAGAAGGCCGCCACTGCCTGCAGGCAGTGCGACCCGCGCTCAGGAAAAGTCCGCCTTGAGGGCGTTTACGGTGTCGGCAGCGATGGTCATTGACTGGTGGTAGTGCGGGTGGTCACAGCCAAGCAGAACGGGCGCGCCGTCACGGATGGCGGTGATGGCATCGCGTGAGAGTTCAAACCGGAGAAAATGTACCGCTGACGTCTTCTCCGCGGTTTCCCTTGGCAGATCTTCGTCGGCTATTGCGTAGCTCGGCGCAAAGCCCTGCACCTGAACATAAACCCGATCTTCGACGCCAATCAACCGGGCCAGTTCGCGCTTGCGCTGCTCAACATCCGGGTACTCAATCAGCAGCGTTGCTTTCCAGTTGTTGCCATCCGGTACCAACGGGTTGTAGACATCGAGCTCATCCCGGATGCCGGCTTCTTCAAAGGTCTTTTCCACCCGCAGCATTTCCTGAATCTGGTAGCGAACGGTTTTTTCATCTTCGAACTGGATGGTCAGGTGCTCGCCCAGATGGACCGTCCGCAAGCGGCGATGCGGTATCACCTCGGCACGGAATTGTGGCCGGACCTTGGCGTAATTTTCCAGCGATAACAGACTGTCGCGGCTAATCATGTTGCAACCCTCTTTCAGAATGTCCGGTCATCAGGACGAAAGCCCGTAGGCTTTCGCCAACAAACTGATCGGATGCAGCAAGGCTGGCTTTGTCAGCTGTTGCTCGTCCATGCCTTGCTGCAGATGGTGTCCGGCCAATGGACAGTCCGACGCCATGTAGCTGGCATCCGGTTTGGCCATGACCTTGACTACCGGTTTGCCAATCTTCAGCGCCATTTCATGGTGTGCGGCTTTCACGCCGTAAGTGCCGGCATGGCCCGAACAGCGCTCAATGACGGTCATGGTGGTGTCGGGCACCAGCTTGAACAGTTCCTCGGTCTTGCGGCCCATGTTTTGCACGCGGCCATGGCAGGGCACGTGATAGGAGACATTGCCGAGACCGGTTTTGAAGTCGGTGTTCAACAGCTTGTCTTTATGGCGGGCGACCAGGTATTCGAAGGGATCCCACATGGCGTCCTGCACCAGCGTGACGTCGGGATCATTTGGAAACAGCAGCGGAATCTCCTGTTTGAACATCAGTGTGCAGGAGGGTACCGGTGACATCAGCGCATAGCCTTCGCGCGCCATTTGTGCCAGCCGTGGAATATTGGCTTCCTTGGCTTTTCTGACCGAGTCCAGATCGCCGAGTTCCAGTTTTGGCATGCCACAGCAGCGCGCTTCATTGATCAGGGTGTAGGGAACGCCATTGTGATTCAGTACCTTCATCAGGTCTTGACCGATCTGCGGCTCATTGTGGTTGATATAGCAGGTGGCAAAAATCGCCACCTTGCCCGGCGTGCGCTCGCCGTCACGTTGCCGCAGGGTTGGGTCGCTGTCGGCGGCCAGCTGGTTCAGCGTGCGGTTGGCAAACTTCGGCAACCACGCTTTGTGGTGCACGCCGAGTGTGTGTTCCATCAGTTTGCGGACTGGCTTCAGATTGCTGAAGGCATTGGCTGCTTGCACCACAACCGGCACGCCGGCAATGGCGCCCTGCAAGTCAGTACTGGCGAGCAACTGTTCACTCTTCTTGACCTCGCCGTTGCGAAATTTGATGGCCTTGGCGCGCAGCATCAGGTGCGGAAAGTCCAGATTCCATGGATGCGGTGGCACGTACGGGCACTTGGTCATGTAGCAAAGGTCGCAGAGGTAGCACTCGTCGACCACCTTGATGAAGTCTTTTTTGTCGACACCGTCGACCTCAAGCGTGCTGCTGTTGTCGACCAGATCAAACAGGGTCGGGAAGCTGTTGCACAGCGAGACGCAGCGGCGGCAACCATGACAGACGTCAAAGACGCGCTCGAGTTCTTTGTCGCAGTCAGAGGCGTCGTAATAATTCGGATTTTGCCAGTCGATGGGGTGACGGGTCGGGGCTTCCAGATTGCCTTCGCGGTTCGACATGCAGGCTCCTTGCGGGCGACGAGGTGACGCGGACAACGAGATGACTGACAGTGTGCGGGTGAGTCCGATACGGGCCAGCTTCCGTCACGCGCCATGCGGTTTACGCGTGACGGAAGCCGGTGGATTCAATCGACGAGAGCATCCAGCGCTTTCTGGTATCGATTGGCATGTGAGCGCTCGGCTTTGGCCAGCGTTTCAAACCAGTCGGCAATCTCATCAAAGCCTTCACTGCGTGCAGTCTTGGCCATACCCGGATACATGTCGGTGTATTCGTGGGTTTCACCGGCAACCGCCGCTTTGAGGTTATTGCGCGAACTGCCGATCGGCAAACCGGTGGCCGGGTCACCTACCGCTTCGAGGAATTCCAGATGGCCGTGGGCGTGGCCGGTTTCGCCCTCTGCCGTGGAGCGGAACAAGGCAGCGACATCATTCTGGCCTTCGATGTCAGCCTTGTTGGCGAAGTACAGATAGCGGCGGTTGGCTTGCGATTCGCCGGCGAATGCGGCTTTCAGGTTCTCTTCCGTTTTGCTGCCTTTGAGACTGGCCATGACGACCTCCTGTGACAGTGGGTGAGCCCGCGACCGCTGAAGTGCCAGTGGCCGCGAGAATTGGCACACTCGTTGGCGAGTGGGCCGGTCTTGCCGAAACCCCTTACAGCGACATCAGGCCCTTTTGTACGCCGGCAGGCGTCAGGTGGACCGAACCTGTGTGGCAGGGTGACCCCCGATGGGTCAAATCATGTTGGCCCTGTTGAATGTAGTTCACGGTGATAGCCGGTCGTTGACCAGGCGTGTCGGCCACGTCTGCCGCAGCCCGTCTGGCCAGCTGGGCGCCGGGCATGGCGGCGTTTGCTTTCGCCGCAGCGTCACCAGTTTGATTCAATACCCCGGAAAACCCTGCGGCCAATAGCTGCTACCTATCGCTGCGATAGGTCCGATGGATACGGCAGGGCTTCAATCCGGTATTCCGAACCGCTCATTTCTGGCCATTGCCCGGGCCTGAGCATGCCGTGCCACATCCAGCCTGACGGGGCTATCGATGCCAGCTGTTTGGCCATCCAAACTGACATTTACCCCGGCAAAATGTGATTGATTTGACTATTCCGCTGGGCATTTGGGGCTGTTTCGAGTAAAAAGGCGCCCGGCTGTCACCCAACTGAAACGGAACTGTCATGTTCGGAAAATTCATGCCCCGCGAGGGCAAGTTCTTCGAGTACTTCAACAAGCACGCCACCTTGCTGGTCGAGGGCGCTGCCGAGCTCCGCAGTCTGCTGGCAAACCCCGGCAATGGCTTGGAAGACCGTGTGCATCGCGTCGAGGCGATCGAGCGCCGCGCCGACCAGGTGACCCATGACACCATTCATATGTTGCATCACACCTTCATCACCCCGCTGGACCGTGACCACATCCACCAGTTGATCACCGGTCTCGACACCATTCTTGACCTGATGGAAGACGTCGCCCAGTCCATCCACCTCTATGACGTCCGCGTGGTGACACCGGAATGCGAAAAGCTCGGTGAGCAGATTGAGCAGGGCGTCAAGAAAGTGCTGGAAGCGGTAGCGCTGCTGCCCAGCATGGACAACGCGATGACCATCCTGAAGCTGTGTCAGGATATCGACCGCATCGAAGGTGAAGCCGACCATGTCATGCGGTCCGGCATGGCCAAGCTGTTCCGCGAAGAGCAAGACACTCGCCAGCTGATCAAGCTGAAAGCCGTGTATGAATTGCTCGAAACTGCCACCGACCGCTGCGCCGATGTGGCGAACGTGATCGAAGGCATCGTGCTCGAAAACGCCTGATCAGACGGAACTCCGCCATGAGCTTAGAGGTCCTGCTGTTTCTGGTGCTGCTCGCACTGCTGTTCGATTTCATGAACGGCTTTCACGATGCCGCCAACTCCATTGCCACCGTGGTATCGACCGGCGTGTTGCGACCGCACCACGCGGTGGCGTTTGCTGCCTTCTTCAACTTCATTGCGTATGTGGTGTTCCCGCTGAAAGTGGCGGCAACCATCGGCAAGGGCACCATTGATCCCAGTATCGTTGATCACCATGTGATTTTCGGTGCGCTGGTCGGTGCCATTACCTGGAACTTCATTACCTGGTATTACGGTATTCCGTCATCGTCTTCGCACGCGCTGATCGGCGGTCTGGTCGGTGCGGCTGTGGCCAAAGCCGGAACCGGATCGCTGATTTCGTCTGGCCTTATCAAGACCGTGTCGTTTATTGTCTTGTCGCCGATGCTCGGCATGTTGCTCGGCAGTCTGTTGATGCTGGCGGTGTCCTGGTTGTTCTTCCGCAGTTCCCAGCGACGAGTTGATCGATGGTTCCGACGCCTGCAATTGGTGTCGGCGGCGTTATACAGTCTGGGGCACGGCGGTAACGATGCCCAGAAGACGGCAGGGATCATCTGGATGCTGTTGATGGCGGCGACCTTGTCCGCGCCGGTCGGATTTCCGCACTGGATGCAGGCAACGCCGGATCACATACCGCACTGGGTTGTGATCTCCTGTTATGTGACGATTGGCCTGGGCACCATGTTTGGTGGCTGGCGCATCGTGAAAACCATGGGCCAGAAGATCACCCATCTGAAGCCGGTTGGTGGTTTTTGCGCCGAAACCGGTGGTGCCATGACGCTGTTCCTGGCATCGTCGTTTGGTATTCCGGTGTCGACTACGCATACCATTACTGGCGCGATTGTTGGTGTCGGTTCCAGTCAGGGACTCAATGCGGTACGGTGGGGTATTGCCGGCAACATCGTCTGGGCCTGGGTGTTGACGATTCCGGCGTCGGCATTTGTTGCCGCCATCGCCTGGTATTTCAGCCGGTTCCTGTTCTAAGGCGTCATCTGCTTTCGCAGCGTTATTCGCTCGAAAACAACAACGCCGGCCTATGCCGGCGTTGTTGTTTTCGGGGGCTCTGAGTTTGAGTTTTCTGGATTTTGGAATTTTGCGTTCAGATTGTATGGACGCAATGGCGGTATTCTTTGGCTTCTGCCTTTCCACTCAGTCTTGCCGTCAGCGTGCCGGTGTCTTGCCCTGCAGGTAGTACGCAAAGGCAATTACTCTGGCAATGGCGACATACAGTTTGCGCGGAATTTCCTGATTCAGTTGCAGCTGCTGCAGGGCGCGCGCCAGCAACGGGTCTTCATGCAGATAGACACCGTGTTCGCGGGCAATCGCGATGATGTGCTCGGCCACTTCACCATGACCTTTTGCCACCAGTCGCGGTGCGGACTCGCCATCGTATTGCAGGGCGGCTGCACTGCGTGGGTCGCGCTGGTTTGGCGTTTGCGGATCAGACCCGGACATGGAAGCCGGACTCCTTGCTCTGTTGCAGATGCGGCAGTTGATCAACCCGATGGCTTTGCACGGTGCTCAAGTGAATTGCATCAGCGGCCAGCGTGCGTGCCAGCTCATCAAGATGCTGATCGAATAACGCCACGGTGTCGGCGTGCTCGCTATAGAAATGCAATTGCAGATCATCGGCGTTCAGATCGAGCAGGAATTGGCAGCTGCCGAGCCCCGGTAAATCAAAGCGCAGCCGGACAACGTGGTGGCGAACTTCGTCCACTTCGTTGTCGGCGGCGTGTTCCTCCTCCCGCACACTGAGTTCGAACGGGTCGAGCCGTTCACCGTGGCGCAGCAGCAGCTCGGCATAAAGCGGTTGCTGGCGCGGATCGGCCTGCAGGTTGCCGAGCCAATGTTGTTGCTGGCGACCGAGCACACTGGCCAATTCTTCAACCAACTCATCGGGCAGGGGCGCAGTGAGGAGTGCAGCAAGCGCAGCCTCGTCCTTGCCCTCTTGTGCCGGCCGGGCCGGATGGGTGACAGGGGTGTTCGGTGCAGGTTGGGAACCGGTGGCTAATGGCGTGGGCAGGGCGAACAACAGGCGGGCCAGGCTGCCAAGCCAGTCAGATGGCGGTTTTGCATTGGCACTGCCGGCCGGTGTGGTTGGTTCACCGAACAGTGCTTGGCGCAACAGTTGGGCAAGCTCGTCCGGTTCTGTGGCTTGCTGCGTGCTTGGCCATTGGCCGAGCAGGGCGCTGCCAAGCCGGCTCCATTCGGCAAACGTCGGTCGCTCCGTGGCGGTGGGATTCATCCCGGAAGTCAGTTCCTCCACCACAGCAGGAGCCTGCCGGCTCAACCATTCGCCAAGCCTTGCCGGCAGGGTGCGCCATTGCGCCGGATTGTCCTGGGCCAGCAGCGGCGTCAGCCGTGAACCGATAACCCGGACCAGATGGGCGATCGGGTCTGCAACTGGTGCTGAATCGACGGGTGCATTTCCCGGCGCAGGCACGCCGACGGGACTCGTGGCCGATGCCGGCGGGGGTCTGGTGCCGGTGACAAGCAAGGCGGCCAACGGATCGGTGCCGGGAAGCGTGGTGGGGCGCGGGTTGCCGGCGCCGGGTGGTGCCGGGCGCAGTTGGATTTGCAATGGTGCCAATGCCAGCACCTGCAGTTGCAGCGCCGTTCCCGGTTTGAACCCCTGACTCTCAGCTACCGGCAAGCCAATCAAGCCTTTGCCGGTATCGACCATCAACAAGCTGCCTTCCCGGCGGCTGACCACGACATCAAGCAGGGCGCCTGCCTGCCAGGTCTTCAGTTGGCCGGATTCAGCCAGCTGGCGCAGGGTTTTCAGGTCGGACACGGTGACCGACTGGCTCGCCTGAACCGGCAGCGGCGGAATCACCATTGGGCGTTGCTCATTGCCATTTCCTCAAGGTCATCTGTTTGGGTCTGGTTCCAGCTACACAGCAAGCGTGATCAAACTGGCAGTTATCGAAACCGGCTCGGCAATTGATCCAGATCCGGACCGCGCTGCTCTGACACGCTGGTATTATAGGCGCCTCAATTTCCCGAGCTGTTTTGCGGAGTCCGACGCTTGTCAGCGCCAGCCCCCTCCGAACCCCGCCAAACCGGCGTTGTTCGCATTGGTATCGTCACCGTTTCTGACCGCGCCAGCCGTGGTGAATACGAAGACAAAGGCGGCCCAGCCATTCTGGCCGAGTTGCAGCGCATGCTGCAGACCCCGTTTGAGCCGGTTGCACGCGTCATCCCGGACGAACAGGACCTGATCGAAATCACCCTTCGCGATCTGCGTGATAGCGATTGCTGCCTGATTGTCACTACCGGTGGCACTGGTCCGGCGCCGCGCGATGTGACTCCGGAAGCCACTCGCGCAGTCTGTGAGCGGATTCTTGACGGTTTTGGCGAGCAGATGCGGGCAGTCAGTCTGAAGAAGGTACCCACCGCAATTTTGTCCCGCCAGCTCGCTGGCACCTCCGGTCGCAGCCTCATCGTCAATCTGCCCGGTAAACCGAGCGCCATCCGCGATTGCCTAGAAGCGGTGATGCCGGCCATACCGTACTGCATCGATCTGATTGGCGGCCCGCGTCTCGACACCGATCCGGCCGTGATCGTTGCATTTCGCCCGGCTTCGTCATGACCGCAATCGGCAACCAGAAAGCCGGCATGCCCCGGCTCACGGTGCAGCGGCTTGCCGTGCAGCGCGGTGATCGGCGTCTGTTTGCCGACCTCGACTTCACTGTTGTGGCGGGTGAGGCGGTGCATCTGCTGGGCGCCAACGGCGCGGGCAAGACCTCGCTGTTGCGGGTTCTGGCGGGCTTGGCGCCACAGGCCGCGGGCGAGTTCGCCATTGTCGATGGCAGCCGCGTCATCTATCTCGGCCATGCACTGGGCCTGAAGCCGGAACTGACCGTAGAAGAAAATCTGCAATTTCTGGTCACGCTGACGGGCCAGCCAGTACAACGCTCCATTGACGAGGCCCTTCAGTCGGTAGGTATCGCCCGTTATTTCGATGCCCGGCTCGGTAGCCTGTCGGCAGGTCAGAAGCGGCGGGTGGCGTTGGCCCGGCTGCTGCTTGAACCGGCTGGATTGTGGTTGCTTGATGAACCCTTCGCGGCACTCGATGTCCATGCCGGTGCCTGGTTGTGCCAGCAGATCGATGCATTTGTCAGCGCGGGCGGCAGTGTGCTGCTGACCAGTCACCAGCGGGTTGCCACGGCAATGCCGCCACGGGAGTTGACGCTCGCATCATCCAACGCGATGCCAACAATGGCTGGCGGAGCGAGCTCATGCTGATAACGCTGTTGCGCCGGGAATTGCAGCTCGCACTGCGGCGGCCGGCTGAGCTTGCCAACCCACTAGTGTTCTTTCTGCTGGTGGTGTCACTGTTTCCGTTTGCGGTATCACCGGAGCCGGCCGATCTGGCCAGAATTGCCCCCGGGGTGCTGTGGGTGGCGGCCTTGTTTGCCAACATGCTGACGCTGGAATTGTTTTATCGCGGTGATTTTGAAGACGGCAGCCTTGAACAATTGCTGCTGGTCAGCAAAGCACCGGCGTTGATTGCCTTGGCCAAGGCGCTGGCGCAATGGCTGCTGTGTGGCTTGCCGCTGCTTGTGCTGTCGCCACTGCTCGCAACCACCTTGTCGCTGCCGGTCGACGCGTGGCCGGCACTGCTGGCGAGTCTGCTGCTGGGTACACCGGTGTTTTGCCTCATCGGCAGCGTCGGCATGAGCCTGACCGTTGGCTTGCGGCGTGGAGCAGTGTTGCTGGCCTTGCTGGTACTGCCGCTGCTGATCCCGGTGCTGATTTTTGGTGCCAGCGCCGTCACCGCCGCCAGTCAGGGCTTCCCGTACAATGGCCAATTGGCATTGCTGGGCGCGCTGCTGTGTTTTGCCTTGGCCATGGCGCCATTTGCTGCCGGCGCGGCCCTTAAGATTTCGGTAAGCAGTTGATCGGCACCATCGCCGGCTTGCTGTGCCGGCCATGACTGTGACGATTTTTGTATCACCACGAGTATTGAATCGAGAGCACGCACGCAACATGGCCACTTGGACCTGGTTTCACAAATGGGCTTCGCCAAAATGGTTTTATGAGATCAGCGGTCGCTGGCTGCCATGGCTGTTCGGTCTGTCGGCACTGTTGTTTGCATATGGTCTCGTGCAGGGGTTGTATCTCTCGCCGCCAGATTATCAGCAAGGCAACTCGGTCCGGATCATGTACATCCATGTGCCGGCAGCATTCCTGTCGATGTTCATCTACGTAATGATGGCGACTGCCGCCGCGATTGGTTATGTCTGGAAAATCAAGTTTGCCCATGCAATGGCGGCAGCCGCCGCGCCCATTGGTGCCTGCTTTACCTTTCTGGCGTTGTTTACCGGCTCGGTCTGGGGCAAGCCAACCTGGAATACCTGGTGGGTGTGGGATGCCCGCATCACCTCGGAACTGATCCTGCTGTTCCTGTATTTCGGTTTTATCGCGCTGCGTCATGCCTTTGACGACATTCAGACCGGTGACCGCGCTGCGGGCGTGCTTGCCATGGTGGGTGTGGTCAATGTGCCAATCATCCATTTCTCGGTCGACTGGTGGTATACGCTGCACCAAGGGGCGACCATTTCCCGGCTCAGCAAGCCGACGATTGATGCCGACATGCTGACGGCACTGCTGGTGATGATCGTGGCCCATTTCCTGTTTTTCTTCGCCATGTTGTTCCGTCGTGCCCGCAATGAAGTGTTGTGGCGCGAACGGCAAGCCAGTTGGGTACGGGAGCTGCAAAAATGAGCCGGGACTTTGCCAGCTTTGCCGATTTTCTTGCCATGGGTGGACACGGGTTTTATGTCTGGCTCGCCTATGGCACTGCCAGCGTGGTTTTTATCTTGTTGTTGCTGGAACCGGTCTGGCGTCGGCGTCAGCTGCGTCAGCGCCTGCAGGCGTATTACCGTCGTGAGCAACTGGACGCGCAAGAGCGGCCGGATCAGCATGAATCACAACGCATTGAACGGAGTAAATCCTGATGATGAAGCCGGAGCGGAAACGTCGTCTGGTGTTGGTGCTCGGCAGTGTGCTGGCGCTGGCGCTGGGTCTTGCCCTGGTGCTGTATGCCATGCGGCAGAACATCAATTTTTTCTACACGCCGACCCAGATTGTCAGCGGTGAAGCGCTGAAACAGGCAGGGGCCGGCCGTACCATCAATATTGGTGGCTTGGTAGTAAAGGGTAGCGTCAAGCGCGACCCCAGTTCGCTGAAAGTGCAATTCAAGCTTTCCGATACCGAAAGCGAAGTTACGGTCTTCTACGAAGGCATCCTGCCGGATCTGTTCCGCGAAGGGCAGGGCATCATCGGCATTGGCAAACTCGGCCCGGGCAATACCGTGCAGGCCAGCCAAATCCTCGCCAAGCATGATGAGAATTACATGTCGCCGGAAGTCGCGTCGGCGATTAAGGATGCCGAAGATCGGGCCAAGGCCAAACTGCAACAGCAGCGTGCGGCTGAGCAAGCCTCAGAGCAAGCACCCGTTCAACTTCCCGAACAGCAAGCGACTGGCGCCACGCCGGCACAGGACGGCACTCCATGATTGCTGAACTTGGGCAACTCGCCCTGATTCTTGCCTTGCTGGTTGCACTGGTGCAGGCGGTGGTGCCGATGGTCGGCAGTTATCGCGGTGACACCGGTTGGATGCGGGTGGCAAAACCGGCAGCCAGTTTGCAATTTGGCCTGCTGTTGCTCAGCTTCCTGTGCTTGTCATATGCATTCGCCACCAATGACTTCACCGTCCAGTATGTCGCAGCCAACTCCAATTCCCGATTGCCGCTGCATTACCGGTTGTCGGCGGTCTGGGGCGCACACGAAGGCTCGCTGTTGCTGTGGGCATTGGTGCTGGCTGGCTGGTCCTATTCCGTTGCGCGCAAGAGTGTGCAGTTGCCGTTGGTGTTGGGCGCGCGCGTGCTCGCCGTGATGGGCATCATCGCGGTGGGCTTCTTGAGCTTCATGCTATTCACGTCCAATCCATTTGAACGCACGTTGCCGATGTTCCCGGTCGAAGGTCGCGATCTGAATCCCTTGCTACAAGACTTTGGTCTCATCGTGCATCCGCCGATGCTGTACATGGGCTATGTCGGATTTTCGGTGGCGTTTGCCTTTGCCATCGCCGCACTGCTGGGCGGCAAGCTGGACAGTGCCTGGGCACGCTGGTCGCGCCCGTGGACAACCTGGGCGTGGATCTTTCTGACTGCCGGTATCACGCTCGGTTCGTGGTGGGCCTATTACGAACTGGGCTGGGGCGGCTGGTGGTTCTGGGATCCGGTTGAGAATGCCTCGTTCATGCCGTGGCTCGCGGGCACAGCCCTGATGCATTCGCTGGCAGTCACCGAAAAGCGTGACGGCTTCAAGGCCTGGACCATTTTGCTGGCGATATCTGCGTTCAGTCTGAGTTTGCTTGGTACCTTCCTGGTTCGATCCGGTGTGTTGACCTCGGTGCATGCCTTTGCTTCCGATCCGGAGCGCGGCCTGTTCATTCTGGCTTTCCTGGCGGTGGTGATTGGCGGCTCATTGCTGCTGTTTGCGCTGCGCGCCGCCGATCTGCGTTCGGAGCTGGAGTATCAATTGCTGTCGCGGGAAGTGGCGCTGCTTGGCAACAACATCCTGCTCGCCATTGCCATGCTGATGGTATTGCTCGGCACCTTGCAGCCGCTGATTGTCGATGCACTCAGTCTGGGCAAGATCTCGGTCGGCCCGCCGTACTTTGATTTCATGTTCACCGTCTTCATGGTGCCATTGCTGGTGCTGCTCGGCATCGGACCCGGTTTGCGCTGGCGCCGTGATGATGGCAAATCACAGTTGCGGCAATTGTTGCCGGCGCTGATGGCGTCGATTGGTGCGGCCGCCGTGCTCGCCCAGCTGTTCGCGACCTTTTCGGCATCGGTGCTCTTGGCGATGGCGCTGGCGATCTGGATCAGCCTGGCGCTACTTCGCGATCTGGGCCAGCGCATCCGCCACCGCAAAGACAAACTGACCGGTGTCGTGTCGCAGCCACGCGCCTATTGGGGCATGGTGCTGGCGCATCTGGGTGTCGCGGTCGTGACCATTGGCGTGGTGCTGTCCAGTGTCTACAGCGTCGAGCGCGATGTTCGGCTGGCGCCCGGTGACAGCGTCGAGGTGGGACCGTATCAGTTCCGGTTCCAGCGTCTGCGCGATATCGATGGCCCCAACTTCCATTCGACCCGGGCGATTTTTGAAGTGCGGGATGGTGACGGCATTGTTGCTAGGTTGCGACCGGAAAAACGGACCTATCATGCGTCGCGCCAGAGCATGACCGAGGCATCGATCGATCCGGGCCTGACTCGCGATCTGTACGTGGCAATGGGTGAACCACTCGATGGCGGCGCGTGGGCCATTCGCGTCTATTACAAACCGTTTGTCCGCTGGATTTGGCTGGGTGGCTTGCTGATGGCGATCGGCGGCATGCTTGCGGCGACCGATCGTCGTTATCGCCTGGCCAATCGTGACACGCAAACCGAGCCGGTACCGGCCACGGCTGCGCCCGTGAAGGCAGCAGAAGGGAGTGTCGCATGACGGACAAGCACAGCGTCACGGATGTCAGCCAGACCGCCGTTGTCAACGCGGCCACCGAAGCAGATGCATCGACGGAGGCGAACCGGAAACCGGCGCGCCTGCCGCTGCGCTTTCTGGCGCCACTGTTGATATTTGTCGGGTTGCTGGTGTTGTTCTTTGTCGGCCTCGGCAAAGATCCGACCGAACTGCCGTCGGTGTTGACCGGTAAACCAATGCCGGCGTTTGCCTTGCCCGTTCTCGGCGACGAAACGCGCATTGTGCGTAACGCCGATTTGGCTGGTACGCCATACTTGCTGAATCTATGGGCAACCTGGTGTCCAACTTGTTATGTCGAGCATCCGTATCTGCTGCAGCTGGCACAGCAGGGCAAGATCCGCCTGATTGGTCTCAACTACAAAGATGAGCGCGACAAGGCGCTGCAGTACTTGCAGCGGCTTGGCAATCCGTATGAAACGACTCTGGTCGACGCCGATGGCATGCTCGGCATTGATCTCGGCGTGTATGGCGCGCCAGAAACGTTTCTGGTGTCAGCCGACGGCATCATTTTGTATCGCCGGGCCGGTGATCTGAATGCGCGCATCTGGCAGGACGAAATCGTGCCGCTGCTGGCCGCGGCAGGGGTGCAGCCATGAACAAGGCTCGACTGTTGCTCGTTCAATTGCTGGTATTGCTGTTGCTGGCGGGGGCCGCCATTCCGGCGATTGCCGATATCGATGCGTATCCATTCGACTCGCTAGCGCAGGAGCAGCGATTCCGCACGCTGGTGGAAGAGTTTCGCTGCCCGAAGTGCCAGAACCAGAATCTCGCCGATTCGAATGCCCCATTGGCCAAGGATTTGCGTCAGATCATTTACAGCAAAGTGAAAGCCAACGAGTCCGATGAGGCCATCGCCAGTTATTTGCAGGATCGCTATGGTGATTTCGTGCTGTACCGGCCGCCGGTGAAGGCGAGCACGTTGCTGCTGTGGTTTGGCCCGGTGTTGGCATTGGTGGCGGTGATCAGTGTGTTGGTGTGGCGTTGGCGCCGGCGCGCTGTTGCCGTGCCGGCGATGTTGTCCGAAGCGGAACGGGCGCGATTGCAGGCGCTGCTGCAAGACGCCGCAGTGGGCCAGAAAGGAAAGTCGGAATGAGCGTTACTGTATTTGTCATCGTTGCGGTGCTGCTGGTGCTGGTGGTGCTAGCGGTACTGCTGCGACCACTCTGGCAATCAACGGGCGTTGATACTGACACGTTGGCTGTCAACCGAGCGCTCTATCTGGAACGTGCTGCCGAACTGGAGCAGTGGCTTGCCAACGGCCAGATCGATGCTGAAGCGAAAGCCCGTCTGGATACCGAGAATGGTCGCCGGCTGCTGGCCGATGCCGATGGTGAGGTGCGCGCTGCAGCGGGGGCCGTGCGCCGCCCTTTGGTTATTGTACTGACGCTGCTGCTGCCGATCGCGGCGGCATTGTTGTATTGGCAGCTCGGCCGCTTCACTGCCGTGCGCGACTGGCACGAGTTGCAACAGTCGGATGTCAGCCAGGGCAATCGCAACATGATCGACATGCTGCTGGTGCTGCGGACCCGGTTGCAGGATGACCCGGAAGACATGGAGGGCTGGTATCTGCTCGGCCGCTCGTATCTCAGTGTCGACCGGCCTCAGGAGGCCCTGCAGGCATTTGATCAGGCCCGCCGGCTGGCGCCGAAGGAACCGGATTATCTGGTTGCTTATGCCCAGACCCTGCGCATGGTCGAGCAGGATGACAGTCTGCCGGAAGTGGATCGCTTGTTGGCCTCGGCCTTGCAGCAGGATCCGAACCACGAAGGTGCGCGATTGCTGACTGCCTACCGCGACATGGAAACCGGCCGTTTCGAGCAAGCCATTGCCGCCTTTGAAGCGCTCCGGCGCAACCGTGGCGACGACGCCGAGTCGGCAGCGATGCTCGACAAGGTCATTGCCGATGCGCGGGCCGCGCAGCAAGCGTCAGAGGCAGCCTCCGTGCCCGCTCCCATGGGCTCTGCCTCGCCGGCGTCGCCAAACATCGGCAAGGTGGCAGCCCCCAGCTCGAATTTGACCGTTTCGGTAACGCTGGCGCCGGCCCTGAAGGCCAAACTGTCGCCAACCGCCCGCGTCTTTGTGTTCGCGCGCGGTGAGTCGGGTGCTGGCTTGCCGGTGGCGGTCTCGGTGCTGCCAGCGACCGGCCTGCCGGCGACCATCACGCTGTCCGACGCCAATGCCATGAATCCGGCGGTCAAACTCAGCGACCAGCAGCGGGTCAGTCTGGTCGCACGGGTATCGATGGCGGGCACCGTCGAGCCGGCCAAAGGCGACCTGCAGGGCAAGGTTGAGCTGTTCGACTGGCGGCAGTCACCCAGCCAGAATTTGCTCATCGATACCGAGTTGTGACTTTTTTACCAAACCGGATTCTTTGACGGGCTGGCTGTAACAACTGACTGCGCGCACACTCCAATGGCGCGTGCGGCCGGCCAGTTCCGCAACCGATTTGCGGGCTGGCGGTCGTTACGTTCGAATCGTCACTGTCAAGGAGATGCAGATATGACCAGCAAGACCAAACTTTCCGCCCTGATCGGCGCCTCGGTTGCCGCCACCATGGCAATGAGTGGTCCCGCCAACGCCGATGCGACCGGGTTCGGTTATTCCGATCTGGGTGCCGGTTACCAACTGGCCTTCCTGGACGCCGAGCAGGGTCAGGAAGGTAGCGGCGACAAGAGCAAGGACGGCAAATGCGGCGAAGGTAAATGCGGCGAAAAGAGCAAGGATGGCAAGTGCGGCGAAGGGAAGTGTGGCGAAGGCAAATGCGGTGAGAAAGGCGCGGCCGGCGACAAGAGTAAGGATGGCAAGTGCGGTGAAGGGAAGTGCGGCGAAGGCAAGTGCGGCGAGAAGAAGGGCGCCACCGCTGAACCCCAGAAAGAACCGCAAAAAGACAAGAAGTGAGCAGGGCGGTGAGCCTCCAATCGAGTGCCACCGTGCTGTCGGGTGCGGGTCTTGGCCTGCGGCGGGAGCTGATGCTGCCGCTGCTGGCCGAGCCGCTACCCGAAATAGCCTTTCTCGAAGTGGCGCCGGAAAACTGGCTGCGCACCGGTGGCGCACTGGGTCGGCGTTTTCGCCAGTTCACCGAGCGATATCCGTTTGTTTGTCATGGTCTGTCGTTGTCCATTGGCGGTCCGGCGCCGCTTGACTTCGCCTTCATCCGTTCAGTGGCCGCGTTTCTGCGCCAGCATCAGATATCGATTTATAGCGAGCACCTCAGCTATTGCGGCGATCTGGGCCATCTGTATGACCTGTTGCCGATTCCGTTCACCGACGACGCCGTACATTACGTTGCTGACCGCATTCGGCAGGTGCAGGATGTGCTTGGTCAGAAACTGGTGATAGAAAACGTTTCCTATTATGCCGCGCCAGCGCAACAGCTATCCGAGCTGGCGTTTATCAATGCGGTGCTCAGCGAAGCGGATTGCGAGTTGTTGCTGGACATCAACAATGTCTATGTCAACAGCGTCAACCATGGCTATGACCCGATGGCATTCCTGCGTGGGTTGCCGGCCAACCGAGTCCGCTACTTCCATCTGGCCGGCCATTACGACGAAGCGCCGGATCTGCTCATCGATACCCATGGCAGTGCTGTCAAGAGCGAAGTCTGGCAATTGCTTGCCGCAGCGTATGAATTGTTTGGTGTCCAACCGACGTTGCTTGAACGTGATTTCAATATTCCACCTTTACCGGTGCTGCAAGCTGAACTGCAGCAGATACTGGCTTTGCAGCACGCCCTGAGTTTGCAGGAACATGATGAACGCAGAACCCGCCGGTCGACCGGAACGGCTTGACGCACTGCCGTCGTTTCAGCGCGCCCAGTTTGCATTTACCGCCCATCTCCGATCACCGGCCACCGTGGCGAAACCGGAGGACGTGCCCGAACAGCGGATGGCGGTGTATCGCGAGCTGCTGTTCAACAACGCCGAGAGCTTTGTCAGCAATTGCTTTCCAGTACTGCGTTCGCTGATGACAGATGCGATCTGGAACGCGTTGGTTCGCGATTTTTACGCTCGCCATGTCAGTTCCAGCCCCTACTTTTCCGAGATCCCGGCCGAGTTCCTCCATTATCTGGCGAACGAGAAACCGGCAGATCTGGCACCGACCTGGCCGTTCCTGCTGGAGCTGGCGCATTACGAATGGCTGGAGCTGGTCGCCCAGATCGCGGTGGATGAGCTGCCGTTGCAGCAGTCATCGCGGGAGGGCAACGAGCTGATGCCGGCGGTTCAACTGCGGTTATCCCCCGTGGCGTTTGTCGAGGCCTACCGCTATCCGGTCCAACAGATTGGTCCCGGCTTCCTGCCTTCTGAGCCACCGGAACAACCAACCTTGCTGGTGGTCTACCGCAACCGCGCCGATCAGGTCCATTTTCTGGCACTGACAGCGCCGACGTACCAGTTGCTGAGCAAGCTGGAAACGGCCGGGACCGAGGGCCTTGGCCTGGAAGATTTGTTGGCCGGGTTGCCATCGGAGGAGGCTCGCGTGGCTGCCCGACAATTGTTACTGAACCTGATCGCGCGAGACATCGTATTGCCGCTGCAGTAAACTTCGCGCCGAATTTGCCAGGGAGGCGCCTGTCTTGGTGTTACCAATGCCCTTATCGTTTGCTGTCTTGTTCCGTGCTAGTCGGTTGATGGTGCTGTCGCTCGGTTTGCTGCTGCTGGCAGGTTGCGCCACGAGTTCCGATAGCAGCACCGCACCGGCGAATCCTGCCGACCCGTTCGAATCATTCAACCGCTCGATGTACAGCTTTAACAAAGGTCTCGACCGTGTGACGTTGCGACCAGCGGCAAAAGCCTATGACGCGGTCATTCCCAAGGTGCTCGACGAGCGCATTGAAAACGCCATGAGCAACGTCGGTGACGTCGTGATCATTGGCAACTCCTTGCTGCAGGCGAAATTCAAAGGCGCGGCGATCAGCACCGGTCGCTTCCTGATTAACAGTACCTTTGGCGTACTTGGCCTCTTTGACCCTGCAACTTCCATGGGATTGGTCAAGCGCTATGAGGATTTTGGCCAGACGCTGGCCGCCTGGGGCGTGCCTGACGGTCCCTATCTGATGCTGCCTTTCTTCGGTCCGAAAACGACCCGCGATGCACTGGGCATCCCGGTCGATTCCGCTCTGGAGGTCAGTACCGAGATCAACCATGTGCCAACGCGGAATACTGCCTTGGGCGTGCGCTTGATGGATGAACGTCAAGGCTTGTTCCCGATTGAGAAAACACTGGAGGAGTCGCTGGACGAATACGCCTTTGTTCGCGATGCCTATCTACAGCGCCGCCAATACCTGATCCACGATGGCAATCCACCGGTCAGTGCTGATGCCGAGGATTGTGATCCCGGTCTGGAAGAGTGTTACTGATCACGCCGGCTGAATGACAACCAGGGCCGAGCAGGGTAGCGCATGCTGACTTTTGCGAGGGAGACGCGCCTTGCCGCCGCCCGGATGGGCAGCAGTTTCGAAATGAACAAAACGCGCCAGTTGGCGCGTTTTTTCTTTGGTGACTAGTTCACGTCACTCAATTCACCGGCAACCTCATAGCGGCCGGCTTTCAGTTTCTGTACCCGAGCCACCCTGAAGGCGGCCTGCAGTGGCGGCATGCGCGACTGATTCGATGACACCACCACCTTCAGGTTGTCACCGATGGTCGGTTCGACATCGGCCTCAAACATCAGACCACGGCCACTGAGGTTACGGGCTTCGCCAAGATATTCCTTGCCACTGTTCTCATCGATGATGACGACCTTGGCGTCGACAAACATCCGGATGAAATCGCGTCGTTCTGCATAGTCGCGAGCTTGGGCAATCAACATGTTGACTCTCCAGCAACGGCACCGGAAACGATGCCGACCCCGATACTAGGAAAGATCAAGGGAGTGCGTCAATGCCGCAGTTTCTGCAGGGGATCATCCCAACATGGCACGCATGTCCGGCCCCATCGAAAAGACTTCCCTTGAGAAAAAATTTCCTGCATTCTGCCAAGTCCCGGTCAGCAAAACTCGCTCGGTGTGCTATATACCTTACGAGTTACGTTCATCCTGTGCTGCCGTGTCCGAGTCGATGCCTGTTTCCGATCCTGTCTCTGCCTCGCTGAGTGTCCCGCGTATCGTCGTCATTGATGATGATCGATTGGTGCGTGACAGCATGTGTGTCTTTCTTGAAGATGCCGGCTTTGCGCCGGTACCCGCCGCCAGTGCGCTGGATGGTCTGAAGCAATGCCGCGAGCAGCATCCTGATGTGGTGCTGTGCGATCTGCGCATGCCGGACATGGATGGTTTGCAGGTGCTGGAAATCCTCACCCGCGAACAACCGGAATTGCCGGTGATTGTGATTTCAGGCGCTGGCGTCATTACCGACGTGGTCGAAGCCTTGCGGCTCGGCGCCACCGACTATCTGGTCAAACCGATTTCTGACATGGCGGTGCTGGAGCATGCGGTCCGTTCAGCCATGCACAAAGCCACGCTCGAACAGGAAAACCAGCAATACCGGGACGAGCTGGAAGTGGCCAATGCCGAACTTGAGGCCAACCTTGAACTGCTGAGGCAGGATCAGGAAGCCGGCCGGCAGGCGCAGCTGCAATTGTTGCCGGAACCGCTGGCCCAGTTCGGTCGCTGGCAATTCAGCCACATGGTCATCCCGTCGCTGTATTTGAGTGGCGACTTTCTCGATTACTTTGAAATAGACGAGCACCGGCTCGGGTTCTATCTGGCCGACGTGTCAGGCCATGGGGCTGCATCGGCCTTTGTCACGATGATGCTGAAAAGCCTCATCAATCACCCGCTTCGTCGGTTCCGCAGCCACGGTGACGACACCATATTGGCGCCGGACAGGTTGTTGGCCTACCTGAACAGCGAGCTGTTGCAGGCCAATCTCGGCAAATACCTGACCCTGTTCTATGGCGTGCTCGACCGGGCGAGCGGGAACCTGCAGTTCAGCAATGGCGGGCATTACCCGCGACCGCTGTTGTTTCAGGGCGGCAACTATCGCTTCCTCGGTGCTGGCAGTTTTCCGGTCGGCCTGTTCGACTGGGCCCAGTTTGATGTTCAGCAACTGACCCTGGCTGACGATGCCGCGCTGGTGCTGTGCTCCGATGGGGTCCTTGAGGCCATGGCCAAACCTGGCTTGGCAAAGGATGAGTCTTTGTTATTATCGCTGACACAGGGCAATGAGCTGACGGTGCCGGCGCTGGTCGCCGGGGTCCAACGCTCGCTCTCCGGGCCGCCGCCCGATGATATTGCCGTTTTTGTGGTCAAGGCCCTACGTCAAGGAACATAAAAAACATGTCGACTGGTCAGGTGGCCTATGCCATCCAGGACGGTGTGTACATTCTGAAGTTCCGTGGCGACATTCGCTTTCAGTTGTCGGCGAGCGTCGATCGGTTCATTCAGCGCATCTTTCAAGAAACCGTCAAACCGAAGGTCATTATCGATCTGCTTGATGCCAGTGCTGTTGACAGTACGGCGCTCGGGGTGATTGCACAGATCGCCATCCATACCCGGCGCGCCTACGATCACCGGCCGACCATACTGGTTCGCCACCCGGATCTGCTGGCGGTGCTGCGGGCGGTTTGCTTCGACAAGGTATTCCACATCTTGCCGCATGCCGAGCAGGAGCCGGAGTCCTATCGCGAGCTGGAAACCGAACCCGCTGACGAACTGCACTTTACCCGTCAGGCATTGGCAGCACATCGCCATCTGATGTCACTGTCGATGGAAAACCGCATGCTGTTTCAAGATGTCACCCGTGCACTGGAGACGGTTGCGCACCTGCAATAGCCGGATTGCATGCGGGAAAGTTGGCCGTGGTATCAGAAACAGAACTCCAAACTGTCAAAACAAAAAAAGGCCGTTGCAGTAATACCGCAACGGCCTTTTTTTGTTTTGCCCGGACATCAGTTCGTGACCTGGAGTTTCACCATTTCTTTTTCGGCGCGAAGACCGGGTCGAGCTCTTTTTCACTGTCAACCGCATTTGCGGCGGTGTTATCGGCGGGCGGCATTTCCACCGGTGCATCGCCGCGCAGTTCTGCCATCAACTTGTCCAGTGTGTGCAACTGCTCCTGCACATAGCTGTCGCTGATGTTTTCCTGTACCAGCCGATCGGATGCGTATTTATAGTACTGATGGGCAAGGTTGCTTTGCTTGTTAAGCACAGCAAGCTGACCCAATTTGATATGACCTTCAACATCACAGCGTAAACGCAGCCGCGCCAGCGACCGGAATGCCTGCAGTACCAAACCGGCGTTGATCCGCTTTTCCTGACGTAGCCGGGCCACGAACTCGGTGAGCCGGTGCAGCTGCGTGCGCAAGGCGGTCAACTCTTCTGACTGGCTCGGCAGTGTCAGCTGTCCGCTGGCATCGGCTCGCTGAACGGCTTCCTTGCGCTGCTCACTGAGCCATTGAAACTGTTTGTCGAGACCCTCGGCTCTCGGGTCGATTCCATGCATGGCCTGCAGGTGCAACTCGATGAACTGCAACAAGACGTCACGAACGGCACTTTCAAGTGGCAGGGTTTTGCCAATTTCCAGCATGTCCTGACCGTCGCGGACGCTGGCCCGGTGTTGTGCAACCCGGTGCCGGCGTTCGGCCGCCTGTTGCTCGCGGCGTTGAATATAGCCGTTGACGCTGATGCCAGCGATCAGGGCAACAACGATCAGGATGGCGATTACTGCTAAATTCATTGTGGTTCCCATGCCAGCGGACTGGCGATATTGCTGAAAAAGGGGGGTATGGCGCCCGAAGACAAACCACTAGCCAGACGCCCGCCAAGTCACAGCGACTCCTGGTCAGCCCCTGTACAGGTTGTCACTTTATGGTAAATACAACCGAAATTCACCCCCGGGCAGTACACCACCGTTGCCCAACTCAACGTGGCCATGGCAGTCACCGCGGCGATGTAGCCGGGCGATCTGGCCAGCAAAGAACAGGCCGAGACCGGTGCTGCCGGTGCTGCGGTTGATCCCCAGCAGGTAACGATCCGATTGTTCCAACATGGCTCGTGGGTAGCCCGGGCCATCATCTGCAATGCTGAGTACCAGTTGTTCACCTTCGACAAAAGCGCGTAGCAGCAGCTTGCTGTGGGTATAACGAATCGAATTGGCAATAATGTTGTCAATTACTGAGCCGACCAGTTCGTCATCAAAGTACCAGGCCAGATCCGGATCGACCTCGATGTCCAGACCGATTTCCTTCAGCATCAGCAAGCTCTGATTGCGCAGGCTTTGTTCCTGCAGAAAATCCTCGACCATGTGATAGCCGATATTGAGCGGCAGTTGTTCGTTATCCAGTTTGTACAGCGCCAGTAATTGGACCAGCGAATTGTTTACCCGTGCCGACTCGTATTGCAGCACCGCCAGTTCGTGAAAGCCCGGCCGTTGGTCCGGAGGAACCCGCTCAATCACCGCATCAATCGATTGCAATAACATGCCGAGCGAATTCTTGATGTCATGGACAGACGACGCCAGCACGGTTGAAAACAGCGAGGTTGCGCTGCTCATGACGTGGCAGTCCGCAGTTGCTGGGTATATTGCAGTAGACCCTGAAAGCGCTTGTAGCGCTTGTCATCGGTCGGCATGTGGCGAACTTGATCGAGATAGCGTTGGCACTCTTCCAGCAGCTCCCGGTGCGGCTGTTTGCGGTATTTTTCCAGCAGGGTTTGGGCAGTATTCAACACGATGCTGATGTTCTTTGGCGCCAGTTTGACCGCTTCACGAAAATGCACCAACGCAGCGTCATATTGGGCCCGTTCAAATTCGCTGATACCGCCGGCATTGAGTGCCAGGGCTTGATCGATTTGCTTGACCACCGGGCTGTCTTTCAGGTGTTCACTGCATTTGGCCAGTATTGCTGCGTTGTCGCTGTACAGTTCGGCGCACGATTGAAAAATGCTGTTGGCGACGTCGCTCTTGCCAAGCGTCTGGAATTTCTCCGCGACATTGATGGCAATGTCCGGCGGCATCGAGCTGTTCAGTTCCTGGAACAGTTTGCTGGCGCCAATCGCAGCGTTCTCGGCATCTTTCTTGCGATTTTGTCGGAATGCCAGCGTGCCATGGGCGAGCAGCGAGCGCATGGTGATTTGCTTGTCGCCTTTGTAGTCACTGTCCAGTTCGTAAAGGGTTTTCTGGATTTCGTCGGCGGAGCGTTTGTCTTCGACCGGGTTGCTGCCGAGGCCCTTGATCAGGCAATCGGCCAGCATCAGATAATTTTCCGGCTGCTTGTGCACCGAATGACGGCCAAGGTTGACCGCCTGACGAAAAGCTCGGGTGGCAGTTTCCGTGTCGTTGTTGCGGGTCGCCACCTGACCGAGTTCAGCCTGTCGCAATACCGCTTTGGGTGAACGGCGAACGGCCTCCAGCAAGACCTGCTGGGCTTTGATGGGTTCATCCAGCCCGAGCCAGGTCTTGGCGAGGCCATCATAGGCAGGGGTCAGGGTCGGCAGCTGCCGGATAACATCTTCAAACTGCTTGCGTGCCTCCTCGACCTTGCCCTGATCAAGCGTGACCCTGGCCAAACCGAGCATGGCCCATGGCACAGGGCGCTCCTTGGAGACACTGGAATAGATGGCGGCGGCTTCTTTCAGCTGGCCTTGTTGTTCAAGCAATTCGGCTTTGGTACGCAGGCAACTGGCGGCATAGCGACTTTTCTGGTCAATTTCCTTGTCGCACAGGGCGAGGGCGGCGTTGATGTCGTTGCGGTCGAGTGCCTTGTCTATACCGGCCAGCGCTTCGCGCTTCTCCATTAACTTGTCCAACCGGGCCTGCAGCGCCTGCTTGTTGAAAGGTTTGGTTAGGTAGGCGTCAGGCTGGTACTCCAGTGCCCCCATGACCATGGCCGTGCTGTTTTCGGCGGTTGTCATCACAAAAATGGCGCCGCGCTTGAGCAATTTTCGCTCAATCAGCTCCTCCAGCACCTGCTGGCCATCCTTGCCTTCACCGAGGTTGTAATCCGACAGAATCACGTCATAGCGCCGATTGGCGCAAAGTTCCACCGCCTCTTCGCCGGTGGCGGCCATGTCTATCTCGCTGGCGCCAAGCTGCTGCACCATCGCCCGCAATGACCGGCGGAACTCCTGGAAATCGTCGAGGATGAGGAAGCTTTTGTCGGAATAGCTGATCATGTCGTCGGCCCAAGGGCAGGGCAGTCAGGCGCGGGAACGTGTCTCAAGTATAGGCAGCATTTCCCGGGCTGCTGCGGCAGTGCCAGTTAGAGGCTTGACGGCCTCGTCCCGAGGGCGTAAAAACCGGCCCTTCGCACGAAGAACCAGACGGTAAAACCGCGCCATGCCGCTGCGAACACCCCGCATTCTTGTCCTGGATGACGAACCCGCCATCCGGCTGAATCTTGCTGCTTTTTTGACCGATGACGGCTTTGACGTCCATGAGGCCGAATCTGCCGAGGCAGCGTTGATGCTGTTGCAGCAGTACAGCTTTGATCTGGCGCTGGTCGATGTCCGGCTTCCGCACATGGAGGGGGATGCCTTCATGTTGCAGGCCCATCATCTGCAGCCAGAGTTGCGCTTCCTGGTGCATACCGGTTCGCTGGGTTTTGGCATCAATCCTGAGCTGGCTGCCATAGGCCTTGGTCATGACGACATTTTCTGCAAACCGCTGGCCGACATGGCGGTGCTGAGTCGTGCAATAAACCACCACCTGCGTGTCGGTCGCCGCCTGTTCTGAGCCGTGTGGCAATGGGCGGCAGCCCCTGGCAATCAAGCACTTGGCTGCTGACACGGTACTGTCAGCAGGCCCGGCTGCGCGCTACCTCCAACCCGACCTTTGTGGAATAATGCCGCGTCGCTTTCGTGTGTACGACGACAATTCCCCGCGAAAATTCCGATTGGAGAAAGTGATGGACGAGAACCGTAAAAAGGCGCTTGGCGCCGCCCTTGCGCAGATTGAACGCCAGTTCGGCAAAGGGACCGTGATGCGTCTGGGTGACCACCAGGCCTCGCGTGACATTCAAACGATTTCCTCCGGCTCGTTGAGCCTCGACATTGCCCTCGGCATTGGCGGTCTGCCGCGTGGCCGGGTAGTCGAGATCTACGGGCCGGAATCCTCCGGTAAAACCACACTGGCCTTGCAGGCCATTGCCAACTGCCAGAAGAACGGCGGCACGGCTGCGTTTGTCGACGCCGAACACGCGCTTGATCCGATCTACGCCGGCAAACTTGGCGTCAACCTTGACGAGCTGCTGGTTTCGCAGCCGGACACCGGCGAACAGGCGCTGGAAATTGTCGACATGCTGGTGCGTTCGAACGCGGTTGACATCGTGGTTGTCGACTCGGTGGCGGCGCTGGTGCCGAAAGCCGAAATCGAAGGCGAAATGGGTGATAGCCATGTCGGCCTGCATGCCCGATTGATGTCGCAGGCGCTGCGCAAACTGACCGGCAACATCAAGCGCTCGAACTGTCTGGTCGTTTTCATCAACCAGATCCGAATGAAGATTGGCGTCATGTTCGGCAGCCCGGAAACCACCACTGGCGGTAACGCGCTGAAATTCTACGCCTCGGTGCGGCTGGATATCCGCCGTATCGGTGCGGTCAAGCAGGGCGATGAGGTCATTGGCTCGGAAACCCGGGTCAAGGTGGTCAAGAACAAGGTCGCGCCCCCGTTCAAGCAGGTCGAGTTCGAAATTCTGTACGGTCACGGTGTCTCGCGTGAAGGCGAGATCATCGAGCTGGGCGTGGCACAAGGTTTGGTGGAAAAATCCGGCGCCTGGTTCAGCTACAGCGGCCAGCGTATCGGCCAGGGCAAGCAGAACGTGGTGCAATTCCTGCGGGAGCACCCGGAAATGGCCAAGGAAATCGAAGACAAGATCCGCGCCACCAGCATTATCGCGGTGCCGGCTGCCGTCGATTCCGAAGTCGAAGAAGAGGTTGAAGTCTGAAGCCAGCACGTCCGGCGTCGAAGGAGTCCGCACTGGCGGTCGCGATGCGCCTGTTGGCGCGACGCGAGCACGCCGAGCTGGAGCTACGGCGCAAGCTGCTGCAGCGCGAGTTCACTGACGATGAAATTGCATCGGCGCTCAGTGAACTCAAACAGCGCGGCTGGCAGAGCGATGAACGCTTTGCCGAGATGCTGATAGGCAGCCGGTCACGGCGTGGTCAGGGTCCGGTCAAGATTGCCCAGGCCCTGCACAACGCCGGCATTGCCAAAGCGGCATTGCAAGACAGTGCAGTAGATTGGGACGAACAGGCGCTGGTGGCAATCCGTCGTTACCTGCGTCACAAGGATGTCAGCCAGCATGAGGTGCGCATGAAAGCCATGCGCCATCTGCTGCAAAAAGGCTTTACCAGCTCGAGCGCCCGTGTGGCGCTCGCGGCGTTTCTGAAAGAGCCACGCGACGCGGACGACGTCGCGCCGGATTGAACAAACTTTCGCCATGACATGGCTGCTGATTTGGAAGTGGGTATAAGCATGAGCAAGACCTTGGGCAAGACAATGACGAGCAACGAGATCCGCGAAGCGTTTTTGAAATTCTTTGAGAGCAAGGGCCACACCCGTGTCGCCAGCTCCTCGCTGATCCCGGGTGACGACCCGACCTTGCTGTTTACCAATGCCGGTATGAACCAGTTCAAGGATTGCTTTCTCGGCCTCGACAAGCGCGCCTATACCCGGGCCGCATCGTCGCAAAAATGTGTCCGCGCCGGCGGCAAGCATAACGATCTGGAAAACGTTGGCTACACCGCCCGCCACCACACCTTCTTTGAAATGCTGGGCAACTTCAGCTTTGGCGATTACTTCAAGAAAGACGCCATTCAATATGCCTGGGAATTCCTGACCTCGCCGCAGTGGTTGGGTTTGCCGAAGGAAAAACTCTGGGTCACCGTCTATGCGACCGACGACGAAGCATTTGATCTCTGGCAGAAAGACATTGGCGTACCGGCTGAGCGCATTGTTCGCATTGGTGACAATAAGGGGGCCAAATATGCCTCCGACAATTTCTGGGCAATGGGGGATACCGGTCCCTGCGGTCCGTGTACGGAAATTTTCTATGATCACGGCGCTGATATCTGGGGTGGCCCACCCGGCTCGCCGGAGGAAGACGGCGATCGTTATATCGAGATCTGGAACAACGTGTTCATGCAGTTCAACCGCACGGCCGATGGCGTGCTGCACCCGCTGCCGGCGCCGTCGGTTGATACCGGCATGGGACTCGAGCGCATTTCGGCAGTGATGCAGCATGTGCACACCAACTACGATATCGATCTGTTCCAGCACATCATCAAGGCGGCGATGGCCGTCACCGGCTGCACTGATGCCAACAACAAGTCGCTGCGGGTCATCGCTGACCATATCCGTTCCTGCTCGTTCCTGATTGCCGATGGCGTGACGCCGTCAAATGAAGGCCGTGGCTATGTGCTGCGCCGGATCATCCGCCGCGCCGTTCGCCACGGTTACATGCTGGGCTGCAAGGAGGCGTTCTTCCACAAGCTGGTGCCAGCACTGGTCGATCAGATGGGCGGCGCCTTCCCGGAATTGAAAGAGGGCCAGAGCCGTATCGAACGCGCGTTGAAACTGGAAGAAGAGCAATTCGCCCGTACGCTTGAGCAGGGCATGAAGCTGCTTGATGTGGCGATTGGCAACCTGAAGAGCAAGGTGATTCCAGGTGATGTGGTGTTCAAGCTGTATGACACTTATGGTTTCCCAGTTGATCTGACCAATGACATTGCCCGCGAACGCGAACTGACCCTGGACATGCCTGGCTACGAAGCCTGCATGGAGGAGCAGCGCAATCGCGCCCGTGCCGCCAGCAATTTCGATGTCGATTACAACAAGGCGCTGAAGGTCGATGCCGCGACCGATTTCTGCGGTTATGAAAAGCTGCAGGATAGCGGCAAGGTGCTGGCACTGCTGAAAGACGGTACTGAAGTGGATGCACTCCATGCCGGTGACGAAGGCATTGTTGTGCTGGATCACACGCCGTTTTATGCGGAGTCGGGCGGTCAGGTCGGTGATCAGGGCGTGCTGCGTGGCAATGCGGGCGAGTTCACGGTTGTAGATACCATCAAGATCGGCAGCGCCCATGGTCACCGTGGTACCGCCAGCGGCCGAATTGCCAAAGGCGATAGCCTGCGTGCGGAAGTGGATCAGACCCTGCGTGCGCGCACCGCGCTAAACCACTCGGCTACGCATTTGATGCACGCCGCCCTGCGTCAGGTACTCGGTACGCACGTGACCCAGAAAGGCTCACTGGTGGATGCCGAACGCCTGCGGTTTGACTTCTCGCACAACGAGCCGGTCAGTGCCCAGCAGATTATCGAGATCGAGGCACTGGTCAATGATCAGATCCGGGCCAACCATGTCGTGCAAACCAGCGTGATGGCGCCGCAAGACGCGGTCAAGGCCGGCGCGATGGCGCTGTTTGGCGAAAAATATGGTGACAGCGTCCGCGTGCTCAGCATGGGTGATTTCTCGAAAGAACTGTGCGGTGGCACCCATGTGACGCGTACCGGTGATATCGGCGTATTCAAGATATTGAGCGAGTCGGGCATTGCGGCAGGAGTGCGCCGGATCGAGGCGGTGACCGGTGATGAGGCGCTGATGGTGTTCCAGCGCTATGAGGCAACCCTGAATAGCGTACTGAAGCATCTGAAAGTCACCGAGGACAAGCTGCACCCACGCCTGAGCGCACTGGATCAGGAACGCAAAGCGCTGGAAAAGGAAATCGAGCAGCTGAAACTGCAGGCGGCGGCCGGCAAGGCCGATCAACTGATTGGCAATGCCCGGACGGTCGGTGAGGTGAAAGTGCTGTTTGCCGAAATTGACGGCCTGGATGCCAAGACGCTGCGTGAAACAGCAGAGCGTTTGCGTGACAAACTCGGCAATAGCGCCGTGTTGATCGCCACCCGGGACGGTGACAAGGTGTCGTTCGTCGCGGCGGTGGCCAAGTCGGCCAGCGGCAAGCTGCCGGCCGGTGAGTTGGTGGGATTCATTGCCAACAAGCTGGGTGGCCGTGGTGGTGGCAAGCCGGAGTTTGCTCAGGGCGGCGCGCCGGACGTGGCGGGCTTGGCGGCTGCTCTGACTGCCGCGCAGGACTTTGTCGCCGGCAAGCTGGCGTGATCGGCGATGCCGTCAAACGGAATCAGCACCTGACCATGTTGCACTCAACAGTCTTGCAGTCGCTACTCTTGCACCCAATAACATGGCGTTAATAGTCCAGAAGTTCGGCGGCACGTCGGTTGGCGATCTCGATCGCATCCGTCATGTCGCCGACAAAATCATTGCGACCAAAGCCCAGGGCCATCAGGTAGTGGTGGTCGCGTCGGCCATGGCGGGCGAAACCAACCGCTTGCTGGGCTTGGGGCAGGCGCTGGCGGAGCAACCGTCGCCGCGCGAGATGGATGCGTTGGCCGCGACAGGCGAGCAGGTGTCCAACGCCCTGCTTGCCATCGCTCTCAATGCCAAAGGGTGTTCCGCCCTGTCGTTGCAGGGCTGGCAATTACCGGTGCATACCAATGACGTGTTCATGAAGGCGCGCATTGAACACATTGAAACCGATCGCATTCACCGTGAACTGGCCGCCGGCCATGTCGTGCTGGTGACCGGATTTCAGGGCATCACCCCGAATGGCGACATCACAACTCTCGGCCGTGGTGGTGGCGATACTTCGGCGGTGGCGCTGGCCGCAGCACTGGATGCCGATGAGTGCCAGATCTTCACTGATGTCGATGGTGTCTACACCACGGATCCGAGGATGGTGCCGGAAGCGCACCGACTCGACCGCATCACGTTCAAGGAAATGCTGGAGCTGGCCAGCCAGGGCTCGAAAGTACTGCAAACCCGCTCGGTCGAGTTTGCCGGCAAGTACCGGGTGCCGCTGCGGGTGCTGTCGACGTTCAAAGAAGGCCCCGGCACCCTCATTACCTTTGACCAAGCGCAAGGCAGCTCGGGGTCGGGCAATCCGCAAGGCACCCTGCCTACCAGCATGGAAGCACCGCTGGTTTCGGGTATTGCCTTCAGCCGGCAGGAAGCCCAGCTGACTATTACAAACGTGCCGGATGAGCCGGGCACCGCTGCGCGTCTGTTTGGCGTATTGGCTGCCGCCCATATCGAATCGGACATGATCACCCAGACTCCGCGGGCCGACCGGCGTACCGATTTCAGTTTCACGGTGGCACGGCCAGAGGCCACGACCGCCAGTGAGCTGCTGCTGGCGCAGTGCACTTTCCTGCAGCCCGAGCGGATCAGCGTATCGACCCATGTTGCCAAGGTGTCGGTCGTCGGGGTGGCGATGCGAACCCATCCGGAACTGGCAACCCGGCTTTTTGAGGCTTTGGCTGCCGAGCGTATCAATCTGATGGCAATCACCAGTTCAGAGAGCAAGCTGTCGGTCTTGATCGAGGAGCGTTATCTGGAATTGGCCGTGCGCACCCTGCATACCGCATTTGGGCTCGATTTAACGGCGGTCTGACTGCGCGAATTCGCCGTACTGTGCTTAACTTGTGCTGGGCGGGTCAGGAAAACCGGTCAGGACTCGCTCCAAGGCTATTGGTAAAGTCGGTACGCAGGCCCCATAATACGCGACCATTTTCCGCCTGCGGGCCGGCGGCCAGAACAATAGCAAACCCGGTGCTGTGGCAAAGGGTGGGCCCGAGCAAGTTGAAAGGAGACTTACAGTGCTGATTCTGACGCGCCGCGTTGGCGAGACCCTGATGATTGGTGACGAAGTCACCGTCACGGTGCTGGGTGTGAAAGGCAATCAGGTACGGATCGGCGTCAATGCGCCGAAAGAAGTATCGGTGCACCGCGAAGAAATTTATCTGCGCATTCAGCGCGAGAAAACCCACGGTTTTGCCTCGGATGACGATCAGGAACAGAGCTGATCGCATGATGGCAACCGTGCCAAACTAATTTGCACGGTTGCTTGCAATTTTGCAGCGTTCGGGTAGCATACGCGGCCGCTGTAATGGAGAGGTGCCCGAGAGGCCGAAGGGGCTCCCCTGCTAAGGGAGTATAGGGTCAAAAGCTCTATCGAGGGTTCGAATCCCTCCCTCTCCGCCAGTTTTTGCGTGCAGTTGATTTCACTAACGAAAGTTAAAGAAATTGACAGGTAAACAAAAATCGGTATTATAGCGGCCCCAACGCGCCCGTAGCTCAGTTGGATAGAGTACCTGGCTACGAACCAGGCGGTCGGGCGTTCGAATCGCTCCGGGCGCGCCAAACAAGAAAAACCCGCTGATATGCAAGTATCAGCGGGTTTTTTGTTGCCTGCGATTTCTGCCTGCCGGAACGTGATCCGTCCACGCGTTTTGTTGTTGCTCGCATGAGCCCGGGTGATTGCCTTTTGCTGACGGCGATGTTGTCACAGCGCGCGGTGGTCATCGACGAGGCGTCGGCCTGCACGCGAAGTGCTTCCTGGCCAAGGATTGATGTCGACAGTTCTGTGTCGATAGTCAGATCCAGATTGTTCTGTGTCGATGGTTTGATGTCCGCGGCTTGATGCCCAAGGTCTGACGTTCGTGGCTCGCCGTTTACGCATGCCCGGTATCGGCAAGCCATTTCGGCGCTCTTGACCAAAAGCTTGACTGCACGGTTCGTGCCCGCCGTGAAAGGGACTATCCTTGATGGCGGAATTCACTTGCCGGTAACGCTTTTCGTTATCGGTGTTATCCGACCTCACGGTCCGGGCTGATCCTGCCGGTTTTTCCCTGTGTGCCGCACTGGCGGTTCAAAAGGGGCAATCGCCTCCGGTTTCAGGTAGCGCAGAGGAGAATCACCATGTCGCTGGCTGCTCCGTTCCAACAATGGCTTCAAAATGCCAAGGCCGAGTACGAACTTGTTGCGCATAAACGCGGCTGCAGTCTGCTGGAGGTCGCCGAACAACTGGGCATTGCTCCTGATGCCATTGTCCGGGTGGTGCCACTACAGGACGGACAAGGTCGGCTGGCAGCGTTGGTACCGACCAATTACCTGCTTGATTTCGAAGCCGTGCAGGCGGTCACTGCCCGTGAGTTTGATGTCATGACCGCTAGTGCTGCGCTGGCTCATTTTGCCGGTTGCAGTGGTGACAGTCGGCCAGCGTTGGCCAATGCCTTCGGCTGGAAGCTGATCTGTGATGAAGCAGTGTTCCGGCCCGATCGCATCTATTGCGACAGCGGTGATGGCGAGAGTCTGCTGGTGTTTAGCCGGACTGAATTTCGCCGGTTGCTGGCCAGTGTGCAAGTCGCCCATATTGCGTTGCCGCCGGAGTCGCTGAAAGGTGCCATTTCCGACATGGCACAGCAGGATGTGGTGACGCATTTTCTGCCGTTGCGGCTCAAGCAGCGCGTCGAGGAAACCTTCGATTTGCCTGCGATGCCGGAACTGGCCAACGACATCATGAAGCTGCGTGTCAACGCGAATGCCAGCGCGCGTGATTTGGCCGCCATTGTCATGCGGGATCCGAGTCTTGCAGCACAAGTCATGAGCTGGGCCAATTCGCCGTATTATGGTTTCAGTGGCAGGATCCCGTCACTGGAAATGGCCATCATGCGGGTGCTGGGTTACGAGATGGTGTTGAATCTGTCGCTTGGCATTGTCATCGGCCGTTCTCTGAACGTGCCTCGTGAAGGCCCACTCGGGCTGAAAGCGTATTGGCAGCATTCGGTGCTTTGCGCCGTTTTGGCAGAGCGGCTCTGTCAGCGCATGCCGGCAAAATTCCGACCGGCTCGCGGCATGGTCTACCTGGGGGGCCTGTTGCACAACTTCGGTCATCTGTTGCTCGGCCATGTCTTTCCGCCGCAGTTCTTTCTGGTCAACCGGTTTGTTGCGGCCAACCCAACGGTGCAGATCGATGCCATTGAGCGCCATGTGCTGGGGGTCACTCATGAAGAAATTGGCGCCTGGTTGATGCAGGCCTGGCACATGCCGGATGAACTCATTACGGTGGTGCGCTGGCATCATCAGGAAGAGTTCGCCAGCCCCTATGCGGTTTATTCGAATCTGGTGTTGCTTGCCAATCGCTACTTGAAACGGCTGGGTATCGGCGATTCAGCCAGCGCCCATGTGCCGGCTGCCGTGCTGGCAGCCTTGCACCTCGACGCGGCTGATTGCGAGAGTGAATTTGCGCTGCTGTGTGAAAATCGAGCCGAGCTGGAAAACATGGCGCGGGCGTTGGCGGCGTAGGGCCGGCCCGGTCGTTTCTCCACCGGGTCATGCGCCAGCCCAGAATCCAGTTGGCGCAGTTCAGGCGCAATTCAGCCGGTACCGGTTAAGTTGGCACCATGCACGTGGCGTCAAGGCTGGCGACTGGCTGGCCTCGCCGTTACACTTTCTCCATTCTGCCACGCAGGTCTGCTGTTCATGAAAACCTCCGCGTTCGCGCGACTGCTGCTGTTGGTAATTCTGGTGATCCCGGTCTCCGGTCACGCTGCCGGGTGGCAAACGCTTGTGGCGGCGCAGGGCGCCATGATTTCGGAGTCGGCCGCTGCCGCCAGTGCCCAGCGTGCGGTCAAGGGGCGGGTTTTGTCCGTCCAACTGTCTGATGCCGGTGGCCAGCCGGTCTATCGCGTCAAGATTCTCACGGATGATGGCCGGGTCCGGATGGTCGTGGTCAACGCCCAGACTGGCGCGGTTATGAGCAATTGAGCGAGGCATCACGATGCGGGTACTGGTAGTAGAAGATGAGCCGTCATTGCGTGAGCAACTGGTCGTTGCCCTGAAAGCCCAGGGTTATGCCGTGGACGCTGCGGGCGATGGCGAAGAAGGTTGCTACTTCGCCCTGGAATACGATTACGACGTCGCCGTGATGGATCTTGGCCTGCCGAAACTGGACGGCATGGAAGTGATCAAGCGGGTGCGGGCACAGGGCAAACGTTATCCGATCCTCATTCTGACCGCTCGCGGCCATTGGCAGGAAAAGGTGAATGGTCTGTCAGCCGGTGCCGATGATTATCTGACCAAACCGTTTCATGTCGAGGAGTTGCTGGCGCGATTGTCAGCGCTGCAACGGCGTGCTGCCGGCTTTGCCAACCCGCTGCTCAGTTTCGGACCAATTGAGATCGATACGGTCGCGCAGCAGGTCATGGTCCACGGTCAGCCACTCGATCTCACCGCCTATGAATACCGCCTGTTGGCCTATCTTGCCCATCACCCCGGCAAAGTCGTCTCCAAGACCGAACTGACCGAGCATTTGTATGATCAGGATGAGGACCGCGACAGCAATGTGCTCGAGGTCTTCATTGGCCGGCTGCGCCGCAAGCTCGATCCGGACAACAGCTTGTTGCCCATCGAAACGCTGCGCGGACGTGGTTATCGGTTCAATCTGAAAGCGTCCTGATGTCGCTGGCCAAGCTGAAGTGGCGATTGCGGCATCGGCTGCGCGAGATCCCGCACTCGCTGCGTGGCCGTCTGGTTGCCGTCACCACCATTTTTCTCGTGCTGTTTCTGGTGTTTGCCGCGCTGGTGCTGGAGCGGGCATTTTTCGCCAGTCTGCGGGCCGAACAGCAGGCTCGTCTTGAAGCCCAGTTGTATTCACTGCTGACGGTCGCCGACGAAATCCAGCCAGGCAAATTGCATTTGCCGGATCTGCTGCGTGATGACCGGTTCAACCAGATCGACAGCGGCATCTATGGCTATGTCAGTGATCCGATGGGCCGGGTGCTGTGGCGGTCTGCCTCGGCGCTGAATCGGCCGGCACCCCGCTTGGCACCCGGAGCGCTTGGGGTCGTCCGGTTCGATGATCAGACCATGCGCGGTGAGCCTTACCTGATCGCGGTCTATGAAGTGATCTGGGAAGGGATTGGCCGGCAGGAAAGCCGTTACCTTTTCAGTGTGCTGGAATCACGGCTGGTATTTGATCAGACCACGGCGATTTTCCGCCGCACCTTGTGGGGGGGGTTTACGGTTCTGGCGCTGGTGTTGCTGGTCAGTCTTATCCAGATCATGCGGTGGGGCCTGCGACCGGTTCGCGAAGTCGCCAAGGCGGTGCGGGCCATTGAAGATGGCCATGCCACCCGGCTTGAGGGCCAGTTCCCGCTCGAACTGCAACCTCTGACCAACAACATCAACCTGTTTATTGAAGGCGAACGCGCGCGTCGGGAGCGTTATGCCGAAACCATGGCCAATCTGGCGCACAGTCTGAAAACGCCGCTGGCAGTGCTGCAAGGCGCAACCGAGCCGCACATGGATGCCGACAACTTGCGTCGGCAAGTGCGGGAGCAGACCGAGCGAATGGACAGCATTGTTCGCTATCAATTGCAGCGCGCCGTCACCAAGGGGCGCGCGCCTTTCGCCGCCATGATGGCGGTCACCGAGCCGGTTCAGCAGTTGGCCGATGCGCTGCGCAAGGTTTACGCCGGCAAGGCGATCCAGATTGCGGTGGAGGTGATCGGCAATCCGCGTTTTGCCGGTGAAGCAGGCGACCTGATGGAGGTGCTTGGCAACGTCATGGACAACGCCTGCAAGTTTGCCCGTCAGCGCGTGCAGGTTCAGGTCTTCGAGTCGCGCGACCAGCAGGGCACTTGGTGGCTGCAGCTACGTGTCGGAGATGACGGTCCTGGTATCGATGCCAGCCAGCGGGAGGCGGTCTTGAGCCGTGGTGGCCGGTTGGATACGCAGGTCGAAGGGCAGGGCATTGGCCTTGCCGTGGTTGCAGAAATCGTCGCTGCCTACAGCGGAAAACTGGCAATCGGGACGTCCAGGCTGGGTGGTGCTGAGCTGATGATTGATTTAAAAATAACGTAATAATATCAACAATATAGGAAATAAGTTTAAGTCCAAATCTAGGATGCTTTCGGTAAGCGTAAAGGTCTTTGACAGGGCCAGACCCGGCCAGTAGAATGCGCCGGCCTTTGCAACGGGTCGGCACTTTTGCCTTCTGCGTCCCCATCGTCTAGAGGCCTAGGACATCGCCCTTTCACGGCGGTAACCGGGGTTCGAATCCCCGTGGGGACGCCACCGTCTTTTCCATCCAACTGTTGCAGCTAACCGAAATACCTTCTCAGTACGCCCAGATTCGAACCCCGGAGGGGTTGAAGACCCGTGGGGGCGAGCGCGGAAATAAGTAAGCCGCCAGTGTTGCTTACGCCGCGCGAGCGGGTGGCGCTCTGCGCCACCCTGAGGTGCCACCGTCTTTTCCGACCAACTGTTGCAGCTAATCGAAATACCCTCTCAGTACGCCCAGATTCGAGCCCCGAATGGGTTGAGACACCCATATGGGTGAGCGTGACGGCGTCCTGCCGCCCGCCTGAGATGCCACAGTCTCTTTCGTCGTCATCGTAGCGGCCAGCCGAGTTATCCCGTCAGCGTGCTCCGAGTCCAGCCGTGGTAGTGGCCGGAATATCCTCGATAGAAAAATCCGCGTGGGCGGTTCACCCGATCACCACGCTGAACTGCTTCCGCTGTTTTGCCAACTCCTGAAACCAACCCCGGAATCCTGCATCGGAATCCACCCAAAAGTAGCCAAAGCAAGGTGATGCAGAGGCATTGGCCGTTTGCCGCCAGACTGTTTCCCGACTTACTCACTACCTGAATCTTGCGGCGATCGTCAGTCGAGCCACCCTTTTCGGCTCATTGGCCGTTGTCCCCTGAGGGTGACCTGCGGCTCGGCGCAATGCGCTGTGCGTTTCCTTCTTCCCAGTTCGGATCTTCGTCTGGGCCAGCGCGCTGAAACGTGCGGGTGATAACGCGATTCAAGCCGTCAGTTCGATTCAGGATGTGCCCGGCTCCGTGCTCTGGTTTACAATGCGCGCCCTGCCGAACGGCAGGACACCTGATTTTTTTCCGCTGTCCCGGTAGCTCAGCTGGATAGAGCATCCCCCTCCTAAGGGGAAGGTCGGACGTTCGAATCGTCTCCGGGACGCCATTTACCTTTTCTTGGCCAAGATTTGACCGGCGATCAAACTCCCGCCCGGTTGCCTGTGCCATGCTCACTTTCCGGGGGCGGAGGCAGGGTGGCGCAGGGGTGGCGACTCAGGAAACCGTGTTGCGCATGCAAGGCGTGCGCAAGGTCTATCAGGCCGGCGAGGTAGAGGTCGTTGCACTGCGCGACATCGATCTGGAATGTCGCGCCGGCGAATTCATTGTCATCCTTGGTGCGTCTGGCAGTGGCAAATCGACACTCTTGCATCTGCTGGGCGGGCTAGACACACCCACTGCCGGCAACATCTATTACCTCGATCATAATCTGACCGCCGCCAACGAAACCGAACTGACTCGTTTCCGGCGCGAGCATGTCGGTTTTGTCTTCCAGTTCTACAACCTGGTACCCAGTCTGACCGCGCTGGAAAACGTCGCGCTGGTGACCGATGTGGCGCCCGCACCGCTGGATGCAATGGACGCTTTGCGCCGGGTGGGTCTTGCCGAGCGCGTTCAGCATTTTCCGGCGCAACTGTCCGGTGGTGAGCAACAGCGCGTGGCGATCGCAAGGGCCATTGCCAAGCGCCCAGATGTGCTGCTCTGCGATGAGCCAACGGGTGCGCTCGATTACGCAACCGGTAAAACCGTGTTGCAGGTGTTGGCTGATGTCAACCGTGAGCTCAATACACTGACCATTGTGATCACGCATAACGCGGCGGTGGCGGCCATGGCCGATCGGGTCATTCGCCTGAGCAGTGGCCGCATCATTTCCGATGAGCGCAACAGCCGGCGTGCCAGTGTCGAGGAGTTGTCGTGGTGAGCCGATACATTCTTCGATACTGCCAGGACACGTCATCATGAAAGCGCTTGCCCGGATGCGCTGGCGCGATTTGTGGTGGTTGCGTGGGCAGGTACTGGCAACGGCGATCGTGATCGGCTGCGGCATTGCGTCGTTCGTTGCAACCTATGGCACCTGGCAGGCATTGGCAGACACCCAGCGCGAGTACTACCGGCACTATCATTTTGCGGATTTGTTTGCGCCGCTGAAACGGGCGCCGCTGTCCTTGCAGGAGTCGCTGCAGCAGTTGCCAGGTGTGGCGCAGGTGGCGGTAAGGGTGAGTGCAGATGTCCTGTTGGATGTGCCCGATCGTGAAGTCCTGACCAGCGCCCGCATTGTCTCCTTGCCCAGAACGCAACCTTTGCTCAACGGCGTGCATTTGCGCAGTGGTCGTTGGCCGGAAGCCAATCCCGATAACGAAGTGCTGGTCAGCGAAACGTTTGCCAAGGCCAACAACTGGCGACCGGGCGATCGCATTGAGGCCATCCTGAATGGCCGCCGCGAGACTCTGCGGGTAACTGGAATCGCCTTGGCACCGGAATTCATCTACGAAGTGGGTGCCGGCGCGCTATTGCCTGACGCAAAACGGTTTGGCGTGATGTGGATGGCTTATGACCGGCTGGCACCCGCAGTCGGTATGCAAGGCGCATTCAATGAAGTCTTCCTGCAATTGCAGCACGGTGCGTCGATACCTGCGGTGATAGCCCGGCTGGACGAGTTGTTGGGGCCATTTGGGGGCACGGGGGCCTATGGGCGCGATGAGCATCCTTCCCATCAATTCATTCGGGATGAAATCAGCCAGAACCGGATTCATACCACCTTTGTACCGGCAATATTTCTGGCGGTGGCGGCGTTCCTGTTACACGTGACCTTGTCACGACTGATCAGTCTGCAACGTGGTGAAATTGGCCTGTTAAAGGCGTTTGGCTACTCCAGTCGACAAATTGGCAATCACTATATTTTGCTGGCCATGACGATGGCGCTGCTCGGGGCATTGCCGGGCATGGTGATTGGCGTCTGGCTGGGTGATGCCCTGACCACTATTTACAACGACTATTACCATTTTCCGGTACTGCGTTATCAACTGCAGCTGGCGAATTTGCTGCTGGCATTTGCCATTGCGCTCGGTGCGGCGGTCTTTGGCGCGCTTCTGCCCGTGCGTCGTGCCGTTGCACTGCCGCCGGCCGAAGCCATGCAGCCGGAACCGCCGGCCCGCTTTCATGCCGGTGGCTGGGAGCGACTTGCCTCAGCCGTTTCATCTGCACCGATCTGGCGGATGACGGTGCGGCAGTTGCTGCGTCGACGTGGCCGTGCCGTCATGTCGTTGTTGGCTGCCAGCACGGCGATGGCAATTCTGGTGCTGGGCGGCTATGCCTTTGATGCGCTTGATGTCGTAATGCGCCAGCAATTCGATGAAATCAACCGTGAACATGTCAATGTGCAATTGCGCGAACCACGCAGCGTGGCCGCCGTGGCAGATTTGTATCGTCTGCCCGGCGTCCTGAAGGTGGAGCCGTACCGGCAGATGCCGGTTCGACTGTCGAATGGCTACCGAAGCAAACGTCTGGCATTGACCGCGCTGCCGACCACTTCTGAGCTAAGGGTATGGCGGGACGAGAACGGTAATCGACGGCAGATTGGCGAACAGGGGCTTACCTTGAGCCGAACGCTGGCCGAGCAATTGCAGGTCGAGGTTGGTGATTCACTGACGGTGGCCGTGCTGGAAGGGCAGCGTCAGCAACGCTCATTGCGGGTCGAGCAGATCAGTGATGAATGGCTGGGTCTTGGCGCCTATCTGAGTCTGACTGCCGCGCGCCAATTGCTGGCCGATGCCGGCACTCTGAACGGTGCCTGGCTGCTTATCGACCCGCATGCGTGGCCAGAGCTGGCAACGCGGTTGCGCGAAATGCCCTGGCTGGCTGGAAGCACACGCAAATCGGATCTCAAGCAGAGCATGGATGACATGCTGCAACGCAGTGTCGGCTTTGCCACATTTATCAATGTGCTGTTTGCCGGTGCAATTGCCTTTGGTGTGATTTACAACAATTTGCGCATTGCCCTGTCGGAGCGTGGACGCGAGCTGGCGTCGCTGCGCGTGCTCGGCTTTACCCGACAAGAAGTCCTGCAGATACTGTTGATCGAGCAGGCACTGATTATCGCGGTGGCGTTGCCGCTAGGTAGTCTTGCCGGCTATGGACTGTGCGCCTGGCTCAGTGAAAAACTGGTGACAGATGCCTATCGGTTGCCGCTGGTTGTCAATGTCGACAGCTATGTCATTTCCGGCATGGTGATTCTTTTGGCGTCAGTGCTGTCGGCTTTGGTGGTAGCCAAGCGACTGGCAAAAATGAACGTGGTCGATGTGTTGAAAACGAGGGAATGACATGGTCGCTCGGGCCAAAAGTCTAGTTACCGTAGCGGGGCTTGCCCTGTTAGCGCTGATCGGCTGGCAGATTTGGCGGCCGGCTCCGATTGCGGTCGATGTCGGTACGGCCCTGCAAGCGTCGCTGAAGGTGACCGTTGAGGAGGAGGGCGAGATCCGCGCTCACGACCGCTATATGGTGACGGCGCCGGTCAGCGGTCGTTTGCTCAGGGTCAATTTGCATGAAGGCGATTCCGTGAACGCCGGTGACCTGGTTGCCAGCTTGATGCCACTACCGATGTCGTCGTGGCAGAAACAGGAATTGGTCGCCCGGCTGGCCGCTGCGGTCGCCCGCCAACAGGAGGCCCGTGCCGATGTCACGCGGACGCAGCTCTTGCAGGAGCAGGCCGAGCGTGAACAGGAGCGAAATGCCCAACTACTGAAGCAAAATCTGGTTTCGGCCCAGATCGCCGAGGATAGCCGGGCCCGTGCGCGCGCAGCTGCGGAGATCTGGCGGGCCGCGCGGCAACGGGCCGTTGCCGCTGAGGCAGACGTCGTCGCAACGCGCGCCTCGCTGGCAGCAATGGATGTCAGTGGCAAGGTGGAACCGGTCAAGCTGACGGCACCGGTTGCCGGCAAGGTGTTAAGTGTGATCGAACAAAGCGAGCGCGTGTTGGCAACGGGCACCCCCATTTTGCTGCTCGGTGATCCGAGCAGGCTGGAGGCGCAGATCGAGTTGTTGTCTACCGATGCGGTCAAGGTCAAACCGGGAATGGCTGCGGAGTTGTTTGGTTGGGGTGGCGCCGCCGTGCTGGTTGGCACGGTACGAACCGTTGAACCCTCCGCCTTTACCAAGATTTCAACACTCGGCGTCGAAGAGCAACGGGTCCGGGTGATTGTGGATATTGCGTCGCCACCACCGGAGTTGGGCGATGGCTACCACGTCGAGGCACGGATCCGGATCTGGCAGGCCGATGACGTACTTCAGGTTCCGGTGGGCGCACTGTTCAGACAGGGCGAGGGCTGGGCGGTATTCGTTGTCGAGCAGGGGCGGGCGCAACTTCGACCGGTCCAAATCGGCCAGCGCAACCGTGACAACGCACAAGTGCTGGCGGGTCTGCAGCCTGGCCAGCCGGTTGTGCTCTATCCACCGTCGGACCTGCAGCATGACAGCCGAATTCACATTCGACCGGGCTCGCCGTGAACTAGCCCCCATCCGGACCGCTCCGGCGCCATCTGGCCCGGAACCGAGCCGCTGTGCCATCATGTTGGCATCTGACCATCGGACTTTCCTCTGACCATGCACGTCACGTTTCCCAATGCCAATAACTATCAACTCTCCCGCGGTATTTTCATCGCCGCCTGGAAAGTCTGGTTCAAGCGCTTTCATCCGCAGCCGGAAAGCTGGCGCGAAGGTCGCATTCCGCGTCGCGATGCCGAGGGCAAGTTGTGCGAGATACTGGCGCGCGATCACCGCTTCAGCGTTGATGTGATCGCCCGGCTGATGGTGCCATGGCCCTTTCGCAATACGGTTCAGGCCAATGACGAGTTCGTTCGGCTCAATCCGGCACTGTTGCGTTCATGTAGCTATGTGGATGAGGCCAGTGGCAGCAGCGTCCCCGGCGCGCGCTTGACCGACCAAGCACTGGATTACTGGGACTCGCTGTCGTTTGTTGCACAGGAAATGTACCTCGTCTATGCCGAAGCGCGAGTGCAGGCCGATATTGAAACGTCCAGCGATGACCCCGTCATCATCGATGACGCCGCCACCTGCGTGATTGGTGAAAGCATCTATCCGCCGGTGTTGCCAAAGGCCGATGCACCGGATACCGAGTTCGTACGTGCACTGGTGCGGTGGATCGATGAAGAGCCCTATCAGCCGATGTATCAGCGGCAACCAGTCGGTGAACCGGTCAGTAGTTGGCACGACCGGCTGCAGCGTTTTTTCTGGCCGAAGCCACGTATCGGCTACAGCGCGTTTGGCTTCCTGACCAATTCCTTGTTGTATCGCGCCCGTTTGCTCGCCCGCACCATTGAAGACAACCGAAGCTGGAGTGTGGAAGAGCAGTTTTTGGCGGTAAAAATTGCCAACGAGATTTTCAATTTGTTTGGCGTGCCACAGCGGGATGTGACACCGGAGAATGTCCGCAAGGTGGTGCAGGCTGCACTTGCCGCTGACTCCGCTGCCAACGCCAAGATGAACAGTGGCTGGACTTGGCTTGCTGCATTTACCACGGCGCATCGTGAGCTGGATGACGCGGGTTTGCCTCTCACCGGTCTCAATAGCCGGGTGGCGGCGTCGCTGGTTTCGCGACTCGATTTCCTGTTGGCCGAAACCGGTCACAGCGCCGTCGGGGGTCGATTTGCCGGGCTCGGTACCATTCCCGGATTCGGCGGAACCCGGCCGAGGCCGCTCAGCCTGCAATGGCAAAGTGCTTATCGCAGCTGGGCTTCGCAAATTGCGGTCAGTCAGTTGCTGCGAGAGATTCGTGAGTTGCTGAACGGTGAGCGCAAGCCGGATGGCAGCCTGCGCTATCGGCCAATGCCATTGCCCTCGGGTGGTTCAGGTCCATGGACCGTGCTGGGTGTGTGCTATGTCCTCATGGGCGATGGCTACTGATTGACGTCATTTATTGGCGGGGTTTGCTGGCCGGTGATGGCGGGCCGAGAACCGGGCTGCCAAGCACCGGGTTAACGGTGCCGCCGGATTGAATGACGCTTTTGAGTTTCTGCAATTCGCCACTGGCTTTCATGGCCGCAAGCTCGCTGTTGATCAGATTTTGCAGGGCGGTGCTGTAACGATAGGGTTTGGCAATCAGCATCAGGATTGGCGCCGGCGCCATATCCTGAATCAGGGCATGGCCAAATTCGCCAGAGCCCAGAAAGTCCTCTCCAATCAGCCGGAAACCCTTAATGGTTTCAATGTTGTACGGCAACACGTCACAACGTTCATGGCGCAGCATCGCAAAGGCGGCGGCAAAGCTTTCCACTTCGGCGCTGATCTGTTCCGGCGCAAGCTCGAACATCGAGAAATTATGGCCGGCCAGCGTGCAGATTCGGTGGCGGCGCAAGTCTTTCTTTGTTTTTACCGGCGAGCCGGAAGGAAAGCGCCGCTCCAGATAGATGCTGTGAAAATGCACGTAATCATATGGCGCGCTCAGCAAATACAGGCGTTCCCGTTCGACGCTCTGGCTGCTGCTGATCACAATTTGATAGCGCTCGCCGGAGGCGACCTCCTGCAGGCAGCGGCGCAGCGGCAGTAACTCGATTTCCAGTCGCCAGCCGTGCTTGGCCAGGATTTGTCGTAGCACGGAATGGCCGAGTCCTTTTATCTGCACCCGACCATCGGCGGCTTTTTCGCGCCAACGAAACGGTGGGTAGTCCTCGTTGTTGTCGCAGGCACGGATCAGCCGTTGTCCGGCCAGGGCTGATGAGGCCAGATTCAGTGCAAGAACCAGAGTGACCAGCAGCAAGCGCATACGGTACTCCTGTCTATGCTACACCCCGACGTGAGCAGACACGCCGAAATGCTGGGGTTTTGGTAAACTGCGCACAAGGAACTCCCCAGCCGCCCCCACCATGACTGTAGACCAATTGATTGCCAGTATGACGCCGGACATCCGCGAAAAATTGACCCGGGCAGTAGAGTTGGGCAAATGGCCTGATGGAACCCGTCTGGTCGATGGCCAGCGCGAAATCATCATGGAGGCACTGATGATCTGGCAGGCACGCTATCAGCCAGAAAACAATGCGGCTTACACGATTGATGAAAACGGCGAAATGCGTTTTCTCTGTGACAGCGAGAAAGAGCGACTGGAAGCCGCCCACGCCACATTCAAGATAACCCTGCAATAGTTCGCTGTTGCCGACCAGACAAAACCCGCTCTAAGAGCGGGTTTTGTCTTTCATGCCCAAGCGCCGGTCAGTAGTGGCAAACCAGTAGTGGTAAACCAGTATCGGCAAACCAGTATCGGCAGACCCGGTTTGGCAAGTCGGGTTTGGCGCGTCAGGATTGGCGCGTCAATTCACCGCGCAGGTTCTCCTGCATGCGCTGTTTGATGCTGGCTGTGTCAAGACCAAGCGAGAACAGGTAATACAGCTTGGTCAGCGCTGCTTCCCGGGTCATGTCGTAGCCGCTTATCACGCCATGCTGCATCAGCACGCGACCGCACTCGTAAGTGTTCATGTCGACCAGGCCGCGGTAACACTGGGTGCAGTTGACCACGATCACGCCGCGCTCGCTGGCTTCCTGCAACACCCGCAACAGCTCGGTATTCTTTGACGGCGCGTTGCCACTGCCATAACTCTGCAGGATCAGGCCCTGCAGCGGCGGTTTCAGGAAGTTTTCGATGATGCCGGCATTGATGCCGGGAAACAGCGCCATGGTGCCGACCATCGGCGGATTCAGCTCCTGCACCCGCAATGGCTTGTTCGGGCCGGGCAACAGCAAGGTTCGATTGACGTCGATGGAGATGCCGACTTCAGCCAGTGGCGGAAAGTTCGGCGAGTCGAAGGCGTGAAAGCCATTGGCATCGACTTTCTGGCTGCGATTGCCGCGATACAAGCGGTCATGGAAATACAGGCAAACTTCCGGAATATCGTAATTTGCAGCCAGCAACACGGCGCTGATCAGATTATCGCGGCCGTCGGTGCGCAATTCACACATCGGGATTTGTGAGCCGGTAACAATGACCGGCTTGGCCAGATCTTCCAGCATGAATGACAGAGCCGACGCGGTGTAGGCCATAGTGTCGGTGCCGTGCAGGATCACGAACCCGTCGAATTGGTCATAGTGATCACGGATGTCCTGAGCGATGCGCCACCACTCCGATGGCGTCATGTCGGACGAATCGAGCAAATTCTCGAATTCGCGCACCACCACCTTGGGCATGTCGTCTCGCAGGCTGCTTCCAGAATTGAATTCCGGCATCGTGCGGATGACTTCGTCGAGATAGCCTCGTACCGGGGCATAGCCGTTGGCGGTTTTCTTCATGCCGATGGTGCCGCCGGTATGGGCGATATAGACAGAACGGGTCTTTGACATAGTGGAGCAGGGGCCTTGGCTGCATACCCGGCCGGGGCCAGGTCGGCGATATGCCGGAATGGTCGCTATTGTAGCCGGCCGGGCCCGTCGAATCTGACTATCCGGGACGATTGGGCCAGTTTGCCGGTAATGAGCCCGGACGGTGCCGTTTGGCAGGCCAAATGGCCCGCCTTGGCCCTCGATTGACCTGTAATAGCGGGTGAATATGCCCGGAGCCCGAGAAATTGCTCGCTTTTTGCCCGCCCAGCCCCTATAGTTCGCGCCCTTGCTGCAGGGCACCACGATACTGCAGCGGGTATGAGCCTCACCAATCCTTCCTCCTGTACGCGCCTCCTGGCGCCAGGTTCCGGGCAATCCAGCGCGATTGCGTAGAACCTTGAATGACGCAGGTATCCGGCTTGGCGGCATGACGTGTTTTCGCCAAGTTGCGGATGATCTCCTCGGATCGCCTCCGGTTCCGGCTGACACATTGAACTAAATCTGGCAGTGGCTACCGCGATTGGCGCGGCATGGCAGGCTGTTGTTCGGTTAAATATTACGGTCAGCGTTTTCGGCGAAAGTGCTTCGCGACGATGCCCGTTCCGAATATCTGCACCTGCAGGGCCGATGCTGCCTTATGCGCCCCGTTGGGGCAGGAAAACAGACCTTGTCTACTACCATTATCGAGAACGAAATCCCGACCGCTAACCTTTCGTTCGCTGACCTGAATCTTGATTCACGTTTGAACCAGGCGCTTGAAGCGCTGAAATTTGTCACCCCGACTGCCATTCAACAGGAAGCCATTCCTGTGATCATGCAGGGCAAGGATGTGATGGCCTCTGCCCAGACCGGTACCGGTAAAACCGCCGCCTTCATGCTGCCGACCCTGCACAAGTTGCTGACCTCGCCGGCCAAAGGCTCCGGCAAGGGCCCGCGCGTTCTGGTGCTGTCACCGACTCGCGAGTTGGCCCAACAAATCAATGATGCCGTCCGCGATTTTGGTGCCCACACCAAACTGCGCATGGGCACCATCGTTGGTGGCGTTTCGTATTTCCATCAGGAAAAGCTGTTGTCACGTCCATTCGACATTCTGGTGGCAACACCGGGCCGCCTGATGGATCACATGGACAAAGGCCGCATCGATTTCTCGCGCATTGAATTGCTGATCCTCGACGAAGCCGACCGCATGCTGGACATGGGCTTCGTCGATGACGTCGAAATGATCGCCGGCAAAATGCCTGCTGATCGCCAGACCCTGCTGTTCTCGGCGACGCTGGAAGGCGAAGTCGAGCGGGTTGCCCGCAAGCTGCTGAACGAGCCGGTGCGCATCCAGACCGCCAGCGTTCGCGAAAAGCACGAATCAATCACCCAGTCGGTGTTGGCGGCTGACGATTTCGGCCACAAGAATTCGCTGCTGACCTCGTTGCTGGAACGCGCTGACATGCAGCAGGCCGTGGTTTTCGTTGCCACCAAAAGCGGCACCGAAGAACTGGCAGAAACCCTGAAAGCACAAGGCATCAGTGCCGACGCGCTGCATGGCGACATGAAGCAGGGCTTCCGTCGCCGGGTGCTGGAAAAAATGCACGAAGGCCGGTTGAAGGTTCTGGTCGCAACTGACGTTGCTGCCCGTGGTCTCGACGTCAAAGGCGTCACTCACGTGATCAACTTCGATCTGCCGATGATCTCGGAAGACTATGTCCACCGCATCGGTCGTACCGGTCGTGGTGGCGCCACCGGTGAAGCCGTCACCCTGGTTAGCCCGCGCGAGTGGCATAAACTGTTCCGCATTGAACAAATGCTTGGCACCAAGCTCGACGAAATCGTCATCGAAGGTCTGGAGCCGCGCAGCGGCCGACCGGCGCGTGGCGGCGGTCGTACCGGCGGTACTGGCCGTTCGGGTCCGAGCCGTGGTGGTGAGCGTGGTGGCCGCAGTTTTGGCGGTGGCCGTTCTGACTCGCGTTCGCAGGGATCACGTGGCCCGAGCCGCAGCGATTTCGGCAGCGATGATCGTTTTGCCCGTGACCGTACCGAGCGCAGCTTCGGTGATCGTCCGCGTGCTGACCGCCCGCAGGCAGATCGTCCTTATGGCGATCGTCCGCGTTCGGATCGTCCGTACGGTGATCGTCCGCGTGGCGAGCGTTCGTTCGACAACCGCGGTGGTGATCGTACTCAGGAAAATCGTGGCAATTTTGCTCCGCGTACCGATCGTCCGGAATATACCGAACTGACCGCGCACAGTTTCCGTCAGGAGCGTCCGCGCTCGGATCGGTTCAGCCGTGACGCCGCCCCGGCTCGTGACAGCCGTGGCCCGAGCCGTTTTGATCGCAATGATCGTCCGGCTCCGCGCACTGACCGTTTCGCTGACAGCGCGCGTCCGTCCGTGCGTGCCGATCGCCCGGCCCGTGAGGATGGCGCCCCGTCGCGCTTTGCCCAGGGTGAGCGCTTGTCGGTCCGTAGCGAGCGTCCGGATAACGGTGCCCCGCGCCGGAGCCGTCGCTTTTCAAATGACTAAGTAGTCTCTGGCTTGGTGCAACATCTGTTGCGCTGATTCAATAACAAAAACGGCAGCCCATGGGCTGCCGTTTTTGTTTGCCGGATTGGCTTACTGCAGTTCGCACAGACAGTGCACATAAGCATGGTTCGGGTCGTTCATTTCCAGAATGCTCTTGGCTTGCTGCGTGGCGAGCCGGGCCTGCATCAACAACGGGCTCGGCAGGGCACTCTGCTGCTTGGCCAACCAGCTTTCCGGCAACACGGCTTGTGCGTGGGTGCTGAAGCTTTTGATGAAAGCCTGGGCTGGTGTCAGTGGCTTCTCGACATAGCGCACGGTGTATTTGTCCGCCAGTTTGGCACGTTCCGCTGCCGCCTTGATCGCGACATCAAGAGTGCCAAGCTTGTCGACCAGACCGCGCTCCAGCGCATCACTGCCGGCCCACACTTGGCCTTGGGCAATGGCATCAATCTCGTCGCGGGTTTTCTTGCGGCCATTTGCCACCAGGCTCAGGAAGCGTTCGTAACCGTGATTGATCGCCTGCTGAATGATGATGCCGAGTTCCGGGTTCAGCGGTCGAGCCACGTCAAAGGCGCCGGCCAGTTTGGTGGTGCCGACACCGTCACGATGGATACCGTATTCATCAGCCAGTGATTCGACGGTCGGGAACATGCCGAAAATGCCAATCGAACCGGTAATGGTCCATGGGCTGGCAACGATTTCATCGGCAGTGGCGCTAATCCAGTATCCGCCCGAGGCAGCGACCGAGCTCATGCTGACCACCACCGGCTTGCCGGCTTTCTGAGTGGCTTCAAGTTCGCGCCGAATCACTTCCGAGGCAAATGCTGAACCGCCAGGGCTATCGACCCGCAGCACGACGGCCTTGATCGATTCGTCTTCGCGCGCTTCGCGAATCAACAGTGCAATGCTATCGCCACCGACTTTGCCGGCCGGTGCTTCACCATCGACGATTTCGCCTTGCGCGACGATCACGCCAACGCTGGATTCGCCCGGCAGCTTCGGCCGATCAAACAAACTGGCATAGGCGATGGCATCGACCTGCTTGAAGCTGTCGCCCTTGTGATTTTCACCGACCCGTTCACGCAGATAATCTTCCCACTCGATGCGGGTCTTGAATCCATCCACCAGGCCGGCTGTTTGGGCGACCTTGGCCAGATCACCTTGCTGGGCCTGCAACAGTGCCGCCATGCCATCTGCATACTGCTGGATCTGATCCGGCTGCAGTTTGCGGGCGGTGGCAACATCGGTTTTGTAACCTGTCCACAGCACGTTCAGCCATTTCTCGGCGTTGGCTTTGGCTTCTGGCGACATGTCATCGCGCATATAGGGTTCGACGGCTGATTTGTAGGTGCCGACCTTGAACACATGCATCTTGACGCCAAAGCGATCGAGCGCGCTCTTGAAGAACGTCCGCGTGTGATTGAATCCGTCGATGTCGATGGCGCCGTAGCTGTCGAGCCAAATCTCGTCAGCTTGCGCCGCGAGGTAATAGCCCGATTGGCTGAACCAATCACCACGGGCCAACACTTTCTTGCCAGCCTGTTTGAATTCGGCAATGGCATCGCGCAGCTCGGCGAGTTTGGACGGACCAACGCCCATCAGTTCGCTGGTGTCGATGACCAGAATCTTGATGCGATCATCCTTGGCGCCTTCCCGGATCGCTGTCAGCAGCGCACGCAGTTCGGTTTGCGGCGGACGGTCGTCGGACAGATCGGCCAGCATGGCTTCGATAGGATTGGGTTTGTCAGCCTGCTCGACAATGAAACCATTTGGCTTCAGTACCAGTGCGCTGCCGGATTCCACTTTCGGACCCTTGTCGGTAAACAGTGACGACAGGACGAACAGGGCGAACAGCAGAAACAGGATGTTCATGAAGGCGCGACGGGCGCTGTTGATGAAGCGCCAGACAGCGGCCAACATGCGGACCGGAAGGCTACGACGTTTTTCCATGACTCTCTCGACGGTAGTGATGCCTGCCACAATCGGCCCCCATGGCCTGGCAGTGGTCGCCAGTGTAAAACAAGGCGCGGATGCTTCGGGCGTGGAACAGGGCTGCGTTCGTGCGTCTATCAAAGAAGAATGCGTAAGTTATTGAAAATAAAGCACTATGTGGTGGCGTTTCGAGTCCCTGCTTTTGTAACCAGCTATTGCCCCTGCCGCTGGTGGAGGGCAGGAGCGGTCGGGGCTTGTGATGACCCGGTTGGCTGCCTACACTGGCGGCTTCGATTGATGGTCCGATGAGTTTAAGGTCAAGTCCATGAGCCAGCCGTATCCGCATCTGTTTTCGCCGTTGAATCTTGGCTTCTGCACGCTGCCAAACCGGGTCCTGATGGGCTCGATGCACACCGGTCTGGAAGAAGAGAAAGGTGGCTTCGAGAAAATGGCCGCGTTCTATGCGGAACGGGCCCGCGGCGGCGTCAGCCTGATTGTCACCGGCGGTATCGCACCCAATCTCGCTGGCCGGTTGGCGCCATTCGGCGCCCAGCTCAGCTGGCCCTGGCAGCTTGGCAAGCATCGTGTCGTGACGGAGGCGGTGCACAAGGCCGGGGGCCGGATTGCCTTGCAGATTTTGCATGGTGGCCGCTATAGCTATCACCCGTTGCAGGTGGCGCCGAGCAAGATCCAGTCGCCGATCACGCCCTTCAAGCCGTGGGGCTTGTCGCGTCGCGGTGTCGAGAAAACCATTCGAGATTACGTCAACTGCGCTGCGCTGGCCCAGCGTGCCGGCTATGACGGCGTTGAGGTGATGGGCTCAGAAGGCTATCTGATCAACCAGTTCCTCTGTTCGCGCACCAACCAGCGTACCGACGAGTGGGGCGGTTCGTATGAGAACCGAATGCGGTTTCCGGTGGAAATCGTCCGTCGGATGCGTGAAAAGGTCGGCCCGAATTTCATCATCATCTATCGGCTGTCGATGCTGGATTTGGTGCCGGATGGCCAGAGCTGGGATGAAGTGGTGCAATTGGCCAAGGCTATCGAAAAGGCTGGCGCCACCATCATCAACACCGGTATCGGCTGGCACGAAGCAAGGGTGCCAACCATCGCAACCATGGTGCCGCGCGGTGCTTTTACCTGGGTGACGCGCAAACTCAAGGGTGAGGTCGCGATTCCGCTTATCACCACAAACCGCATCAACACACCGGAAGTCGCTGAAGACATTCTGGCTCGTGGCGATGCCGACATGGTGTCGATGGCGCGACCACTACTGGCCGACGCGGATTTTGTCCGCAAGGCAAGCCAGGGCAAGAGTGATGAAATCAACACCTGCATCGGCTGCAATCAGGCCTGTCTGGACCATGTGTTCCAACACAAACGCGCGACCTGTCTGGTCAATCCGCGTGCAGCGTACGAAACCGAACTCAATTTCGCCACCGCGCAGCGCAAGAAGAAAATTGCCGTGGTTGGTGGTGGCGCTGCCGGCATGAGCTTTGCGACCTATGCCGCCGAGCGGGGACATGATGTCACGCTGATCGAAGCGGCGCAGGAGCTGGGCGGCCAGCTCAATATCGCCAAGCAGGTTCCGGGCAAAGAAGAGTTCTATGAGACGCTGCGTTACTTCAAGCGGCGGCTGGAATTGACTGGCGTTTCTGTTTGTCTCGGACAACGTGCCAGTGCCGAGCAACTGATCGGCAATGGCTTTGACGAAGTGGTGCTGGCTACTGGTGTGGTGCCGCGCAAGCCGGAAATTGCCGGCATCGATCATCCGAAAGTGCTGAGCTATCCGGATGTGCTGCTGCACAAAAAGCCCGTCGGTCAGCGCGTGGCGATCATCGGCGCCGGCGGCATTGGTTTTGATATGGCTGAGTTTCTTGTTGCCAAAGAAGGGCAGTCGCCGGATACCGACCATTTCCTGAAAGAGTGGGGCGTTGATGTCGGCTATCAGAATCGCGGGGCGGTGCAGAAACCGGCGGCCATTGTCCCGGCCCGCAAGGTAATTATGTGCCAGCGCAAAGCCAGCAAGCCTGGCGCTGGCCTCGGCAAAACCACTGGCTGGATTCACCGTGCCAGCCTGAAGATGAATCAGGTCGAAATGCTGTCCGGCGTCAACTACGAGCGTATCGACGATCAGGGCCTGTGGGTTCGGGACGGTGAGCAAGGGCCGCTGCGATGCATCGAGGTCGATAATGTGATCAACTGCACCGGTCAATTGTCACAGCGGGAACTGCTGGAGCCGTTGCGGGCACACGGAGTCAATGTACATATCATTGGTGGCGCCGATGTCGCTACCGAACTGGACGCAAAACGGGCGATACGGCAGGGCGCTGAACTCGCCGCGTCCATTTGATTGCTGCGTCGTGGTAAGCGGCAGACCCCGTCTGGGTCTGCCGTTTTTTATTTGGCAGAATAACGTTTCGGCCCGGCTCTACCAGATTGAGTTTCCGCCAGCCATAAACGCTGATGCTGCACCAGAGTCCGTCATTCACGCCGCGAACGTAGGGTAGCCAGTTACAGATTTGCAGATCCTTGGCATGGCCACCACCCAGATGTTCAAGCCAGTGCCGCTGCCCTGATGCGACCAGATACCATCATTCATGCCCGGGCTGAAACTGAAAATGCGATCATCACGGCTGATGACCAGGTCCATGCCGTTGCTCTGATCGACATTGTCCCGACGGCAGCGAGGCGAACCCGCCACCGGTGCCATTTGTCGGGATGGCCCTCCCACAATTTGTCATCCACGCCAATCACGTGGGGCTTCTGGACAATGACCGCGGTCTCATTCGCCTGACCACTCGGATTGATGTCGAAGAACACACCATAACCGGGTAAACGATCATTGCAGGTGCGGATTCGATTGCACAGCAATGACAGAGATAAGCCGTTTCTGTTTGATTGCGGGCGAGCAATTCTGACGGCGCGCACGCAAACGGGCCAGGTACCACAGTAACAATCCGGCTAGCGAAATGCTGCCACCACCACCACCACCACCACCGCCGCCGCTACCAGGGTCTGCCGATGTTGTGCTGGAAAACGTGTCCGTAACACCGCCAATGGTCAGCGTGGTACCAACATCGATGCTGTAGCTGCTGGCGGCATTGTGGCGTAGGCAGATTGTCTGGCCGTTGTGGACTGTGCCGGCGATATTGCTGAATGTGCCGTTACAGCCAATGGAGTACCCGCCACTACCACTCACCGAGAGGTTCGCTGGCATGGTCAATCCGCTGATGGTCACCGTGTTGGAGGTGATCTGAACATTACGGCCTTGTCCTGTTACATCAATGAACACAAACGGATCCGGCGTGCCATCCGCGACGGCGGCGGTAGTGCTCTGGAAAATGGCCTGTGCCATCCCAACAGTCAGTGTCGAATTCGACACTGTGCTGACCGTGGCTGCCGTGCGATGGCGCAGGCAAACCGTCTGGCCATTGCTGATGATGCCGGCGACGGAGGTGAAGGTTCCCGAACAATCAATTGAGTACTCGCCATTGCTGATGCCAATCGGCACGCTGACATCAATGCCGTTTATTGTGATGATTTCCGATAACAGCCAGAAATCGAGAAGTGTATCGGTCTGGGCGGCAAAGCTGAACGGATCGGGGTTGGCATCGGCAAGTCGGGTGCGTGAGGTGAATGTCGCCGTCACTGAATTGCCATGGATCCAGCTGTCGTTATAGGCAATTGCCTGACCGCCGACGTTTACTGTGGTAATGGTTTCGGTTTCTCCGGTGCCAACGGCAGTGTGACGAAGGCTGATTGTGTCGCCGTTTTTTAACCAGCCAGTATGGGGCGTAAAGGCGCCGCCATTTCGACTGTACTCGCCATTACTGATGCGAACTGGCACCAAGGCATTGCTATCCAGACCACTGATTGTCTGGATATTCGAGGTCAGTTGTTCGAACGGCGCCACCGCCAGCTGTGAGCTAAAGGCAATGGGCTCCGGTTCAACGTCAAACACGGTACCACCCAATCGAACAATAAGGGCGCTGTTGTACTGTGGTGTCATGGTGACCAATGCGCGGCCTGCCAGTACCAGCTTGCCATCGGGCTGCAGGACCAGTGTGTTTGCCCTGGCCGCCGCATAGCCATAGTTTTCCCTGACAATGCCGTCCTCGCCGTCAAATGTTGTATCAATGCTGCCATTGGCATTCAGGCGGGTGTAGACGAGTTTGGGTGAATCGATGGTGAATTCCGTGCCGGATGTCATTTCCGCTTGAATGCCTGCGACCAACAATTTGCCGTCGGGCTGAATCGCCAGTTCGCTGACGTTGAACAAGCTGCGATTGGCTTCCGGTGCGATGGTTCGCAATCCACCGACACCAAAGTCCGCGTCGGTACTGCCATTTTCGTGCAGCTTCAGCACGCCGAGAGAGGCTTGATTATTCGCCACTTCGTCGACTGATACTGAAATAGCCAGACCGCCATCCGACAACACCCGGATTTCGTCGCCGATATCGCGTCGGCCCGGGTTCAGTTGTATTTGCCGAAAGCCGGTGTTGTTGAATGTGGTATCAAGTGAGCCATCCAGGGCGAGTCGACCAACCAGTACCCCAGCGCTGGTTCCGCTCGCTGTGGCACCGGTGAATGCCAGCCGACCATCTGGATACAGATCGATGCCGCTGGCGTTGTCGGTAGACCCAACAGAAATATTGTGTACAGCGACCCCATCACCGGAAAAACCGGTATCGAGGTCGCCGTTTGAGGTGAATTGGGCGAAAAATGTATCGAACGAATTGCCTGGATTGGTGGACCCACCAATGACAATGCGGCCATCCTGGCGTATCACCATGCCGAGCAGGCTTTCATCGGTGTCAGGTCGAATGATCTGGCGAACGCCGCCGCTGGCAAAGTCAAGGTCGCGGCTGCCGTCAATGTGGTAGCGCACGATGAAGGCATCTGCTGACGCTGCACTGGTGTTGCCTGTGGCACCACCGACCAGAATTTTTCCATCGACTTGTACCAGTACTTCCCAAGCCGCATTGTTGCTGCCTGCAACGATATCATCTATCAAGTAGCCGGTGCCGGCGAAGCCAGTGTCCAACTGTCCAGTCTCGGTGTAGCGCGCGATGAACAGTTGGAATGGCGTCACTCCCGCAACAGGCGTTCCGCCTTCGCGATTTCCCACCACAATGATCTTGCCATCGTTCTGGATGGCAACAGAGTTTATGATGATGAAGTAATCGGTACCGCCGACATCGAAGTAACTGTCCGCGTTGATAACAAGGCCGTTGCTGCCGAAGCCTGCATCCCGGTCTGCATCGACTGCAAACGCCGCAGTAGCGGTGAGGCATGGTGCCAATAGCATCCAGCCAATCGCTGAACGCAGTCGGTGAGTATGGCGTGTCGGTGGTGTATCGGAACCTGGCTGCAATCGCTGCCAACCTGACCAAGCGTTACCCATTTTGGCGATTCCTTCAGCAGATGACATACAACGGGTGGTGTAAGAATTGAAAGGTGACAATCTGATCTTTGCGCAACATATGCCCACACCAGTCCCTTACGAACTGTACAAGATCGCTTGGCATCGCTCAGGCAGCAAAACAGGCAGCCAGCTGTTGGGGTGAAAATGAAGCGTGAGCTCTATTGGCTGCAACAGGTTGCCCGCAGGCAGGTGGTGGCGTCTGTGCGGTAGCGCATTGAAAATGCGGGTTGGCATGAATTGTCGTGGAGGGCGTCCGACTGTGGCTGTTTGAGTTGGCCGGCTTTCTTGGAACTGACTTTTGCCGGTCTTTAATTCACTTTGTTTCAAAACATGCGGAAATGGTCAGTCGTTCTGCCGGCAACGCTTGCTGCAATCTCGGGCGGTTGAAATAAAACAGCATATGCGCCAATTATCTGATGGTCGAAACAAGAAAAAGGGCGACTGGGGCCGCCCTTTATTATTCGTGGTAACCGCTCAGGATCAGTCTTGCACAGGCCTGAATTCCGGTGGCTTGTCTGAGGGCCATGGCACCCATTGCAGGTAGAGTGGAGGTGACTTGGGAACGAAATCAGTCGGCGTTGCTGCATCGATTGCATGCATCACTGCCGCTTTTTCGGCTTCGCTGAGCGGCTTGTAACCGCGCACGTACGGCCAGCCGTAGCCCCAACGGTAGGTGGTTGGAAAGTATGGTGAGCCACCCGCCCTGACCCCGGCCAGCATCAGCTTGGCAATGGTACTTTCGCCGACATCGATCACGCACTCCGCCATTGCATCGTCAACAGCAAGCCTGTCCTCATAGCTGCCACCCGCCCAGTAGGCGAGGTCGTGGCCAATACAGCAGGCTTGCCAACGGTCTTTGTCGTCCACGGTGCCGTCCGGAAACGCGCTGCAACCGTCGGTACTGAACGGCAATATCGTCACGCTATCGGTGGCATTGCCGGTGCCTGCAAGCAGCAGCGACAGCAATAGGCCAAGGCTGAAGGGTTTCAGTTGTTCAATCATGTCGCCGCGCGCGCAAACGGGCCAAGCCCCACAGCAACAAGGCGGCGAGCGAAATACTGCCGCCACCACCGCCGCCACCGCCACCACCGGGGTCTGCTGATGTTGTGCTGGAGAAAGTATCGGTGACGCCACCAATGGTCAGTGTGGTACTGACCGTGGTGCTGTAACTGCTGGCGGCATTGTGGCGCAGGCAGACAGTCTGTCCATTGGTGATGATGCCAACAGCGTTGCTGAACGTGCCGGTGCAGCCTATCGAGTAGCCGCCACTGCCTGTGACGCTAATGCTGGTTGGCGAATTCAGGCCCGTTATGACGACGGTATTGGAGGTCACCTGCACACTGCGTCCCAGTCCGGTGATGTCGGTGAAGCTGAAGGTATCCGGCGTACTGTCGGCAAGGCCGGCCGTTGTGCTTTGGAACGTGGCACTGACGGTACCTATTGTCAGCGAGGAAACTGTCGTTGTGCTGACCGTGGCGGCCGACCGGTGACGGAGGCAGACAGACTGGCCGTTGCTGATTTGACCGACCGCTGCAGTGAAGTTGCCGGCACAACCAATGGCGTACTCGCCACCACTGATGCTGATCGGTACGCTGATATCAATGCCACTGATCGTGATGGTTTCCGATTGCAGCCAGTCGTCCAGATTGGTGTTGGTCAGCGATGCAAAGCTGAATGCGTCGGGGCTGGCATCAGCAGCTATTGTCCGTGAAGTGAAGGTCGCGTTGGTTGGGTTGCCGGCAACCAGATTGCCGTTGAACGCCACAGCCTGACCTCCGACTGTCAGCGCGGTGACGTTGTCGGTTTCACCAGTGCCGGCAGCGGTGTGGCGCAGCGTTACCGTGTCACCGTTTTGCAGCCAGCCGGCATCGGATGTATAGGCGCCGGCATTTCGGCGATATTCGCCATTGCTGATCCGCACCGGCACCAGAATGCCGGGATCGATTCCAGTGATGGTCTGGGTGTTTGAGGTCACCAGGGCAAATGGCGCCATGCCATTCTGGGTGACGAAGGCGAGTGGGTCTGGACTGACATCAAAGGCCGTTCCGCCAAGCCGGACGATCAGGTAACTGTTGTATTGCGGTGTCGACGTCACCAGGGCACGGCCGGCCAGCAACAGCTTGCCATCGGATTGCAGCGCCAGGGTGTTCGCCCTCGCAGCCACATAGCCGTAATTTTCTCGAACAATGCCGTCTTCACCATCGAATGAGGTATCGATACTGCCATTGCCATTGAGACGGGCATAAACGGCCTTGGGCGACTCGATGATGAATTCCGTAGATGACGTCATCTCGGCCTGAATGCCGGCGACCAGCAGTTTGCCGTCGGCTAGCGTGGCCAGCTCGGTGACATTAAAGATGCTGCGATTGGATTCCGGGGCAATGGTTCGCAAGCCATTGCTACCGAAGTCGGTATCGGTGCTGCCATTTTCACGCAGCTTCAGGACACCGAGCGACGCCTGATTATCGGTGGTCTCATCAATCGATACGGAAATGGCCAGACTGCCGTCCGGTAGCACCCGCACTTCGTCACCGGTATCGCGCCGGGTCGGATTCAGTTGCAGTATCCGGAAACCGGCGCCATTGAAGCTGGTGTCGAGGGATCCATCCAGATTGAGTCTGCCGGTCAATACCCCTGCATTGACGCCACTGGCATAGGTGCCGGTGAATGCTAGCCGGCCATCCGGAAACAGGTCAATGCCGCTGGCACTGTCGGTGCCGTTGACGGACAGGTTATGGATTGCAATGCCATCGCCAGAAAAACTCGGGTCAAGATCGCCGTCCGCGGTGAACTGGGCGAAGAACGTATCAAATGAATTGGCGGGGTTGGTGGAACCGCCGATGACAATGCGGCCGTCCTGACGCAGTACCATGCCGAGCAGATTTTCATCGGTATCGGTTCGAATGATCTGGCGAAATCCACCGGCACCGAAATCGGTGTCACGCGAGCCATCGGTGTTGTAGCGCGCTACGAACGCATCGGCCGATGCGCCACCTCTGCCACCCGTGGCGCCGCCAACTAGGATCTTGCCGTCCGCCTGCACCAGTACTTCCCAGCCGGCGTGGTTGCTGCCAGCAATGACATCATCGATGAGGTAGCCGGTGCCGGCGAAACTGTTGTCGAGCTGTCCGGTGGTGGTGAACCGTGCAACGAACAAGCGAAACGGCGTAACGCCGCCCACTGGCGTGCCGCCCTCGCGATTGCCAGTCACCACAATCTTGCCATCGCTCTGGGTGGTGATGGCATTGATGATGACAAAGTAGTCGGTGCCACCAACGTCAAACTCACTGTCGGTGTGGGTGACCAAGCCATTGACACCGAATCCTGCATCGCGGTCGGCATCTGCCGCGAACACATTCGGCGAGGGAAGCAGCAGCAGTGCGCTCAACACGGTGCTTGAACGCAAGCTCAGCCGGGTCCGGCTTCGTCTGCTGCCGGGTTGCCGAACGCTGTTGCAGGCATCGCCATTGTGGCGTCCTGCCAGCCATGCACGCAGACAATCGAAATAGACGCTAACCATTTCAGCTACTCCTTCAGCTGCTGACAGGAAAACAGCGGTCAATCCAATTCGCCACTCATTGGTACCAACCGTGGCAGGAGCGCACGCCACTTTGGAGCTTGTGTTGAACAAAATACATACAATGGATTGACGGTAGCAGAGCCATGCCGGCGGGTAAAGTCTGGCGGGTCCCGCTGGCACTGCCATCGGTCGGATATAGGCGGAGTCAATCTCTGCTGTAGTCTGTTTGCTACCGAAACTACCGATGCGCTTGATGATCCGGGCGTCTGTACAGAACGTTACAATGCGACCACAGAATCAGGCCGATGATGATTCCGGCGCACCGTTGAAATTCAGGGAGTTCTGCACCATGGCCGAATACGTGGGCAATATCGAAAAAATGCGGGCCGAGTTGGCCGAGCCGGTCCGCTACAGCCTGCCGATTGGCGCGTTCTATCTACCGCTAAACGAGTTGATTGGTGGCCGACTGGAGCTGACCCATACTGGTCGTATTCACTGTGTTGCGTGTGGTCGGCTGACCAAGAAGAGCTTCAATCAGGGTTATTGCTATCCCTGTTTCACCCGGCTGGCACAGTGCGACAGCTGTATCGTCAAGCCGGAGCTCTGTCACTTTGCTGCAGGCACTTGCCGCGAGCCGGAATGGGGCATGAGCCACTGCAATATTCCGCATGTGGTTTATCTCGCCAACTCGTCCGGCTTGAAAGTCGGCATTACCCGGCACACACAAGTACCGACCCGCTGGCTGGATCAAGGTGCAACGCAGGCACTGCCGATGTTGCAGGTGCAGTCGCGTCTGCAGTCGGGCTTGGCGGAAGTGGTGTTCAAGGAATTTGTTGCCGACAAAACCGATTGGCGCGCCATGCTCAAGGCCGAAGCGGCACCGCTTGATTTGGTGGCACGGCGTGATGAGTTGCTGGCCAAGGCAAAACCGCAACTCGACGCATTGGCAGCGCAATATGGCGCCGACGCGATTCAACCGGTCACCGCGACACCGGTCAGCATTCGCTATCCGGTGCAGCAGTATCCGGGCAAGGTAAGTTCACTGGATTTTGACAAGACACCGACGGTAGCGGGCACCTTGCAAGGCATCAAAGGCCAGTATCTGATGTTCGATACCGGCGTCATCAACCTGCGCAAGTTTGGCGGCTATGAACTGAAAGTTACGGTTTGAGCGGCGCTCACGGTGTGACGGATTCAGCTGCCACGTTTGAGTGTTTTTCGGAACCGTGGCCCGTTGTCGGCGTAATTGCTGCTCGAGTTGAGTTCCGGTGAGGTTGCAAGTGCCTGCAAACGCGCGGTTGGCTGCGGGTGGGTTTTCAGCAGCAGGGCCAGGCTGGCGGTTTCGCTGCTGCGTGCCTGCAGTTTCTGCAACACGGCCAGAAAGGCGTAGGGGTCGTAACCGGCCCGGCTGGTCATGGTCAGGGCATCCCGGTCAGCGGCAAACTCATCCTCTTTGTCGAGGCCACGCGCATACAGGGTTCTGGTAGCGCCAATCACCGCATCGGCAACGGCCGTTTTGGCGCCGGCATAGTCGCCACCATTCTTGGCCAGTTGCTGGCTGCCGAGGTAGCCCAGTACATCGGTGGCAGCACCGAGCTGATTGTTTTTCTGCACTGCGACCAGATGATGCTTGTGTTCGACATGCTGAATTTCATGCGCGAGCACACCGGCCAGTTCGGCTTCGCTGTCGAGCACATCAAGCAGACCGCGGGTGATGAAGACATAGCCACCGGGCGCTGCAAAGGCATTGATGGTCGCATCATTGAGCACGCCGAATTTCCACGGCAGACCACTGCGATTGCCATGCAGGGTCAGCCAGCGGCCCACCTGATTGACGTAGCGTTGAGCGGCAAGGTCCGGGTCCAGTGCGGCGGCACCGAGCAGGGTCCCGGCCATGTGACCGCCCAAGGCAATTTCATCGGGTTCACTCATCTCGCCACTGGCTGCCAGTTTCTCGGCGGCCGAGACAAATGGATCCAGCGAGACGTCGCCAATCTTCACGCCTTTCAAGGTGTTGCAGCTGCTCAGCAGCGGGCTGGCGGCGAGCAGGGTAAGTGCCACAATCCGGGTAGGTCGGTTCATGATGGCCTACTCCAACGTCGCTGCAGCGGAAACGACATTGCCGCTGGCGGCAAACTTTCTCGCTTCTTCGGCACTGACGGCAAAGCGATCGAGCTTGGCCAGTTCCTGCGGATTTTCGTTGGCCTGTTGCAGGTCGGTTTCGGTAAGGCCGCGGATGCCGGTGGCGACGGTGGTGTCGGTCCGGCTGCTGCCGGCCAAACTCGCCAGCGCAGCACTGTTGCTGCTGCTACCGGTTTGGGCCACACCGGCGAGGCGGACGTGCAGCAAACGAACCCAGCCTTTGCCTTGGGCGCTGTCGGCAGCGTACCAGCCGCCTTGGCGCTCGCTGACCACCAACGCACTACCGCGTGGCAGCGTGGCGAGCACACTGGCCTTGGGTTCCGGTTTGGTTTTGAGGTCGGTTGGCGTGACGGTCTGGGCTTGCTGACCAGCTTCGGTGGCGGGGAGCAGGAAGAACATGAGGCCAAGCAGCGCGCGTCCGGCGCCTGTTCTGGAGCGGTGTTTGACTGCGTTCACGCACGCCTCCTGGGTTTATAAACGAATGGGTTCGTAAACCACCACCGGTTGGTCCCGGCCTTTCACCTTATATTCGCCGCGGGCAATGAAGTCAAAAGCCGGCTCATTGCGGTCCGAAACCGCATCGCCTGCGCTGGCCAGGCAGGCATCGCGGGTTGCCTCTGACACCAGCACCCGGGCAATGCCCTTGGTCAGGCCTTCCAGCCGGCTGGCCAAATTCACGGTGTCGCCTATCGCCGTGTATTCATAACGCTGCTCGGAACCCAGCATGCCCACCACCGCCGGTCCGGAATGAATGCCGATGCCGATATCGAAATCTTGCAGTCCTTGCGCCCGCACAAAGTTCTCCAATTCATCGCACATGTCGAGCGCGGCCGCGACCGCGTTGCGCGCGTGCTGTGGGTCATCGAGCGGGGCGCCCCAAAACGCCATGATCGCATCACCAATAAACTTGTCGAGCGTGCCATGGTGCAGAAAGATCTGCTCGACCTGTCGGCTGAAATACTGATTCAGCAAGGCCATGACGGCCGGGGCCGGTTGCTTTTCCGACAGCGTGGTAAAGCCACGGATATCGGAAAACAGCACGCTGATCTGACAGTGCCGGGCCGCCAGTGAGGCTTCGGTCAGACCGTCACGCGCCAGCTGCTCGACCACGTGCGGATCGAGAAAGCGGCCAAACAGTTCCAGCGCATCGGCGCGCGCATCGCGTTCGCGCACATAACGCATCAGCGCACCTGCCATCAACAACAGCAACAGGCAAAGCAGCGGAACCAGTACGGCAATCAGTATGGCGGCATGAATGGCCAACAAACTGGTTACGGTCAATGCCGCAGCGATCACGCCTGTTTCAATGGCGGTGCGCGACAGTGAGCGGGCCGTGCGAATACGCCAGAACAACCAGAGCAGCAGCACCGTGCCATAGGCAAGTTGCCACCAGGCTGCATAGTGCAATTGCTGATTGTGTTTGAGGTTGTCGAGGGCAATCGCCAGCATGTACAGCGCCGGATATTGTGCTGACATTGCAGTTGGGCGCAGATCGTGATTGCCCGATGCGGTGGAGCCGATAAAGACAATCTTGTCGCGAAAACGCGGATCGGCATCGCCATTGAAGGCAAGGCGAAACACATCGGCGTAACTGTAACGCGGGTAGGGTGGTAGCTGGCCGAGCCAGTCCAGCCGCAAGCGCGCCGTTGCCGGCAAGGCAATGCCGAGATCGCGGGCGACTACTGCCGGCAGCGAGTAAAGCTTCCAGCCATCAATCTCGCGGTACAAATCGTATTGCCGCGCAACCCCGTCGCCGTCAGGCGAGAAATTGATCAGACCGAGTTGCCAATGTTCAGACTTGCCGATGGCGGGCAGCAGCAACTGGGCACGGGCATGTGGATCGGCGTTGGTACCGCGCTCGATGGCGCGCAGAGGCGGGTAGCTGTCCAATCGACGATCCAGCGTCGGAGTCAGGCTGTTCTGCAGCAATGTCGGCAGATAAACATTGCGTTGTCGGGCCAGCACTTCGGCAAACAGTTCATCGTGTTCGGGGCGAAACTTGTCCGGCTCGCTGAACCAGATATCAAATACGATGGTGGCTGCGCCTTGTGATTGCAGCCAGCTGACCAGCTCGGCATGCACGCCGCGAGCCCACGGCCAGGAACCGTTGTCGGCGGCCATCGCAGTCAGGCTGAAATCATCGATGTCGATGATGACAATGTCGGCATCCGCTGTCTGCTGCGACGCGCGCCAACGGGTCAGGGTGTCCAGCCAGAGAAAATCAAGTCGCTGCAGTGGCACTGCCACTGCGCTCAGCCATAGCAAGCCGAGCACCAACAGTAACGCGGCCCACAGGCCGCGATCATGACGGCGCTGGCGGGGCGTCATATCTGCCCGCCAGCGGTCACTGCTGCCAACGCGTCAGGGCGCGCCAAAACTGTCATCACTGAGTGCCACCCGGCTGACCTCGCCGTACTTGGCGGCCAGCGAGCTGATCTCGGCGGCATTACCGATCAACACAAACTGCAGTTTGTCTGCCGGCAAATGCGTGCGGGCCAGCCGGTTGGCATCGGCCACTGTCAGTGCCTCCACATCGTCGAGGTAACGGTCGAAATCGGCTTGGCTCATGCCGTACTGATGCAGGGTGGCAAGCGCATCCGCCAGATCTTCCGCCGTTTCAAAGCGCGGCGGATACAGGCCTTTGACATAGGATTTCGCCGAGCTGAGCGTGGCTTCGTCAATGCCCTGATTCCACAGCCGTTGGTAAGTGCTGAGCGCCAGATCAATGGCTTTCTCGGTGTTGGCTTTGGCGGTAAAGGTGGTGATGGAAAACACGCCGCCGCCGCGCATGGCATTCAGTTGTGAACGGGCACCGTAGGTCAGCCCGGAGTTTACCCGCAGCTCATCGTTGAGCCAGGAGGTAAAGCGGCCACCGAGAATGGTGTTGATGACGGTCAGCGCGTTGTAGTCCGGGTGATTGCGGGCAACTCCGGCACCACCGATATAAAACGTCGTTTCGATCGCATCCGGCTTGTCGACCAGCAGTACCCGAGCGGTGTTCACCGCAACCGGAACCGCTGCTGCCTGTATGGCGTCGTTTGCTGCTGGCGCTTTCCAGTTGCCAAAGGCCTGCTTGATCTGTTTTTTCATCGCCTTGCTGTCAAAGGCGCCGACGACAATCAGTGCCGCGCCATCGGGGCGATAGTGGCGCTGGTAAAACTGGCTGATGGCCTGCCGGTCGATGGACTTGACCGTACGCAGCAAACCGGAAACCGGATTCGCATACACGGAACCTTTGTACATCATGCCGCGGAAATAGTTGTCGATGACCTGACGCGGGCTTTGCCGGGCAAGATCCAGCTGTTGCAGGCGGCGGTCTCGCAATTTGTTGACTTCCACTTCCGGGAATTGCGGTTGCCGGACGGCATCAACAAAAATTGGCAGGATGGCGCCGGTATCTTTGTTAAGGAACTCGGCAATAACCGTGGCACTTTCCAGAGTGGCTTCGCTGCGCAGTGTGGCACCGCGAAAATCGACTGCCGCATCCAACTCGGTCTTGCTGAATTGCTTGCTGCCGAGCAACAGGCTTTCGGCGGTCATCAGTGCAATGCCATGCTCGTTACCGTCGGTAATGGCGCCGGCGTCGAGCTCCAATCGCACATGCACCAGCGGTACTTCCTGCTGTGGCATCAAGTAAACGGTAAGGCCGTTGTCGAGCGTGTACTGCTCATATTTCGGCAGGGTGAAGCCTGCCTGAGTCAGGCTGGCTGCGCAGGTGAGCAGCAAGGCCGCGATCATTCGAACGGTTTTCATGCTCAGTCTTCCTTGGCTGCCAGAATGCCGACCGTGCGGCGGGATTTGCGCAGGTACTCGGCTGCCACTCGCTGGATATCGGCGGCGGTAACCTGCTCATAGGCCTTCGGTGCGTCAAACATTTTTCTGTAATCACCAAAGAACACGTCGTAGGTGCCGAGGGTGTTGGCTTTGCCGTTGATGGTTTCCAGTTGCTTGTAGAAACGCATCATTTTCAGATTGCGGGCTTTCTGCAGTTCCTCTTTGCTGATGCCGTCCTTGATCAATTTGTCAATCTCGGCGTACAGCACCGCTTCGATCTGGGCGGTCTTGACCTCACTCTTGGCGACCGCAAAAAACTGCAGCAGGTAAGGATCAAAATGTTCTTCGTAGGCGGCGCCGACCATGGTGGCAAGGCCGGCATCGACCAGCGCGCCATACAGCCGTGAGGAGTTTCCTTCGGCGAGAATCGTGATCAGCATGTCCAGCGCGTAATAGTCAGCATGGCTGGTAGCCGGGCTCTTGTAGCCAATCAACAGGTGCGGCGCGCGGATCGAGGCTTTCTCGACAAAGACTCGGCGCTCGCCTTTCTGCTCCGGTTCAACGGTGTGAATGGCGCGCGGCGGTTCGGCCGCCGGGATCGGTGCAAAATATTGCTCCGCCAGCTTCTTCACCTCGGCCAGCTTGACTGCACCGACCACCACCGCCACGGCATTGTTGGGCGCGTAGTAGGTGTCGAAGTAGCTTTGCAGATCACTCTTTTTCCAGCCTTTGATGTCGGACTCATGACCAATCACCGGCCACGAATACGGATGGGCGCGAAACGCCATGCCGTCCACTTCTTCGCCCAGCGTGCGCCAGGGCGAATTTTCCAGCCCGGTGGTGCGCTCGCTGGCGACCACGCCGCGCTCGCTCTCGACCATCTTGTCGTCAAGATTGAGGTCGGCGATGCGATCGGCTTCCAGATCAAAAATGGTTTCCATCGCTGAGGTCGGGAACCAGTCGGTATAAACCGTCACATCATTGGTGGTGTAGGCGTTATTGGCGCCGCCATTGGCTTCCATCACCCGGTCGAACGCTTTCGGGCCGTACTTCTTGGCGCCGTTGAACATCATGTGCTCAAAAAAGTGGGAGAGGCCGGTGATGCCAGGGTATTCGTTGCGCGAGCCCACCTTCCAGAAGATGTAGAGGTTGGCATTGGGAATCGAGTGGTCTTCCAGCACCAGAAATTTCATGCCGTTGCCGAGCGTGAAAGTCTGTACGTCTTTGGCGGTGGTTTCTGCGGTGGCGGCGGCGCTCAAGCCGAGCAAGCCAATGGCGGCAAGTAGCCGCCGGAGGGGGAGTCGTTCCATGATCTGTCCGAAAATGTGGAGGGCAATTGCAGTGCCGGAGCTTGCCATAGCCGCAGGTGCCCGCTCCAGCAGGATTTTGTAGCGATCTGTTCGGATCAGGAGGCCAGAGGCGGTGTGGTCAAGGCGCAGGGGGGACCAAGCGAAGCGGACTCACCGATAAAGCAGCAGAGCGGGTCGTTAGTCGTTGTCTGTTCAGTGCCATAAAAAAGGTGGGTCCGCTGATGCATGACCCACCCTGCAGTACGTTTTTGCTTCAGACAAGCGTCTCAATTCGCCAGCTTGCCGCTCTGGTAATCGCGAATGGCCTGTTCGATTTCGAGCGGGCTATTCATCACGAACGGGCCGTACTGGACAATCGGCTCGCGCAGCGGTTTACCGGCCACCAGAATGAACCGGCTGGCGCTGACGGCATTGACGCGCACGCCACTGCTGCCGGCCTGCGAGGTCAAGATGCCCATCTGCTGTTTGCGCAGCGGTCGGGCCAGCGCACCGATGCTGAGCTCGCCTTCGTACGGATACAGAAAGGCGTTGTGACCGTCGGCAATCGGCACATCGATGGCACCGCCGGCAGGCAGATGGACATCGAGATACAGCGGTTCGGTGTCCGGCGGCTGCACCGCGCCGGCAACGCCGGCAAATGCCCCGGCGATGATCCGGACCAGCGTGTCACCGGATTTGCCCTCTGGCGCAGCCAGCTGCACCTCCGGAATCGCATCGGATGGCAGATCCTGATAGCCAGGTGCTGTCAGCTTGTTTTTGGCCGGCAAGTTCACCCACAGCTGGAAGCCGCGCATCAGGCCATCTTCCTGCTCCGGCATCTCCGAATGGATGATGCCGCGCCCGGCCGTCATCCACTGCACGCCGCCGTTGGTCAACAGGCCGGAATTGCCGACGCTGTCGCGGTGACGCATGCGGCCGTTGAGCATGTAGGTGACGGTTTCAAACCCGCGGTGCGGGTGGTCGGGAAAGCCGCCGACGTAATCGCTGGCTTCCTCGGAGCCGAACTCGTCCAGCATCAGAAACGGGTCCAGCCGCTTCTGCAGATTCTGGGTCAGCACCCGGGTCAGCTTGACGCCGGCACCATCGCTGGTCGGCCGGCCAACGACCACCTGTTCCAGCTCGCGGCTGGTTTCGATACGGGGTTCAACACTGGGGCGAATCGGGGTGGGGGTTTTCAGTGTGGACATGGGCTACCTCCTTGAACGATGGAGTCAGCTTACGCCCCGGGATTTGTTCGAACCAGATGATGGATTTGAGCGAGTTGGTGAGGAAAGTTGAAGTAGAACGGTGACTGAACCACCCCGGGCCGGGAAGCCGGCGAGAATCAGGGGCCGAGATACCTTGATGCCCCCTCAATCTCGTTTCGAACGTTTCTTCGCCGTCGGGGCCTTCTTGGGCTTGGGAAGAGGCATGAGCCGAGTAGGTTGGGTAGAGCGATAGCGAAACCCAACGTCACAATCAGCGCTGAGATGTGTACCGTTGATTCCGATGGGTTTCGGCGTTGAACGCCTCTACCCATCCTACGAGCTAGGCGCGAATTCTGGGGTCAGCTTCGCGCCAACCCCAGAGTTTCATTTCACTCCATCTGCGCTACTGCAGCTTGACAAGTCGTAACGTTTTTCAGTCTTTTGGTCAATTCAGCGTCTTTGATCTCTGGCCACAGAAACATCTTCCCGTCATCGGCTTTGATCATGGCATTAGCAAGGGCGCCACCTATCGCACTGCCGATAGCTCCCCCTGCGGCGGCGGTTCCATAACCAATGCCATTGTTTCCAACCTGATTCATTGCAACGGTGTTTGCGGCATTGTTTGATGCTGCGGATGTGTCTTTCTCAATTTTTGGGTTTGCCTCAAATACTGAATAGATCTTTGGGTTTGTTTTGTCATTTTTTGGAAGCCAAATTCCGCCAGGTCTGTAAGCCCTTGTTTTAGGGGTTGATTCTCTCAGTGTGTCGCCAGTTGAGCCGAGCATTTCCTGCCAAACGACGCGGCCGTTTCCGCCAAAAAAAGTCCCATCTCTGTCTTCGTATAGAGATTGATATGTGCCCGCAGAGACGCCTTCCTCCCACATATAGCCAATGCCTCTCGATTCTCGCCAGAAACTGTCTTCTGCTATGTATATGCATTCATTTTTTGTAGCTTTCGGCAAGCTTTCTGGTGAGTACGAACTGGCGCAGCCAGTCAAAATCAAGGCGGAACAAAGTGATGCAAACCAGTAATTCATTTTAATTTCCCGCAATTCTGAGTTTTGCTGGGTTAGTTTGGGTGTCATTTTCCACAATGAGCCAATGTCGAAAGTTAAAAAAGTCAGTCTTCTTTCGTCATCAGGGCGGAAATAAAGCCCGCGTAACGCGAGCTTTGTTTCGCACTTTTACTGTTTACCAGCCGCAAGTCCGGCCCGTATTCTGATCATCCAACCAAGCTTTCAACGGTGCGAAATACTCCTGCACCGCCGTCGCATCCATCTCACGCTGGCCGGTCATCGCTTCCAGCGCGTCTTGCCATGGTTTGCTGGCGCCGAGTTCAAGCATCTTGTTCAGCTTATCGCCGACTTCCTTGTTGCCGTAGAAGGTGCAGCGATGCAGTGGGCCTTGATGGCCACTCATCTTGCACATTTCGCGGTAGAACTGGAATTGCAGCACGTGGGCGAGGAAGTAGCGCGAATATGGCACACCGCCCGGTACGTGGTACTTGGCGCCGGCGTCGAAGTCTTTTTCGCTGCGGGCGACCGGGGCTTTGACGCCCTGGTATTTTTCGCGCAGTTGCCACCAGCCTTCGTTGTATTTGTCGGCCGGGATTTCGCCGGAGAACACGCGCCAGCGCCATTGGTCTACCAGTAAACCAAACGGCAGGAAGGCGACCTTGTCCATCGCTTGGCGCAGCAGAATGCTGACATCCTGCGAGGCATCCGGCTCTTTATCGAGCAGGCCGATTTGCTTCAGGTAGGCCGGGGTGATGCCGAGCGCGACGGTGTCACCAATGGCTTCATGGAAGCCGTCGTTGGCGCTGTCCATAAACAGGAACGGCTGGTTCTTGTAAGCGCGCTGGTAGTAGTTGTGGCCGAGTTCGTGATGGATGGTGACGAAGTCTTCACCGTTCATCTTGATGCACATCTTGATGCGGATGTCGTCTTGGTTGTCGAGATCCCAAGCGCTGGCGTGGCAGACCACATCGCGATCGCGCGGCTTGAGGAACTGCGAACTCTTCCAGAAGCTGTCCGGCAGCGGCGCGAACCCGAGCGAGCTGAAGAACTGCTCGCCGGCCAGTACCATCTTGCCTTCCGGCGTCTGCTTGATGTCGAGCTCGGCCACTGGTTTGTCTTTCAGCTCGGTGGCGGGGCCATAGGCTTTCACCACCAGCTCATCGAGGCTGTAGGCTGTGCCGCCGCCTTGCGGCTTGACCAGATCGTAAACATTGCCCCATTGCTGGGCCCACATGTTGCCGAGCAGGTGGGCGGGGATCGGGCCGGTCTTGCTGACCACATCATCGCCGTATTTCTCGTTCAGTTTGGCGCGAACGTGGCAGTGCAGTGCGCTGTACAGCGGTTGCACCTGGGTCCACAGCCGATCCAGTTCTTTGGCAAAGTCATCGGCCGGCATGTCGTATTTGGCGCGCCACATGGCGCCGACATCGACGTAGCCGAGTTCCTTGGCGCCTTCGTTGGCGATGTCCACCATCCGGGTGTATTCGGTGCGCATGGCCGGCGACACGCTGTGCCAGCCGGTCCAGGCTTCCAGCCGTTCAGCCGGTTTGCTGGCCGGGCTGGCGATGATGTCTTCCAGCTGGCCGAGGCTCAGGCAGGTCGGTTTGCCATCGGCACCCGGCTTGCAGTACTTGCCTGCACCGTATTGGGCGTTCAGCGACGACGAGATTTTTGCCAGCTCTTCGGTTTTGGCGGCATCGCTCGGCGCTGGCAGCACCATCGACAGCCGGATTTTCTCCAGCTTGCGGGCGAGTTCCGGCGGCAGATCCATACCGATGAACTGCTTGCTCTGGTTGGCGAGCTCAACCGATTTGGCGGTTGCTGCTTCATTGGCCTTGGCAACCAGTGCTTCGGTGTCCGGGGTGATATAGGTTTCGGCAATCCAGGCTGCGCGCTGGGCTTCGAGGTTCAGGCGCAGCAGCTCCGCTTCGGCACTGGACACAAACTGTTCAGCATCGGTAATGGTCGGGCCATTGGCCTGAATCGACTGCTGGGTCGACTCCGGCCGACTGCAGGCGCTCAGGCTGACGGCGACAGCAGCGGCGAGCAGGGCGGGGCGCCAGCTGAACGTCGGGGTGTGGGTGCGGGCATTCATGCGTTCCATCTCCAAAAAGCGGTCCCGTCAGTGCGGGTGACGGCGGATTATAGCGATGCCTGCCGCCAGCGCCAGCGGCCGAAAACACTTCGGCCCGCTTCGGCTATCCAGTAGAATGCGCGCCGATTTTCCCAAAGCCGTAGATGGAACGAAAACCATGGCCCTTGGCCCCCTGATGCTGGATTTGCAAGGCTTGGCGCTGGACGCCGAAGAGCGCGAACTGTTGCGGCACCCGGCGGTAGGCGGGGTGATTCTGTTTGCCCGCAACGTCGAATCTGCCGATCAGGTCCGCGCGCTGACCGATGCCATCCGGCGCGAATCCGGGCGCAACCTGCTGCTTGCTGTCGATCAGGAAGGCGGCCGGGTCCGTCGGCTACGCGAGGGCTTCAGCCAGTTGCCGGCGCTCCGCACACTCGGGCCGGAGGCCTCAGCCGAGGCGCTGCGCCGAGCCCGCGATCTGGGTTGGCTGATGGCCAGCGAGGTGCGGGCGGTTGGCTTTGATATCAGTTTTGCACCGGTGCTGGATCTCGATTACGGCACCAGTGCCGTCATTGGCGATCGCAGCCTCGGGCCGGATCCGGAGCAGGTCATTCCGCTGGCGCGCGCTTATCTGCAAGGCATGCGCGATGCCGGTATGCTGGGTACCGGCAAGCACTTTCCGGGACATGGCTTTGTCGCCGCCGACTCGCACACCCACTTGCCGATTGATGAGCGCACGCCGGAACAGATCGGCCGTTGCCTGTCGGTGTTCAAAGCACTGGCTGGCGAGCTGGGCGGCATCATGCCGGCGCATGTGATCTACCCGGCGCTTGATCCGCTGCCCGCGGGCTTCTCGCGCTACTGGCTGCAAACCGTGCTGCGCGGCCAACTGCAATTCAAGGGCTGCATTTTCAGTGATGATCTGGCGATGGCCGGCGCTCATGTGGTCGGCGATTACCGCGCCCGCGCCCATGCTGCGATGGACGCCGGCTGTGACATGGTGCTGGTCTGCAATGACCGCAAAGGCGCCATCGAAACACTGGAAGCGTTGCCGCAGCGGATTGCGCGTGAACAGTCCGACCGCATTGCGGCGCTTTGTCAGCGAGCGCCAGCGGCGCAGCTCAGTGCTTTGCAGCGCGAACCACGCTGGCAGCAAGCACAGAGCTTATTGGCGTAAGCCCGTAGTTTGATTTGATGAATTGCTGAACAAGTCTGGATTCGAAAAGCCTCGTCACCCCGGTGGTCGTTGACGTTCCAAACGCCATAACGACACTCTCCACATCCGTGTGGGGCGAAAGCCGGTGTTCATTTTTATCAGCGAAAATGGATACCGACTTTCACCGGTATGACAGCTTCCTGACTTAAACAGGGCCTTCTTAAGCAACTTTCGAGTACCCTCAACACGGATTCCACACCATGACATCGATTGGCAAAATCTGGGCCTTTCTGCTGGAGCTGACCGATGCCGCCGCCTGGATCACCGGCGTGCTGGTGATTCTCGGTCTTTGTGTCGTGCTGCATTGGTCCTGGCGGCGTTTGCACAAACGCATTCACAGCAAACTGGAACAAACCCAGACGGTATGGGACGACGCTTTTTGGGAAGCGTTGTCACGACCGGTGGCGGTGGCAATCTGGGTGCTGGGTCTGCTGTTTGCCATTGAGCATATTGCAACAGCGCGTGCCGAAGCACTGCTGCGTGTAACCGGCACGCTGCGCACAGTGGGCGTAGTGGTCCTGCTCGGCTGGTTCCTGATGCGACTGGTGCGCGCCAGCGAATCACGGCTGATTCATCTCGCCAGAAACCGCAGCGAAGATGAACGGCTTGACAGCACCACCATTGAAGCCGTTGCCAAGCTCGCCCGCATTATCGTCGTGGTGCTGATGGCACTGGTCGGCATGCAAAGCCTCGGGTTTTCCATTCACGGCCTGCTGGCGTTCGGTGGCATCGGTGGCCTCGCGGTATCGTTTGCGGCCAAGGATTTGCTGGCCAACTTCTTTGGTGGCCTGATCTTGTATCTGGACCGGCCGTTTGTGGTCGGTGATACCATTCGGTCACCGGATCGCGAACTGGAAGGTACTGTCGAGTACATCGGCTGGCGCCAGACTCGCATTCGCACCGATGTGAAGCGGCCGCTGTATGTGCCCAACTCGGTGTTTGCCAATATTGCCGTCGAGAACATCAGCCGGATGAGTAATCGCCGGATCAAGGAGCTGATTGGCTTGCGTTATCAGGATGCGGATCAGCTGCCGGCGTTGCTGACCGATATCCGGGCCTTGCTTTCTGGCCATCCGGACATCGATCCGGATCAAACGCAGGGGGCATGGTTTCATCAGTTTGGTGAGTCAAGCCTGAATCTGCTGGTCGATGCACACACCCGTGCAGTCGATGTGGCCGAGTTCTATCGCATCAAGGAATCGGTGCTGTTTGGTATTGCCGGGTTGGTTGCGAAACATGGCGCTGACTTTGCCTTTCCAAGTCGCACTGTCTATCTTGAATCAGGTGCATCACCCGCGCTTGACTGACGTGTTGCGCCGCCGCCGGGACGTTTTCTGCAGGTGGCGCTCCTCACCGGTTTTTGTCACTTGACGGTCATCCCAACCATGGTTTGACCGTCCATCAACAGCGATCAGCTGTACAGGAGGTCTTATCGAGATGAGCGAATACGCGTTGTATGCCCGTGCGCCGGGCAGGATAGTGATGGTGGGCTTTGGTGCCATTGGCCAGGGTGTGCTGCCGCTGATCTTGCGTCATCTGGGAGTAACATCCGATGACATCACCATCGTCACCGCTGATGAACGCGGTCATGACGAGGCATGCGAGTATGGTATTCGCTTTGAAAATCATGCGCTGACACCTGCCAACTACCGGGAAGTGTTGTCCCCGTTGTTGACGCCGGGCACGTTCGTGGTGAACCTGTCTGTCGATGTGTCCTCGATTGCGCTGGTTGAGCTGTGCCAGCAGTTTGGCGCACTTTATATCGATACCTGCATTGAACCGTGGGCCGGTGGTTATACCGACCCGACGCTGTCGTTGTCCGAGCGCTCCAATTACGCGTTTCGGGAACGGGCCCTGGCACTGAAGCAAAAATACCCGAATGGCAGTACGGCGATTTTCGCCAACGGCGCCAATCCGGGCATGGTTTCGCATCTGCTCAAGCAGGCCTTGCTCAATTTGCATCGTGACATTCACGGTGAAATTGCTGCGCCGGTCGATCGCGAGGGCTGGGCACGGTTGGCCCAGAAACTGGGCATCAAGACCATTCACGTCGCAGAGCGTGATACCCAGATCACTGACAAGCCCAAGCAGATGAATGAATTCGTCAACACCTGGTCAGTTGATGGTTTTGTCGGTGAAGGCTGTCAGCCGGCTGAACTGGGGTGGGGCACTCATGAAAAGCAATTGCCGCCGGATGGCGCGACCCATGCGTTCGGCTGCGGAGCGGCCATTTATCTGAAGCGCCCCGGCGCAACGGTGCGCGTGCGTACCTGGACGCCGGATTACGGCCCATTCCACGGTTACCTTATTACCCACAATGAAGCGATTTCGGTCTCGGACTATTTGACCGTGCGGGAAGGCGACAAGGTGGTGTACCGGCCGACCTGCCATTACGCCTATCACCCCTGTGACAGCGCCATCGTGTCGCTGCATGAATACAACGGTCGTAACTTTGTACTGCAACCGAAGCAACGCATTCTGCGTGACGAGATCACCGATGGCATGGATGAGCTTGGCGTGTTGTTGGCAGGGCACGCCAAAGGTGCATATTGGTATGGTTCGCAGCTCACGGCAAAGCAGGCAAAAGCCTTGGCGCCTTACAACAGCGCCACCAGTTTGCAAGTGACCAGTGCGGTGCTGGCCGGCATGGTCTGGGCCATCGAAAATCCACGTGCCGGCATTGTCGAAGCGGAAGACATGGATTTTGCCCGCAACCTGGAAGTGCAGCGGCCGTATCTTGGCACTGTCATCGGTGCCTATACCGACTGGACCCCGCTTGAACGGCGCAATCGGTTGTTTGCCGAGGATGTTGACCTGTCGGATCCGTGGCAATTCCGAAACGTCAGGGTCGATTGATCGCAATCCAATAGAAAATCAGTCAAGAAAAAAGCTGACCCGGTCAGCTTTTTTCTTGTTCGGCAGCGCCGTGTAAATCCAGACCCTCTTTCAAGGCGTTGGCGTAGCCGGCTCGGTCGGTATCGGTTCGTTGTTGTTTTCTTGTTCTTGTGCCGGCGCCGCTTCCGATTCAGCAGGCGTTGCGATCGGTTTGTGCTTCAGCACGGTATGCACGACATGGTCGTGCTCGAATGTCACGACAAACGCCGGGTAATGCCAGCGCGTGATCGGCGGCGTCCCTACCGGCCCCTGTGTGCTTTCCGGCGCACCAAATTTGCTCTCGACAGCGGCCTTGTTCATCCCCTTGCTGGGCCGCTCGACGGCGCTGTCGCCCTGCTTGCTTAGGGGGATCTGGATGATGTCGCCAGCTGCCTGCGAGCCGAGCGGCAGCAACAGTGCCAGCGATACAAACAAGGGCCGCAAGGTGGACCCGCATGGCCATGCAGGGGGCAGATCATTCCGATGCATCAGTGGGCTCCGTTGGGTCAAGGGTAAGGGTGATGGGTGGGTAATCGGTTCAGCTGTCGCCGTCGCCATTGTCGGTTCTGGCTTCGCGCCGACGGGCGGCTTCAACGTGCAGGGTGTGCCGGACAATGGCATCGCGGTCACTGTCGCTGATGTCGGTAAATTCGCTGCCGAGATAGAAGCTGCCGTCGGTGTGGTCGCAGCGGGCGATTCTGGCCCGGCAACTGACCGCGGTGGCGGTGTGCAGCAGAATGAAGTGCAGATCCACCAGTGAGCCCACTGGCAGCGCTTCCGTATGGGCAAAGCCGAGCCCGCTGCCGCTCAGGATTACGTCATGTGGCTGGTAGTGGCTGCTGGCCTGTTGCAACACATGAAAGCGGGCGATCAGGTCGAGTTTGCGGTTGAGCAGTTTGAAGTACTGGCCAATGTCGCGGGACTTGTCCTGAATGATGCGGAGCAGGGCGGCGCTGTCGGTGTCGAGCAGTTGCAGTTCGCGCAATAGCTGATGGCCGGCGGCGAGTTCGACCGGCGGTGTCAACGGCAGTGCCGGCGAGGCCACCGGTACCACCCGCAGGGCAATGGTGTCATGGATGCGGAAGTAGTCGCGCCGGTCAGAAGCATTGGCGGAGTCGGCAGCGAGGGGGTTGTCCGGCTGGATGCTCATGGCAGGTGTCTCCGGCAAGTCGGGACCAGCGCAATTCTTGCCTTAGCCTAGCACGAATGGGATGATGCGGGCCTCTGCGGCGGCCACCGCCGGTCGGTCCGGCATTACGCCACGGCTGCCATTTTCTGGATACCCCATGTTTCGACCGTTCTCCTTTTTTGTCGGTCTGCGCTATACCCGCGCCAAACGCCGTAACCACTTCATTTCGTTCATTTCACTGGTGTCGATTGGCGGCATTGCGCTCGGTGTGACGGTGCTCATTACCGTGTTGTCGGTGATGAACGGCTTCGAACGCGAATTGCGCACCCGCATCCTCGGCATGGCACCGCATGTGATCATCGCGGACAGTCGCGGCGCCATGCCGGACTGGCCGGCGGTGGCTGCCAAATTCAAAGGCTATCCGGGCATCGAGGCGAGTGCACCGTTTGTCAGTGCCCAGTCGATGTTCCGGTACGCCGGTTACAACCGTTTTGGTCTGGTGCAGGGTATTGATCCGACTCTGGAGCAATCGGTGTCGATTGTCGGCGAGCACATTGTGTATGGCTCACTCGACGCGCTCAAACCGGGCGAGTTTGGCATCGTGCTTGGTCAGGTGTTGGCCGACAATCTTGCGGTACGGCTCGGCGACAAGGTCAGCGTGATCATCCCGGAAGCCACCACCATTGGGGCGGCCGGTGTCGTGCCGCGCCAGCGCCGCTTTACCGTGGTCGGAACCTTTGAAGTACGTGCCGAAATGGACAGCGGCATGGCCTATGTCCACATTCAGGACGCACAGGCGCTGATGCGGTTGGGTGATGGTGTGCACGGCCTGCGTCTGAAAGTCACCGATGTGTTGCGCGCACCACTGCTGGCCGATCAAATCCGCATGGATCTGCCCATCGAGCAATACACCACCGACTGGACCCGCAGTTACGGTCCGTTGTTTCGCGCCGTCAAAATGGAAAAGACCATGATGTTTGTGCTGCTGACCTTCATCATCGCGGTCGCGGCATTCAACATCATTTCCACGCTGGTGATGGTGGTAACCGACAAGCAGAGCGACATCGCCATTTTGCGCACATTGGGCGCCAGCCCCGGCAACATCATGGCCATTTTCATGGTACAGGGTTTGGTCAACGGCCTTTTTGGTACCTTGCTCGGTCTGGTTGGTGGCGTTGCACTCAGTTTGAATCTGCCCGGATTTGTCGCGTGGATCGAAACCCAATTTGGTGTCGCGCTGGTTCCCGGTGATGTGTATTTCGTCGGCTTCCTGCCCAGCCAACTGGACTGGAGCGACGTGCTCAACGTCGGTCTGACTGCTTTCTTTATGTGCCTCGTTTCCACCATTTATCCGGCCTGGCGTGCTTCGCGGGTGAAACCGGCCGAGGCGCTCCGTTATGAATAAGCCGACCATGAATGAAACCACGACAGACGCCACGACAAATCATTGGGTGATCGACGCCCGCGGTCTTGGCAAAACCTTTGCCGAAGGTCCGCTGAAAGTTGAAGTATTGAAGGCCATCGATCTGCAAATCGGCAAAGGCGAGCGGGTTGCCATTGTTGGCGCGTCGGGTTCCGGCAAGAGCACCTTGCTGCACCTGCTCGGCGCCTTGGATTCGCCGACCACCGGCACCGTTCAGGTCTGTGGCAAAGCGATTCATGAACTGAAACCGAAAGCGCAGGGTGACTGGCGCAACCGCAATCTCGGCTTCGTGTATCAGTTCCACCACCTGTTGCCGGAATTCACCGCGCTGGAAAACGTCGCGATGCCGCTGCTGATCCGTGGTGACAAAGTCGGCGAAGCGTGTGCCCGCGCCGCTCAGGCAATTGCCGATGTCGGCCTGGCCGCCCGGGAAAAACATAAACCCGGCGAATTGTCGGGTGGTGAGCGCCAGCGTATCGCGCTGGCCCGCGCCCTCGTCACCGAACCGCGTTGCGTGCTTGCCGATGAACCTACCGGTAATCTGGATTCCAAAACGGCAGGTGCCGTTTACGACTTGATGCTGGCATTGAACGAAAAGCACGGCACCAGTTTTGTGATTGTGACGCATGATGCGACACTGGCCGCAAGGATGGATCGGACGTTGCGACTTAGAGATGGTGCGCTGGGTCGTTTGGATTGAGTAGGTTTGAAACGGCGGTTTTTTGCAAGCCGTTCGGATCTGCGGCTCCAGCCGCTATTGCCGGGGCGCTGGCTTGCGCGAAGGCGGCTCAGGAATCGGGTTAACGTTGGTTACGTCGGCTTCTGATTTCGCCATTCCCGCCTGCGCGGCAATGACTGCGATTGTTTTGCAGAACATTTGTCTGGTCTTTGCGCCCGCCCGGTAATCCGATGACCAAAGGCAGTGCAAAGCGTTGGGTTTCACTGCGCTCTACCCAACCTACAAAACCGCAAATTACCAAGCCAGGGAGGCACAAAGCAGATCATGCGCACGGCTGCGCTACTCGTCCTGCTGATTGTTTCCGCTCTGTTCTTGCTTGCGGAGCCATTGCCGCTTGCTGTTGCCGGGCTGGCCATTCCTGCGTTGCCGCTGTTGTTCCTGAAGAACTGGCCGAGTCGCTGGCTCGGCATTTCATTACTGACCCTCGCCCTCAGCACCGCTCATTTTCATTGGTTATTCAGCTGGCACTTGCCCGATACCGATATTCAGCAGGATGTTCGTATCGAGGGAAAGATTGTTTCCCTGCCGGAGGCGGGTGATCGCAGCCAGCGTTTTCTGTTTTCGCTCGAACGCTACAACGATGCTGCCTTGCCACGCTGGCAGCCGGCCAGGTTGCGGTTGTCGTGGTATGAGCCCGCGGTGCAGCCACGGGTCGGCGAACGCTGGCAGTTCACGGTGCGCTTGAAACCGCCGCGTGGCAGTCTCAATTTTCAAGGCTTTGATTACGAGCGCTGGCTGTTTGCCCAGCATGTGCGAGCAACAGGCTACGTGCGTGGCAAGCCGGCGGCTCTGCGTATGGCCGCTTCAGAGGGGCTTTCAGTCCAGAGCGTGCGGCAAGGGTTGCGAGATCAGTTGCTGGCGCTGCCATTGCAGCACGGTGCCGTGATCGCGGGTTTGAGCTTTGGTGCTGATGATGCCATTACACCGGATGTGTGGCGCTTGCTGCGCGATACCGGCACCACCCATCTGGTGGCGATTTCCGGTTTGCATATCACGCTGATTGCCATGGTGTTTGGCTTTGTTGTGGCTGGCCTGTGGCGCCTGTCGCCTTGGTTGATGCTGCGATGGCCGGCACCGCTTGCTGGCATCATTGCCGGCTTGCTGGCCGCGTTTTGTTACAGCGCACTGGCGGGTTTCTCGACGCCCACGTTGCGGGCAGTGTTGATGTTGGCGGTGGTTGCGTCGGGCTGGTTATGGCGTCGGCAGATGGCTTTGTCTTCGACCTTGTCGCTGGCTTTGATCATGACGCTGCTGCTGGATCCCTGTGCAGTGCTGGAGCCGGGATTCTGGTTGTCGTTCGGTGCTGTGGCGCTGCTTTTTCTGCTGGGTGCCGGTCGACCGATTGCACCGCCCTGGTGGTGGACTGCCGTGCGGGTGCAAGTGCTGTTATCGCTTGCCTTGCTGCCAATGACCTTGCTGTGGTTCGGTCAGGCTTCGCTGGTGTCGCCGCTGGCGAATCTGCTGGCAGTACCGTGGGTCAGTTTTGTCAGTACGCCGCTGGCGCTGCTCGGTTGTTTGCTGTTGCCGTGCTGGCAGGCTGCGGGGCAGCTATTGCTATCGGCAAGTGACTGGACGCTGATCGTTTTTTTCGATGGCCTGCGCTGGCTCGCCGGTTGGTCGCTGGCGAGTTGGCAGCCACCAGCGCTTTCCTGGCCGGCCATGCTCATGCTGATTCTCGCGGCGGTGCTGATGGTGGCGCCATGGACGCCGTGGCGACGGTGGCTGCCGCTGTTGTTGGTGTTGCCAGTTCTGGGCTGGGCGTTTCCCCGTCATCCGAGTGCCCGCCTGACCATGCTGGATGTCGGGCAGGGCACGGCGGTGGTGCTGGAGACTGCAGAAGGCGTGCTGGTTTACGACGTCGGCCCGCGTGGCGAGCGCTTTGATGCCGGGGAGCAGGTGCTGCTGCCAGCGCTGCGCGCAGCCGGCTGGTCGAAAATCGATCAGCTTTGGCTGAGCCATGCCGATAATGATCATGCGGGCGGCGCGCCGGCGCTGCTGGCTGCAATGCCCGCGGCCATCGTGCGGGGCGGGCAGCCAGTTGACGGCGTTCCGTTATCGGCCTGCGAGCGTGGTCAGCAGCTTTCGCTTGCGGGTGCCCAGATAACGGTGCTGCATCCCGCCATTGATAGCGCCGCCAACAAAGCCAATGACCGATCCTGCGTCTTGCGCATCGACATTGCCGGTTATCGGCTGATGCTCGCTGGCGATATTTCAGCCGAAGTGGAAGCGGAGCTGGTCAGCCGCGATGCCGGCGCCCTGCAGGCAGATATTTTGCTGATGCCGCATCACGGCAGTGCCGGTTCATCGTCGGCGCCATTTGTTGCTGCCGTGGCAGCACGCTGGGTACTGATCAGTGCCGGTTACCGGAACCCGCATCGGCATCCCCGCCTCGAAGTCGTGGCGCGTTACCGTGCTCAGGGGGCTGAGCTGTTCAATACCGCTGAGCTTGGCGCGGTTACGCTGGACCTTCAGGCGGCGGAGCCGGTTGTCGATGTCGCCCGGGCGCCAACACGTTTGTGGCGTCGGTCACTGTCTGTCGATTGACCCGTGCCGGTGGCATTGTCCGGCTGCCCGCCACCGCAGCCCTTGTGCTAGAGTGTCGCCGCCGCTCAAGGGCTTGAAATGCAGAGGATTTTCGCGTGTTACAGCTGTTCGTCGCCGGTGGCTGGGTCATGTACCCGCTGTTGTTATGTTCGATTGCTGCGCTGGGTATCAGCATCGAGCGGTTCTGGGCGCTGCGCGCATCCCGGGTTGTGCCCAAAACGCTGGTCAGTCAGGTTTGGACTTGGATCCGCAAGGGCGAGCTGACGCGCGAGCGGATGAAGGAGTTGCGCGCCCATTCGCCGCTTGGTGAATTGCTGGCTGCCGGCTATGCCGTCCATAGTCAGGGTCGCGATGTAGTGAAACAGAACATTTCCGAAGTCGGTCGCCGCATCGTGATCGAAATGGAACGGTTCATGAACACGCTCGGCACCATCGCCATGGTTGCGCCGTTGCTCGGCCTGCTTGGCACGGTGCTCGGCATGATCAAGATGTTTTTTGCCGCCAATGCTTCCGGCATGGGCGATCCGGCAGCGCTGGCCGGCGGTATTGCCGAAGCGCTGATCACGACTGCGATGGGCTTGTTTGTCGCCATCCCGGCCACCTTTCTGTACCGCTGGTTGCATCGCCGTATCGACGAGCTGGTCTGCCAGATGGAGGCGGAGGCCACAAAGATGGTCGAGGCGCTGTTCCCGTCGTCGTTCCCGGAATCGGTGGCCGAGGCGGGTAAAGAGCACAGCAAAGAACACGGCAAAGAAAACGGTAAACGCTGATGTTGCTCGAACGGCGCCGGCACGGCCGCGAAGATCTCAATATCAACCTGACACCGCTGATCGATGTCATTCTGACCTTGATCATTTTTTTCATGGTCTCAACCCGGTTCAACCGGGATACCCAGATGCAGGTCAATCTGCCGGAAGCTGCCGCCGCGCCAATGGAAGCGACTGCGGTAACTGAAATGATTGAGATCAGCGTCGATGAAGCCGGCAATTTCTTTGTTAACGCCAAGCCACTGGTCAACAACCAGTTGAAGACGTTGATGGCGGCGGTGGAAGAGGTATCGCAGGGCAACAGTGAACTGCCGATGGTCATTTCCGCAGACGGCAAGGCGCCGTATCAGGCAGTGGCAACGGCAATGGATGCGGCCGGTCAGCTCGGGTTCCACAAGCTGACCATGGCAGCGCAAGCACCGGCGGACAATTGATATGGCGAATGCCTCCAGCATGATGACACCCTGGCAGGTGTACAAACGCCTGTTGGCCTACGTCAAACCCTATCTGTTGATTCTGCTGGTGGGCGTTGCCGCCAACTTCCTGTTCTCGGCAGTCGATGGTGCGCTGGTCAGTGGCATGGCCAAAGTCATCGACAAAGGCTTTGTCGAAAAGAATGCCGAGTTCCTCGGCAAGTTGCCCATCTACCTGCTGATATTCGGCATCCTGCGTTCACTGTTCAGTTTTGTTGCGGAATATGCCATGGGCTATGTTGCCCGCGGCATTGTTCAGGACCTGCGCCAGCAACTGTTCGACAAATACATGCGGATGCCGGCAACGTTTTTCGATTCGCGCTCCACCGGCGATCTGATTTCGACCCTGACCTTCAATGTCGAGCGAGTCGGCTCGGCGGCATCCGATGCCACCAAGGACATCGTGCGCGAAGGTGCGGCGGTGATCATCTCCGCCGGCATCGTGTTCTATTACAGCTGGGAGCTGGGTGCGCTGTTTTTCATTGGTGGCCCGCTGATCGCCTGGGTACTGCGGGCGGCCTCGAAACGGTTCCGGCACATTTCCCGCAACCTGCAATCGGCGATGGGTGAAGTCACCCAGGTGGCAACTCAGTCAGTGCAGGGCTATCGCACCATCAAGACCTTTGGTGGTGAAGAGCAAGAACGCAAGACTTTCTTTGATGCGGCCGAAGAAAACCGCCGTCAGCAGCTCAAGATGATCGTCACCAAATCGCTCAGTGTGATGCTCATCTACATGATTGCCGGCGTCGCGCTTGCCGGCGTGCTGGCCGTTGCGGCCGGGCTGATTGCCAAGAATGAGTTGAGCCCTGGCGCATTTGTTGCCGCATTTGCCGCAATGGTAACCATCCAGAAACCACTGCGCTCGCTCTCCAATCTGAACTCCATCCTGCAACAGGGTATTGCCGCTGCCCAGAGTGTGTTCGAGTTTTTGGATTTGCCGGATGAAGTGGACAACGGCACGCAAGCTTTGGTGCGTTCCGATGGTGCGGTGCACTTCGATAACGTGACCTTCCGTTATCCGGGCAAACCAGAACCGGTATTGCGTGATGTATCGTTTGCAGTCCCTGCGGGGCGGACCGTTGCATTGGTCGGCCGTTCCGGCAGCGGCAAATCGACCATCGTCAGCTTGCTGCTGCGGCTCTACCATCCGGAGCAGGGCGTCATTCAACTTGATGGCCGTGATATCGAACAGCTGAAGCTGGCCGACTATCGGCGCCAGTTTGCTCTGGTTTCGCAACAGGTGACCCTGTTCAACGACACCGTCCGCAACAACATTGCCTACGGTGACATGCGCGGTGCCACGGATGAAGCGATCATCAAGGCAGCCAAGCTGGCCAATGCTTGGGACTTTATTGAAGCCTTGCCGCAGCAGCTCGATACGCCAGTGGGTGACAACGGTTTCAGCTTGTCGGGCGGTCAACGCCAACGTCTGGCCATTGCGCGGGCGTTGCTCAAGGACGCTCCGATTCTGGTGCTTGATGAAGCAACGTCCGCTCTCGACAATGAGTCCGAACGGCAGATCCAGAATGCGCTCGACAGTCTGATGAAGAATCGCACCACCATCGTTATAGCACACCGGTTGTCGACCATTGAAAGTGCTGACCAGATTCTGGTACTCGATCAGGGCCGTATCATCGAGCAGGGCAGCCATCGTGAGTTGTTGGCGGCAAGCGGCGAGTACGCCAAATTGCATGCGCTGCAGTTCCGCGATGCTCCTGAAACAACTGGTCCCGAGGCATGAAACTGGAGGCTGCGTGGTATGGTCCACGCGCGCGTCTGGTCTGGTTGTGGCCGTTGCATTTGCTGATGCGGCTGTTGGTAGCAACGCGGCGCTTGTTGTACCGGATGCACATATTGGCCAGCCAACATCCTGGTGTGCCGGTGATAGTGGTTGGCAATATCACGGTCGGTGGCACCGGCAAAACACCGTTGGCACTCTGGTTGGTCGAATGGCTGCAGGGCCAAGGCTGGAAGCCCGGCATTGTCAGCCGTGGTTATGGCGGTCACGCACCGCGCTATCCCTTCCTGGTTACGCCCGACAGTTTGCCAGCTGAAGTGGGTGATGAGCCGCTGCTGTTGCGTCGACGTTCTGGCGTTCCGGTTGTCGTCGATCCGAATCGGTCACGCGGCGCGGCAGCCCTGCGTGACGCCGGGTGTGATGTCATTCTGTGTGATGATGGCTTGCAGCACTATGCCTTGCAGCGCGATCTCGAAATTGTGGTGATCGACGCGGTACGCCAGCTCGGCAACGGTTGGTTGTTGCCGGCCGGACCGTTGCGGGAAATGCCATCTCGCCTGCAATCCGCATCACTGGTTATCAGCAACGGTGCCCGGATTCAGGGGCTGGCAGAGCATGTGATGCAGCTGCAACCGTCAGCTTGTGTGAACCTGAAGCATGGCCACTCGGTTGACCTGACACAATTTGCCGGACAACGTGTGCATGCGGTCGCCGGCATTGGTAACCCGGGCCGCTTTTTTCATACCTTGCGTCACGCCGGCATCGAGGTGATCGAGCATCCGTTTCCGGATCATCATGGCTATCAGGCGTCAGATCTGCCGTGGCATGATGTGCCGGTCTTGATGACCGAAAAAGATGCTGTGAAGTGCGCGGATTTTGCTGATGACAACCATTGGTTTGTCGCCGTTCGTGCGCAAGTCAATCCGGAATTTGCCGCAGCCCTGCACAGCGCGCTGCAGCCGTTCAGAAAAGAGGTCAATCATGGATAAGCATTTGCTGGACATACTTGCCTGCCCCATCTGCAAAGGCAAACTCGAATATCGCAAAGCCCAGCAGGAGCTGGTTTGCAAATTCGATCGGTTGGCGTTTCCGGTGCGTGACGGTATTCCGGTGATGCTGGAAGATGAAGCCCGGCAAATTGCGCCGGACGAAGTCTGAGCTGTAGCACGCACCACGTTACCGATTTTTCAATATTCTGGATTGTTGCAGGTACGCCATCATGTCGTTTGTCGTGATCATTCCCGCCCGCTATGCGTCAACCCGGTTGCCAGCCAAACCGCTGGCCGATATCGCCGGCAAACCGATGATTCAGCATGTCTATGAGCGGGCACGGCAATCTGCGGCCAGCCGGGTGGTTATTGCCACCGACGATCAGCGAATCGAGGCGGCGGCACGCGCGTTCGGAGCCGAGGTGGTAATGACAGCGGTCGACCATGAGTCGGGCAGTGACAGACTCAGCGAGGCCGCGCAAAAGCTTGGCTTGACGCCGGAAACGATTCTGGTGAACGTGCAGGGCGATGAACCGCTGATTCCCGCTGCCATCATTGACCAGGTTGCTGCGAATCTTGCCGGCCGACCTGACTACGGCATGGCAACGCTGTGTTGTCCGCTCGATCACGCCGGGCAGTTGTTCGAGCCAAGTGTGGTGAAGGTGGTAGCGGACCGCCATGGCCGGGCGTTGTACTTTTCGCGTGCGAGCATTCCGTTTTCACGCAAACATTTTCCGGATGTACCGCCCGATCTGGCGCCATGGCAGCGGCATATTGGTATTTATGCCTATCGTGTGTCGTTCCTCCGTCAGTTTGTCAGCTGGGCACCGGCGCCCATCGAGCAGTTGGAGTCGCTGGAACAGTTGCGCGCGCTCTGGAATGGCGCTTCGATCCATGTCGAAGGCGCGCGCGAAGTACCACCTGCCGGTGTTGATACACCGGAGGATTTGGAGCGCTTGCGTCGGCTATTCGGCGCTTGAGTGAGCACGGGGCCGCTCGTCTGAAGATGATGTCACGGCCAGGTCAACCCAGGTTGATGACGCACCGGAATCAAACATGAAACGTATCGGCGTCCTGTTTGTCTGCACCGGCAATATCTGTCGTTCACCGACCGCGCAAGGCGTGTTCGAGTTCCTGTTGCATCGGCAGCAATTGGCAAGACATTTTCAAATCGATTCGGCAGGCCTGAGCGGTTACCACGTTGGTCAGGCACCCGACCCGCGCACACAGCAAGCCGCGCGTCAGCGCGGTATCGATCTCGCCGGTCAGCGTGCCCGAAAAGTCCAGCCGGAAGACTTCAGCGCATTTGATTACTTGATTGCCATGGATGATGGCCATTACGAAGCGCTTTCAGTGATGGCGCAGGAAGTGGCGGAACGGAAGGCGACTGTGCATCGATTGCTGGAGTTCGCTCCGGACCTGCAGCTGACCGAGGTGCCGGACCCCTATTACGGTCCGCTGAATGGCTTTCACCGGGTGTTTGATATTGTCGATGCCGGCTGCCGTGGACTGCTGGCCGAGTTGCGGCGACGACACGCGTTGTGAAACGCCACGCCCGTGTTCTGGTCTTGAAAACAAAACACCCCGCTTCGGCGGGGTGTTTTGTTTTTTGGCTGACAGGGCAGGGGAAAGCTTAGCTGCCTTCACCTTGGCGGTCGGCCTGTTCCTGAGCACGCTCGATGGACGATGCCGACGGCGCGCTGTCCTGAACAGCACGCGGCTTTGCCATCGGCGAACTGCTGGAGCTACCCGAACGGTGCAGCACGGTGTTCTGGGCTGGGTTCGGTTCCATCAGGCTGGCGAGCAGGGCGGCAACATTTTTCAGCGCCTCTTCTTCCGAGACCTCTTTCTTTTCCGGCTCGACCGGCTTCGGCTTGGCGGCCGGGGCCGAGGCGACTACACGACTGCGTGCCGGTTCAGCGGCGGGCACAGGTTCGGTAGCTGCAACAACAGGCGCCGATGGCACGGGAGCGGCTGATTCAGCCGGTGCAAACGGAGCGGGTTTTGCCGCCGGGGCGGACGCTGCCGCAACCGGTGCGGGCCGGGCAGCCGGCGCCGACGCGGCGACGGCCGCTGCAGCCGGTACTGGCGCCGGTGTTGCGGCCGGACGTGTTTCGACCACAATGGCCGGAGTCACGGCCGGTGCACTGACTGGCGCTGCGACCACCGGGTTTGTCACGACCGGGCTTGTTGCAACGGGTGCTGTCGCAACCGGTGCTGCCGCGATGATGGCCGGCGTGCTGCCGGTTTCATTGCTTTCATCGATGTCCGGCGCAAAGAATGCTTCGGCATTGGGCAGGTCGGCGCTGGCATTTTCACCGGCGTTCTCGCCACCTTCACGATCACGACGACGACCACCACCGAGATGACGTGGCATGCGGCGGCGGCGTTCGTTACGGTCACCGCGATCACGGCGCTGTTCGGTGGCTTCGATATTCTCGCGATCGATGACGCTGACATCGGCATTGTCGACCGATTCAGCCGGTTGCAGATTCAGGTTCTGCTGCGTCAACAATGGCTCGACAGCAACAACCGGAGTGCCAGTGGCGGTGAGCTCGGCCGCGACGGCCGGAGCGTTTTCTCCGCCTTGCTGCTGACGCATTGCCATGCGCTCTGCACGGGTCTGACGCGGGCCACGCTCTTCACGCGGTGCACGTTCTTCACGCGGCGCACGCTCTTCACGTGGCGCACGCTCTTCGCGTGGTGCGCGCTCTTCACGCGGTGCTTGAGCAACTTGTTCACGCGGCTGGCGTTCTTCGCGCGGCGGACGCTCGCCACGCGGTTGACGCTCTTCACGCGGCGGGCGCGCTTCACGCTGGCCTTCGGCTTTTGGTTGCTGCTGGCGGCGGCCATCAGCCTGTGGCTCACGACTCTGGCGCGGCTGCTGCTCGCCACGCGGCTGATCACCGCGGCCTTCGCCACGACCATCACGGCGTTGCTCGGAACGCGGACCACGGCCATCACGACCGCCACGGTTATCCGGACGACCGTCACGACCGCCACGCTTGTTGCGATCGCGATCATTGCGACCACGCGGCTTTTCTTCTTTGACCGGTTCGCTGCTACCGAACAAGGAACTCCAGATGCGGCTCAACAGACCAGGTTTGGCGACCACCGCAGCGGCTGCCGGCGCGGCTTTGACCGGTTGTGGTGCCGGGGCCGGGGCGATCGGCGCTGGCGCGGCGACTTGGGTAAATTGCACGGCCGGCGCTTCGCTGCGCAGTTTGTTCGGTGTGGTGATTTCGACAGCTTCCAGCACCGGCTGTTCAGCCAGCGAGTAAGAAACCGTTTCGACCACTTCCTGCTGACGCAGGCGGCGCACTTCGTAATTCGGTGTCTCGAGATGCGGGTTCGGTACCACGACCACATGAACATCGTGACGCTTTTCGATACCCAGAATGTCTTTGCGCTTTTCGTTCAGCAGATAGGTCGCCGCTTCGACAGGCAGGATCGCCTGCACTTGCGAAGTCGAATCCTTCATGGCTTCTTCTTCGATGAGGCGCAGCACCGACAGCGACATCGATTCGACGTTGCGGATGTGGCCGACGCCATTACAGCGCGGGCACAGCTCGGTGGTCGATTCGGCCAGGGCCGGACGCAGTCGCTGACGCGACATTTCCATCAAGCCGAACTTCGACAGCCGGCCCAGCTGAATGCGGGCACGGTCCATTTCAACGGCATCGCGCAGCGCATCTTCCAGCATGCGCTGGTTCTTGGCCGGGGTCATGTCGATGAAGTCGATGACAACGAGGCCACCCAAGTCACGCAGACGCAGCTGACGTGCCACTTCCTGCGCGGCTTCGATGTTGGTCTGCAGTGCCGTCTCTTCGATGTCGCCACCCTTGGTCGCTTTCGACGAGTTGACGTCGATGCAGACCATGGCTTCGGTACGGTCGATGACAATCGAGCCGCCCGACGGCAGGCGCACTTCGCGCTGATAGGCGCTTTCGATCTGGCTTTCAACCTGATAACGGTTGAACAGCGGAATGTCGTCCTTGTACATCTTCACCCGGCTGACAAAATCCGGTCGCACCAGCTCGATGTGCTGGCGAATGCGGTTGAAGGCATCCTGGGTGTCGACGATGATTTCGCCGATATCGGCTTTCAGGTAATCGCGGATCGAGCGGATGATGACATCGCTCTCGGCGTAGATCAGGAACGGCGCCGGGCGCTTGGCAGCCGCTTCGGTGATGGCGTTCCACTGGGTCAGCAGGACACCAAGGTCCCACTTCAGTTCTTCTTCCGAACGGCCAACACCGGCGGTACGGATGATGATGCCCATGCCTTCCGGCAGGTCGAGGCTGTGCAGGGCTTCCCGCAGGTCGGAGCGGTCATCGCCCTCGATGCGGCGCGAGATGCCACCGGCGCGCGGGTTGTTCGGCATCAGCACCACATAGCAACCGGCCAGGCTGATATAGGTGGTCAGCGCCGCGCCTTTCTGGCCGCGCTCTTCCTTTTCAATCTGGACGATGACTTCCTGACCTTCCTTGATCAGCTCTTTGATATTGCCGCGGGTCTTGGACGGGTCGATGAAGTAGGCCGGGGAGATTTCTTTCAGCGGCAGGAAACCGTGGCGCTCGGCGCCGTAGTCGATGAAAGCGGCTTCAAGGGAGGGTTCTACGCGGGAAATACGGCCTTTATAAATGTTGGCCTTTTTCTGTTCTTTGCCCGGGACTTCGATGTCGAGGTCATACAGGCGTTGTCCATCTACAAGCGCAACGCGCAGCTCTTCTTGCTGGGTTGCGTTAATAAGCATCCGTTTCATGGTGGTTCTCGTCGGTCGGTCATTCGACAGACTGCGAACACGCCATCAACGCCAGGCGGGCAGGGCACTCACGCAGGATCGGGCCAAGCGGCGCCGGACATCCCCAGGTTCGTGATGGCGCGTCGGGCAGTAAAGCGCCGACGGAGTGCACGAACCCTGCGCGTGAAACGCGCCATAAACAGTTTCCAAGCGATGCTCCGGTGGTGAAGGGCGGGCCCCGTTCGAAAAGGGTTCGAAAACGGCCGGTCGTTCAGGACCGAGAACATCTGTCGCGCCGGTCACAACGCAGGATGTTTCCGTTCCGGTAATACCGAAGGGGAAACATCGTGCACCGGCGGGACGGCAAAAAACTCGCTGCCTTGCTGGCAATGACGGCATGACGGCAATCGTCATGACGTACAATAGTCAACGCGTCGTCCGAAGTGCGGCGACGCAATTTACTCATCAAGAGTGCAACCGGCAGTGGTGGGGATCGAGGGGCTTCAGGAGGCCAGACTGGAAACAGTCTTGGTCAACGGCTGGCCTGGATCACGACCATGCGGATTGGCCAAAAGACTATAGCAGGTCGCCGTAAGTGCAGCAAATTAAAAGCAAAATTCCCCAAAACGCCGATTCGGCCGCTGCTCAAAACGACGCTGCAGACGCTCCCGCTGTACGTTTTTTGACCATCGATGACGGCCGGGCCGGCCAGCGGATCGACAATTTTCTGCTGACTTTGCTCAAAGGTGTGCCGAAGAGTCGCATCTATAAATTGCTGCGCACTGGCGAAGTCCGGGTCAATAAAGGCCGCATCAAAGCCGAATATCGGCTTGAACTGGGCGATCTGGTCAGAATTCCACCCGTCCGGGTCAGCGAAAGCGAGCCGGGCCCCAGCCCCCAGTTGCGCAAGATTCAGGCACTCGACGCCGCCGTGCTGCTCGAGACTGATGGCTACATCGTCATCAACAAACCTGCTGGTATGGCGGTACATGGTGGTTCGGGCGTTTCGTATGGCGTGATTGAAGGCCTGCGTGCGTTGCGACCGGAGGCACCCTTTCTGGAATTGGTACACCGGCTGGACCGCGATACGTCGGGTTGCCTGCTGGTGGCGAAAAAGCGGTCCGCCTTGCGCGCGTTCCATGAAGCGCTGCGCGAAAAAGACATGGACAAGGTCTACCACGCCCTCGTCATCGGCAAATGGTCGTCACGCAAACAGCTGATCAATGCACCCTTGCTTCGCAATGAACTGCAATCGGGCGAGCGGGTGGTGCGGGTTCATCCGGAAGGCAAGGAGTCGCAAACCCGGTTCGCGGTGCTGGAAAACTTCCCGACCTGCACGCTGGTGGAGGCCAGTCCGCTGACCGGCCGTACCCATCAAATCCGCGTTCATGCCGCCCACGCCGGCCATCCTTTATTGGGTGATGACAAATACGGCACGGATGAGACGGTGGCACTTGCCAACCAGCTGGGGCTGAAACGCTTGTTCCTGCATGCGGCCTCACTGACCTTCACCGAGCCGGCGACCGGCAAGACGGTCACCGTCAATGCCCCGTTGCCGGAGGAGCTGGAGGCAGCTCTGATGGCGGCGCGCAATCAGCCAAATGGTTGAGCCGTCACGATTCATCCCCATTTCGTATTTCTGCTCCGAAACAGTAGTGATTCATGACCAACAAACCCTATGACCTGATTATTTTCGACTGGGACGGCACGCTGATTGATTCGGTCGGCCGCATTGTCTCGTCCATGCGGGCGGCCGCCGAAGAGGCAGAACTGCCAGTGCCGACGGAAGAGGCGGTCAAGAGCATCATCGGTCTTTCGTTGCCGGACGTTTACGAGATTTTGTTTCCCGGTGCCCATCCGGATCAGCTCGACCAACTGAAGCAGGAATACCGGACGGCATTTGTTGAAACCGATCCGACTCCGACGCCGTTATTTGACGGGGCGCAGGAAACGCTGGATTGGCTGAAAGACAGCGGCTTTGTCCTGGCGGTTGCAACCGGCAAGGCGCGTTACGGACTGGAGCGGGCCTGGAAAGAAGTTGGTCTGGATTCGTTCTTCCATACGTCACGCTGCTCCGACGAAGCCGAAGGCAAGCCACACCCGCAAATGGTGCTGGATATCCTGAAAGAAACCGATACGCCGGCGCACCGTGCGCTGGTTGTGGGCGACACCGGCTTCGATATGGAGATGGCGAAGCGGGCGCATGTGGACCGGTTGGCGGCAACGTATGGGGCGCATGATCTGACCGATCTGCTGGCGCATGAGCCGCTTGATCAGCTGCATGATATTGGACATTTGCCACAGTGGATCAAAGCGCGGCTGTAAGGCCGTGATATTTCTCTAGCGTAGTAGTGGTTTTGGTGAAAGATGCCGGCAGTTTGGCACTGCGTATTTACCTCCTCTCCCTTGACGGGAGAGGATTGAGGTGAGGGTGAATGATTAGCTTGAGCCGGTAGCTCTATAGAATTCGAACTGGGGGCTTGCCCTCTCCTTGGCCATCACCCGTTAAGGGAGAGGGGGTCGCATACACGGTTCAGCGCCACCACACTCCGAAGAGTCAAACCACTTCAACGCACGCCATACCTTTCCCGATTGTCCTGTTTGGCATCTTCACTTTTCTTCAGCATCACGTAGACCGCGCCGGTGCCACCATCACGTTTCTGCGCCGAGTGAAACGCCAGCACCTCCGGGATCTGCTGCAGCCAGACGTTGACGTAGCTTTTCAGCAGTGCCGGAATCGGTGCTCGCACGCCGCGACCATGCAGGATCAGCACGCAGCGTTGTTCACGTTTGACAGCATCGTGAATGAAATCGTAGACGTCCTTGCGCGCCTGCTCGACCGTGCGGCGATGCAAGTCGAGCACATAATGGCTTTCGTATTTGCCACCTCGCAGCGCTTGATAAACCCCAAGTTGCACACCGTCATGCCGGTAGCCGATTTCTGCATACGGGTCGACCAGCGGTGGTTCGGCGCTGCTGAGATAATTGCTGTCGTGCTGCTTGTCGGTGATTGCGGCCAACCGACGTGCCTCGATGGCGGCGTCATCAAGCGTCGGTGCGGTGTTGACGGCGATGTCGGCCTCGGCCGGCAATGGCTTTACGTTGGCCACTTCGGCGAGAAACAGATCGCGTTCGTCGGGAGGGGGAGGGCGTTTGCTCATGTGCGGATGATACGTCAGAACGGGGTTGGCAGCGCTCGGCGTGGCGCGTTGAAGCCGCCTGCGGTGAGCAAATCACGGCCAAGAAAAAGCCCGCTTGGAAGCGGGCTTTTTCTTGGGTACTGCGAATTTTGGTGCCGGAGGTGGGACTTGAACCCACACACCCTTTCGGATACTGGATTTTGAGTCCAGCGCGTCTACCGATTCCACCACTCCGGCACGGAGGGCGCGCAGTATAACAAAGCAAACCGGCCGGTCAATCTGCAGTGCTGGCATCGCGGGGCCCAGTTGGTTACCCTAGCGCGCCCGCGCCGGGCTGTTGTTCATTTTATCGCCATGTTGCTGTCCGATTTTGATTATTCCCTGCCCGATGAGCTGATCGCCCGCTACCCGTTGGCCGAGCGAAGCGCCAGCCGGCTGCTTTGTCTGGAGGGCGATACCGGTTCCTGTCGTCATCGACAGTTCACCGATTTGCCGGCGTTGCTGACGCCCGATGACTTGCTGGTTTTCAACAATACCCGGGTGCTGGCGGCCCGCTTGTTTGCGCAGAAGGCGTCCGGTGGCCAGGTCGAGATTCTGGTCGAGCGGGTGTTGAGTCCGTCCGAGGTATTGGCCCATGGCCGCAGCAGTAAAGGCTTGCGGGACGGCATGGTGCTGACGCTGGCGCAGGGCGGCGACGTGACAGTGCTGGGCCGTCAGGGCGACTTGTACCGGTTCCATTCAGTCCGCCCATGGTTTGAATTGATGGCCGAACAGGGCCACATGCCGCTGCCGCCGTATTTCGAACGGTCTGACGAAGCCGCCGATCGGGAGCGTTATCAGACGGTGTATGCCGAGGTGCCGGGCGCGGTGGCGGCACCAACGGCCGGCCTGCATTTTGATGAGGCGCTGCTGGCGAAACTGGCTGAACAAGGCGTTCGTTCGGCGCAGGTGACGTTGCATGTGGGCGCCGGCACTTTTCAGCCGGTTAGGGTAGAGAACATCGAAACCCACACCATGCACGCAGAATGGTTCGAGGTTAGCCCGGCCGTGGTTGAAGCCGTGCGGGCGACCCGGGCCCGTGGCGGTCGGGTGGTCGCGGTCGGAACGACCTCGGTGCGCGCACTGGAATCGGCCGCCGCCAGCGGCGCCCTTGAATCCGGCACCGGCGACACCACCATCTTTATCTATCCGGGCTACCAGTTCCGGGTGGTCGATGCGCTGATCACCAATTTCCACTTGCCGCAATCGACCTTGCTGATGCTGGTGTCGGCGTTCAGTGGCCGGGAACGCATCCTCGCGGCCTATCGCGAAGCTGTCGAACAGAAGTACCGATTTTTTTCCTATGGGGATGCGATGTTCTTAACGCGACAAGAGCCGACGCGCCAACCGGCTGCTACGACATGAGCGGCATGCAATTCGAACTGCTGGCGACTGACGGTCCGGCCCGCCGTGGCCGCATGACCTTTGCCCGTGGCGTGGTCGAAACCCCGGCGTTCATGCCGGTGGGTACATACGGTGCGGTCAAGACGGTAACCCCGGACGAAGTCAAAGCGGTTGGTGCCCAGATCATCCTCGGTAACACCTTTCACTTGATGCTGCGCCCCGGCCCGGAGTTGATGGAAAAGTTGGGTGGCCTGCATGGCTTTGGTGGCTGGCAGGGGCCCATCTTGACCGACTCGGGTGGTTTTCAGGTGTTCAGCCTTGGCGCCATGCGCAAGATTTCGGAAGCCGGGGTCGAGTTCCGGTCGCCGATTGATGGCTCCGTCGTCTGGCTGGATCCGGAACGTTCGATGCAAGTTCAGCGCAGTTTAGGCGCCGATATCGTCATGATCTTCGACGAGTGCACGCCTTATCCGGCCACCTGGGAGCAAGCCCGGAAGTCGATGGAGCTCAGCTTGCGCTGGGCCGAGCGCAGCAAGAAAGCCCATGAGGGCAACCCCTCGGCGCTGTTCGGCATCGTTCAGGGCGGCATGCATCTGGACCTGCGGGCCAAGTCTTTGGCTGGTTTAACTGAGATTGGCTTTGACGGTTACGCCATTGGCGGTTTGTCGGTCGGCGAACCGAAACCGGAGATGCTGCGGGTGCTCGATGGGGTCACCCCGCAGCTGCCGACTGATCGGCCGCGTTACTTGATGGGCGTTGGCAAGCCGGAAGATATCGTCGAGGCGGTCCGACGTGGTGTCGATATGTTTGACTGCGTGATGCCGACCCGGAATGCCCGCAATGCTCATTTATTCACCAGTGATGGTGTTGTCCGGTTACGAAATGCCCAATACCGCAGTGACGAGCGACCGGTAGAAGAGGGCTGTGACTGCTACACCTGCCAACACTACTCCCGTGCCTATTTGCATCACCTCGACAAGTGCAACGAAGGCCTTGGCGGGCGGCTGAATACCATCCATAACCTGCGCTATTACCAGCGTGTCATGGCCGGTTTGCGCGGGGCCATCGAAACCGGTACCCTTGCCGCCTTCGTGGACGACTTCTATACCCGGCGTGGTCAAAAAACGCCGGCAATTGATGGTCAATACGACACAAAAACACCGCAAGTAAATGAGGAATAAAACGTGAGCCTTCTGACTGTTGTTGCAGCTGCTGGTGCAGCGCCTGCTGGTGCCTCGGCCGCTTCGGCCTGGCAGCCGATTATCATGCTGGTGATCTTCGGTCTGATTTTCTACTTCATGCTCATTCGTCCGCAGTCGAAGCGCGCCAAAGAACACAAGGCGATGCTGGACGCGGTCCAGAAAGGCGACGAAGTTGTCACCATCGGTGGCATCGTCGGCAAAATCGTCAAGATCAAGGATCAGTTCGTGGTCGTCGCATTGAATGACAACGATCAGATCATCGTTCAGAAACACGCCGTGTCGGCCACGCTGCCGAAGGGCACCATCGAGAACGTCTACAGCAACTGATCCGGAACCGGGGAGCCACCAGGCTCCCCGGTTGCTTTTCTGGTTCAGTGATCACGTAAGCGCGCGATTCAAGGAAACCTCCCCATGCTTTTCGGGACGCCGGCTGCTCGGCCGATCAATACCTATCCGCTCTGGACATACCTGCTGATTGGTTTCATTTTCCTGTTCGGCATTGTCTATTCGCTGCCGAACCTGTTTGGTGAAGACGCGGCCCTGCAGATATCTGGTCAGCGTGGTGCCACTATTTCCGAGACCCAAATCAACAGCGCGCGCGAAGCGTTGGCTGCCGCGCAGTTGAACTTCAAGAGTGTCGAAGAAGACGGTGGCAAATACCTCATTCGCTTCAACAACACCGAAGAACAGCTGAAGGCACAGGGCGTTGTCCGCAAGGCTCTCGGCAATGATGTCACGGTGGCACTGAATCTGGCACCGGCGACGCCGGCCTGGTTGCGGGCAGTGGGCGCCAGCCCGATGAAGCTCGGTCTCGATCTGCGTGGTGGTATCCACTTCCTGATCGAAATCGACATGGAAACCGCGCTGTCCAAGCGTGAAGAGCAGATGGCGGAAGATTTCCGCGGTCTGCTGCGCGACGAAAACCTGCGTTATGCCTCGTCACTGCGCCGTCCTGAAGGCGGCGTGCAAGTGGCTTTCCGTGATGCCGACACACGTGACAAGGCCATTGTCGTCATTCGCCGGCAAAACCCGGATCTGGTCGTGACCGATCGCAGTGAAGGCGATCTGTACTACCTCACTGCCACCCTTTCCGACAATGCCTTGCGCGTCGCGCGCAGTGAGGCGGTCGAACAGAACCTGACCATTTTGCGCAATCGGGTCAACGAGCTCGGGGTCGCCGAACCGGTGATTCAGCGCCAAGGTGCTGAGCGCATCGTGGTGCAATTGCCGGGCGTGCAGGATTCGGCACTGGCCCGTGAAATTCTCAGTGCTACCGCAACGCTTGAGTTCCGCATGGTGAACGAAGAGCGTGATGTGCGTGATGCGATTGCTGGGCGAATTCCTGCCGATTCCGAATTGCTGTACGAAACCAACGGTCAGCCGCATCTGGTCAAGAAACAGGTCATTGTTCGCGGCGAGAACGTGATTGGTGCCCGCAGTGGCCTCGATCAGAACAACATGCCGCAGGTCAGTGTCAGCCTCGACAGCAAGGGCGGCCAGCGCATGCTGGCCAATACCAAAATCAATGTCGGCAAGCAGATGGCCTCGGTGCTAATCGAGTACAAAGCTGAGTATGACGAGATCGACGGCCAGATGGTGCCGAAGAAGCAGCAGAAGAAGGTCGTCACGGTCATCAATGCTGCACGAATCAGCAGCGTGTTCGGTCCGAGCTTCCAGATCACCGGTGTCGGCTCGGCCGCCGAGGCACAGAATCTTGCCTTGCTGCTGCGTTCCGGTGCCTTGATTGCGCCCATTCAGATTGTTGAAGAGCGCACCATTGGCCCTTCGATGGGGCAGGACAACATCGACATGGGCATGAAGGCCATGATCATCGCGCTGGCGGCGGTGATGGGCTTTATGCTGCTGAAATACAAAGTGTTCGGTATCGCGACCAATATTGCGCTGTTCATGAACCTGGCGCTGACCGTTGCCGTGATGTCGATGATTCCAGGCGCCGTGTTGACCATGCCTGGCATTGCCGGTCTGGTGCTGGGCGTTGCCATGGCGGTCGACGCCAACGTGCTGATCAACGAACGTATCCGGGAAGACATGCGCGGCGGCATGTCGCCCGCGATGGCGATCCAGCGCGGTTACGACGAAGCCTCGCAGGCCATTACCGACTCCAACTTGACCAACCTGATTTCGGGTCTGGTGTTGTTCGGTGTTGGCTCTGGCACCATCAAGGGTTTTGCCGTGACCTTGTGCATCGGCATTCTCGCCTCGATGTTTACTGCCGTAACGGGCACCCGTGCGATCATCAACTTGATCTACGGCGGCCGTGACGTCAAAAAGATTCACGTTTGAGTTTTGCTGTTTTAAGGATCTCGAAGATGAACGCATTACAACGATTCTGGAACGGTGAAACCAGCATTGCGTTTTTCCGTTGGCGCATGATTGCCTATGTGCTGTCCGGTGCGCTGATGCTGGCCAGTGTGGCCGGTCTTGCCATCAAGGGGCTGAATTTCGGTCTCGATTTCACCGGCGGCACGCTGGTGGAAGCAAGCTACACCGATGCTGTCGATCTGGAAGTGGTGCGGGCCCGTTTGGCCGCAGCGGATTTTGCCGATGCCACGGTGCAACACATCGGCACGGCCCGCGATGTCTCGGTGCGAATTGCAACGCGGCAAGGCGTCAGCAACGAGCAGCTGGGGCACCAGATTCTGGCGGCGCTCGCCGGTGCGGAAAATCAGGCAGTCGAGCTCAAGCGTATCGATTTTGTCGGCGCCCAGGTTGGTGATGAGCTGACCGAGCAAGGCACCATGGCTGCGCTGGTCACCGTGATTGCCGTGCTGATTTATGTGGCGTTCCGGTTCGAATGGAAACTGGCGGTGGGTTCGATCATCGGCACCGTGCACGATGCCGTGCTGGTGCTGGGCGCGTTTTCGCTGTTTCAGTGGAACTTCGACCTGACGGCGTTGGCCGCGGTGATGGCCATTCTTGGCTATTCACTGAATGACAAGGTCGTTATTTTTGACCGCGTCCGGGAGAACTTCCGCAAGGCGCAGGCCCGCAAAGTCGAACTGATTGAACTGATGGATCAGTCGATCAACCAAACGCTGGCTCGTACCACGATGACCACCGGCCTGACCTTTATCGTCTGCCTGGCATTGTTCCTGTACGGTGGTCCGTCGATTCACGAGTTTTCGCTGGCATTGCTGATTGGTGTTTTTGCCGCCATTTACTCCTCGGTTTACATCTCTTCCTGCTTTGCGCTGGACATTGGTCTGAACCGGGAAGACCTGCTGCCACCGGTTGTCGAGAAGGAAGGTGCCGATCTGGACGCCATGCCGTAAAGGTTATTGGCCGCTGACGGCTTGCACGGGTAACCGTCTGGTTACCGCGCCTGCACTGTGTTGAAGAAGAGCCGCTGGAGCGGCTCTTTTTCATGGCTCCGGCGCGGATGGTTCATGGCCATGGCTCGCGGTGATTGTTGCCACTGTAGCGGGCTTCTACAATGCAGGGCGATGCTGAACGGGATCCGTGAGGTGTGATGATGGTGAGTTCTGCCAATAGTCAGCAGGCACCGGGGTTTCTGATTGGCCCGGCGGATTCGACGCAGGGGCCGGCGATGCAGGCCTTGATCGTCCGTGTGTTGCAAGAGTATGGATTGACACCGGATCCCTCCGGGACCGACGCCGATGTACTGGATATCGAACAGCACTATCGCCAGTCGGGCGGTGAGTTTTTTGCGGTCTGGCACGGTGACCAGCTGGTTGGCACGATGGGCATTGTCCCGGTGAATGCTGACAGCTGTGAACTGCGCAAGATGTATCTGTTGCCGGAGGTACGTGGCTTTGGCCTGGGTCGGCGACTGTTGCTGCTGGCCGAGCAGGAAACTCGCCGGCGCGGCTACCACTGGTTGCAATTGGAAACGGCAAGTGCGCTGACCGAGGCTGTTGCCCTGTATGAACGACATGGCTATCGCAGCCAGTGTGGTGCGCCACATGTCAGCCGCTGTGACCGTTTGTATCGCAAGGAATTGCCAAGCTGAACCGTCCGGCAAGCAGACGGAATGACAGTCAACAAGGAATCTCTCGGATGTCTCACTACGATGTCTATGCCATCGGCAATGCGCTGGTGGATTACGAATTTGAAGTCAATGTTGCCGAATTGAACCGGCTAGGCATCAGCAAAAGCGTGATGACATTGATTGAAGAGTCGCGTCATGATCAGCTGGTCGGTGAACTGCAGGGGGAAAAACACAAGCGCGCCTGTGGTGGCTCGGCCGCCAACACCCTGATTGGCTTGCATCAGCTGGGCGGCAAGGGATTTTTCACCTGCAAGGTTGCCGATGATGAAGCAGGTGATTTTTATTTCGCGGATCTGAAAGCCAACGGTGTCGACACCAATCTTGCCAATGGGCCTCGCCAGAGCGGCAAAACGGGCAAGTGCCTGGTCATGATTACGCCGGATGCCGACCGCACCATGAATACTTTTCTCGGCATCACCGGTGACGTTGGACCAGCCGAGCTGAACCGGGAAGCGCTGCTCGCAAGCCGGATGCTGTACATCGAAGGCTATCTGGCCAGCTCGCCATCGGCGCGGGAGGCAGTCGCCATTGCTCGCAAGGAAGCGCGTCGGAAAAACATTCCGATTGCATTGTCGCTGTCCGATCCGAATATGGTGCGCTTCTTTGCCGATGGGCTGCGTGGCTTCATTGGCGATGGTGTCGACCTGCTGTTTTGCAACGAAGCCGAAGCGATGGCCCTTACCGAGACCACGGACGCGTTTGCCGCAGCCCAGCGCCTGCGGGACCATGCAGTTTCGTTTGTCATCACCCGCGGTGCCCACGGTGCATTGGCCTTCGATGGAGATCAGTTCCTTGAAGTGCCCACCGAGCCGGTGAAAGTTCGCGATACGCTGGGTGCTGGCGATATGTTCGCTGGTGCCTTTATGTACGCGCGCGCACAGGGCTGGGACTTCCGCCGGGCCTGCATTCTGGCCAACTTTGCCGCTGGCCTTGTGGTCAGTGAATTTGGCCCACGGTTGGCGCCGGCCTTGTTGCCCGTGTTGCGTGATCGTGCCAAACGGTTGGCCAAACAGAAATGACGAATGCAACCGAGACGATGCGGCTGATCGTGCTACGACACGGGCAGGCGGAGCCGATGCGGCTGGATGATGCTTCGCGTGCGCTGACCGCTGCCGGTGAGCAGGAGTTGCGGCAGAGTGCTGCGTTCCTGGCCGAGCGGTGCTGGCTGCCACAACGCATCATTGCCAGTCCCTATCGACGCGCGCAGCAAACCGCACACCTGATGCAGGCGAGCTTGCTGCGAGAAGGCGCCATCGAGACCGATTCGCTGCTGACGCCCGATGCCGATATCCTGCGGTGCAGCCAGTGGTTGGCTGCCAGTTGTTCCGGAACGGTGTTGATTGCCAGTCACATGCCGCTGGTGGCGGATTTGGTGCACAATCTTGCCGGTCAGTCACTGGCTTTTCCGACTGGCTCGCTGGTGGTGTTGCAGCCCACCGATGCCCGTTGGCGAGTCCTGGCCCAGTTCACGCCGGGTTGAGTGAAGTCTGTGGTGACCCCTGTTTTGAAATCTGAAGTCATGCGGTGTGGCAAGCCTGCCAGACACCGAGTCGAACTGGATAATTCCTGACAATATGATGCGAACGTCTTCATTGTTTCGGCGTGTGCTGCTGATTGGCGCCAGCGTGGCCGTTACCTTTTGGTATTCCCTGTGCGGCATTTGGGTTGGCACCTTTTACAAGCAGCCGAGATTGGCCATCGATCGCGTCTGTCGGAACTGGTCGTCGGCGCTGGTGCGATTGATCGACTTGCGCTGGCGTGTGGTTGGCAACTTGCCGGAGTTTGCGCCTCACCGACGCTACATTGTCATGTGCAGTCATGCCAGCCATTACGATATTCCACTGAGCTTTGTCGTATTGCCGGGCAGTCTGCGCATGTTGGCCAAGAAGGAATTGTCACGGATACCGATCTTTGGTCTGGCGATGCGGGCAGCCGAGTTCATTTTCATTGACCGCCACAACCGTGAGCGCGCGCTGAGAGATTTAGCGCTAGCCCGTGCCAAAATGGAAAGCGGCATTGTCTTGTGGGTCGCACCCGAGGGCACTCGCTCGCCCGATGGCCGTTTGCTGCCGTTCAAGAAAGGCTGCTTCCATCTGGCCATCGATACCCAGGCCGTGATCATTCCGGTTGGCATTCGAAATATCAGCAGGGTGTTGCCGAAGGGGACATTCGACCTCAATCTTGGTGTCGAGACGGAAGTGCATATCGGCACTGCCATTGATGCGTCGTCCTATGCGCTGGAGGATCGTCAGGCACTGTCGGATGCCGTTGAAACGGAAATGCGGCGCCTGCTGGATCAACCCGGCGATCGGCCAATCGGCAGCGCCACCCGCGATGCAGGAGAACGGATATGAGCGTTGAACCAAGGCAGGTACAGGAAGCCATTGCCGAATTGGTCACGGCACAGGATTTCTGGCGCTGGGCGGCCAGCCAGTTTTTCAAGCACGATCTGTTTTACGGCCACGGTACTGTCAACGCCTGGGACGAAGCCGGTGCGCTGGTGGTCCAGAGCCTTGAGTTGCCCCACGACTTTATCAAGGGAATTGCCGAGTGCCGGTTGACCAACTCGGAGCGCAAGCTGATCGCCGAGCGGGTCGCGGAGCGGGTCAACAGTCGTCGACCATTGCCATACATCACCGGCAAGGCCTATTTCTGTGGAATGGAATTCATCGTCGATGAACGCGTGCTGATTCCGCGCTCGCCGATTGGTGAGCTCATCCAGAATCATTTTCAGCCGTGGCTTGGCCAGCGTGAGCCGGCTCGCATACTTGATTTGTGCTGTGGCAGTGCCTGCATTGCCATCGCCTGCGCTCAGGCATTCCCTGATGCGGCCATCGATGCCAGTGACATTTCGGTTGATGCGCTGGCGGTCGCGCAGGCCAACGTCGACCGGTATACCCTCGACGAACAGATAACCTTGATCGAGTCCGATGGACTGAGCGGATTGCAAGGCCAGCACTATGACCTGATTGTCTGTAACCCGCCTTATGTCGATGCCGAAGATTTTGCCAACGTACCGGCAGAATACCGGCACGAGCCCGCCCTGGCATTAGAGTCAGGCGCCGATGGTCTGGATTTTGTCCGGCGTTTGTTGACCAATGCTGCGGACAATCTGGTGCCCGGAGGTTTGCTGATTTGCGAAGTCGGCAACAGCATGCGTCATGTCATGGAGCAGTACCCGCATGTGCCATTTACCTGGCTTGAGTTTGAACACAGTGATGATGGCGTTTTCCTGATTTCACGCGAAGAACTGCGGCAACACTTCGGTTGAGTTCGTTGTTTGGTCAAGTCAGTTTTTCGGTCAAGCCTGCATGATGTCGAACCGACCGCCGCGTAGTGAGCAGCGGTCGATACTGGGGCCAGCAGATGTCGCGCGATGAGTTTTCCCGGCTGTCGGCCTTCTATTTTTTCTACTTTGCAGTGCTCGGCGCTTTCGTACCTTACCGCGGTCGCTACTTTGATAACCTTGGTTTTGATTCCTTCACCATTGGTATCAGCACTGCCGTTATTTCACTGACCACGATTGCCGCTCCTTACGGCTGGGCGGCCGTTGCCGATCGTTTTCACGCCGGCCAACGGGTGTTGCTGATTGGTGTCGTGATGTCACTGGTTGCACTGGCCATCGGCCTTGAGCAGACCGTTGCCTTGCCGATGGTACTGGCCATGGCGATGTATTCGCTGTTCTGGAATGCCATTCTGCCGCAAGCCGAAACCTTGACGCTGGCTCGAACGGCCAAAACCGGTAGTGACTACAGTCGAATCCGGTTATGGGGTTCAGTCGGCTATCTGGTGACCGTATTGTTGGTTGGCTACGGCGTCGAGTGGCGCGGTGTCGGGATCATGCAGCCAATCGTGCTGGCGTTTACTTTTATTTTGCTGCTCAGCGCCTTGCTGCTGCCACGTCACGATCGGATTGACCGTGACATGCTGCGCCACGATCGGCTGCGCAGTCGATTGCAGCAACCGCAAGTGCTGGCCTTTCTGCTGGCGACCATGCTGGTGACCATTTCCCATGCGCCGTACTACACCTTTTTTGATCTGTACCTGCGTGAGCTGGGGTACAGCGCCAGCCAGAGTGGCTGGCTGATTGTGCTCGGCGTGGTCGCCGAGATCGGCATGTTCTGGATTGCCAAGCGATTGATTGCCCGGTTTTCGTTTCGGCATCTGTTGCTTGCCGCCTTGCTGGTCAGTGCTGTGCGCTGGTGCTTGCTGGCGCTGTTGCCGCAATGGTTGCCGGTGCTGTTGTTGGTGCAATGCCTGCATGCAGTCACTTTTGCCCTGATTCATTCGCTGGCAATGCATTTTCTGTACGGTGAATTTCCATCGCATCAGCGCGGCCGAGCGCAGGCGATTTTCAGTGCCCTGACTTACGGTGTCGGTGGTGCAATCGGCAACTTGCTGGCTGGAGCCTTGTGGCGTGATGGTGCAGGTGGCAGCGCAACCTACCTGATGGCCAGCGCCGCCTGTCTGCTGGCGGCCGGTGTGATGGCGATTAGTTTGACGATGGCAAGTTCGCACCATCGGCCCTGAGCCGCGTCAGCGTTAATCGTGTTTGGCAAGCCGCGACTCCGGATGGCGTACTTCGCCGTGTCCCTGCACGACAAATTTCTCGGCCGTCAGCGCATCCAAACCCATCGGGCCATAGGCATGCAGTTTGGTCGTGGCGATGCCGATTTCAGCACCGAGACCAAGCTCGCCGCCGTCATTGAATCGACTGGAGGCATTGACCAGCACGACCGAGGCATCGACTTCATTCAGGAAACGTTCGGCGTGTTCAGGATTCCGGGTGCAAATGACTTCGGAATGGCGGGAGCCGTGCTGGCGGATATGGGCGATTGCCGCATCGAGATCATCGACGATGCGAATACTCAGGATTTTGTCCAGATATTCGGTGTCCCAATCGGCGTCGGTCGCTGCCGCAATGCCGGGCAAAATGGCGCGCGTCTGTTCACAACCACGCAATTGAACCTGCTGATCCTGCAATGCCTGTGCTGCCAGAGGGAGCCAGCGCGCTGCAATGTTCCGATGGACCAGCAGCGTCTCCAGCGCATTGCATACGCCCGGGCGCGAACACTTGCCGTCGATGAGCAGTGCGGTTGCCATGTCGAAGTCGGCATCCTCATCGACGAACAAGTGGCAAACGCCTTTGTAATGCCGAATGACCGGGATCCGGCTGTTGGCCGCAACCGAGCGGATCAGGGTTTCGCCACCGCGCGGGATCACCAGGTCAATTACGTCATCCCACTGCAATATCTGTTGAACCTCATCATGACTGCAATCGGTCAGTATGGTGATCGTGTCCGCCGGCAATTGCTGCGCGGCCAGCACGGTCTGCCAGCAGCGGGCGAGGGCGGCGTTGCTGTGCCTGGCTTCCGAACCTCCGCGCAGCAGGCAGGCATTGCCGGCCTTGAAGCACAGCGCGGCAGCGTCAACCGCGACATTCGGTCTGGCTTCATAAATCATCAGGATTACACCGAGCGGGATCCGCTGCTTGAACACGGAAATGCCGGATGCAGGCGTGCTGAACGGCCGGCGACCGCCGATTGGATCCGGCAACGCGGCAACTGCACGCAGGCTGTCCGCCAGCGCAGTGATCCGCGCCGGCGTCAACGTCAGTCGGTCAATCAGCGCGGTAGACAATTGTCGTTGTTGTGCGGCATCGAGATCATGCTGATTGGCCGCGAGCAGGACGTCGCGATCGCGCTCGACCGCATCGGCCATTGCCAGTAGCACCGCATTGCGGCGTTCAAGTGACAGACTGCTGAGCCGCTGGCTGGCCGCGTGGGTCGCTTCGACTCGTTGCCGCAGCGGTGTGGCGGAATGAGGCATTGGGGCATCGTCCTTATGCAAGACTGTCTTCGAGTAAAACCAGATCATCGCGATGAATGGCGCAGTCCTGGCCACTGTCACCGAGCAACTTGGCAATGTCTTCACTGCGCAAGCCGCGAATGCGCTGCAACAGACTGGCGTCATACTGGCTGATGCCCTTGCCGATTTTTCGGCCGGACTCACCCTCTACCAGCAGGATGTCGACGGCATCGCCTTGTTGAAAGTCGCCGTCGATCCGTCGAATGCCGGACGGCAGCAACGACGCGCCACGCTCGCGCAGCGCGCGCCAGGCTCCGAGATCGATATGGATTTGACCGCGACTCGGCAGCGTGTGCTGTAACCAATGCTTTCGTGCCGGCACCGGGTCACTGCCGGCGCGAAACAAGGTACCGAGGCAATGTCCCTGCAGCAAGGCATGCAAGAACGCGTCATCGCTGGCATTGCCGATGACGGTATGAATTCCGCGCGCGTTGGCACGTTCGGCGGCTTGCAGTTTGGTGATCATGCCGCCGGTGCCGACGCTCGAACCGCTGCCGCCGGCCATCGCCAGAATGGTTTGGTCAATTCGCTCGACAATGGAAAGTTTGGCGGCGTCGGGATAATCACGTGGGTTGGCTTCGTATAGCCCGTCGATGTCACTGCCGATGATCAGCAGGTCGGCGTCAATCAGGCTGGCTACATGGGCCGCCAGATTGTCGTTGTCGCCAACTTTTAGTTCGTCGGTGGCGACACTGTCGTTTTCGTTGATGATGGGCAGGCAGCCCAGCGCCAGCAGCTCACGCAAGGTGTTGCGGGCGTTGACGAAACGGTGACGATCTTGCAGATCTTCTGCGGTCAGCAGCAGCTGCGCCACCGGTGTCTCGAATTGACGAGCCCAGCCCTGCATCAGTCGGGCCTGGCCTACTGCCGCCAATGCCTGTTTGCGTACCAGTGTTTGCAGGCTTCGATCCGCAGCGTGTGGCAACAGTGCGCGGCCGGCAGCAACCGCGCCCGATGAGACCAGCACCAGTTCGCGACCGGTTTGCTGGGCAGCACGGATAAACGCGGCAATGCTGGCGAGCTTCTGATCAGACAGGCCATCGCGCTCGGGCGCGATCAGGCTGCTGCCAATTTTCAGGACAGCGCGTTGCCAGCGCAGAGCAGTGACGGTGGCCATGCGGTGAACTCGACATCGATTGAACTGTTGGCGCTATTGGACGTCAGCACATCGCTGGCCGCCAAATGATTTTGTTTGATGACGTTTTGCCGAGCCGAGCCGGGCAGCGGTGGCATGGTTCAGAAGCGACGGCTGCCGGGACGCAGGTGGGCGAATTCACGCCGGGTTGCAATGGCGCTGAGAAATTCGCTGGTTTCGGCATCTGCCGGCCGGAAACTCGGTGGCACATACCAGGCTTGATCGCGCCCCTTGTAGGTAACCACCCGTTCGCGGGCGCCCAGCAGCCAACGCGCCAGCGTGCTGGGTACGTGCCGCAAGGTCACCACCAGACACTCCGGGTCGAGCCGGTCAACGCTGACTTTGACAATTTCGGCGCGCATGGCCATCAATCCGGTCCGCGCTGTTTGACGAAGCTGCTGAACAGGGTCAGCACGCCGCGTTTGACCGCTTCGGAGTCACGTTCGCGGACCGCATTGCGCAGGGCATTGATTGCGAGGGTGTCGGCGGCGGTGCTGTCATGCAGGGCGCGAAAGCCGCGCAAGCTCAGCACGGCGGCATCAATGCCCTCGATACCAATCATGTCGCGATAGCGGATAAGGCCCTCCTCACCGAGCCAGATCAGGCTGCCGAGGCAACGCTGGTGGCGCTCCGACTGGACACCGAATTCATCCGGGTCATCAATCCCGGCGATCTCGTCGACATAGATGGCGGCCGGCCGGGGAAAGCTGCTGTACAGGCGGATCATGGTGATCGCCACGTCGCGGTGAAAGTCCTCGATATAGATGTCATTCATGGGTAGCGACATACAACAGTACCGGTGTGCAGGTGAATCGACTTACGGGCGGGGTGGGCGACAGCCGTGACGGGCTGCCGGCACACCGCGCCGGCGGGATGCGGTACTACAGTATATCGTCTGGGCCGGCCGCGTGCCGTGGCGGCACTTTTTCCAGCCCCCGGGTTAGGGCAGTGCCGCTGACATCGGGTAGAATTCGCGCCGTTTTGCCCATCTGCAAGAGGCCATTGTGTCTGCCCGTCACGTCGATGCCGACGCCTTGATAGCCCTGTTCAACGCCACCTTTGCCGAGTCCGAGCGAACGGTGCTGGTTGGTGGCGGTGCCGAACCGGAGTATTTGCCGGCGACCGATGTCCTGCCGGCCCGGATTGTGTTTCGGGAGGATTTTCCGTCCAGTGCGCTGCACGAAATTGCCCACTGGTGCATCGCCGGAACCGCGCGTCGACAGCTGCATGATTTTGGCTACTGGTACCAGCCCGACGGCCGTAATCCGCAGCAGCAGTCAGTGTTTGAGCAGGTTGAAATCAAGCCGCAAGCGGTGGAATGGGCACTCAGCCTGGCTGCCGGCATCCGGTTCAATTTCTCGGCCGACAATCTCGCGGCCGGGCCCAATGGTAATGATGCCAGCCACAGCTTCAAACAAGCCGTCTGGCAACAGTGCACCCACTATTTCGAACATGGCCTGCCCAGTCGCGCCCAACTGCTGTTTGCGGCACTGGCGGCCGAATTTCAGCCCGGCGTCGTCATTGCCGCGCCACGCCCGCCAGTGCCGGGTCACTGATGATGTTGAATCTCGGCCTGGTGGTGAATCCGTGGGCGGGTATTGGTGGCGCGGTCGCGCTCAAAGGCAGCGATGCCGTGCGCGAACAGGCGCTGGCGCTTGGCGCCGAGCCACGGGCCCAGCTGCGCGTGCGTACCGCGCTGGAAAAATTGCTGCCGTGGCGCGAACAACTGTTTTTTCATGCCGCCGCCGGCCCGATGGGCGCGGATTTACTGGCTGAACTCGGTTTTCGCCATGAAGTGGTTGCCGCTCAAGCCGGGGACGTCAGCACTGCCGATGACACGGTGCGCGCAGTGACCGCGTTGGCGGCTCGGCAACTGGGGCTGATCGTTTTTGCCGGTGGTGACGGCACGGCGCGCGATGTTTATCGAGCCTTGGAGGCGGCCGGTCAGAGCGAGCAGGTCGCCGTGCTTGGCGTGCCGGCCGGCGTGAAAATCCATTCGGCGGTCTACGCGGTCAGCCCACAGGCCGCTGGCGAGGTGCTGGCCGATCTGTGCACCGGCAAACCGCTGGAGTTGAACAGTGCTGCCATCAAGGATCTGGATGAAGCCGCCTACCGTGCCGGCAATGTCCGCACTCAAGTCTTCGGTTATCTCAAAGTCCCGGCCCACCCGCTATTGCAGCAGAGCAAGGAATCCGCGCGCGCTGTTGAAACTCAGGTGGTCGAAGACATTGCCGAGCAAATCGTAGCCGACATGCAGGACGATGTGCTCTATGTGCTCGGCTCCGGCAGCACCTGCATGGCCATCAAACAACGGCTCGGCATTGATGGAAGCTTGCTTGGCATCGATGTGGTCAAAGCCGGCGAGCTGGTGCTGAAGGATGCCACCGAGACGGCACTCTGGCAGCTGCTGCAGGCGCAATCGGCATCGACGGTGGCACTGGTGGTGACGGTGATTGGCGGCCAGGGCCACGTCTTCGGCCGTGGCAATCAACAATTGAGCCCGCGCGTGCTGCAGCGGATTGGTCGCACCGCCATCACGGTGGTGGCGAGTCCGGGCAAGTTGCAGAGTCTGCAAGGCAGGCCGCTGCTGATCGACAGTGGCGATCCGGCGCTCGATCAGGCTTTTGCCGGTCCCATCCGGGTGGTGACGGGTTACCGCACCGAAGCGCTCTATCCGCTGCAATAAGCCTGCGCTGCAGCTGGGAGCTCGCTTCAACAGCGCGTGCCGGGCTTGTTTCAAGCTGTTGCAAGCGGTGAGCAGTTGCGCGTGCTCTTAGCGACGGTTTTCAGTAAAAACCTCGGTAAAACCTGATTGATTCCGCATTTTTCCCAAATCGGCCTTAAACAAATTGCCGTCATCCCTTCATCGCCATGCAATGGTTGTTCGCCACCATGAACTCACCGGAATATCTCCGGGACAGGGAAAGGGAGTGCATCATGAACGTCCATACTATCGTCGTCCTCGCCGCTGCGTTGGCGGCGGTTTGCGACGTCAGCAGCGCGGCTCAGCCAGCCGTCATCAAATCGATTCAACCGCAAGCGCAAGTCGTCAGCGTGTCCGCAAAGCCGGAGCAGAGCCTCCGCAGTGCCGGTCAACAAGCGCAACAGCAGATCCTGCGCGAAGCCATGCACGAGCTCGCTGCCGATGCGCTGGTCATGCCGTCGGCGACCATTGTCGTGGCAGATGCGATGGCGCAAGAGCCAGAATTGGCCGATGTGGCGAAGTCTGGTGCTCAGCTTGCAGTGAAGTAATGCCTGAAACGCGCCGGTGCCACTGTCTGAATCAGATCAGCGGGCAGTGACGCCGGTTCGTTAAGCAGCTGTGCGGCCAGCAAGCTTGCGCCACTGCAGGCCGTCATCAAGGCATGCGAGCCGTGGGCAAGATTGAGCCAGACGTGGGGCAGGGTGGGATGCGCGCCGACAATCGGCGCGCGATCCGGCGTCACCAGGCGATGGCCAACATCACCGGCCAGTGGCGCGGCACGCCACGCGGCTGCCAGTTCCGGCAACGCCGATGCCAGCGTGTCGAGATTCTCCTGTTGGCTTTCGGCGCGCATGTCGGGATCAAAAACTCCGCCATCGTAACTGGCGCCGAGCGTATGCACGCCCTGATGCACTGGCGTCAGGTAACCACCAAAACGCAGTGGCCGCCGCAAGCCTTGGCTTTGCGCAATGACCGGCAAGGTCGTGCTTTGGCCGCGCACCGGTCGCAGTGGCAGTGGTGCCAGCAGGGCTCGGCAATCGGCACCGCCGGCAATGATGACGTCTGTGGCAGCAAATCGTCGACCTGTTGTGCTGGTCAGGGCGCAGCCTTCAGGTTGCGCGTCTAGCTGTTGAATCGTAACTGCGGTTTCAACCGTGATATTCGGATGTTGCAGTAGCGCCGCGCACAGTGCCGCCGGGTCCACCGCAAGCGCGAGCCGATGGCAAACCGCTTCAAGCCGGATGGGTGTTCCCGCCAGTGTGCTTGCCTGCTCGGCCGTGAGCCAGTCCGCGCATTCCCCCAACAAGCCAAGCTCCGTCAGTACCGCTCGCTCGCGTGGCGATTCCGCCGGTGTCATCAGGGTCAGCACTTCATCGTGAAAATCCAGTTGAGCGGATTGTCCGGACGTCAGCCGTGCGATCCCGCTTTGCAACAGCAAGAAGCCGTGCAACTGGAAACGGCTGCGGGCGTTGTGATCACGGCTCCAGCGCGGGCTGGCAAGTGCCACGGAGTGGTGGCGCAAGGTGCCGCCGATCTGTTGCTGTTGATCCAGCACCGTAACCGGAATTCCGCGTTCAGCCAGCGCACGCGCGCTGGCAGCACCGGCAATGCCAGCCCCCAAAACCAGCACATTCTCCACGCTTTGTTGTTTGCGAGGAGTTGACTCGGTCGTTGCGTTTTTGTCGGTTAGACGTTTTGCCACGGTCATATGGAACTTGCGGCCAAATCCCGGCGCTCTAGTTACCGAGAAGCCGGCACTGGCAAGGCCACGGCGAACGTGGCCCACGGCGCTGAAGCTACTGGCAGTCGCATCGGTGCGTGACAGGCCGGCAATGATCGGCCACAAGGAGTCTGCCCACATTGCGGCATTTTTTTTCGGGGCAAAACCGTCCAGATACCAGGCGTCGAACCGCCATTCCGTTTGTGCCAGTGCTGGCAGCGCGGCGCAAATGTCGTCGAACACCAGCAGCAGTTCGACACGCTGGTTGGCAAACTGCAGCGAATGCCAGCCGCGCAGGGCTGGTGGATACTGGGCAATGAGCTGGTTGGCGAATTCAGCCAATTCCGGAAAGAGCATCAGGGCTTTCGCCAGATCGGTTCGGCGTAGCGGAAAGCGCTCGACCGCGACATAGCGAAGCCGTTGTCCCGATGGGGGATTGCCGGCAAGAAACGCGCGCCAGGTCAGCAGGAAATTCAATCCGGTACCAAAGCCCGCTTCGAATAAATGAAAGGCCGGATACCGGGCGAAGTGCTGTGGCCAGCGTTCCGGAATGCCATTGCCTTGCAGATACACATACGTGGATTCGGCAAGGCCGCCATCGCGCGAGAAGTAAATGTCGTGGAACTGTTTCGATCGAGGGGCGCCATCGGCTTCCCATTCGAGATCGGCATAATCGACGGTGGCAAGTCCGGACATGGGCGGGCGTTACGCTAGGCTAGCTATCGCCGGAGCAGGCTTGCCGACTCCGGCAGAATGGTTCGGGGCAGGGCTGACTTGATCATGGCCAGACACTCGTTCGTAATCAGCCACGATCAAGCAGATCGTGATCAATCAATCGCGGCCAATCAGTTTCAGGAATTCTGTCCGGGTCGCTTGCGACTTGCGGAAGTAGCCGAGCATCACCGATGTGGTCATGGTCGAGTTTTGCTTTTCGACGCCGCGCATCATCATGCACATATGCTTGGCTTCAACGACCACACCGACGCCTTTGGCGTGAGTGACTTCCATTACCGCTTCGGCGATCTGCTTGGTCAGGTTTTCCTGGATTTGCAGCCGGCGGGCAAACATGTCAACGATACGGGCGATCTTCGACAGGCCAACCACTTTGCCGGACGGCAAATAGGCAACGTGACAGCGGCCGACAAACGGCAGCAGATGGTGCTCGCACATCGAGTAGAGCTCGATGTCTTTGACGATGACCATTTCGTCGGTTTCCGATTCGAAAATGGCGTCGTTGACAACTTCTTCCAGCGTTTCGTGATAGCCCTTGGTCAGAAACTGCATGGCCTTGGCGGCGCGCATGGGTGTGTCGCGCAGGCCTTCGCGGTTCACGTCCTCACCGAGCCCGGTCAGTATCTGGCTATAAAGCGTTGCAATGTGCTGAGTCGCAGGTGACGGAGCGGCTTTTTCGGACATGGGACGACCTCGGCGAGCGTATTAGGGGCGGGCAGGGCGAAGGGCCGGTATGATATCGCAGTCCGGTCCCGGCGACCGACTCTTACGCAACTCGACGAGGACTGGATGTCTGGTTCCGAGGGGCGTTTACCGCTGCCATCTGACCGAGATCCCATGCACTGTCGTCCGGCCTGCGCTGCCTGCTGTATTGCGCCTTCCATCAGCAGCCCGATCCCCGGCATGCCAGACGGCAAACCGGCAGGGGTACCCTGTGTCCAGCTGGACCCGGAATTGCGCTGCCGCCTGTTTGGCAAACCGGAACGTCCGGCGGTTTGCCGTAGTCTGCAGCCCAACGAGGAAATGTGTCGGGAGTCGGCTGCCGAGGCGATGCTCTGGCTGCTGGATCTGGATGCCGTCACTGCGCCATCGGCTTGATGGCTGTGTGGGCGCGGCCCCCGCCGCTCCCGCCAAACACTGCGTCCAATAAACCGTAGTCAGCCGACGCCATCGGCCCGGAACATTGCCTTGATGCCACGCAGGGCCTGCCGTGTGCGCGCTTCGTTTTCGATCAGGGCAAAGCGGATGTAGCCATCACCGTACTCACCAAAACCGATACCCGGACTGACCGCGACCTTGGCGTGTTCCAGCAGTTTCTTGGCAAAGCCCAGTGAGCCCAGCTCGCGATAGGGTTCCGGAATCTTTGCCCAGACAAACATGGTCGCTTTCGGGATGTCGACCATCCAGCCAATCTGGTGCAAGCCCTGACAAAGCACATCACGGCGCTTGCGGTAGGTTTCGCAGATTTCCTGCACGCATTCCTGCGGGCCTTCCAGCGCATGAATGGCGGCCACCTGAATCGGTGTGAACATGCCGTAGTCGTGGTAGCTCTTGATGCGGGCCAGGGCATTGACCAGCTTGGCATTGCCAGCCATGAAACCCACTCGCCAACCCGGCATGTTGTAGCTTTTCGACAAGGTGAAGAACTCGACGGCCACCTCCCGGGCACCCGGGACCTGCAGCAAGGACGGGGCCTGATAGCCATCGAACACAATGTCGGCGTAGGCGAGGTCATGCACCAGCCAGACACCGTATTCGCGGCAGAGTGCGACGATTTTTTCGAAGAAACCATCCGGTACCGTCACCGCTGTCGGGTTGGACGGGAAGTTCAGGATCAGCATTTTCGGTTTCGGATAGTGCGTGCGCAGCGCTTCTTCCAACGCGGCGGGGAACGCTTGCGGATCCGTCATCGGCACGCTGCGGACATCGGCACCGGCAATCACCGGCCCGTAAATATGAATAGGGTAGGACGGGTTGGGCACCAGCACGGTGTCGCCGCGATCAAGCAGGGCAAGGCAGAGGTGGGCAATGCCTTCCTTGGAGCCGATGGTGACAATGGTTTCCTTTTCGGCGTCGAGTTCGACGTCGTAGCGCTTGCGATACCAGTCGGCAATGGCTTTGCGCAACCGGGGCAGGCCCTTGGATACCGAATAGCGGTGGGTGTCCGGCCGCTGCACCGCTTCGATCATCTTTGCGACGATATGGGGCGGCGTCGCACCGTCCGGGTTGCCCATGCTGAAGTCGATGACATCATCCCCTTGCCGGCGGGCGGCCATTTTCAGATCGCCAATGACGTTGAAGACATACGGCGGCAATCGGTTCAAGCGGGGAAAATCGTCCTTCATACCGGGCTCCTGTGCGCAGTTCGCACGATTCCATAATGGCTTGGATTCTAGGAAGCACCGTGCCCGGCCAGCAAGCAACCCTTTGTCATAACGTGAGCTGGGTCGATTTTGGCGCCCCGGCCTGCCCAATCCCGGTGGCGTGACCGTGGTCATGCTCTGAGGCATTCCGGAGTTTGGCCCCTTGCGTCGATGTCGATGCCATGCGCAGAATCGGCGGGCAAGATGCCGGGCGCGGAAGCGTGCGTGCTTAGCCATGACAACGATAAACGAAAAGGAATCGACCATGAGACAACCCTCACTACACCCCTTGTTTCGCTTCGCATTTACTCCCATCGCAATCGCTATCGCAGGCCTCGCACCGGTCACTGCCGCACTGGCCGCCGAAGAAGCCGCCGGTGACGAAGAGCGGGTCCAGGTCGTTGGTTCCCGTATGGCCCTGCGCTCGGAGAAAGAGTCGGCGGTGCCGGTGGATTTGATTTCCGGCGATGAGCTGCGCAATTCCGGTGTTGCCGATGTTGGTGCTGCGCTGGAACTGCTGGCGCCGTCCTTCAATTTTGCCGAAATGTCGATTACCGACGGTTCTGACCACGTCAAGCCGGCGATGCTGCGCGGTTTGGGGCCGGATCAGACCCTTGTGCTGGTCAATGGCAAGCGTCGGCACCAAAGTGCCTTGATCCATGTGTACACCGTCGGTCGTGGCACCGCCGGTACCGACCTCAACGCCATCCCCATGGCCGCGGTAGAGCGCATCGAAGTGCTGCGTGATGGCGCTTCGGCCCAATACGGCTCCGATGCCATCGCTGGCGTCATCAACATCGTGCTGAAAGATGATCTGGGCGTCAGCATCTCGGAGCAACTGAGCACGACCGAAGCCGGTGATGGCGATACCTCGCATACGTCACTCAATGCCGGATTTGGAATTGGTGAGGGTTATGTCAACGTGTCGGCCGAATACAAAAAGGCCGATGCCTTCAATCGCGCGCTGCCGGATCAATACGGTGGCCAGTGGCGACTGGGGGAACCGGATCTTGAACAGTCGGCACTGTTCTTCAACGCTGAACTGCCGCTCGGAGGTGTCGATATCTACGCGTTTGGTGGCTACTCCCTGCGCGAAGGCGAGGCGGGTGCGTATTTCCGCTGCCCGCAGGCGCAAGCCGATGCCGGTTCCTGGTATTGCTCGCCAATTCCACCAGAGCAATTGCCGGTAGCGCCAAATGGTTTCCTGCCGTTCATTACCTCGGAAGTGGAGGACACCTCGATTGCAGTTGGTGCCCGCTTCGACATTGGTGACTGGCAGGCCGACATGTCGGTGGTTGATGGTGAAAACACTTTCGGCTTCGGCGTCAACAACTCGCTGAACAAATCCTGGGGTCTCGGCCCGACAGGCAATGCGGCTGACGTGCCGCGTTCGGCCCACGCCGGTGACATGATTTTCCGCCAGACCACGTTCAATTTTGATTTGAGCGGCGCCGTCCATATTGGTCAGCAGGAGTTCAATCTGGCATTTGGTGCATCGATGCGTCAGGAAGGTTTCGAGATCACTGCCGGTGACGAGTATTCATGGGCAAACTATGGTGCCGAGAGCTGGGGCTTGCCGGATCAGCCGTCGGGTATTCAGGGTTTCCCGGGTTGGTCACCGAATGAAGCGACCGATCTGAGCCGTGACAGCTATGCACTGTACGCCGAGGCCTCGACCCAGTTGACCGATGCCTTGCGCGTTGAAGCGGCGGTTCGTCATGAAGATTACGAAGACTTTGGCACCGATCTGAGCACCAAGCTGGCAGCGTTCTGGCAATTGTCCGAGCAGGTCAGTTTGCGCGGTTCGATCAATGACGGCTTCCGGGCGCCATCCCTGCAGCAGATTGGCTTTACCCAGTTGTCGTCAACCTTTGAAGGTGGCGCCAACGTCATCGTCGGTACCTTCAACATCGACAGCGATGTGGCGCAGGCCTTTGAAATCCCGGATCTGGAAGCGGAAGACTCGCTCAGCTATACCGTTGGCCTGGTCGCCGAGCCGGCCACTGGCTGGGAAATCACCGTTGACCTCTACAACATCGAGATCTCGGACCGAATCGGCATTTCCGGCCGCTTCTCGCGTGGTGACGACCCGCTGATTGATTCCATCCTGCCGACTGGTGTCGATGCCGCATCGTTCTTTACCAATGCCATCGATACCGAAACCAACGGCATTGATTTGGTCATTCATTATCAGCATGACGTTGATACCGGCCACCTTGAGTACACCTTCGCGGCCAGCCATGTTGTCACTGAAGTGACATCAGTTGACGATATGCCGGGTTTGCTGGCGGGTTCGGGTCTGGATGACCTGTATTTCACTCGCCGTGACCGCGCCATCATCGAAGATTACTCGCCGCAGGACCGGTTCACGCTGGCGGCAACTCATGTTGCAGAAGGCTGGCGTTTTGGCGCATCGGTGAACTACTTCGGCGAAGTCTGGACCCGCTATGACACCACCAGTGCGGACTACGATTACCTCGACAAGGCCGACTGGATTCTGAACCTGAACCTTGGTTATGACTTTGGTAATGGTTTCACCGTTGCCGGCGCCATCAACAACGTCGAGGACAAGTACCCGAAACCTCAGCATAGTGACTGGAACGGCGAGCCGCTGCCGTACTCGCTCGAAACTGCGCAGTGGGGCTTGGCTGGTCGGGTCTATACCCTGCAGCTGGGCTATACGTTCTAAACGGCATGACATCGAGTTGTGCCTCGACAAAAACGCCGCACGCCTGTGCGGCGTTTTTGTTTGGCCAGGGTTGCAACCGAACCCGCTGATAGGCGCTGCAGGAGGAAGGCGGGGGCCAAGCCGATTATTTACATCTGTCACGTTTGTTTACCGCATCCGCCTGCGCCGGCAACCTCGAACGGGCACACTGCCGTGTACAAGCCGATCCAATACAAGTGATTCCTGCCGATGCTCGAACTGCATTCAGTCAGCAAGACCTACCGCAACAACGTCAAGGCGGTGGATGAGGTCAGCTTTGCGATGGGTACCGGCGTGCTTGGCCTGCTCGGCCACAACGGCGCTGGCAAGACCTCGCTGATGCAGATGGTCGCCACGCTGACCAAGCCAAGCTCGGGCAGCATTCGCTTTAAAGGTGAGGATATCGTCCGTAACCCGGATGCCCTTCGGCCACAGCTCGGCTATCTGCCACAGGATTTTGGTGTCTATGACAACCTGACCGCGCGCGAGCTGCTGCAGTACGTAGCAGCATTGAAGGGCGTTCGCGATCGTGATCGACTCCAGTCCATGCTTGAACTGGTGAATCTGCACCAGGTAGCCGATCGGGCGGCCAGCAGCTATTCCGGCGGCATGCGGCAACGGCTCGGCATCGCTCAGGCCCTGATAAATGATCCCGCACTGGTGATTGTCGATGAGCCAACTGCAGGTCTGGATCCGGAAGAGCGCTTGCGCTTTCGCAACCTGTTGTCGGAGATCGGTGTCGGCAAGCTGGTGATACTGTCCACCCACATTGTTTCCGACATTGCCTCTATCGCAACCCAGATCGCCGTCATGAAGCAGGGCAAGCTCGTTCGCTTTGCCCGGCCCGAACAACTGATTCACGAAGTGGCTGGAAAGGTCTGGCAGTTTGGTTCCAGCTCGGCGGAGTTGGAGCGCCACCGTGGCCAATTCAAGATCACCCAGGCGGTGCGCGATGGCGAGAACTGGCTGGTGCGGGTGGTGCATCCAGAGCGTCCTGTCGAATCGGCGCAGGCGGTGACGCCGGATCTGGATGATGTGTTTACGTGGTTGATGCAGTTTGGCAGTTGAGTGCGATGATGTCGACGAACTCACCATGGTTCCTGATTTACCAAATCGCCCGTGTCGAAATGATCTTGCGCTTGCGCCGGTTCAGCACGCTGATCATGATCTTGTTGCTTGTCATTGGTGGCTTTTTCATGGTTCCGGACCCGAGCTCCGGCATGACAGTCATCAGCTCGAACAATCAACGGGTGCTCTACAACTCGGTGGCCATCGCGATTGGCGGCAGCAGTTTGGCGACGCTGTTGATTTCATTGGCTGGCTATTACCTGGTCAGTAACAGCCTGAGTCGCGATGTCCGCAGTCGAATGGGTGGGATTCTGGGCGCGACGCCGGTCAGCAGCACGACCCTGATAGTTGGCAAGTGGTTGGGTAACAGCGGCTATCTTGGCTGTCTGGTCCTGGCACTGATTCCGGGCGGCATGCTGGTGCAGTTGCTGAGAGGCGAAGCGCCGATTCAATTGCTGGATTATCTCAGCATCTATGCACTGATGTTCATTCCGCAAGTCATGTTTGTCGCCGCGATTGCCCTCTGGTTTGAGTCAGAGCGCTGGTTGCGAGGCCGCTTCGGCGACGTGCTGTACTTTATCATCTGGTGTGTATTGTTGTCGGTCACCATCAACGTCGGTGAAACGCAGGCGATCAACAGCTGGCAGGGCATGCTGGACGTGACGGCCATGGGCTTTATCGTCTCACAATTGATCATCGCGTTTGGCACCAGTTCGGTCAGTATCGGCCTCAGTGATTTTGATCCGGAGTTGGTGCCCTTGGTGCTGCACGGCATCCAATGGTCGGATACCTACATCCGGGCCTTGGCCATTGTTCCGGCTGTGCTGCTGCTGGCGGTCGCGGTGTGGCGGTTTCACCGTTACAACCCCGACATGGTCAAAGCAGATGCTGCCGGCGGCGGTAGCAGCTGGTGGCTTTGGCTCAATCGCCGCTTGCAGTTTCTGCGGGTGCTGATTCGACCGGGCTGGATTTTGGTTTCCGTGGCACCCCCACCGGTTGCACGCATACTGGCTGACGTGTTGCTGACGGTTTCCGCCACGCCAATCTGGATTGCGGTGTTGCTGATGGGGTATGTGGTCGCTGCGTTAATGCCGACAGCAACCATGGCCAATGGTTTGATTCTGTGTCTGAGCGCGGGCGCACTGGCAACTGCCGAACTCGGTTCGCGTGACCGACAAAGCGGGATGTGGCAGGTGATTGCCGCCAGCCCGCGATTACCGGAGCGGTTTTTGCTGTGGAAGTTGCTGTCGTCCATCACCACCATTCTGTTGTTTGTTGCGGTCACGTTGTGGCGTTTGACCTGGCATGCTCCAGAGCAAGCCTTGACCTTGCTGATTGGAGTGGTGTTTTGTGCGGCGGCTTCGCTGGCGTTTGCCGTGCTTAGCAAGGGCGGAAAAATCTTTGCCGGCAGTTATCTGTTGTTGCTGTATCTGACATTGAATGCGCGCAAGGAACCGGGTTTCGACTTTGCCGGGATCAACGGTGTGGCGACGACTGAAACCTGGCTTGGTTATGGCATTGCCGCGCTTGCACTGTTGGTTATTGCCCAGCTGAGCTGGCGCTGGCAGAACCGCTAGGAAAGCGTGCGGATGAAGATACGACGAGCGACGGTGGATGACATTCCCCGCATCATGGCGATCCGGTTTGCGGTCCGGGAAAACGTATTGTCGGATCCGAGCAAGGTGACACCGCAGCTCTGCATCGATTATCTGGATCGGCTTGGCCGCGGCTGGGTGTGTGAGTGCGCTGGCGAGATTATCGGGTTCTCTTATGCCGCTCGCAGAGATGGCTCCATCTGGGCACTGTTTGTGTTGCCAGAACATGAAGGGCAGGGAGCCGGACAGCAGTTGTTGAAGGCCGCGACTGCTTGGTTATTCAACGAGGGGCACCAGCAGGTGGTGCTGAGTACGACGGTCAATACTCGCGCCGACCGGTTTTATGCGGCGCAAGGCTGGCAGCGCGGTGCCATGAAAGATGAGGTTGAAGTGTTTTATCGTTTGGCCAAACTCAAGGCCTGAGGCTGCTAATTGCAGGCGCTGGCCACCTTTGGCCGCTGGATACTTTCTAAGGCGGTGGCCTGGTAACGAACCGAAGCGGTCATAGAGCTGGCGTAGCCAGGATGCAGCGCAGCGAAATCTTGGGTTCCCCGACTAGCGCCCTAGATTCTGTCCCATATTATCTGGGTTACGCTTGCTTGTTATGACGTATTGTTTTCGCGATGGTTATTGTGTTTCGCTAGCGTGAGCTTGAGTATGCGGTCACACTGTGCCTTACCGCTCCAAGTATTACCAAACTTGGTCTTACCAACCATCAAGTCTTACTAAACTGAGCATTGTGGATCTGTCATGTCTTCATGGAAGCGACTCGCCTGCCTATATGTCCTGATTTTCCTCCCGCTACCGGCCCACTCCGCGGATGTGGGAATTGACCGCTCGAAGAGCTGGTTCAGGCCGACTCTTGATCAGGGTGACGAGGAGATCTGTAATATCGTTCACCGTGACGCGGAAAAATTCTTCCTGACCGACAATCCATGGTCAGGCTTGCGAGCACCCGCAGCGCAGTTCTATGTGACAAGCTTGGGAGCTGCCGAATATGTCCGGCGTGACGATGGCGATCGTATCGGAACGTTCAGCTTTGGCGAGCGGACAGTCTACTACCGGCAGTACACCAATTGGAGCAACTGTTGTATGGGGGAGCAGCTGCTGGAATTTTCTCCGCAGCCGTTTCTCGCGTCCGACAGGGGCTACCCAAAGAATGCCATTACCCCGATGGAAAATGGTTTCTTCCAGCTGGTCCAGTATCAAGGTAAGCCCTATGCCGTCACTGTCAGCTTACGTGGCGATAACAGCGAGGTCAGCCGCATCGATCCTGATTTGACGCTGCACAAGGTTTGTCGCTTGTCACTGATACCGTCGATAACGCCATTGGCTTTGTCAGCCGCTCAAGCGCAGCTGTCCGCTTTACTTGCAACGTTGGAACCGGTCAGAGGTCAGGAAGGGAACTGCGGGACAGGTCATTTCCTCAGTTGGCGCACGATTCAAATGCAGCGCAAGTTTGATCAGATCCTGTATCGTCCCTGGACAGTGGCGGCATCCATACCCCATGGAGCCAACTTTTCGCAAGTAGAGAATCTACTGCAGAAATGGCAACTACACGGTGTTTTTGAGAGCGCGGCATTGCCTGAATTTCAGCATCAGTTTGCTAAGACTTTGGCCAGCATCGAGGACTATCTCATTGAGCTGTATGGTGTTGACGCGGCAGCAGCCAAAAGCTATGCCGAGCAGGTCGTCAAAGCTGCCGTTGCGGTGGGGTTCACCAACAGCGAAGGGATGCAGTACCAAGAAAATGAATTGATTCTGCGGCAAGCGATTTCAGCAGGTCAGCCATTGTCCAAGATCCGCGTGCTCAGCCTTGACGGGATTGACCGCAATCCAAAGGCAGATTTGTTCGGTCGCACAAAGGAGAGCGTGCTTAACCTTGCCATTACGCAGCCTGCCATCGTCGCTTACTTGTTGGATAATGGGTTCAATCCCAACACGGAAAATGCATTTGGCAAGACGCCGCTGATGTACGCGGCACAGTACAATGCGCTTGATTCGACTAAATTGCTGCTGGCTCATGGTGGTGATCCCAATCAGGTGACGACCAAGCCGTCGGACACATGCTTCTATAGGTTGAATACTGCCGGTGTCAGCGCACTGCACTATGCTGCGCGCTATGCGTCAGTGGAATTGCTGCAAGCATTGATTGATGGTGGTGCTGATGCATTTTTGAAAGCAACGAATCGCAACCTCTATCCCGTTAAAGAGGAAAGTGCGCTGGACTGGCTAAGTCGCTATACGGCGGGTCCGGCAACTGAGTCCAACCCCAATCTTCCGGCTGATCAGGTGCCAGCTGCGATACGATTGCTGCAACCGCCGAGCGCGGAAGGGCTGCAGAATCTGGTGCAATCGAGATTAGAGCTGGCCAGAAAGAGCTATGCCGCTGGAGAGGTCGACAACGCGTATCGTCTGCTGCGTTCGGTGCTGGCGATATCGCCAGAGAATGATGCGGCGCTAAGTGATTTTTCCCTTATTGCACTGCGCAATGATCGACTTGGTGAGTCGCTTGCGGCGAGCGCCAAACTAACGGCAAGAACCCAGGATGCTACGCTTGCGGCAAGCGGTTGGTTCAATACCGGCCTTGCCTGCGAGCAATCCGCTAAGCAGCAGAAATCCAGAAGCCATTCGATATTTCATGATGGTACGTCCTACTGTACCCACGATTTGCTGCACTCTTTTTGAGGTCGTATGACGCGCAGGCAAGCAAGGCGCGGCAGGCCAAAATCGAAGGTTTGCTAGATTCTGGGTTGCTGGATTTCTGTGAGGCTCAATACCAGGGCCTGCCGGTGCGCTTGCATTTCTGGTTTGGTCGCAATCCCGACGCCAAGACCTATGCACAGGCTAGTCTGATCTATCTGGAGCATCCTTTTAGCCTAAAACCAGTTGCTGCCGACTTCCGTTGGAAGCGCACGGTCAACAAGGAAGAGGTTGAAATCACGCCAACGCTTCAGCACACCTACGTCCTGCCAACCAGATCATTGAGTGTGCTGATAGCAGACAGTTATCTGAGTTTTCCATACATGGCGCCTGGCGTTACCTGCCACACTCGCGATGCCAAACGCGCTGTGGCACCGCAGAAGCGTTGATGTGATGCAGTTCACGTAGATGCCGCCTGGTTCCAGCAAAGAGCCGCGACAGAATGTATTGTCAGGACCAGCGCTTCGACCAGTCTTTCCGATGCCCGTGGTCCGCCCCTATCGGGCTGGAGGATCAAGCTTGACGGCGTTCGCCGCTCGCGAAAACGCGCAGGCAAAAAAAGCCGGTTCAGGAACCTGAACCGGCTTTTTTATTCAGCAACAAACACTCAGCTGGCTTGACCCTTGATGGCTTGCACGAGTGGTTTGAACAGTTTCGGGTTGGCGCAGACGATGCCGTTGCTGCCGCCGAAGTCGGTGCCGCCATTCATGTCGGTGATTAGGCCACCGGCTTCGAGCACCATCAGAGCGCCTGCGGCGGTATCCCAAACTTTGGTGCCGTATTCCCAGTAGCCATCGAAGCGACCGGCGGCGACGTAGGCGAGATCCAGCGCGGCACTACCCATCCGGCGAATGTCACTGCAAAGCGGATAGACCGAGTTGAATTCGGCCATGTACTTGTCCAGGGTCACGATGCCGTGAAACGGAAAGGCGGTGGCGAGCAGGGCTTCGTCCAGACGCACCTTGCCCGACACTCGCATGCGCTTGCCGTTCAGGGTGGCGCCGGCGCCGCGCGAGGCCATGAACAACTCTTCGCGGAGCGGATCGTAGATCAGGCCATGTTCAACCTTGCCCTTGATCTGGGCGGCGATCGATACACAGAAATGCGGCAGGCCGTGCAGGAAATTGCTGGTGCCGTCGAGCGGATCGATGATCCAGACGACTTCGTTGTCACCCTGTGAGCCGCTTTCTTCGGCCAGGAAGGCGTGTTCCGGATAGGACTTCCGGATGGTCTCAATGATGGCGTGTTCTGCCTTGTGGTCGGCTTCCGAGACAAAGTCGTTACGACCCTTGGCGCTTGCCTTGAGTTTGTCGAAATTCTCCATCGAGCGAAGCAGGCTGGAGCCAGCCGCACGGGCGGCCCGTACAGCAATAGTAAGCAGCGGATGCATGGCAGAACCGTTTTGAGAAAGAGCGGGAACGAAGATGGGTAAAAATCGGCGCGAATGATAGCAGAAGAACCGGGGCCGGCCAATTTTCAAACGAGCTGCTAGAATGCGCGCCGTTCCAGGACGGCCAGCCGGCCGCCTTTCGTCTGAGACCTAAACGCTCGTGCTTGACCAGATCCGCATCGTCCTGAGCCACCCCCAGCACACCGGCAATATCGGCGCGGTCGCCCGGGCCATGAAGACCATGGGCCTGACCGATCTGCGGCTGGTCAACCCGCGTGAGGCTATTGATGGCGAGGCCCGGGCCCGTTCCTGTGGCGGACTGGATGTGCTGGAAGGCGCGACCATTCACGACAGCGTCGAAGCTGCCGTTGCCGGCTGCCGGACGGTGATTGGTACCTCGGCACGCTTGCGCGGGCTGAGCTTCGAAGTGCGCAACCCGCGCCAGATCGCCGAGAGTCTGCGCGACGAGCCGGGCGGTTTGCCGGCAGCCATTCTGTTCGGCCGTGAGGCGCACGGCCTTTTCAACGATGAATTGGCGCTCTGCCATTACCACGTCTATATCCCGGCCAACCCGGATTACAGCTCGCTGAATCTGGCATCGGCCGTTCAGCTCATCGCCTATGAGCTGCGGATGGCAACCGAAGCCGGCAGCCAGATCCCGCTGGAACCGGGCGATCTGCGCGACCTGCCTGCATCAGCGGAGTATATGGAAGAGCTGTTTCTGCATATGCAGCGGGTTTTGCTGCAAGTAGAGTTCCTGAAGCCCACTGCCTCGGAAAAGCTGTTTGAGCGGCTGCGCAGGTTGTACCTGCGGGCGCGGCCGAGTCAGCGCGAGGTCAACATCCTGCGCGGCACGCTGCGCTCGGTGGAAGAGGCGGTATCCGGTGGCAGCGTCAAAGCCAATGCCGATGACTCAGGAACAGACGAGGAATAAGCATGTTTTCCCGTATCCGCGAAGACATCCAGAATGTGCTGGCCCATGACCCGGCCGCTCGCAACGCCTGGGATGTGCTGACCAATTACCCCGGCCTGCAGGCGATCTGGTGGCAGCGGCTGACCCACCGGCTCTGGGGATGGAACCTGCGCTGGCTGGCGCGCTGGATCTCGGGCTGGGTGCGCTGGCTGACTGGCGTCGAGATCCACCCTGGCGCGACGATTGGCCGGCGTGTGCTGATCGACCACGGCATGGGAGTGGTGATTGGCGAGACCGCTGAGATCGGTGATGACTGCACCTTGTATCAAGGCGTCACATTGGGCGGCACCAGCCTGCATCACGGCAAACGCCATCCAACGCTAGGCAAGGGCGTGGTGATCGGCGCCGGCGCCAAGGTGCTCGGTTCCTTTATGGTGGGCGATGGCGCCCGGATCGGCTCAAACGCGGTCGTGGTCCGCGAAGTTCCTGCTGGCGCAACTGTGGTCGGCATACCCGGCAAGGTGCTTGGCGCCGACGAAAGAAAGGACGAGGGGTTCATGCCATACGGCATGGATACTGGCATGCGGGACCCGCTGTCGCCGGCACTGGCCAGCCTGCTTCAACACATCACCGTCACCGATGCCCGAATGAAACTGCTGGAGGCCGCCTTGCGTAGCAGTGGCGTTATTCTGGATTGCGCTGAGCTGCCGAGCCTGGACAAACGTGCGTTTCAGCCGCTGCTGGACGAGCAGGACTCGGGCGGCATTGATTATCAAATTTGATTAACTTTCACATCTAAATTGTTGATTAAATAGATAATTAATTTGTTTTTCCCGATTCAGGTGTGAACAATACCAAGGGCCCAGATAATTTACTAATTCACTCGGTCTTTAGTATAATTGCCCTAGCGCCACACTCAGGCTTTACCGCCGGGCAGATACCATGAAACTGAGCACGAAAGGCCGTTACGCCGTAACCGCAATGTTGGACCTTGCACTGCACCATCAAGATGGTCCGGTGGCGCTGGCCGAAGTGTCGGCGCGGCAGGGGATCTCGCTGTCGTATCTGGAGCAGCTGTTTGCCCAGTTGCGCCGGGAAGGGCTGGTCACCAGCGTGCGTGGCCCGGGTGGTGGTTATCGCCTGGGTCGACCCGCCGAGCAGATCAACGTGGCGGAAGTCATCAGTGCGGTGAATGAAAGCATCGACGCGACCCGCTGCGGTGGCGATGGCAATTGCGATGACGGCGAAGAATGCCTGACCCACCGGCTCTGGCTCGACTTGAGCAATCAGATCTATAACTTTTTGAGCGGCATCAGCCTGGCGGAAGTCGTGGCGCGTCGGGAGGTCAAGCAAATTGCCCAGCGTTTGCAGACCCGCGGCGATAGCCGTGAGGCGAAAGAAAACAGGGAATTGAAAATTGATGAGGCGCGACGGATCGCGATTGAATTTGACGAATCCACCCCGGTTGTTGGCGCTCAAAGCGCAGCAACCGGTGTTTAAGCCGGAGTTGCTTGCACCATGAAATTGCCTGTTTACCTCGACTACTCGGCGACCACGCCGGTTGATCCGCGCGTTGCCGCCAAGATGATGCAATTCCTGACCGAAGACGGCCAGTTTGGCAACCCGGCCTCGCGTTCGCACAAATTTGGCTGGCAGGCGGAAGAAGCGGTGGAGGAGGCACGTCAGTATGTTGCCGAGCTGCTCAACGCCGACCCGCGCGAAATCGTCTGGACCTCCGGCGCCACCGAGTCGGACAACCTCGCCATCAAGGGCGTAGCCGAGTTCTACAAGGACAAGGGCAAGCACATTGTAACGTGCAAGACCGAACACAAAGCCGTGCTTGATACCTGCCGCTATCTGGAAGGCCATGGCTTTGACGTGACCTATCTGGATCCGGAGCCGAATGGTCTGATTGATCTGGCCAAGCTCGAAGCCAGCTTGCGGTCGGACACGATTCTGGTGTCGATCATGCACGTCAACAACGAGATTGGCGTGATTCAGGATATTGATGCCATTGGTGCCATGACCCGCGCGCGCGGCATCCTGTTCCATGTTGATGCCGCCCAATCGACTGGCAAGCTGCCCATTGATGTCGAAAAAACGCCGGTTGATTTGATCTCGCTGACCAGCCACAAGACCTACGGTCCGAAAGGAATCGGTGCGCTGTATGTGCGCCGCAAGCCACGCGCCCGTATCGCGCCGCAAATGCACGGCGGTGGCCATGAGCGCGGCATGCGCTCGGGCACGCTGCCGACCCACCAGATCGTCGGCATGGGCGAAGCCTACCGGATTGCCAAGCTGGAAATGGCCGCTGAAAACGAGCGGCTGCTGCGGCTGCGCCACAAGCTGTGGCAAGGCATTCAGGATCTGGAAGAAGTGCACCTGAACGGTGACGCCGAGCGGCGCATTGCCGGCAACCTCAACGTCAGCTTCAACTATGTTGAGGGTGAGTCGTTGATCATGGCGTTGAAGGATTTGGCGGTGTCGTCCGGTTCGGCCTGTACCTCGGCGAGTCTTGAACCATCCTATGTGCTGCGTGCGTTGGGACGGTCGGACGAATTGGCGCACAGCTCGCTGCGTTTCACCATCGGTCGGTTCACCACCGAAGAGCAGATTGATTTCGCCATTGCGGAAATCCGCAAGGCGGTCACCCGATTGCGGGAAATGTCGCCGCTCTGGGAAATGTACAAAGACGGTATCGACCTCAGCAAGGTCGAATGGGCTGCGCACTAACACGTTCAACAACTGCGCTCACGACAGGATTCCACGAGGTTTACCATGGCTTACAGCAACAAGGTGATTGACCACTACGAGCACCCGCGCAATGTCGGTTCGCTCGACAAGAATGATGACGATGTCGGCACCGGCATGGTCGGTGCGCCGGCCTGTGGCGACGTCATGAAACTGCAGATCAAGGTTGGCAAGGACGGTCGCATCGAGGATGCCAAGTTCAAGACCTACGGTTGTGGCTCGGCCATTGCCTCGTCGTCGCTGGTGACCGAATGGGTCAAAGGCAAGACGCTGGATGAAGCGGCGCTGATCAAGAACACCGACATTGCGCAAGAGCTTGCCTTGCCACCGGTCAAGATCCACTGCTCGGTTCTGGCGGAAGATGCCATCAAGGCTGCCGTGGCGGACTACAAAGCCAAGCGTGAACAAGCCGCCAATTGATTCCGACCGTCATTCCGGCGACCGCCGGTTTGACCGCGGTGGTGAAACCCCGTGTATTGCGTGTAGTGAAGTCAGTGATTTGAAGTAAGGAGCAGGGCAGTGGCCATCCATTTGTCAGACAGTGCCGCCGAACGAGTTCGCAAGTTTATTGCCAATCGTGGCAAGGGCTTGGGCGTCCGCTTGGGGGTCAAGACCACCGGCTGCTCTGGTCTGTCTTATGTACTCGAGTTTGTCGACGATCTGAATGAAGCCGAAGACACCATGTTCACTGACAAGGGTGTCAACGTGATCATTGACAAGAAAAGCTTGGTCTATCTGGATGGCACCGAGCTCGACTTTGTCCGCGAAGGCCTGAATGAAGGCTTCAAGTTCACCAACCCGAACGTCAAAGGCGAGTGCGGTTGTGGCGAAAGCTTCACCGTTTGAATGCGCCGCTGATGTCTGCTCCGGAATATTTCTCGCTGTTTGGTTTTGAGGCCAGCTTCGCCGTGGATCGCGATGAGCTGACCCGTCGCTATCGCGAATTGCAAAAAGCGGTGCATCCGGACCGCTACGCCAACGCGGGAGAAAGCGAGCGGCTGATGGCTGTAAGTCAGGCCGCCCGCATCAACGATGCGTTCCAGACGTTGCGTGACCCGATCAGCCGGGCACGTTATCTGCTGCAACACTTTGGCGGCAACTGGCAAGACGAGCAGACCATTCAGGACAAGGCCTTCCTGTTTGAGCAGATGGAGCTGCGCGAAGAACTGGAAGGGTTGCAGGCTGATCGGGAAATCGATGCACTGGAAGCGTTCGCCAAACGGATCCGAACTCTGGAGGCGGCGCAGGAGCAGAAGTTGGCGCGGGAATTCGCCGATCTTTCCCATCTGCATCTGGTGCAGGGTCGCACCGAAATTCAGAAACTGATGTTCTTCCGTAAGTTACGCGAAGAAACCGAACAGGAAATCAACACCGTTCTGGACGCGACCTGAGCATGTTCGAGCCGAAGTTGCTCGAATCGCTGAGTTTCAGAGGGTGATACCGGAGTCTGCGGCGACAGCCGTGCCGGTTTGACGAGGAAGCCATGGCGCTTTTACAGATTGCCGAACCGGGCATGAGCACCGCGCCGCACCAGCACCGCCTGGCGGCCGGCATTGACCTTGGCACCACCAATTCCCTTATCGCCACCGTGCGCAGCGGCACGGCGGAAACATTGGCCGATGAACACGGAGAACATCTGTTGCCGTCGGCTGTGCGCTATCTTGCCGATGGTTCGGCGCAGGTGGGCCGGCTGGTTCGTGACAGTGCTGCCGAGGATGCGGTCAACACGCTGTTGTCGGTCAAACGCCTGATGGGGCGCGGTGCAGCGGATGTTCATCAACTGACCGGCCACGCCACTCACCAATTTGTCACGACCACCGATGGCTTGCCGGCATTCGTTACTGCCGCCGGACCGCGCACGGCCGTTGAGGCTTCCAGTGAAATCTTGAAATCCCTTGCCCGACGCGCCGAGAAATCACTCGGTGGTCCGCTGCAGGGCGTCGTCATCACGGTACCGGCCTATTTTGATGATGCCCAGCGTCAGGCCACCAAGGACGCGGCGCAGATCGCCGGGCTCAACGTGCTGCGTCTGCTCAATGAGCCAACGGCCGCTGCCGTTGCCTACGGGCTCGATAGCCGGGAAGAAGGCGTGTTTGCCGTTTATGATCTCGGTGGCGGCACCTTCGATATCTCGGTACTGCGCTGGTCGCGAGGCGTTTTTGAAGTGCTGGCCACTGGCGGTGACAGCGCGCTCGGTGGCGATGATATTGATCAGGCGTTGGCGCTGTATCTGGCCGATCAGGTGCAGCAGAATGCCAGCGCCGACAGCCGCAGCCTGCGCACGCTGCTGCAGCTTGCTCGTCACGTCAAAGAGTGCTTGAGCATTCAAGCCGCGGTGACAGTCAATGTGCTGGGCAAGGGCGATGTCACGGTCACACGTGAGCAGCTCAAGCTACTGGCGGAACCCTTTATCAAGCGCACAATCAACGCCTGCCGGCGTTGCCTGCGCGATGCCCATGTCACGCTGGAAGAGATTCGCGAAATCGTCATGGTCGGCGGTTCGACTCGGATGCCAGCGGTGCGCGAAGCGGTCGCTGCATTCTTCGGTCGTGACGGCCTGACCAGTATTGATCCGGACAAGGTCGTTGCCCTCGGTGCCGCGATTCAGGCCAACATCCTGATTGGCAACAAGAACGACAATGATCTCCTTCTGCTTGATGTGATCCCGCTGTCGCTCGGGTTGGAAACCATGGGCGGGCTGGTCGAAAAAGTGATCCCGCGCAACACCACGATCCCGGTAAGCCGGGCTCAGGAGTTCACCACCTTTGCCGATGGCCAGACCGCGATGAGCATTCATGTCGTGCAGGGCGAGCGCGAGTTGGTGCAGGATTGCCGGTCACTGGCCAAGTTCACCCTGCATGGTATTCCGGCCATGGTGGCTGGTGCCGCGCGCATCCGGGTCAGTTTCCAAGTCGATGCCGATGGTTTGCTGAGCGTGTCCGCGCAGGAAATGCAGACCGGCGTGCAGGCAGCGGTGCAAGTCAAACCGTCGTACGGTTTGAGCGATTCCAGTATTCGTGAAATGCTGGAAGCATCAATGCAACATGCCCGTGAGGACATGTCCGCCCGGATGCTGCGCGAACAGCAGGTCGACGCCGACCGGGCACTGGTGGCGTTGAGGGCTGCCATGCGAGCGGATGGCGAATTGCTGAGCGCCACTGAGCGCGACGCACTGCACGCCGCGATGCGCAACCTGGAACAGGCTGCCGGCGGCAGCGATACCGCCGCCATCAAATCGGCGATTGCCGAGTTGGACCGCCAGAGCGCCGGTTTTGCCAGCCGCCGAATGGACCGTAGTATTGCCGCTGCGCTCGTTGGCCAGTCGCTGGACCAGCTTTGAATCCCGAACCCTCCCCACTGACTACTTTTACCCGGTATAGATGACATGCCCAAGCTGACCTTCCTGCCGCATCCGGAACAATGCCCCAAGGGGGCTACCGTTGAAGCCAAAACCGGTGAAACCATTCTGGATGTTGCGCTGCGCAACAAGATCAACATCGACCATGCCTGTGAAATGGCCTGCGCCTGCACTACCTGCCATGTGGTAGTGAAGCAGGGCTTCAACAGTCTGGCGGCCACTAGCGAGGACGAAGATGACATGCTGGACAAGGCTTGGGGGCTGACCCCGCAGTCGCGGCTGTCCTGTCAGGCCAAAGTCGGCAGCGAGGACCTGACCATCGAAATCCCGCGCTATACCATCAACCTCGCGTCGGAGCGGCACTGAGCCGGCTATCGACTGGAGTCCGCCATGGCATTGAAATGGACCGATGTTCTCGACATCGCTATAGAGCTGGCCGAGGCGCACGCAGAAGTGGACCCTCGTTTCGTCAACTTCGTCGACCTGCGCCGCTGGGTGCTGGAACTGCCCGATTTCGCTGATGACCCGAGCCGAAGTGGTGAAAAAGTGCTCGAAGCCATCCAACAAGCGTGGATTGACGAAGTTAGCTGAAGGCTTTTTGTCACATACGCTTGATTTCGGAATGAAAATCCGTAAGATGGCGGCCTCTTCGCGATGGGTCGGTAGCTCAGTCGGTAGAGCAGCGGACTTTTAATCCGTTGGTCGCGAGTTCGAATCTCGCCCGACCCACCATTCTTCAAACAAAAACGCTGGCAATTGCCGGCGTTTTTGTTTTTCCCCTTTCGCACGCCCTGCACCGAAACCGGCCGGCTAAAAGCCCTTGGCCAGAAAACCCAAAATGCTATGATCCGGCCGCCGCGCAGATCCTTGCGCGGTGACAGGCCAACACAGGGCCATTGAATTAAGGTATTTGAGTATGTCGAATCGCGAAAAAGGCACAGTGAAGTGGTTTAACGATGAGAAGGGCTTCGGTTTCATCATGCGTGAACAGGGTGGCAACGATGTGTTCGTGCACTACACCCAGATCCGTGCTGAGGGCGGTCGCCGCTCGCTGGTTGATGGGCAGGCCGTCGAATTTGTCGTTGGTCAGGGCCAGAAAGGTCTGCAAGCCCAGGACGTCACGGTAGCTTGACCCGCATTCGATGTCGGTGTCGAAACGGCCAGCACTGCTGGCCGTTTTTATTTGTAAGCAGTTCTGATAGCGACTGGTGGGTGAGTCCGGTTCTGCAATGACCGGCGTATAATGGCCGAACCCGGTACTGCCTTTCAGAACGCCATGACCGCCATACCTGCCGCGATCCCGCTTGAGGTTCCCGCCACCAAACCGCCCCGCGAATTTGCGCCTGCCGAGCGCGAGGCGCTGCGCTCCCGCATTGCGCAATTGCTGCGGGAACAAAATGCGGTGCTGGTCGCCCATTACTACACCGATCCCGATCTGCAGCAGCTCGCCGAAGAGACCGGTGGCTGTGTAGCAGATTCACTGGAAATGGCCCGGTTCGGCTACCGTCATCCAGCCACTACCGTCGTGGTTGCCGGCGTTCGTTTCATGGGGGAAACCGCCAAAATCCTGAGTCCGGAAAAACGGGTCGTGATGCCGACGTTGCAAGCAGAATGTTCGCTTGATCTCGGTTGTCCGGCTGATGCGTTTGCCGCGTTTTGCGATGCCAATCCGGATCGTACCGTCATTGTCTACGCCAATACCTCGGCAGCGGTCAAAGCGCGCGCCGACTGGGTGGTGACGTCGAGCATCGCCGTTGATGTGGTGGAGCACCTGAGTGAGCAGGGCAAAAAGCTCATCTGGGCGCCGGATCGCAACCTTGGTCGCTATATCCAGGAAAAGACCGGGGCGGACATGTTGCTGTGGAACGGCACCTGTGTGGTTCATGACGAATTCAAGGCAAAAGCCCTGGCACAGGCCAAGCAGATGTACCCTGAGGCGGCGGTGTTGGTACATCCGGAATCGCCGGAAGCGGTCATTGCCCTTGCTGACGCGGTCGGTTCTACTTCCCAACTGATCAATGCGGCGAAAACGCTGCCTCACAAGCAGTTGATCGTTGCAACCGACGGCGGCATTTTCTACAAAATGCAGCAGGCCGCACCAGACAAGGAATTCATCATTGCCCCGACTGCCGGTACCGGTGGCAGCTGTCGTTCCTGTGCCCACTGTCCGTGGATGCGAATGAACGCACTCGACAATCTGCTCGGTGCCTTGACCGAGCCGGGTCACGACATCACGATTGACCCGGCTGTTATCCCGGGGGCCCTGCGTTCACTGCAGCGCATGCTGGATTTCGCCGCCGAACGTGGCGTGCGGGCGATGGGCCGGGCCTGACAGCCGGCAAGGGATATCGCCTGAAACAAGATTACCTGTTCCGATCTCGCTCGAGATCGACATTTGATGGAGGCAAGGCAGCATGAAAGCAATGATTGCAGCACTGACACTGGCTTGGAGCATGGCGCTTCCCGCCGCCGACACCAACCTGCAACAGGTATTGGTGGGTGGCCATCGTGATCCGGCAAACATGGTTCGGGATGGCGCCCGCCATCCGGTTGAAACGCTGAGCTTCTTTGGCGTCAAACCGAACCAGACCGTAGTGGAAATCTGGCCGGGCGGTGGTTGGTACACCGAGATTCTGGCACCGTATCTGCGTAGCAGCGGCAAGTTGTATGCAGCGCATTTTGATCCCGAGGCGCCGAGCGAGTACTTCAAGAAGAACCTCGCCAAGTACAAGGAAAAACTGGCCGCGACGCCGGCGGTATATGACAAGGTAGAAGTCACTGTTTTCAATCCGCCGGAAAAAGTCGCGATTGCACCGGCTGGTTCGGCCGATGTCGTGCTGACCTTCCGCAACGTGCATAACTGGTGGATGCGCAATGGCGGTGATGCCAAAGTACAGGCATCGTTCAAAGCCATGTATGACGCACTGAAGCCTGGTGGCGTGCTGGGTGTGGTCGAGCACCGCTTGCCGGCATCGCGTCCGCAATCCGATCAGGAGAAAAGCGGCTACATGCACGAAGCTTACGTGATCAAAATGGCCGAAAGCGTTGGTTTCAAGCTGGACGCCAAGTCCGAAATCAATGCCAATCCGAAAGACACCGCCGACCATGAAGGCGGCGTCTGGGCATTGCCTCCGACCCTGGGTAACGGTGAAAAGGATCGGGCCAAGTATGTTGCCATTGGCGAAAGCGATCGGATGACGCTGCGCTTTGTCAAACCGGTCAAATAACACGACTTGTCGTTTCCTCGAAAACAGAAAAAGGCGCCGAATGGCGCCTTTTTCTGTTTCAATCCAACGCGGTCGTGTTTTGGGTTGAAGTCACAGCTCGGTTTTGAACGGATTGGGTTTTTCTGCGCTGGGTGCTGCCGTTGGCTGCACGTTGGTTCGATCACCGGCCTCACCAAGGCGCATGCGCAAGTTGAGGTCGGTTTTGGACTCGGCATAGTGCAGCGCATCTTCACGGCTGATGGCGCCGGCTTTGTACAAGTCATACAGCGACTGGTCAAAGGTGCGCATGCCATCGACGTAATTCTTTTCGATGGCCTTGGGCAGATCTTCCAGAAAGCCTTTGTGGATGATTTCAGCGATATCGGGTGACATCATCATCACTTCCGCCGCAGGCATCCGGGCCCCGGTGCTGGATTTGACCAGCCGTTGCGATACGATGCCCTTGAGCACCGACGACAGCTCTTTCATCACATGGCCACGCATGTCCTGCGGGAACAGGTTGCGGATGCGGTCCAGCACCTGACGGCAGTTGTTGCCGTGGATGGTGGCCAGCACCAGGTGACCGGTCTGGGCGTAGTTCAGCGCGTGTTCCATGGCCTCGGTGTCGCGGATCTCGCCGATCAGGATCACATCCGGTGCTTCCCGCATGGCGTTCTTGAGGGCGTTATGGAAGTTCTTGGTATCGACGCCGATCTCGCGCTGGTCGACGATCGACAGCTTGTGATCGTGCAGGAACTCGATCGGATCTTCGATGGTCAGGATGTGACCGGTTTCACGCCGGTTGCGGTAATCGATCAACGAGGCGAGGGTAGTCGATTTGCCGGAGCCGGTCGGACCGCAGATCAGCAGCAAGCCGACCCGCTCCATGATCAGGTTCTTGATGACCGGTGGCAGCTTCAGCGAATCGATTGGCGGAATGTTCGATTTGATATGGCGCATGACGATGCCGACTTCGCCACGCTGCTTGAACACATTGACCCGGAACCGGCCAACGCCATCGACGGCCAGTGCGAAGTTCATTTCCCAGTGTTCTTCGAATTCCTTGATCTGGGCCGGATCCATCAGGCCGTAAGCAATTTCCTTGATGGTGCCGGGTGGCAACGGGCCGGAACCCATTGGTGTCGAGACACCTTCAATTTTCATGTGCGGTGGAGCGCCGGTACTGAAGAACAGGTCGGACGCATTTTTTTCGGCCATCAGGCGAAGTAAGAGTTTGATGTCCACTTTTGGGTCCTGGGGTAAGTCAAAGGGCTGGGGAAAGCCTTGGGAATATAGCAAAGGAACACACGCTTCCGTTATCGGTACGAGTGTATGTTTTCTGTCCAGCCGCAGGTTGGCCGCAAAGCGTTTGCCAAGGCGAGGGTGAATCGCTAAGCTAGCGCGCCTTTTCCGACCCCCCGGTTTTTCTGTGGGCAGGCTGGAAAAGGGCAGTCGTTGATCCCATCATCGACTGCGGCAAGCTGAGATTCCGGAGAGGTGTCCGAGTGGTTGAAGGAGCACGCCTGGAAAGTGTGTATACGGTAACCCCGTATCGCGGGTTCGAATCCCGCTCTCTCCGCCAGATCCGCTGACAGCGAGCGGCCGGTTCCAACCGGCAAAGGCTGTGAAAGTTGAGCAGTTGAGAGTGGGTGAGAAGCCGCGCCTCGGGTCCGACAAAACCGCCATAGGCGGTTTTGGACGGCGAAGCCGCCCCGAAGGGGTGAGCGCGAAGCGCGAATCTATCCCGCTCTCTCCGCCAACTCTCGCTTGCAGTATGTCACCAGCCCCCCGATTAAAGCGGGCTCCAGCCGGTCCAGGCTACCGTTCAATGGCGGTCTGCAGGGTGCCCGCGCGACGCTAGACGGTGAACCCCGCCAGGCCCGGAAGGGAGCAACGGTAGTCGTTGATGCGTGCGCCGCGGTCGTGCTCTGCAGGCTGCCACCCCCTTAATTGTTAGCCTATCCGCCCCTGTTCCAAGCCACGCCGCTGCAAGCGACAACCATCGCCCTGCCCGTGATAGCATTCGCGCCTCGCTGTCTGAACCCCCGAGCCGCTGGCTAACTCATGACATATCAGGTACTTGCACGGAAATGGCGGCCTCGCCGCTTTGAAGACATGGTCGGTCAGGGCCATGTGCTGAAGGCCTTGCAAAGCGCACTCGGCCAGCAGCGTCTGCATCACGCCTATTTGTTCACCGGTACCCGCGGCGTCGGCAAGACTACCGTCGCCCGCATCTTTGCCAAATGCCTGAACTGCGAAACCGGCGTCACCGCCAGCCCGTGTGGCCAGTGTGCGGCCTGTCTGGAAGTCGACAGTGGCCGGTTCGTTGATCTCATTGAGGTCGATGCCGCGTCACGAACCAAGGTTGAAGACACTCGCGACCTGCTCGACAACGTCCAGTACCTGCCGACCCGCGGCCGCTACAAGGTTTACCTCATCGACGAAGTGCACATGCTGTCCAACAGCAGCTTCAATGCGCTGCTGAAGACGCTGGAAGAGCCGCCGCCGCATGTGATGTTCCTGTTGGCAACCACCGACCCGCAAAAGTTGCCGGTCACCGTGTTGTCGCGTTGCCTGCAGTTCCATCTGAAAGCACTGACACCGGAGCAGATCACCAACCGGCTTGATCACATCCTGACGACGGAAACGGTGCCTTTCGAGCCATCGACGCTGCCGCTGGTGGCGCGCGCCGCCAATGGCAGTCTGCGTGATGCCCTGAGTCTGCTCGATCAGGCAATAGCCCACGGTCAGGGCCAGCTCAAGACCGCCGATGTGCGCGACATGCTCGGTTTCATTGAGCACGCCTCGCTGGCTGAACTGGTTACCGCGCTGTGTCAGGGCGATGTCGCCGGGGTGATGCAGGCCATCGCCACCATGGACAGTTTCGCGCCGGATCATGAAGCAGTGCTCGCGGAGCTGCTGAGCTTGTTGCATGGTGCCGCCGTGGTGCAGCAACTGCCGCAATCGCCGTACGGCGAGCAGCCGCTTTGCAAGCAGATTGCCAGCGTTCTGAGTGCCGCGGACATTCAGCTTTACTACCAGATTGCCTTGCATGGTCGTCGTGATCTGCCATTGGCGCCGAGCGGGCGGGAAGGGCTGGAGATGACCCTGCTGCGGATGCTGGCGTTTCGCCCGGTTGGCGAAGGCGAGCGGCGCACTGTCAGCACAAGTTCGACAACGGAAACGGCATCAGCCAAAACCGCCACCGTTGCAGCGACGGCTTCGCCCGCCGTGGAATCCGCAGTGGATTCAAAACCAGAGCCTGTCAACGCATCGGTCCCGGTTCGACACGGGGTGGCGGACCATGAAGCCGGGTCGCCCGCAGCTCAGGTGCCAGTGGCTGTTTCACCGGCATCAGGCGCAGCGGAACCGGAAACGGCCAATGGCCATGTGCTGAATTCCGACAACTGGCATCATGCCAGCATCGAACAGTTGAGCAATCAATGGCTGGACTGGATCGACGCGATGAAGCTGGTCGGTTTGGCCGACAATCTCGCCCGCAATACCGCATTGGTCCGCTGTGAAGGCGATCGTTTCACGCTGGCTGCCGATGCCCAGCGCCTCGATTTGCTGTCGCCGCCGCGGATGAAGGAAATCGAAGCCGGCATCAGCACGCTGCTCGGTCGCGCCATCACGCTGATGCTGACCGGCGACATGCCAGCCGGCGCCGTGACGGCGCGTGAGCTTGCCGCGCGCCGCGCCGCTGAAAAGCAGGCGGCCGCAGCGGCGGCACTGCAAGCCGACCCGCGCCTCAATGAATTGCTCAATTTGAGTCAGGGGCGTTTGTTGACCGACACCATTCGTTCGTTGCATTGATGATGGCGACACAGTGTTGCCGTCAGGTTTGTTCTGATTCGGGAAAGAGGAAAACATCATGAAAGGCGGTTTGGGCAATCTGATGAAGCAGGCGCAGGACATGCAGGCCCGCATGCAGAAAGCACAACAGGAAATTGCGTTGCTGGAAGTGACCGGCGAATCGGGCGCAGGCCTGGTCAAGGTCACCATGAACGGCAAGCACGACGTCAAGCGCGTTGAGCTCGACGACAGCCTGATGCAGGAAGACAAGGAGATGCTGGAAGATCTGCTGGCGGCAGCTGTCAACGATGCGGTGCGCAAGGTCGAGGCGGCTTCCAGTGCCAAGATGAACTCGCTGACCTCCGGTATGGCGCTGCCGCCGGGTTTCAAGATGCCGTTCTGACGGCGAATTCGCCAACTTGCGGTGGGAGCGGTTTTGGCTGCGCCAGCAGTAGTTGAATGCCTTGCGGTTGAAACCCCTCCCAGAACTTCCTTCGCTTAGCGAACCATTGGTCGGCCATGGAAAGCAGCCCCCTCATCAAGCAACTGGTTGACGCGCTGCGTGTGCTGCCTGGCGTCGGTAACAAATCGGCAACCCGGATGGCTTACCAGCTGCTCGATCGCAATCGTGCGGGTGGCCGCCGGCTGGCTGACGCCCTGATCGCGGCGATGGATGGCGTGCGTGATTGCACCAGTTGTCGCACGTTCAGCGATGACGAGATCTGTGGCATTTGTCGCGACAGCCGGCGTGATGGCTCGCAGCTTTGTGTGGTCGAAACCCCGTCGGATGTTCAGGCCATCGAACAGACCGGTGGCTATCGGGGCCGCTATTTTGTCCTGCGCGGCCACCTGTCCCCACTCGATGGTATCGGTCCGGAACAGGTCGGTTTGCCGCAACTGGTTCAAAAATTGAAACAGGGCGAGGTCAAGGAGCTGATTCTGGCCACCAACCCGACAGTCGAAGGTGATGCCACCGCGCATTACATTCGCGACCTGTGCGAAAACCTGCCGCTGACCATTTCCCGCATCGCCCATGGCGTGCCGTTGGGTGGCGAGCTGGAATTTGTCGATGGCGGTACGCTGGCTCATTCGTTTGCCGGCCGCCGGCCGTTCAAGTAGAGCCGTCAGACCGCACTTTTCATGGGGTGGCTGCGGCCACTCCCCGAGCCAGCCGATTGCCTTGAAATCCCGGTCATCGCCCCCAGATAGCCGGCAGCAATTTCCCCAACCCCCTTTACGGAGCCCGACCATGTCCGTCGCCGCGACCCGCGAAACCCGTCGCTTTGAAACCGAAGTCAAACAGCTGCTGCAGCTGATGGTCCATTCGCTGTACAGCAACAAGGAAATTTTCCTGCGGGAACTGATCTCCAATGCGGCCGATGCCGCCGACAAGCTGCGATTCAAGGCGCTGGCCCAGCCGGAGCTGCTTGGTGCCGACAATGACCTGCGGGTTCGGCTGGTGGTCGACAAGACCGCTGGCACGCTGACCATCAGCGACAATGGTATCGGCATGACCCGTGACGAAGCGGTGCAGCATCTTGGCACCATTGCCAAATCGGGTACTGCCGATTTTCTGGCCAAATTGTCCGGTGACCAGAAAAAGGATGCCAATCTGATCGGCCAGTTCGGGGTCGGTTTCTATTCCGGTTTTATCGTTGCCGACCGCATCACGGTGCGCAGTCGCGCTGCTGGCGCCAGCCCGGACGACGCGGTGCAGTGGGAGAGTACCGGTGACGGCGAGTTCAGTGTCGAAACCATCAACAAGGAAGAACGCGGCACCGATGTCATCCTGCACTTGAAAGCGGATCAGAAGGAGTTTCTTGAGCCGTGGCGCTTGCGGCACTTGATCCACAAGTATTCCGACCATATCGCCATCCCGGTGCAGCTGCCGCAGGAAACGGACGAAGGTGAGCCGACTGCCGAATTCGAAACGGCCAACAAGGCGACCGCGCTGTGGACCCGTGCCAAGTCGGATATTTCGGAAGAGGAATACAAGGCGTTCTATCAGCACATTGCCCACGATTTCGAAGACCCGTTGGCCTGGACCCACAGCAAGGTCGAGGGCAAGCATGAATTTACCTCGCTGTTCTATATCCCGGCCCGGGCGCCGTATGACCTGTGGAACCGCGACCGGCCGCGTGGCGTCAAGCTGTACGTCAAGCGCGTGTTCATCATGGATGACGCCGAACAATTCCTGCCGATCTACCTGCGCTTTGTCCGTGGTGTGCTCGATTCGGCCGATCTGCCGCTGAACGTTTCGCGCGAGATTCTGCAGGACAGCGCCGTCACCGATACGCTGCGCAAGCAAGGCGTCAAGCGGGTGCTGGGGCTGCTCGAAGACATTGCCCAGAAAGAGCCGGAAAAGTATCAGAAGTTCTGGGATGAATTTGGTCAGGTGCTGAAAGAAGGCCCGGCGGAAGATGCTGGCAACAAGGACCAGATCGCCAAGCTGTTGCGTTTTGCCAGCAGCCACACCGATACGCCGGTGCAGAATGTTGCACTGGCCGATTACGTCAGCCGGATGAAACCGGAACAGAAAGCGATTTATTACATCTCGACGGACAGTTTTGCCGCCGCCAAGAACAGTCCGCATCTGGAAGTGTTCCGCAAGAAGGGCGTCGAAGTGTTGCTGCTGACCGATCGGATCGACGAGTGGATGCTGAGCTACCTGCATGAGTTCGATGGCAAACCGCTGGTGTCGGTGACACGTGGCGAGCTCGACCTTGGTGGGCTGGAAAGTGAAACCGAAAAAGCCATTCAGAAAGAAGCCGAATCCCAGGCTGCACCGCTGTTGGCCCGGATAAAGACGGTGCTTGGCGAGCGGGTCAAGGACGTGCGGGTCACTTCGCGTTTGACCGACTCACCGGCTTGCGTGGTAGGTGAGCAGCAGGACATGGGCTCGCATATCGCACGCTTGCTGAAGCAGACTGGCCAGGAAGTGCCGGTGATGAAACCGGTGTTCGAAGTGAATCCGAGCCATCCGCTGATGCAGCGGCTGGACAAGGAGTCCGATGAGGCGCGCTTTGCCGATTTGCTGGAGCTGATGTTCGATCAGGCCAAGCTGGCCGAAAGTGGCCAGCTTGACGATCCGGGCAGCTACAGCAGCCGACTCAACCGCTTGCTGCTGAGTTTGCTGTCGCCAAGCTGAGGGGTTCCGCCCGGAAATCTGTGCTGCATGGGCTGACCGGAAGGCCAATTGGGCATCCCGGTCAGCCTCGCGCTGGCATTGTGATGAAATTCCGTACGACAGTTGCGCTTACCCGTACCGAGGTCGGCTATGCTTGGCCGAGCTTGCCTAACTGAATTACGGGGACCACGTCCACGCCATGGCCATTGCCACTACCTTGCGTCGCTTTCTGACGGCCAACGGAGTCGGCTTTCAGGAACACATTCATCCCCGCACTGACACGCTGGAAGAGGCAGCGCATAGCTGTCAGGTCAACCCAAGCCAATTTGCCCGTGCGGTGCTGCTCAGTGATGGCGTGCAGTTGCTGATGGCCATCATTCCACTCAACAGCGTGCTCGATCTGGACAAGGCGACCAAGGTGCTTGGTCGCAGTGTTCAGCCGCTGACCCATGCCGAAGCCGACCGGCGGTTTTCCGATTGCGAGCCAGGCTCGCACCCGCCGGTGCCGGAAGCTTACAACCTCAAGGCCGTGGTCGAAGAAGCCCTGTTGCGGCATGACACGGTGTATCTGGAGGCCGGTGCCCATACCGCAGTGCTGTCAGTTTCCGGCAAGTCATTCAGCTTTCTGTGTGGCCGGGCGGTAAAAGGTGCCATTTCGGCGGTAGTGCCGGTCGCCCCGGTGCCCTGTGGCATGGAGAACAGTGAGTTCAACCAGCAAGTTGCCCGGCTCAGCCTGCCGTCCGATGCCGAAATCCAGAAACGACTCGAGCAGGTCTATCGCCTGCCGGCGATCCCGGCGGTTGCCACCCAGATACTGCATCTGGTCAGTGACCCGGATTCGACCGCCAAGGATCTGGCCGAACTGGTCGAGATGGACCCGAGCATCGCCGCGCAAGTGATTCGCTATGCCCGGTCGTCGTTCTTTGGCTATCGCGGCAATGTTGATTCCATCCAGACCGCCATCACCCGTGTGCTGGGTTTTGACATCGTCAGCAATCTTGCCCTTGGCATTGCCGCTGGCAAGGTGTTCAAGCTGGCCGCCGATGGGCCGCTTGGGCTCGACAATTTCTGGCGCCATGCCGTTTACAATGCCGCTGTCGTGCAGGGGCTGACCCGGCAACTGTCGCGCTCACTCGGGGTCAAGCCCGGAACCGCCTACCTGTGCGGCTTGTTGCACAACTTCGGTGTGCTGTTGCTGGGGCACTTGTTCCAGCCCGAGTATTTCCTGTTGAACAAAATGTCGCTGGCCAACCCGAGCTGCAATCTGGCCGCCATCGAGCAACGCATTCTCCGGGTTGGCGCCGGGCAACATTCCATCAGCATCGGCCATGCCAGTCTGGGCAGCTGGCTGATGCGGCACTGGAAAATGCCGGATGAGGTCATTGCGGTGACCGCCCATCACCATGATGACGCCTACCGCGGCGACAGCGCGGTGTATGTCCATCTGGTGCGGCTCGCCAACACCTTGTTGGCCCGCAGCAACATCGGCGACGTCACCGACACCGAGCTGCCGGCCGATGCACTGGCTGCGCTCGGCCTGTCCGAAGCCTCGGTACTGCAAATCTATGAGGACCTGGGCGCCCACTCCGATGAGCTGGACCGGATGGCCCGGTTGATGGCGGGCGGTCAGGACAGCGGTGCCAGCACCCGCTGAAGGGGCAGGGCGTTCGCAGTTGCTACTGTAAAAACTCGTGCCGGATTAGACAGTTAGAGCCGATTATTGCTTGCCGCGCCCGGCTTCGGGCGGTAAAGTGCGCGCGGTTTCGCCGTGTGCGGTGATACAAGTTTTCAGTGGTCCTGACAGGTGTACAGCACGGCCCTGTCAGGGGGATGGGAGACCCCGGGTTGAATTCCCGGACGTTACTCCCAGCAACAGGCTCTGGAGCGAGTTGATGCGGATCATTTTGTTGGGCGCCCCGGGTGCGGGCAAAGGCACCCAGGCGCAATACATCAAGGATCGATACGGGATTCCCCAGATTTCGACTGGCGACATGCTGCGGGCTGCGGTCAAAGCCGGCACCGAGCTGGGCGCCAAGGCCAAAGCCATCATGGATGCAGGCCAGTTGGTGACCGATGAGCTGATCATTGCCATGGTCAAAGAGCGTCTTGCCCAAGCCGACTGCAAGAATGGTTATCTGCTTGACGGTTTTCCGCGCACCATTCCGCAAGCCGACGCCATGCGCCAGAACGGCATTGATGTCGATCACGTGGTGGAATTCGTGGTCGAGGACGAAGAGATTGTCCGGCGTCTGTCGGGCCGTCGCGTTCACGCGGCCTCGGGCCGGGTCTACCATATTGCCTTCAACCCGCCGAAGGTCGATGGCATCGATGATGTCACCGGTGAAGCACTGGTGCAGCGTGAAGATGACAAGGAAGCAACCGTTCGCAAGCGGCTTGATGTCTATCACAGCCAGACCAAACCACTGATTGAGTATTATCGTAACTGGTCTGAACGCGGCGACGATGGCGCACCGAGCTATATCCGTGTCGAAGGTGTCGGGGCCATGGAAGAGGTCCGCGACAACATTTTTGCCGCACTGGAGGCAGAGTGAGCGAGTCTTCCGTAACCCGTTCGCAACTCCCGACAAAAGGCGCCCCAGTGGCGCCTTTTGGTCTCTTGCTGGTCAATCTCGGCTCACCCGATGCGCCGACCAGTGGCGCAGTGCGCCGCTATCTGAAAGAGTTTCTGTCTGATCGACGGGTTGTGGACGCTCCACGCTGGTTGTGGTGGCTCATTCTCAATGGCGTGATTCTGAATATCCGCTCCGCCAAAGTCGCCAAGCTCTATCAGAGCGTATGGCAAGACGATTCACCGCTGCGGGCAATCACCCGTCGCCAGGCGAGCGCGCTGCAACGCGAATTGCACAGCCAGCTCGGTCTCGATATTCCGGTTGCAGTCGGCATGACCTATGGCCAGCCATCGCTGAAAACCGGCCTGCTTGAACTGCGCAATGCCGGCGTCAGCCGTGTCCTGGTGTTGCCGATGTATCCCCAGTTTTCCGCGGCGACAACCGGCGCAGTGTTTGATCGGGTGGCAGATGCGCTGGCGCCATGTCGGCATTTGCCGGAACTGCGCATGGTCAAGGATTATCACGATCATCCGGGTTATATCGCAGCGTTGGCCGATAGCGTGCGGGCGCACTGGCAGCAAAAGGGTCAGGCCGATAAATTGGTGTTTTCCTATCATGGCTTGCCGCAACGGTTTGTCGATTTGGGCGACCCTTACGCCGCACAGTGCCAACGCACGACCGAACTGCTTGCGGCAGCACTGGGTCTGCAGGGCTCTCAGTGGCAGCATTGCTATCAGTCGCGTTTTGGCCGGGAGCCGTGGCTGCAACCCTATGTGGACGAATGGTTGGAACAGCAGGGCAAAGCCGGGCTGAAATCTGTTGATTTGATTTGCCCCGGATTCTCAGCCGACTGTCTGGAGACGCTGGAGGAAATCGCTGAGCGCGGTGGCCACGGCTTCAAGGAGGCAGGAGGTGAGCGGGCAAGCTATATTCCAGCGCTCAATGACAATCCGGCCCACATCCGGTTTTTGGCGCAACTGGTGCGTGAGCACGCCGAACAGAGCTGGCTTTCATCATGATGCATCCACAATTGCGTGCAGCGTTTGAGCAGGAACTGCTGGCGGCGCAAGCGGCCTACCGGCGACAGGAATGGCGCGATGCTTTTCGTCAGTTGGAGCGCGCCCATATCCTGGGCCAGCACCATGCCATTGCCCATACCCGCACGCATATCTGGTTCCTGAAAGTGGGTTGGCAACGGCGCGATGTTTGGGAAATCATCGGGCAGAGTTTCCGCATTGTCGGCGGTTTTCTTGGCTCGCTGGTTGGCAAGGTGCCGGTTGGCAACACCGGTGGTGCGGATGTCAGTGCCTTTGCTGAAATGCCGATTCCGGAAGATCTGCGCGAGATCCTGATCAAGGACGAAACGTCGTGGCAGGGAATTGTCCGAGCCCGGGAGCGGGCAGCACAGAAGCGCTGATGCCAGGCAAATCAGTGCGGCAGGTTTTTGACCGTACAGGTGTCTGGCTCAGATTTGCGCACAGGTCCTCGTGCATCAACGCTAACGCTTTTGATCAAAGCACAACCTGACCACTTCATTGAATCGACGAACAAAGCTGACCGTAATGCCCTTGCGGATATAGTCGGGCAACTCCGCATAATCACCCCGACAGGCTTCGGGCAGAATCAACTGACGAACGCCGACCCGTCGCGCGGCCACCACTTTTTCCCGAATGCCTCCCACTGCCAGCACCTCGCCAGCGAGCGTCAGTTCGCCAGTCATCGCCATCACTTTGGTCAAGGCCTGCTTGCGTGCCAGCGACAACAGGGCAGTGGCAAGGGTGATGCCGGCGCTGGGGCCGTCTTTCGGGGTGGCGCCTTCCGGCACATGAATATGGATGAAGGCATTGTCAAACGCATCGGCAGGCGCGCCGAATTCCGCCAGATGGCCACTGACAAAGCTGTAGGCGATCTCGGCTGATTCCTTCATGACATCGCCAAGCGTGCCGGTCAGCTTCAGTCCGCGCTGCTTGTGATGAACAACGGCGGTTTCGATATTGAGCGTGGTGCCGCCCAGCGCGGTCCAGGCCAGGCCGGTGACGATGCCGACACCCTGTGCGGGTTTGTCGTGGGTAAAGACCGCGTGACCGAGCCAGTCGGCGACTTTTTCCGGGCTGATCACAATGGCTTTGCTGGCTGCACGTTGACTCTTGCCAGCACCGCTTGCCACTTTCTCCACGACAATTTTTCGTGCCAGCCGGCCGAGTTGTTTTTCCAGATTGCGAACGCCGGCTTCCCGGGCGTAGTTTTCGATGATCGTGCGCAGCGCGGCGGCTGACAGTGTTACATCGCGGCGGGTCAGACCGGTGCGTTCAAGTGTGCGCGGCCAGAGATAATCGCGGCCGATCGCCATTTTTTCTTCGGTGATGTAACCGGACAGCCGGATGGTTTCCATCCGGTCCAGCAGTGGCCGCGGAATGGTGTCGAGCTGGTTGGCGGTGCAGACGAACAGCACTTTCGACAGGTCAACCCGAACGTCGAGATAGTGATCCAGAAAGGCGTGGTTCTGCTCCGGGTCCAGCACTTCAAGCAAGGCAGACGCCGGATCGCCCTGATAGCTGCTGCCGATCTTGTCGATCTCGTCGAGCATGATCACCGGGTTCATGGTGCCGCATTCGCGCAGCGCCTGAATTGGCTTGCCGGGCAGGGCGCCGATATAGGTGCGGCGATGACCTTTGATCTCGGCTTCATCGCGAATGCCGCCAACCGAGAACCGGTAGAATTTTCGTTCGAGCGCATGGGCAATCGAGCGGCCAATGGACGTCTTGCCAACACCGGGCGGGCCAACCAGCAGCAAGATCGAGCCGGCGATTTCACCTTTCAAGGCACCGACTGCCAGAAACTCGATGATGCGTCGTTTGACGTCATCCAGACCGGCGTGATCGCCATCGAGAATTTTGCCGGCCCGGGTCAGATCGAGATTGTCGGCACTGTGCTTGCCCCATGGCACTGCTGTCGCGACATCAAGCCAGTTGCGGGTCACCGCATATTCTGGCGAACCCGGCTCGAGCACCGCCAGCTTGTCGAGCTCTTCGTCGATGCGCTGCTTCGGTGCTTCCGGGACCTGCAGTGGTTCGATCCGTTCGCGGAATTTCTCTGTGTCTGCAGTGCGATCGTCTTTGGCAAGGCCGAGCTCTCGCTGGATTGCCTTGAGCTGTTCGCGCAGGAAGAACTTGCGCTGGTGTTCGGTCAGTTTTTCTTCGACTTCTTCCCGGATCTTGGCCTGCAGCCGGGCGACTTGCATTTCGGTCTTGATGAGCTCAATGACGGCTTCCATCCGATCGCGCAGATGAACAGTCTCGAGAATGTGCTGCAGTTCATCCCGGCTGGCCGTGGTCAGACTGGCGGCAAAATCAGCGAGCGGGGAGGGTTCATTCGGATTGAACCGGTTCAGGAAGAATTTGAGTTCGTCACTGTAGAGCGGATTCAGCGGCGCCATGTCACGCAGGCTGTTGATGATGGCGACGGCATAGGCTTTCAGTTGTTCAAATTGCCGGTAGCGCGGCTCGACCGGGTAATCAACGGTCGCCATGAACGGTGCATTGTCACTGTGCAGTTTGCGAATGCGGAATCGCTGCAAGCCTTCGGCGATGAATTGCACCTTGCCGCTTGAAACAACCGGATGGTGCACCCGGACAATGGTGCCGATGCGATGAAAATCGGCGGCGGTGGCATGATCGGGGTGCGCGGCGCGGGTCAGTACCAGGCCGGCCAGCCGATGTTCGGTCTGGCCAATGACGTCGAGCGATTCCCGCCAGTGTTCTTCATTCATCAGCACCGGCAAGGTTTGTGGCGGGAAAAATGGCCGCTCGGCCAAGGGCAGCAGACACAACTCTGTCGGCAGACACAGGTCGCCCGTACGCGGACCCTTGTCATTGTTGAGCGGATTGATGCCGGTTGGTTCCGGTGACATGCCTGTCTCCAACGCCGGCCGGAAAACCGACCGGAAAAGAAAGGCGCCGCCAGACTGACGGCGCAAGACTGCGTTAGGTATAGGCAAGAAAGGTCGTTCGTGCCAGATGTCCGGAGCTTAGCGCAAGTCACTGGCATTTTGCTCAAACGGAATCGGCTTCCTCCTGTTCACCGAGCCATTGGTAAAACTCGATATCTGCCAACTCCTCCAGTTCGGCTTCGTCCGCCAGCACCTCCAGATCGGCCAGTGCCTGCCAGGACTCGTCTGTCCCGGCCTGACTTGCCAGCGCCGGGGCACTGGCCGGCTCCGAAGCGGGCCGAGGGGATTGCAGCAGGGGCAGTGCGATGACCAGTACCAGCGCTGCCGGCACCGCGGTCAGCCACAACCATTGTCGCTGCCACCAGACTTTCTCCGGCCGACCGGTCGTGTGCTGGCCAGTGTCCTGCCGAGGTGCGTTGTGAAGGGAGTGGTCCAGTGCCGCCAGAGCCTGCTGCCGGGCACGCTGCAGCTGCAACTGGCTGCGGTAGTCGAGCTCATCGGCACTGGCGTCAAGAGCGGCCCGGGTGCGTGCCAGCAAGGTGGCATCCTGGTCGGTCGGTTCAGCGTTCATGGTTGTCAGCCTTTTGGTTTGCCGTGGCGATTTCAGGCGTGTGCTGCCAGTCGAGCCCGCAGTGCGTGCATGGCCCGGGACAGATGGGTTTTTACCGAGCCTTCGCTGCACTGCATGGCAAAGGCGGTTTCCTTTTCACTGAGGCCTTCCCAGTGTCGCAGCAGAAAGGCTTGTCGCTGTCGTTCCGGCAGGGTGGCTACCGCCTCGACCAGCGCACTGTTGCCTTGTTCGAGTGCCAGCCGGTCGAGCGGATTGGTCAGACCCGGATCCGGCATGGCCGCAATCGGATCTTCCTGCAGTTCATCATCGTCGTTGCTGGTGAACCAGACAAAAATCCGGTTACGGACCTTCTGGCGCCGGAAATGATCCATGATGCGGCTTTGCAGAATGCGCTGGAACAGCGCCGGCCAATCGGAGGCCGCGGCATCGCCGTAGTGCTGCACCAGCTTCAGCATCGCATCCTGAACGATTTCCATGGCGTCGTCGCGGTGGCGTACCGAAAACTCGGCCATGCGCAACGCCCGTCGCTCGACCCCGGCCAGAAACTGGTCAAGTTGTTGACGTTGTTCGGAGCGCGAGACGGTCATGGCATGACATGCATCGCGGCGGTGGACTCCGGCTGGTTGGTGAGCAAGCTCTGCCGACTCGCTGGCAAGTGGTACGTTGCAGTCTAGGGACAAGCCTGCGAGGCTGCCAGTGGCAGCAACTGCGCCCTTCATCTGTCCAGGTTCCGATTTAGGCCTCTTGCCCGGATCAACGGTCAACACCGGCTGTCGTTGACAGGCTCCCGACAATATTGCCGAGCGAGCGCTTGTCAGGCGGCTGGCAAGCGGCTGAAATGGCCATGCCAGCGCAAAGGTGACAATGCGTCAGCGCACTTCTCGCCACCGGAAACGTCCGTGAACATCATGCAACCGGCGGCACCATCGCGTGCCGCATTCATTTTTATCTTCATCACACTGGTGCTTGACGTGCTTGCGCTGGGCGTGGTCATTCCGGTGTTGCCGAAGCTGGTCGAGACGTTTCTTGCCGGCGATACCGCGGCGGCCGCCCGGATGGTCGGGTTCTTTTCACTGGCGTGGGCGTTGATGCAGTTTTTGTGTTCGCCGCTGCTGGGGGCATTGTCGGACCGCTTTGGCCGACGTCCGGTGATCCTGATTTCCTGTTTTGGCCTTGGCCTCGATTACCTGCTGATGGCATTGGCGCCGAATCTGCTCTGGTTGTTCATCGGCCGGGTGCTGTCTGGCATCACCGCCGCCAGCTTTTCGACCGCAGGAGCCTATGTCGCTGATGTGACACCGCCGGAAAAACGGGCGGCCAGTTTCGGCATGCTGGGCGCTGCCTGGGGCATTGGTTTTGTCATTGGCCCGGCCCTGGGTGGGGTACTTGGCAGCATTGATGCCCGCTTGCCGTTCTGGGTTGCCGGAGCGCTGACCTTGGTCAACGCGCTGTATGGTGTGTTCGTGCTGCCGGAATCACTGCCGGTGGAAAAACGTGGCCGGTTTTCCTGGGCCCGAGCCAATCCAGTCGGCTCGCTCAAGTTGCTGCGTTCACATCCGGAGTTGTTCGGTCTTGCCAGCGTCAGCATTCTGTATCTGCTGGCGCATTACGTCTTGCCCAGCACCTTTGTACTTTATGTCAGTTACCGCTACGGCTGGAGCGAAACCGTGACCGGGCTGACACTGGCCTTGGTGGGCGGCTGCAACGTGATTGTTCAGGCCGTGCTGGTGCGCCGTGTGGTGCCGGCCATTGGCGAACGCCGTGCCATGCTGACGGGCCTTGGCTGTGGCACGGTTGGTTTTCTGATCTATGCCTTGTCGCCAGTGGGGTGGGGGTTCTGGCTCGGCATTCCGGTGTTTGCCCTGATGGGCTTTTTCAGCCCGGCATCGCAAAGCCTGATGAGTCAACATGTGACGGCACAGGAGCAGGGCCAGTTGCAGGGAGCCAACAGCAGCCTGCTCGGGCTGACCGGACTGGTGGGGCCGGTGCTGTTTACCCAGACCTTTGCCGCCGCAATCGCGCCGGGCACTGGCTGGCATTTTCCCGGCGCTCCGTTCTTGCTGGCGGCGGCGTTGTTGTTGATCGCGGCGGCGATTGCTTGGCGGGTAACGCTGAGTCGCAGTCGGTCGCGGCAGCCGACCGCAATTGCTGGCTGAGTGGCCAGTGCCGAATTCAACTTTGCGACGTTTCTATCGCAATGCGGCGCCGTTCGGAACGGGTTGATCCAGCGAGCAGAGCACCACTCGACCTTGCTCGTCATGCACACCAGTCACCAGAATTTCCGAACGAACGCCAGCGACGCGCTTCGGCGGAAAGTTACAGACGCAAAGTACCTGCCGGCCGATCAAGTCGGCCGGCTGATACAAGGCCGTCACTTGCGCACTTGAGCGTTTGACACCGAGCGGGCCCAGATCGACATCCAGAATGTAGGCGGGTTTATGGGCTGCTTCATTGACTTCGGCATGGACAATGGTGCCGACCCGAAGTGCAACTTTCTCGAAATCCTCCCAGCTGATGAGCCCTGGACTCGGTGGTGTCTCCGATACTGACGACGTCATGGTCATTCCTGCATCTTTATGCGTTGAACGCCAGCGGGCAGGCGCGATGCCGCAGTGTTTCGAGCGATGCGCCTCTGAACCCGCCAACCTGTTGCAAAACGTCTCCAGAGTCACTGCTGCTTACGCTGGATCAAACTCTTTTGTCGGTGCCAACGTCACACTGTCTACCAGCCAAATGATTGTCAAGGTCTGGAAGAGGTAGCCATCATGATGAACTGTCCGAAATGCAATGCCCAGATGGATCGCGTGCAACTGGCCGGTATCGACGTTGACCGGTGCGCCGGTTGCAAGGGGCTGTGGTTTGATCAAGGCGAACTGGACGCCCTGCGCGCCATTGATGAGAGCGAGATGCTCGATTTGGGGCTGCCGGCGATCGGGATTGAATTCAACGGTCAACACGACATTGATTGCCCGCGTTGTGACGACATTGCACTGTTGACCCGCCGGGTCAATGGCAACGGCATGACGGTGGAGCATTGCCCGTCCTGTCAGGGTAGTTTCCTCGATGCCGGCGAGTTCACCGCCTACAAACATCGCGGCCTGTTTGCACCGCTGCGCACCCTGTACTCGCGTCTGAGCGCGTAACCGCAGCTTTCCTAGTCCGGCCCGGCCCCGAACGGGGGTCGGGCGGTTGCCATGACCACGGCCTTTGTGCCTGCCCAGCCGTGGCGTCCTGCTTCCGCGTGAATGGCTGATATCCCGATGTAAATCAGGGTTTTTGTGGAGCGTTTTGATCTGGCACCGGCCCCTTTACCGGGAAAAACCGGTAGAATCCGCGCCCGTTGTCACTCCCTGCCTTATCGACGCTCTGCCATGGCCGCCTTTGCTACCGAACGTGTTCTTGATGTCCGCCACTGGAACGACACCCTGTTCAGTTTCACCACGACCCGCGATCAGGGCTTCCGTTTCCGTAATGGTCACTTTGTGATGATTGGTCTGGAAGTAAACGGCAAGCCACTGCTGCGTGCTTACAGCATCGTCAGCTCCAATTACGAAGACCACCTTGAGTTCTTCAGTATCAAGGTGCAGAACGGGCCGTTGACCTCGCGGCTGCAGCACATCAAGATCGGTGACGAAGTGCTGGTTGGCAGCAAGCCGACCGGCACCTTGATTGTCGACAACCTGATTCCGGGCAAGCATCTGTACCTGCTCAGCACCGGTACCGGTCTGGCGCCATTCATGAGCATCATCAAGGATCCGGACGTCTACGAGCAGTTCGAGAAAGTGGTGCTGGTGCATGGCGTGCGCAATGTCAACGATCTGGCCTATGCCGAGTACATCGAGCGCGAGCTGCCTAACAATGAATACTTTGGCGAGATCGTCCGTCAGAAGCTGGTGTACTACCCGACCGTGACCCGCGAGCCGTTTCGCCATCAGGGCCGGATCACCGACCTGATCAAGAGCGGCAAGCTGGCCAGCGATGTTGGCCTGCCGGCATTCAGTCCGGACAACGATCGGGTGATGCTGTGCGGCAGCCCGAGCATGTTGAAAGACACATGCGCTATCCTGAACGGCATGGGCTTTGCCGAAGCCCGCCAGGGTGATCTCGGTCACTATGTAATCGAACGGGCCTTCGTCGAGAAATAATCACGACCGCTGTTTGGCTGACAGGCGCGCCGGTCATAAACCGCCGCGCCTGTTCTGTTTTGGGCCTGTTCATTTCCCTGATTCATAGATAGAGGTACCCCATGGCATTGAAAGCCACCATCTTCAAAGCCGAATTGCAGATTGCCGATATGGAGCGGCATTACTATCAGACCCATTCACTGACTATTGCCCAGCATCCGTCCGAGACGGATGAAAGGATGATGGTGCGGGTGCTGGCGTTTGCGCTGTATGCCGATGAGCAGCTGGCGTTTACCAAAGGCATCAGTACCGACGATGAACCGGATCTGTGGCGGAAGAGCCTGAGCGACGAGATCGAGTTGTGGCTCGAACTTGGCCAGCCCGATGAGAAGCGACTGCGCAAAGCTGCCGGTCGGGCCAAGCAGGTGGTGATCATGACCTATAACAGCCGCAGTGCAGCGGTCTGGCGCAAGCAAATGCATGAAGCGCTTGGCAAACTCGACAACGTGACCGTGCGTTCACTCAGCAATGAAACTGTCGAGGCGCTGGGCAAGCTGGCGCAAAAGAACATGAATCTGCAGTGCACGATTCAGGATGGCGAGATTGGTTTTAGTGATGACAGCCAGCATGTCAGTATCCAGTTTGAAGCTGTCTGAGTCGGGTGCCGGCAGGCAGCGATGACGTCCGTTCTGGTTCCTGCAGCCACGCTCCGGCATGAGATCGAGATCAAGCGCAGCCGATTTATCGCCAGTATTGCTCGAGTTGCCAATCGGGCCGAGGCCGAGCACTTTATTGCTGTCGTGCGCGCCGAGTTTGCTGACGCCACCCACAACGCCTTCGCCTTCATTGCCGGCCATCCCGGCAGCACAGGCGCTATCGCTTGTTCCGATGATGGTGAGGTTGCCGGGACTGCCGGCCGCCCCATGCTCAATCTGTTGCAGCACAGTGAGCTCGCCGAAGTGGTTGCGGTGGTGACCCGCTTTTACGGCGGCACCTTGCTCGGTAGTGGCGGTCTGGTGCGCGCCTACAGTCAGGTGTTGAAAGAAGCGTTGGCGCAGTTGCCTACCGTCGTGTGCGTGCGTACGGTGGAACTGGAAATCCGGTTTGCATTTGCGCTGGAAGCCGCTGTGCGGCGGGAGCTCGGCCGGCTGTCGGCAGTTGTGATCACACAGGCGTATGGCGAACAGGTCAGCATGCGGATTCAATTACCGGAAACGCAGCGCCGGACGCTGAAAATGGTGCTGGATGGGCTCAGCAAAGGACAACTGCACTGGCGCGAAGTGGATTGACCGCGGAAACGGTGTTCCCGCGGTCACAAGCTGGTCTTGTTCAGGCGGCAGAAGCGGGCAGCATTTGTTGCAGGCGTTCCACCATTTTTTCTGACGGTTCAAAAATCTCCAGGCAGACCCGGCCTTTCAAATCGTCGTAAAAGTATTCAAAGTGGGTGCAGGCCAGTATCAATATTTCAACGCCGCTCATTCGCAGGCTGGAGCCAATCTCGACCAGGGCGTGGTCGCGGATGATGGCTTTCGGTGAGTAGCCTTTTTCAATGTCTTCGACAATTTGCAGGTTGCCGACCCCGATCACCTTGGCCTTGCTGTCATTTTCCAGAATAAGTCGTTCGATATTGGCGCAACTCTGGCAATTGGCAGCGAGCAGGCCAAACTTGCGGTATTTGCCAATCAGGTCTTTGTAGACATCAAGTGGCGACACCAGTGGCATGCCAATTTGCTGGCGAACACCTTCCAGATCAATGGCACCGCTTAGCGAGTTGCAGTAAATCATGATGGCGTTGGCGCCGTTGCGCCGGAGTTCATCAATGACGGCAAGGGTGCGCGCGGTCAGCTCGTCACGGTTCAGTGCCTGCATTTCGGTCTGCTGTTGCGGGGTTTCCGAGATTGAACGACCCAGCGCCTTGATGTGATGGGCTTCGAGATAATTGACGCCAAAACGGGTATCGATGGGAGTGCCGGCGATTACCCCGACGCTGAGCGCAGATTCGAGCACGGAATTGCGGATGAGTGCCAAGGTGAATACCTCTCCGGCGTCAGTGGTGATTGCTGTCAGTGGTGATGACTGTCAGGGGTGGCTGCAGCCATGGGTTTCAGGCCAACCAGCGAACGAACAAAATCCAGATAGATGCCGTACGGCCGACCGAGGAAACCTGCCATCAGGCTGGCGGTTCCTGCTGCTTTCAGGATGCCGTCCCAATCGGCGCCACCGAGCGCCATGATGGTGACGTAGACCGGCAGCTGGAACGACAGAAAGACCAGCGAATCAACCCAGTACCGGGTCAGCGCGCTGCTCTGCGCCGTCATGCCGGTGCGGCTAACGATGAATTCGCGCCAGAGTCCGTAAGGGCGACCGATCAGCGAGTTGACCAGCAAGCCCATCAGCCTGACTTTCAGGTGCGCCTCCCAGCTCATGCCGGCAATCCACAGTTCCAATGGCGCGGCAACAGCATAGGAGAAGGTGTTCATCACGAACACATCGACCCAGAAAGCTTTTAGCCGTTCATGGCGGGAAGCGCCTGATGTGGTGGCAGCAGCGGCAATGGCAGATTCGTTTTGCACCGTGGACGTCCAGACGTATGACACCTTAAAAAGCTACGGCCACCGCAAGGGTGGCCGTAGGCGGCGCGAATTCTACCCGAAGCCAGTGCCAAGACAAGGCACTGGCAGAAAAAAGGGCGTGTTTGCACACGCCCTTTTTCACATGCTTGCGGCAAGCGGACGGATTATTCGGCCTGCTTGGCTGGCAGGAAGCCCCGTTTGCGCATCAGTGCATCGGTTTGCACATCGCGGCCACGGAAGGCGCGGAAGGCTTCGGCCTGATCCATCGTGTTGCCGGTGGACAGAATGGTTTTGCGGAAGCGTTCGGCAACGCTCTTGTCCCACGCCCCTTTGCCTTCTTCAAAAGCCTCCAGCGCATCGGCGGTCAGCGAATCCGACCACAGGTAGGAGTAGTAGCCAGCCGAGTAGCCATCCGATGCAAAGATGTGACCGAACTGCGGCGTCCGATGGCGCATGACGATTTCTGCCGGCATGCCGAGTTTGCTCAGCTCGTCGCGTTCGAACGCATCCGGATCAATTGCCTGGCCACCAGCCAGATGCAATTTCATGTCGATCATGGCGGAGGCGAGGTACTCCATGGTCCGGAAACCTTCATTGAACGTGCCGGCCGCCTTGATCTTGTCGACCAGTTCTTTCGGAATTGGCTTGCCGGTCTGGTAGTGCAGGGCAAACTTGTTCAGCACTTCCGGTTGGTCCAGCCAGTACTCGTTGATCTGTGACGGGAACTCAACGAAGTCACGTGCCACCGAGGTGCCCGCCAGACTTGGATACTTCACGTCTGACAACAAGCCATGCAAGGCATGGCCAAACTCGTGGAACATGGTCGTGGCGTCATCCCACGAGATCAGCACCGGTTCGCCGGCTTTGCCTTTGACGAAGTTGGAGTTGTTGGAAACGATGGGCGTGACCACTCCATCCAGCTTCTCCTGACCACGATAGGCGTTCATCCAGGCACCCGAACGCTTGCCCGGACGGGCATAGGGGTCGAAGTACCACAGGCCGACATGTTTACCTTTGCTGTTCAATACTTCGTAGACGGTGACGTCCGGATGTTGCACCGGCAGGCCCTTCACCAGCTTGAATTTCAAACCGTAGAGTTGGCCGGCAGCCCAGAACATGCCTTCACGCAACTTGTCGAGCTGCATGTAGGGTTTCACTTCATTCATGTCCAGATCGTATTTGGCTTTGCGCAGTTTTTCTGCGTAAAAACGGTAGTCCCAGGGCGCGATCTTGATCCAGGCGCCTTCCTGATCGGCGATGGCCTGCATTTCGGCCACATCGGTTTTGACTTGGGCAACGGCCGGTGTCCAGACCGATTCCATCAATGCCATTGCCCGTTCCGGGGTGCCGGCCATTTGTGGCTCGACGCGCCAGTGCGCGTGGGTCTTGTAGCCAAGCAACTGGGCACGTTCAAAACGCAGTTGCAGGATCTCGGTAATGATGGCGTTGTTGTCGGTTTTGCCGCCGGTATCTCCGCGGCTGAAATAGGTGCGCCAGACTTTTTCGCGCAGGCTGCGGTTGCTGGCACTGGTCAGCACCGGCTCCATCGACGAGCGGGTGTTGTTGATCACCCATTTGCCCTTCAGGTTGCGCGCTTCCGCGTTGCTGGCGGCGGCAGCGATCAGATCTGTCGGCAGGCCGGCCAAATCGCTTTCGTTTTCGACCACGGTGAACAGATTGGTTTCGTCATCGAGCACGTTCTGGCTGAAGTTGGTGAACAGGCTGGCCAGGCGACCGTTGATGGCGGCAATGCGGGCTTTCTGTTCGGCATTCAGTTTGGCACCCGAGCGCACGAAGTTGTTGTAATAGGTCCAGGTCAACCGTTGTTCTTCAGGCGTCAGCTTGGCCTTGTCCGGGCTGTTGTAGACAGCTTCAACGCGCTTGAACAATGGTTCGTTCTGGTTCACTTCGTCATTGAATGCGGCCAGCTTGGGTGCCAGCTCGCGCTGAATGGCCGGCAGGTCACCGAGGTTCAGGGTCGCGGCATGGACGCCGTAGTAGGTGTAGACCTGATCGAGCAGCTTGCCGGAGCGCTCCAGTTCGGCAATGGTGTTGGCAAAGGTTGGTGCGTCCGGGTTGCTGGTGATGCGGTTGATATGGGCTCGCGAGTCGTCCATGGCAGCCAGGAAGGCCGGCACGAATTCAGCGACCTTGACCTTGTCCCAGGCCGGAACACCGCCGTGGGGGCCGGTCCAGCTGTCCAGCATCGCGGGCTTGGCGCTGGCGGCTTCGGTCGGCTCACCGGCCTGGCTCACTGACAGGCTGAGGGCGGCGGTCAGCATGGCTGCCGCCAGAGTGGTTTTCTGCATCGGATCAGTTCCTCGGTGATCATGCTGGCTCGATCAGGCGTCCTGCCGTGTGGCCATTGTGAGTCCGGCAATTTCCATTCGGCCGGATGAACCGGCCGATGGTAGCGGGGCGGGTGCGGCACGGCGACCCGGCAAACCGTTACAAGGCGTTTCCAGAACGTTGGCAAGGCTTTCTCGGGGGGCAATTTTTGCTATGGTCCGGTCGGACCTTTTGCCCTTGGAGTGGAAAACGTGACGATTGGTGCGAGATTGGTACGGGCTTGCCTGCTGGCTGGTGTTGGCGTGGTAACGGTGGCGTGCGATTCGAAACCGGACCGGGCTGATTCCGCTGCAACCCCCGAGAGCCATGCCGCGGCCCCGACCGCGCTGGCTCGCTATGACGCCAAGACGCTCTATGAAACCATCAGTTATGGCGGCAGCTCGCTGAATGCCGCCGGTGACGCCGTGTTGCTGCATTCTGATGAAACCGGCGTGTTCAACCTGTACCGGCTATCGCTGCAAACGGGTGCGAAAGAGCCACTCAGTCAATCGACCGATGATGCCCTGTTTGCCGAGCGGTTTTTTCCGCAAGATGATCGTGTTCTGTTCCGCAGCAACAAAGGTGGCAATGAACTGGATCATCTATATGTTCGTGAACTGGACGGCAGCGTCCGGGATCTGACCCCCGGTGACAAACTGAAAGCGAGATTCATTCGGTTCACGACTGACGGCAGTGCGTTCTTTGTGATGAGCAACGAGCGTGATGCGAACTACTTTGATGTCTACCGCTACGATAGCAAGACTTACGCCCGTGAAATGGCCTACCAGAATCAGGATGGCCTGCAGCCTGAAGTGGTCAGTGGTGATGGGCGCTGGTTGGCCTTGAATCGAAGCAACAACAATGCCGACAGTGATGTGTTTTTGGTCGATCTGACCAGCAAGGAAAGGAAAGCCGTTCAGGTTACCCAGCACACCGGCAATGCCGAACACAATGCTGAAACCTTCACGCCCGATAATTTCGGCTTGATCTACACCACCGATGCCAAAGGCGAGTTTGCCCAAGCCGTGCGTTATCAAATGGCTGGTGGCAAGCACGAGACGCTGATCAATGCCGAATGGGACGTGTCATTTGTCTACTTTTCCGAAGACGGCCGCTACATGGTCAGCGGCATCAACGCCGATGCGTCGACCGATGTTCGCATTCTGGATCTGAAGACCAACAAGGCATTGGCTTTGCCACGGTTGCCACAGGGCGATTTGCGCGGCATCAACTTCAGTCGCGACAGCAAACGCATGGTCTTCTATGTCAATTCCGATACCTCGCCATCCAATCTGTATGTTTATGACATGGATGGCAAGGCACCGCGCCAGTTGACTCAGGCGCTTCCGGCCAGCGTCAATGAGGCACATCTGGTCGACAGTACGATTGTCCGTTATCCAAGCACCGACAATCTGTCGATACCAGCGCTGTTGTTCCGGCCGCAACAGGCAAGTGCCAGCGCTCCGGTTCCGGCAATTGTCTTCATTCATGGCGGGCCCGGTGGCCAGACACGCAAAGGCTACAATCCCGTCATTCAGCATCTGGTCAATCATGGTTATGCCGTATTTGGCGTCAATAACCGTGGTTCCAGTGGTTATGGCAAAACCTTTTTCCATCTCGATGATCAAAAACACGGCGAGAAGGATCTGGAAGACATTGTTGCGGCCAAGCAATACCTGAAGTCACTCGATTGGGTCGATGGCGACAAGATTGCCGTGATGGGAGGCAGTTACGGTGGCTATCTGACCATGGCAGCGCTGACCTACACCGATGAGTTTGCCGTTGGCATCAATATCTTTGGCGTCACCAATTGGGTACGGACGCTGGAATCGATTCCGCCATGGTGGTCGAGCTTCCGGGATTCGCTCTATGCCGAAATGGGCGATCCGGCCAAGGACAAAGAGCGTCTGCACCGCATTTCACCGTTGTTCCATGCGGGTCAGATCAAGGAACCTGTACTGATAGTGCAGGGCGCCAACGATCCACGTGTGCTGCAGGTCGAGAGTGACGAAATGGTTGCCGCGATCCGTGCCAACAATGTGCCCGTTGAGTATGTGTTGTTTCCTGACGAAGGACACGGTTTCGTCAAAAAGGCCAATCGCATTCGGGCATCGGATGCCTACCTGCTGTTTCTGGAGGCCAATCTGAAGAATCCCGCCGTTCCGGCAGCTGCGCCAACAAGCACCCCACCGGCCGAATCCCTGCCAACTGACAACTCGACAACTGGCGCGGCTTCTCCGCCGGCAGGTTGATGGCCTGTCAGGAGCTGCTTGCAGAACAGCACGACAACAGGAAGGGGCGCCAATGGCGCCTTTTCCTTTCCATCAATAACCGGTAGGGGAGATATGCATGAAGTCCTTCTGCTTGCCGGCAATTTCACCGCCCCAGCGGAATCCATACTTTTTGAAGGTCTGAACGATAACGGAGTCGATTGTCAGGCTGGTTGGTTGACGCGGGTCCCAGGGACCACCTTTTATTAAACGGCAGTGCGGTCCGAACTTAATGCAGTTGTCGTACAGCCCGTTCTGCTCGGTGTTGATGTCGAGTGCAATGCCGAATGAATGATTACTGAAGCCGGTGCGGTAGCCTTCGGCGTCCAGTTCGCCGCGGGTCATGCCAACCCGATATCCCACTACATCACGTACCGGTGCATTCAGCGCTGCCAGATCGGCCAGCGCCTGACGGTAGCGCGATGCCAAAAGCTTGCACACCTTGAATGGGTGAAGTCCCGGCAATCGCAGTTCGACCTGATCTTCTTCACAGACGGTGCAGCCGGTTTCGTTGTCACGCTCGTCAGGTCTCAGCGCTGCGCGCGGTTTGCTGATGCGTTGATGCGAGACAGCTTGCCGGGTAGGCGCATGCCACCGATAGGTTGAGTAACTGCACCGTTCGCTCGCGCTGGTTGGCAAGGCCGAAAGCAGGACGCAAGCGATTAGCAAGGGATTCAATACACGCAGCAGCGTCATGGTCAGGCAAATATCACCTGTATATGCCGGCAGCTTAGCATTGATGACAGCTCGGTTGTTGCCGGTGACGGGTGAAAAAACGGCAATGCGACGTGGCAGGCTATTCGACTGCGTGAGGAGAGAAGGTTGGCTTTTCAAGCCGGTACGGCTTTGCTATCGTGGATTTCACTTTCGCAGGCAATTTTCCAATTGGCGAGATTGCAAGAGCGATGTACGCGTGCTGTCTGTTTCTGCCAGTTCGCACTTGCCGCTTTGCCACCATTACAGGGCAGGTATCGCCTCATGACCCGCTATGTCCGTTCGCTCCAGGGGGAGACCTTCGTCAACCCTTTTCCCGGTATTGTTGCGCTGGAGCAGGCGCTTGGTTTTTCTATCAAGCAACGCATCGGCTCCAATGAAGGGCTGCCGATAGCCAACACCAGCGTTGCTGATCAGTTTGGTGAGCGCTTTGCTGATCTGGCGCGGTTGTATCCGGACCCTTCTGCATTGGCGCTGCGTGAAGTTGTTGCAGCACAGCTGCGGTTATCGGTCGAGCAGATTGTGTTTGATGCAGGTGCAGACAGTCTCATCCTGCTGGTGCTCCGTACAGTTTGCGAAGCGGGCGATGTCGTGGTGACCAGTGCGGGAACCTACCCGACATTCCGGTACTTTGCCGAGGGTCTTGGTGCCAGTGTTATCGAGTTACCCTATCGCGATTGGCAACAGGAAGATGGCTCGGGTCGCCTGCAGCCGGACCTGAGCGGCTTGGCGGAGCAGGCACACCGTCGGAATGCGAAACTGGTCTATCTGGCCAATCCGGACAATCCGACCGGCCATGTCTTTGACGAGACAGCCATTCAGGCGTTTCGTGCCGCACTCCCGATTGATACCTTATTGCTGCTGGATGAAGCCTATAGCGATTTTCATCCGGCAACGGCTGACACGATACCGATTCTGGCCAATACGGTGCGGCTACGCACCCTGTCAAAGGCGTATGCCGCTGCAGGATTACGGCTTGGCTATGCGCTGGCAGCTTCCGAATGGATTCAACAGGCCAATCGTCTGCGTATCCATTATGCCGTGTCCACTATTACTCATGCCGTGGGCTTGATACTGCTGCAGGATATGGCGTACAAGCAGCGTTTGGTTGATGACACGCTGAAGCTGCGCCAGCAGTTGCAGGAGACTCTGCAAAAGGAGTCCGTAAAGCAGGGCTTTCTGCAGATTCTGCCGTCTGCGACCAACTTCATTGCCATTCGCTATGCCGACCCGGCAACTGCCGCCGCCATACAGAAGCGGCTGTGGCAACAGCAGGTGGCTGTGCACAGACCGCCGCATCCGGCGTTGCAGCATCTGCTGCGTATCACTGCCGGTCCGGCCGCACTGCAGCCCGAGATTGTTGCGGAGCTGGCCGGACACGGTTTGTCGTTCGGGAAAAATTAGCGCATGTACACGCTTTATATCGCCAACAAAAACTACTCATCCTGGTCGCTTCGGCCGTGGTTGCTGATGCAGCGGCTCGGAATCGCGTTTCAGGAACGGATGGTGCCTTTTGCATCGGGGTCAAACTGGACGCAGTTCCGCCGTTTTTCACCGACTGGCCGGGTGCCGTGTCTGCGTGATGACGATTTGTATGTCTGGGACTCGCTGGCAATCACGGAATATCTGGCTGAACGCCATCCGGGTGTCTGGCCTTCGGCGCCAAGAGCGCGGGCCTGGGCGCGCTGCGCTACTGCCGAGATGCATTCGGGTTTTTCAAACTTGCGCGGTTGCTGCCCGATGAATGTGGGCGTACGCGTTCGACTGCATGAGTTGAGCGACTCATTGAAGCAGGAGCTCGTTCGGGTCGATGAGTTGTGGCTCGATGGCTTGACGCGATTCGGTGGCAGTTTTCTGACGGGCGAAGATTTCACCGCCGTGGACGCTTTTTTTGCCCCCGTTGCCTACCGTGTTCAGAGTTATGGCTTGAAGCTCAGTGATGATGCAATGTCATACGCTCAGCGACTGCTTGATCTCCCGGAAATGCGCTTGTGGTACGACGCGGCCATTGTCGAACCATGGCGAGAAGCCGCGCATGAAGAAGAGATGCGTCGTAATGGCACGGTGCTGGAAGATTTTCGCGTCGGCAGTTTGGGGCAAAAACACCTGGGATAAAAGACCAAATGGCTCGGATTGCGTTCACCGCCAACTTGCAGCGCCACCTGGATGTACCGGAGTGTCAGGTGAGCGCGGCAACCGTGCAATCGGCTTTGGCGCAGGTATTCGCCCGGCAGCCTCGGCTACAAGGTTATCTGCTGGATGATCAGGGCCGGCTGCGTCAGCATGTCGCCATCTTTGTTGATGGTGTCCAGATCCGCGACCGGGAGCGATTGACCGACCCGGTGGCAGAAGACAGCGAGATCTATGTTGTGCAGGCCCTTTCGGGTGGCTGATGTGACAGGCGGCCGAAGGAGAGGGAATAGGGGCGTCCAGTTCAGGAAACCGGTTCAACAAGGAGGAACGCATGTCCGCATCCATTCTGGTGGCAACTCGCAAGGGACTGCTTCGTTTTGAAAGACGAACAGATGGCTGGCGACGTACCCAGACGTCGTTTCTTGCCGAACCGGTCACGATGTGTTTGTCCGACAAGCGCGACGGCAGCTTGTATGCAGCGCTGAGGCTTGGGCATTTCGGGCCCAAGTTGCATCGCTCGCGTGATGGCGGCCAGAGTTGGCAGGAAATCGCCGCGCCATCGTTGCCAGTGCTTGCAGCAGACGCCAGCAAGACCGGGGAGGCGAAACCGGCTTCGGTCGACATGGTCTGGTCGCTGGAGTCAGGTGGTCGCGATCAGCCGGGTACGCTATGGGCCGGCACCATTCCCGGTGCATTGTTTCGTTCGACCAATCACGGTGACTCCTGGCAACTGGTGCAGAGCCTGTGGGACATGCCGGCTCGGCAGGAATGGATGGGTGGCGGTTATGACCAGCCGGGCATTCACTCCATTGTTGTCAATCCGCGTAACAGTCACCACTTGCTGGTGGCCGTTTCCTGCGGTGGTGTCTGGTACAGTGATGATGCCGGTGCATCGTGGACTCCGCGTGCGCAAGGCATGCGTGCGGCCTACATGCCACCCGAGCGCGCATTCGAGCCCAATATTCAGGATCCGCACCGGTTGGTCGCCTGCACCAGCGATCCGGAGCGCTTGTGGGTACAACACCATAATGGCATTTTCCATTCCCGAAACGGTGGCCTGCTCTGGCAGGAGCTGACAGAAATAAAACCCTCGACCTTTGGTTTTGCTGTCGCCGTTCATCCACAACAGCCGGATACCGCCTGGTTTGTGCCGGCAGTCAAAGACGAGTGCCGGGTTCCTGTCGATCAGCAACTGGTGGTGCTGCGCACTCGCGATGGCGGTGAGCATTTCGAGATCCTGCGTGCAGGTTTGCCGCAACAGGATTGTTTTGATTTGGTCTACCGGCACGGTCTGGCGGTGGATAACAGCGGAACGGTGCTGGTGATGGGCTCGACCACCGGCAATCTGTGGCTGTCGGAAGATGCTGGCGATAGCTGGGTACAGATCGCCGGCCATCTGGCACCGATCTATGCGGTTCGATTTGTCTGAGGTGTAACGTCTGCAGCGTGTGATCTGCTGCGGTTTGCTAACGGTGAAAGGGCAGCGGTTAGAGGCTGGCGGCGAAAGGTCAGCGGTGTGCTGCCATCGCGATGTAGCCTGACAAGCGAGCGAACCGCAAAGGCTCGCTCGCTTGCCGGATATCAGGTGCCGCTGCGAATGTTTTCGTGAATGCCCTGGCTGCGCAGGTAGTCTTCGTAGTTGCCGCCGAAATCGATAATGCCATTCGGGGTCATTTCAATGATGCGGGTGGCCAGCGAGGAAACAAACTCGCGGTCATGGCTGACGAAGATCAATGTACCCGGGTAATTTTCCAGTGCCAGGTTCAGTGCTTCGATCGATTCCATGTCAAGGTGATTCGTTGGTTCGTCCATCACCATCACGTTTGGCCGGGTCAGGATCAGTTTGCCGAACAGCATCCGGCCCTGTTCACCACCGGAAATGACTTTCACGGACTTGTCGATTTCATCGCCGGAAAACAGCAGGCGACCAAGGGTGCCGCGGACCAACATTTCACCGCCTTTGGTCCACTGCTGCATCCACTCGAACAAGGTCCAGTCCTGGGCAAAATCGCTGGCGTGATCCTGGGCGTAGTAACCCACCTCGGCGCTGTCGGTCCATTTGACGGTGCCGCTGGTTGGCGCCAGTTCACCCATCAGACTGCGCAGCAACGTGGTTTTGCCGATGCCGTTCGGGCCAATGATGGCGACCCGGTCACCAGCATCGATCTGCAGGCTGAAGTTCTTGATCAGCGGCTGGCTACCCGGATAGGCGTAGGTGAATTTGTCGAGCGTAATGGCTTGCCGGTGCAGTTTCTTGTTTTGATCAAAACGGATAAACGGGCTGACCCGACTTGATGGTTTGACTTCTTCCAGTTCGATTTTCTTGATCTGGCGAGCGCGCGAAGTGGCCTGTGCCGACTTGGACGCGTTGGCCGAGAACCGGCTGACAAACTGCTGCAGTTCGGCAATCTGGGCTTTTTTCTTGGCGTTGTCGGCCAGCAGGCGGTCGCGGGCCGCAGTCGAGGCGACCATGTAGTCGTCGTAGTTGCCGGGGTATACCCGCAGTTCGCCGTAGTCCATGTCGGCCATGTGCGAGCAGACACTGTTCAGGAAGTGGCGATCGTGCGAGATGATGATCATCGTGCTGTTGCGTTCGTTCAGCACGCTTTCCAGCCAACGAATGGTGTTGATGTCGAGGTGGTTGGTGGGCTCGTCGAGCAGCAGCACGTCCGGATCGGAGAACAGGGCCTGCGCCAACAACACCCGCAGTTTCCAGCCCGGCGCCACCGCTGTCATCGGGCCGGCATGTTGCTCAACTGGAATGCCAAGGCCGAGCAGCAATTCACCCGCGCGGGCTTCCGCGGTGTATCCATCCATCTCGGCGAACAGCACTTCAAGTTCGGCGACCTTCATGCCGTCTTCTTCGCTCATTTCGGCCAGCGAATAGATGCGATCGCGCTCGGCGCGGACACGCGCAAGCTCGGTGTGGCCCATGATCACCGTGTCGAGAACGGTGAAATCCTCAAAGGCGAACTGATCCTGACGCAGCTTACCGAGCCGGACGTTCGGTTCCAGCATGACCTGGCCGGCTGAAGGTTCCAGATCGCCACCGAGGATCTTCATGAACGTGGATTTGCCGCAGCCGTTGGCGCCAATCAGGCCGTAGCGATTGCGGTTACCGAAGCTGACATTGACGTTTTCGAACAGGGGCTTGGCCCCGAATTGCATGGTGAGATTGGCAGTCGAGATCACAACGGGTTCCGGCACAGAGGCAAATGGCGGCCATTCATTGGTATGGGAATACCAATTTGGCGGCCGACCAAAAAAAGGGCCGCGATTGTCGCATGCGCCGACGGCGCCGTCATGAAGTTTTGGTTGTTTTTTGGCCAGTTAACGATTTTCTGTGCTGGTTCAGTCGCTCCTGATGATTGCCGGACTCAGAATTGCAGCCGCAGCTTGACCAGAAACTGGTCGGCATCGCGCAGGGACAGGGCCTCTTCGAACAGGTCAGCAGGGGCATCCGGGTCGGTCTGGCTTTCGCTGTAGCCACCCCGGCTGTAGACGATGAACAGGTCAGACAGCGAGCCCAGCTGATAGCGGTAGCGTGCCTGCATACCGAAGGTGTTGATGTTCAGATCATCAATGGCAGCACCGGTGGGCTGCATGACTTCGTCGGTCAGCAGGTAGTGTCGACCCTCGTCGGCAACCAGTGCCAGCCATTGCGCTTTCAATCGCAGTTCGTGGTGTTCGGCCGGAAACCAGTTCAGGGCAAAATTGAGTTGATACTCGCGGCGTTCGTACCGGGCAAATTCATTGTCTTGCTGCCAGATCAGCCAGTCCGAAGCAAAAATCTTGAGGGCTTCTGCCACCACTGTCAGCTGATTGCCAAAGTAATGCACATGTTCCAGCCAGATCTGATCGAAAGGGTCCTCGAGGCCTTGATGGCCCTGGAAGTAACCGATCTCCCAACTGCTGTCGCCGCGACGGGCGGTGACAAGGTAGGCAGTGATGAAGTCGGCTGACGGTGCCAGCCAGTTGCCATTGCCGCGGGAAATCAGATCATCGTAGCCTTCCTGACGATAGACATATTCAAACTCGGTGTAATCGCCTTCGTGGCCACGGAAGCGGGTCGACAACCGCGCCATATGACCGAGATCATCGCCCTGTTGGTTCTGGCGCGGTTTGACTTTGCCTTCCCACTCGATCTCGCGGACCGGCAGGTTCGGTGACAAATCGGTTTGTACATAGCGCGACTGCCAGGCCAGCTGGCGCAAATTGCTGCGCTGGATGTAACCCATGTCACTGAGCACGAAATCTTCACCGTAATTCACGGCTTCGAATGTGTGTTGAAACTCGACCGAGGGATTGATGTCGAGCGTCAGCCAGCCACCATTATCCTCGGTACGGGTGTCACCCTGCTGGATATCACTTTGCAGTGCCTGCACGGTCAACCGAACGGTATCGGACAACGGTGCGAGAATGTCGGCGCCCTGCACATTTGCCTCGCGATCCAGATAGGGCCGCTCGGTCTGCATGAAAATGATGCCAGTCTGGACCGTCCCGATGTGATATTCCGGCCGCAAAACCTGAAACCGGCGGCCGATATCCGCGTCGTAATCGGCTTCCTGCGCGCCAAGATAACTGAGTGCCGCATTGCCGGTGGCGCCGCGCATCTTGATGGCTGCATCGATATTGGCAACACCGACACCATCATCACGGGTACCGCCGATCCGGCGGGTGTAGATCAGCTGACCTTTATCCGGCATCGGAAAAGTGAAGTCATCATTGTTTTCGGTAAAGAATGGACGCTTGTCGGAAAAGTACACTTCGATAGCAGAAAAATCGACCACCAGATCGTCGCTTTCAACCTGACCAAAATCGGGGTTGAGGGCACCTATCAATTGAAACGCGGTGGACGGCTTGTAGAACAGATCGAGACCAGCGCGAGTCGTTACCTCATTGTTGATATTGTCATGACTGACACTGACATAGGGGTAAACGTGATTTTGTGAGGCGCTATACGCAGGTACCACAACTTTGGCAAAGGAGCTGACAAAGTCGCTTTGGGAAAATCGCAGTGCCGGATAGGCGTAACGTTCACCGCGCGTTTTCAATACCCGATCCAGATAAATACCAATGGTGCGGGTGTCACCGTGTGCGGGGTCCATCGGGGTGATGGTCCAGGGGATCAGCATCTCGACCGACCAGCCCTGTTCGGTCTCCTGAACGGCGTGTTGCCAATCGCCATCCCAGTCATTGCGGAAAAAATTGCGGGCAGCAACGCCATCTTCAATGCTGTTGGCCAGCGTGACCGTGAAGTTGTAGCCAATCTGGCCTTTGCCATCAAAATCGACAATCAGGTTGACCCGGTCCGCCTGATCAACCTGATCGCGCTGGGTTTGCGGTTTGGTACGCAGCACGCCGGCGGGTTGTTCGATCTCGAAGGCAACAGCCAATCCTTCAGGCAGTGCCAGCAACCGGACGACTTGCCCATACGGTGGCGCGGTTTCGGTGTAGGGTTCGACGGCAACGAATTGGTCAAACCGTTGTGCCTGCTGCCAGGCCGCTTCGTTCACCTGTCCGTCAATGGTCAGGGTCGCGGCAGCCAATGGTGTGGCGACAAGGCTGGTCAGCAGCAGTAACAGCGATTTCATGGGCAAGCCAAGCCAAGCGAGAAACAGGGCGCCATGCTAACCAACGGCAGTTGCTGACCGATACCGAAAATATGTCACAACATCTTTTACCGAACAGCTTCAATAGTCCGGTTCATGGTGCCGGGTGCCGTGGTCGGCATTCTCCCTGTCGGCTTAACACTGTGCCGCGATGACTTGAATTTCCACCCTGTAGTCAGACTTGGCCAGAGTGGCTTCGACACAGGCGCGGGCAGGTGCTGTGCCCGCAGGAAGCCAGTTATCCCAGATGACGTTGAAGGCGTCGATCTCACGAATGTCGCGCAAATAGATGGTGGCCATCAACAAATGGCTTTTGCTGCTACCGGCACTTGCCAGTAACTTCTCGAGACTGTCGAGCATCTCCTGACTTTGCTGGCTGATATCGGCGCTGAGCGTGCTTGGCACTTCGACGATGTAGACGGTGCCATTGTGGCTGACAGTGTCTGACCAACGCGTCGTGGTACCGGTGCGGACAATGGTGGCTCGGTTGGAGGAGGTCATTGTGAATGGTGTCCGAATAGATATGAGGTTTTGAGTTTAACCCGATGTTGGAACGGGAATGTCGAAGTAGAAACTGCATCCGCTTTCGACGCCGTTGCGAAAGCCGATCTGACCTCCATGGGTGTCGATAATGGCTTTGCAGATGCTAAGGCCGAGCCCGAATCCGCCGTGCTTTCGATCGTCGTTGTTATCCCCCTGACTGAATGGTTGAAACAACCGTTGCGCCAGTTCAGGCGAGATGCCTGGGCCGGCGTCGGTGACCTCCACATGCAGATGCTGACCAAGATGTGCGGCGCGCAGGTGAATCTGGCTGCCATCGGGTGAAAACTTGATCGCATTTGCCAGCAGATTGTGGATGACCTGTTCGATTCGGTCCGGGTCCAGACGTACCGGCACAATGTCTGGTACATCAACAACAATCGATATGCCACGCATCTTGGCCATGTACTCATAGGTGGCCGCTGCACTTTTCAGTAGGACCGCGATGTCGGAAAGTTTTCGCACAGGAGCCAGATTGCCGGAGTTGATACGCTCCATATCCAGCAGGTCATCAACCAGTCTCACCAGTCGGTCCGTGTTCCGCAACGCGATGTCAAACAGGGCCCGCTCGTTGTCTTCAATCGGTGTGCTGCTCTGGCCCCGCAGTGCTAGTGCGCCTCTCAGTGCGGTCAGTGGGGTACGCAATTCATGACTGACCACCGCAACCCATTGCCGGTGCAGTTGTGCCAGCCGCTGCTTTTCGGCGTCGGCTTGACGGCGATTCAGTTCGTACAGGTAGGCGGTTGCCGACATCAGCAGGGTGGAGGCACTGTAGGCAACAAACCGTGCCCATTCACTGCCAAGCTCACGGTGACTGGCCAGCAATCCGCTGTTGTGTGCCAATGCCAACAGCAGCAGTAACAGCATAACCAGCGCGCAGGCCGAAAACGCATGAATGCGGCCACCAAAAAAATTGGCGATGAGGGGTGCAGCCGGCAACCACATCATGACCCGCGAATACAATCCGTTATCCTGACTGGAAACCCCGGCGATGACCAGCAGCAATATGAGCAGTGCCAGGTCGGCCACCAGGCCACGGTTCATGTTGTTGCGAAAACTGATCTGCAAGACAAGCAGGGACAGGAAACAGGCGAGGGTGATCAGTGTTGACGCACGCCAACCGTCGTCCCAGAGCCGGTACAAGAACATCGCCCATGACAACAGGCTGGCCAGCAGCAAGAATCCCGCCAGTACCTGATCGCGGCCACGTTCGTCAGGAGACGAGGGCGTGGATCTTGGTAGCAGGGGCGAGAGCAGGGTAGTGAGGGGCACGATTGATTCAGCAGTCGTGGCGGATGACTTCAGTGTAGCGGTTTTACGATTTGCTGCAGCGGCGATGTGGCGCCATTGGCGCTGAATTGGCCTTGCGGCGGAACGCGCTTGTCGGAAAAACAAAAGGCGCCGATGGCGCCTTTTGCATGACCTAGCGCAGTGCTTATTCCGGTCTTTCCAGATCGGCGATAACGGCGGCTAAAAAGCGGGCACCTTCACCACCGGTACAGGCGCGGTGATCAAACGACAGCGACAGTGGCAGCATCCTGGCATTTTCAATACCGCGTTCGCTCATCTTCAACTCGTTGCGGAACCGGCCACAGCCCAGTATGGCCACTTGCGGTGGCGAGACAATCGGGGTGCCATAGCGACCGGCAATGGAACCGTAGTTCGACAGCGTAATCGTGGCGCCGCTCATGTCATCTGGTTTGATGGCCTTGTCAGCGATTTTCTTGCGCAGCACTTCAACATCGGCGCGCAGCTCCGGCATCGACTTGCTCTGAGCCTCTTTGACGCACGGTACGTACAGACCGTCAGGCGTATCAACCGCGATACCGACGTTGACGTTCGGGTGCAACAAACGCTCCATGTTGGCGCCGTCAAACCAGGCATTCAGGGCCGGCTCGACCTTGGCGGCAGCACACAGCGCCCGAATATAACGGGCGAGTGAATCTTCGCCTTTCTTCCATTTGCTGATGTTGGCATCTTCCATCAGTGTAACCGGCACGACGGTCTGGTGCGATACGGTCATCGCCTGTGCCATCGCGCGGCGCACACCGCGCACCGCCTCAGGTTTCACTTGCACTGTAACCGTCGGCAAGCGCGCACCGGCCGCCGGTGCAGCAACGGCGGCAGCAGTCGCTGTTCTGGCCGCCATGCTCGGCGCCATCGGGCCAGATGATGCCGATTTCACATCATCACGGGTGATCGTTCCTTTCGGACCACTGCTGGTGCAGCGGCTCAAATCGACACCCAGTTCGTTGGCCAGCTTGCGTACTGCCGGTGAAGCACGGAAGGCGAGCGGGTTGTTGGTGGCTGTTGCAACCGGTGCAACTGCCAGCGCGACCGATTTGGCCGAACCGCCAGCTGCTGCCGCTTTCACATCTGCTTGCGTGATCTTGCCGCCAGCACCCGAACCTTTGACCTGGTTCAGATCGACGCCCAGCTTCTTTGCCAGTGCCTTGACTACCGCGTCGCTGGTTTCCGCAACAATGGTGTTACCCACCTGAACCGCACCAACAACCGTGCCGGCATCCGCAGGTGCCTCATTTTTCTGGGCAGGTGCGGGTGTGGCGGCTGACGCCGCAGCCGAACCGGCAAAGGTGACCAGTGGTGCGTGAGTGATGATCACGTCACCGGCTTTGCCGTGCAGTTTGGCAATGACGCCGTTGAACGGAGATGGCACTTCGACCACCGCTTTCGCTGTTTCCATTTCGGCGATTGGTTGATCAACCTTGACGGTGTCGCCTTCCTTGATCAGCCATTTGACGATCGTTGCATCCGGTAGGCCTTCGCCGAGATCCGGCAGCAGGAATACTTCACCGCCACCGCTCGTCGGTGCCGCCGGAATACCGGCCGCAACCTGTGAATGCATCGAGGCTGACGCGCTCGGCGCCGGAGCAGCGACCGGCGCTGCGGCCAGTTTTTCACCCGCATTACCGAACGTCACCAGCGGGGCGTGGGTGATGATGACATCACCGGCTTTGCCGTGCAGTTTCAGGATCACACCGTTGACGGGCGAGGGAACTTCCACCACGGCTTTGGCGGTTTCCATTTCCGCGATCGGTTGATCGACTTTGACGGTGTCACCTTCCTTGATGAGCCATTTGACAATGGTCGCATCCGGCAGGCCCTCACCCAGATCGGGCAACTCGAATACAAAGCTCATCACTTGTACTCCAGCAAGCGGCGGGCTTCTTCCAGAATGCGATCCACGCTCGGCATGAACTGCTTTTCCAGTTTGTAGTACGGCATGGTGGTGTCATACCCGGTGACCCGGCCAATCGGTGCCAGCAGATTGAACAGGCCTTGTTCGGCGACCTGCGCGGCGATTTCCGATGCCCACGAGCCCGAGCGGGGCGCTTCGCAGACGATACAGAGGCGGCCGGTCTTGGCGACCGATTCCAGAATGGTGTCGATATCGAGCGGCGAAATCGTCGCGACGTCGATGACTTCAGCGCTGATGCCTTCCAGCTTCAGTTTGTCGGCGGCGATCAGTGTTTCGTGCATCATCGCGCCCCAGCTGACCAGGGTGATGTCAGTGCCTTCGCGATCCACAAAACAGGTGCCGAGCGGATACTCTTCACCGTTGTCTTCAATCTCGTGCTTGACGATGCGGTAGACGCGCTTCGGTTCAAAGAACAGCACCGGATCCGGATCGCGAATTGCGGCGAGCAGCAAACCATAGGCTCGCGACGGGTTCGACGGAATGACGACTTTCAGGCCCGGAATGTGCGCGCATTGCGCCTCCGGCGAATCGCTGTGGTGCTCCGGCGCGTGAATGCCACCGCCCCAGGGTGCGCGAATGACCATCGGCAGCGTGATACGGCCGCGGGTACGCAGGCGCATCCGGGCCATGTGGTTATAGATCATGTCGTAAGCCGGCATCATGAAGGCTTCGAACTGCATTTCGGCAACCGGCTTCATGCCTTGCGCAGCCATGCCGATCGCCAAACCGGCGATCATCGATTCGGCCAGCGGCGTGTCGATCACGCGGTCTTTGCCAAATTTCTGGGCCAGGCCATTGGTAGCGCGGAACACGCCACCGTTGACGCCCACGTCTTCACCAAGCACAACCACGTCTTGATCGCGCTTCAGCTCATGGGCGAGCGCGAGGTTGACGGCTTCAATCAGGGTAATTGCGGCCATTGTGACGACTCCTTAATGATGACCGCCAACATGCGTGGCGCCACGGGCAATGGCTTCCGCACGTTGTTGCTGGATGTGTTTCGGCAGTTCGGCGAACAGGGTGTCGAACATGTCTTCCGGCTTCGGTGCCGGGAAAGTCTTGTAGGCGTGCACGGCGGCTTCGATTTCGTCGGCAACGGCTTTTTGCAGCGCTTCTTCGTCCTGTTCGCTCCACGCTTTCAGTGACACGAGGTAAGCGCGCAGGCGTTTGACCGGCTCGCTGTCCCAGCCCTTTTCGAGCTCGTCTTTTGAACGGTAACGGGAGGCGTCGTCTGCAGTGGTGTGATCACAGAGTCGGTAGCTGACCGCTTCGATCAGCGTCGCACCTTTGCCGGCGCGGGCTTTTTCGAACGCCTTGTTGGCAACGTCGTAGACCGCCAGAATGTCGTTGCCATCGACCTGAATGCTCTCGATGCCGGCAGCGATGCCTTTCTGGGCGTAGGTTTCGCAGTTGGTCTGAATTTCCGACGGCACCGAGATGGCCCACTGGTTATTGTTGACGAAGAACACCACGCCGAGATTCCAGATGCCGGCGACGTTGATGGCCTCGTAGAAGTCACCTTCCGAAGTCCCGCCCTCACCAATTTCAGTGGCCACGGCACGTGCTTGTTTGCGGTGTTTGATGGCGGTAGCAACGCCGGCCGCATGCAGGCACTGAGTCGCGATTGGCACGGCGATAGGGAAGTCTTCCCGGGCAACCTTGAAGTCGGAGCCGCGTTCATCACCGCCCCAATACAGGAAAATTTCCAGCATCGACACGCCGTGCATCAGCAGACCACCGGTCGAGCGGTAGTAAGGCACCAGCACGTCTTCTTTCTTCATGGCCATGCCATAGCCGATGCCGATGGCTTCCTGACCCAGGCTTGCCGGGTAAGTACCCATGTTGCCGGTGCGCTGCAGCGCATAGGCTTTGGCATCAAAAGTCCGCAGACGAACCATGTTGCGGTACATGTTGCGCAACAGTTCGGTGTCTTTGGCGAAATCGGGCAGGGTTTTGGTAAGCGGTTTGCCAGTCGGGTCCAGATACTGGACGCGCTCAATGGCGAACTTCGCGACGGTAGTCGTCGACAAGGCAAATCCTCCGGCGGGTGAAGGACAAATGGCAAGCGCAGCGATCCTAGTCGTCTAACTTGGAGACGGCTAGTTTCCCTTTACGCAAACGGAAAGGCGGCATTGTACCCGAGTCGGTATGACAGCCCAACTAGGCGATGCTGCCGGACCGACCAGACGCTTTTTTGACCAATCGCCCTTAACGCCAATGCTGCGCTGCAGCATTTTGTGAACGTCTCGTGTTGACCTGTTGGGGCGCTGAGCCGGCAAGTCCGTAGTCTTGGTATTTCGACCGGACCGCAATGAGCGCCAACGCGGTTACAATCGCCGCCCGCATTTTCCATTCCCAAAGGCCCGCCAACATGCCGGGCCGGAGCACCCGATGGCCAAAGGCAACCAGCAACCGAAGCCGCCCAAGTACCGCAAGGACTACCACGCCAGCGACTACCTGATCGACCGGGTCACGTTGACGGTGGATCTCCATGAGAGTCATGCCGAGATCCGTAGCCAGCTGCAGGTCAGGGCCAATCCGGCGGTTGCGAACCCGGCCGACCAGTTGCGGCTCGATGGCGAAGAGTTGTTGTTGAAATCCATCAGCCTTGATGGACAGGCGCTGCCGGCCAACCGCTACCAGCAAGACGATGATTCACTGACCATTCTGGCGGTGCCGCGCCAGTTCATGCTGGAGACTGTGGTACAGCTGAGCCCGCAAGCCAACACCCGGCTGGAAGGACTGTACAAATCGGGCGGCAAATTCTGCACCCAGTGTGAGGCCGAGGGCTTTCGCCGGATCACCTTCTTTCTGGATCGGCCCGATGTACTCGCCACCTACGATGTGACCATCCGCGCCGAGAAAGTCAGGTACCCGCATTTACTCGGCAACGGCAATCCAGCCGGACAGGGCGATCTTGATGGTGGCCGCCATTTTGCCCGTTGGCTCGATCCATTCCCGAAGCCCTGCTATCTGTTCGCGTTGGTGGCCGGCGATTTTGATCTGCTGGCGGATGAATTTGTCACGGCCTCTGGTCGCAAGGTCGCGCTGAAGATCTATGTCGACAAGGGCAAGCTCGATCAGTGCGAACATGCCATGGCCTCGCTGAAGGCCTCGATGCGCTGGGACGAAACGAAATATGGCCGCGAGTACGATCTGGACATTTATCAGATTGTTGCGGTATCCGACTTCAATATGGGCGCCATGGAAAACAAGGGCCTGAACATATTCAATACCAAGTATGTGCTGGCCAATCGCGAAACCGCGACGGATCTGGATTACGAAGGGGTCGAGAGCGTCATTGCCCATGAATACTTCCACAACTGGACCGGCAACCGGGTGACCTGCCGGGACTGGTTCCAGTTGTCATTGAAAGAGGGCCTGACCGTATTCCGCGATCAGCAGTTCTCTGCCGATATGGGCTCGCCCACAGTCAAACGAATGGATGATGTCCGGGTGATTCGCACCGCCCAGTTCTCCGAGGACGGCGGCCCGATGGCGCACCCGATCCGGCCCGACAGTTATGTCGAGATGAACAACTTCTACACCGTCACGGTGTACAACAAGGGTGCGGAAGTGATCCGGATGCTGCATACCTTGTTGGGTGAGCAGGGCTTCCGTAAAGGCATGGATTTGTACTTTGAACGAAACGACGGCAAAGCGGTAACCTGCGATGATTTTGTCGCGGCCCATGCCGATGCCAATGCCGTGGATTTGACCCAGTTCCAGCGCTGGTACAGCCAGGCTGGAACACCCTTGGTCAATGTCAGCGACCGCTTTGATGCCGCCCGTGGCGAATATCGACTGACCTTGAAGCAGCACACCAACCCAACCCCCGGCCAAGCTGAAAAATTGCCGTTTTTGATCCCATTCCGGCTTGGTCTGTTGGACAAGCATGGCAAGGAGCTGCCATTGCTGTGGCAAAGCGGGAACGAGCAGGGCACTTCGGCTGTGCTGCCATTCCGTCAGGCGGTGCAGGAGTTTGTCTTTAGCGGCCTGACGGAACAGCCGCTGCCGTCGCTGCTGCGCGACTTCTCGGCGCCAGTCAAACTCGAGTACGGCTACAGCGATGAGCAGCTGGCTTTTCTGCTGCAACTTGACAGCAATCTGTTCAATCGTTGGGATGCCAGCCAGACCCTTGGCAGTCGCGTGCTGCTCAAGCTGGCAGCGGATTTCCGTGCCGGTATTGCCTTGCGCCCACCGACAACGCTGGTGAATGCCCTACGGGCGGTGCTGGGTGATGACGGCGTTGACAACGCGGTGCGGGCCCGCCTGCTGCAAATGCCGGATATTGCTTACCTGCAGGAACAGGTCGAAATTGTCGATATCGACGCACTGACCGCCGCTCAGCGCTTTCTGCGCAAGGAACTGGCATTGACCTTGTTCGACGACTTGGTGGCTTGCCAGCAGCGGCACTCGGGCGCCAGCGAATCTGACGGCATTGCGATAGGCAAACGTGCGCTCGCCAATGCCTGTCTGGCCTTGCTCGCAGAAAGTGGACGCCACGAGGCGTTTGCCCTGGCAGAGCGACAAGCGCAAACCGCCACGAACATGACCGATCGTTTTGCCGCAGTCAAAGCGCTGGCGCACAGCGATGCGCCGCAGCGGGCAGGGGTGCTGACGGCATTTGCCGAGCGGTTCCAGGACGAAGCACTGGTGATGGACAAGTGGTTTGCCGTTCAGGCGAGCGCACCGACCGCCCATGTGCTCGACGACATTCGTCGGTTGGAGCAGCACCCGGCATTCGATGTGCGAAATCCAAACAAGGTGCGAGCGCTGTGGTTGACGTTCTCGCACGGCAATCCGAGCGAGTTCCACCGCGCCGATGGTGCAGGCTATGCCTTTGTGGCCGAGCGGGTCGCGCGACTCAATGACAGCAATCCGCAAGTGGCAGCGCGACTGGTCAGCTGTTTCAATCGCTGGAAAAAATTCGATGACGGTCGCCAGCAATTGATGCTGGGGCAATTGAAGAAGTTGCTGGGCAATACTGAATTGTCGGCAGATGTGTTTGAAATTGTCAGCAAGTCGGTGTCTGTCTGACACGCCGGCATCTGACCAAATTGTCGCACTAACGAGAACTGAGAGGAAAACAATGGCTTTGATTGACTGCCCGTCTTGCGGCAAGAAAATGTCCAACAAATCGGCGGAGTGTCCGCATTGTGGTTTCAGCAAATCGGCTTCACCCGAAGCCCAGGATCGGATGCTGGCACGAAAGGCCGCAACCCGATTCCGGCGTTTGCAGATGGGGCAAATGCTGGCGGTGCTGTTGTTGATGATTGGTGGCGGATTGTGGTGGTTCGGCAGCACCGGAAGCGGCACCAGTGCCGGAATGCAATTGGCCGTTGGCCAGACCTTGCTGATCCTGGCCGTACTGCTCTACATTTTCACTCGCGGCACCATGCTGTGGGACAAATTCATGCGCAAGTAGGCCGCTGCGAGAAACAAAAAAAAGCCGCATCAGCGGCTTTTTTGTTCTGGATGGTTCAGGCGGTTGCTACGCGCCTAGCCGGACCCAGCCGGGTCGCCGAGCCTTGCTGGGTGTACAGCACTGCATCGGGTTGATGACCGCGCAGCAGGGTAAGTGAGCGTTCGACACTGCGACGGCTGGCGCTGATGATTCGGCCGTTGATTTCATTCTGGCTATGACAGCGAAGCAGCAACTCACGCAAGGCATCGACGGCCACCTGCAATGGCGCGCCTAGCTTTTCCGGAAGCTTGCTGATCAGGTTATCGATGGCGCCTTCGCCCTGGCTGCCGGGGATCAGCTTTTGGCGAACCTGCAGTTGCTGGTCGAGGTTGGCAAGCAACCGGGCTTTTTCTTGAGCCAGCGCCTGTATCGAGCTGGTGTCCATGCGCTGCAGTGCCGATTGCTCTTGCGCCATGACCTCATACAGTCGTTGCCCAAGCGCGGTTTCCTGGCGCAGACAGCCATGTAATTGCTCAAGCAATGCGGTCAGTTGTGGGGTGACCAGCTGGGGTGCGCTCATCACAGCCGCTCCTTGAAATTCTCCTCGAAGCGAACCAGCTTGCTGGCCAGCCGTTCGGATGAAACGGTGTAGCGGCCTTCATCGATGGCAGCCTTGATGCGGGCGACTTTGGCCTCATCAAACGCCGGCTTGCCAGATACCGATGCCAACGCCGACGCCACGGCCTTGGCTTCTGCCGACACCTCGACCTCCGGCGGTTGCCGGGTAGCGACCGGGGCATCCGCCTTGGCTGAAGTCGGGCCCGGCTCGACTCGGTCGGCCCGGCGGTTGTCTACCGCTGGTTGGCCGGCTGTACCCAGTTGTTTGATGTCCATTGCGATATCCAGCTTGGTGTTCAAATAGCCCTGCCCATGGAGAGCGTTCATTTGCTGTTCCTGTTATCGGCTCCAGGGCGGCGAACTTTAGCGGCTTTGTCAGGCCGTCATCGTTGTCGCTCCGGGTAGACCTTGTCCTGTTCTCGGCAATGGGCAGCAATTTGCGGGCCACTGCCGGATTTATCCCGTCAAAACGCCACTTTGACGGTCCCGCCACTGGTGATTTCCGCCTGGACGGGCCGTCGGCTGCTGAGATTGCGGACCAGAATGCGGTCCCCCAGATTGCCCGACTGTTCGGCCAGCCCCGCCATGACCACCTGTAGTCCATCCAATTCCGCCAGTATCTTGACGTCGTCGCCCTTGCAGACCTGGCAAATCAGCCGGTCATCCAGCGGTTGGCCGGCAGCGACCGCGCTGCGGGTGACGGCGCCAATGAGCGCCGCAGGATCACGGTGGGCGCTCCCGCGCAATTGGTCCCGGTTGACCCGCATCGGCTTCAGATCGCCAGCCGCAAGCCGGGTGCCCGGCCGGAGCGGCCGGCTGGCCACTTGCACGCTTATCCATTCCTGAATCCGAACGGGCAGAAACACCTGCCAACCACTGTTGCCGGGGCAACGGATACCTACCACGGTGCTGCCGCTCTGGCGGGCATTGTTTGGCCAAAACGGTTCCGGCGCGCTGGCGCAGGTGGACAGTTGCAGTCGCGGATCAGGCTCCGCGATGACCAGTTCGCGCTCTACACCGGCCGTTACCGCCGGCAGGTTGCCGGCAAGAAATTGCCGCGCAAGCTGCTGCAGCGGTGATTCGGCTTCGGCAGCAACCGCAGTGGTGGCGAAAAAAAAGCTCAGCGCTGTCACGACATTACGCAAATTCATTGGCTTGGCCTATGCTTCGTCCAGATCGCCCGAAGGCCGGGTGGCGCCGGGTATAGCCCGGTTCATTGCAGATTTCGTGCCTTGTACAGGCAGCAGAGGACACGTCGTTATGGCCGGCATACTGGATACCGTCAACCAGCGCACCCAGATGGTGGGGCAGAACCGTCTGGAACTGTTGCTGTTCCGTCTCGGTGGCAAGCAGCGATATGGCATCAACGTGTTCAAGGTGCGGGAAGTGCTGCAGTGCCCCGCTTTGACGCAATTGCCGCACCGACATCCGGTGGTGCGTGGTGTCGCCCACATTCGCGGCAATACCATTTCCGTGATCGACATGAGCATGGCCATTGGCGGACCACCGCTGCAAAACCTCGAAGGCAGCTTCATCATCATTGCCGAATACAACCGTGCGGTGCAGGGCTTTCTGGTCAGTGCGGTAGAGCGGATCATCAATACCAATTGGTCGGACATGCATCCGCCACCGAAGGGGTCGGGCAAGAACACCTACCTGACAGCCGTCACTGAAATCGACAAACAGTTGGTCGAAATCATCGATGTCGAGAAAATTCTGTCAGAGATTTCGCCGCAATCGACTCAGGTCAGTCAGGCCATTCTGGACCAGGCAGGCTCCAAGTCGATGGCGGACAAAGCGGTGCTGATCGCCGATGATTCGGTGGTGGCACGCAACCAGATCAAGAAAACAGTCGAGCAGCTTGGCTATCGCTGCGTGATGGCAAAAGACGGCGCCGAAGCACTGCAAATTCTCAAGGATACTGCCGAAAAGGGGCAGAAGGTAACCGACGAATTTGTCATGATGATATCCGACATCGAGATGCCAGAAATGGACGGATACACATTGACTGCCGAAGTGCGTGGCGATCCCAATCTCAAGGACATTTACATTCTGCTGCATACCTCGTTGTCTGGTGTTTTCAACCGTGCCATGGTGGCAAAGGTCGGGGCCGATGACTTCATTCCCAAGTTCAATCCGGACGAGCTGGCGCAGGCGGTACAGCGTCGGGTTGAATCGGCAGAGAAAAGCTGAAGGACGGGGTGTCCGGAGTGGCGGTGACAACTGGCGTGCACGACAAGGAACAGCAGAGCTATCGTCGTTTCTGTGAGCTATTACAGCAGCGTAGTGGCATCGTGCTTGGTGATGGTAAGCAGTATCTGGTGACAAGTCGGCTAGGTCAGTTGATGCGGGATCAGCAGTTGACCTCGCTAGGCGATCTGGTGGATCGCCTGCAGAAAGGCCAGCCGATGACACTGATGCAGCAGGTCATCGATGCCATGACCACCAACGAAACCATGTGGTTTCGTGACGGCTACCCCTTTGATGTCTTGAAAAAGGACATTTTTCCGAATCACACGGGCCCGGGCCCGCTGTCGATCTGGTGCGCGGCCTGTTCCAGTGGTCAGGAGCCGTATTCCATTGCAATGACCGCCGAAGAGTACCGCAATGAGCCAAAATCACGGCTGTTTGCCGGGGTGCGCATTGTGGCCACTGATATTTCCGCGCAAATGCTGCAGACGGCACGCGCCGGCCTCTACGATAGTCTGGCCGTTGCCCGTGGCCTGTCACCAGAACGCAAGCAACGCTTTTTTGACGAGCTGCCGGGTGGTCGTTGGCAGGTGAAAGCGAACCTGAAATCGACCATTACGTTCCAGTCCATGAATCTGTTGGCAACGCCCTATTCGGTCGGCCCCTTTGATCTCATCTTTTGCCGAAATGTGCTGATTTATTTTTCGCCCCAGGTCAAGCAGCAGGTGCTGACGGGGCTTGCTGCCCGCTTGCGCAAGGGGGGCCTGCTGTTTCTCGGCGGCTCGGAGTCGCTGGGCGAAATATCCGAACGCTTCGACATGATCCGCTGCAATCCCGGCATTCTGTACAAATTGAAGTAGTACTCGCCACTAGCGGCTTGGCTCCGCTTCATTCGTTCAACGATCGACAGTGGCCTCTGGCGGTTTGCCGGAAACGGCCTCTGATCAGCAGGTTCCACGCGACCCTCTTCATTGCTGTCATGTCTGAGCGCCGCAATGCCTTTGCGGATGGCCAACGGTTTTGCCCCAACCCTCGTCGCCACACCAGTTTGCGCATCGACCCGGTTCAACATCTGGTTCGTTTGCCGTAGCGCGGTTCATTCCCATCAAGCCAATCCGAGAGCGGCAAGTTGTTGCCGGCCGGCAATGGTCCGCTTTGCGCTTGCCGGCAGACGTCATCGTGATTGCCATGCCGCATCAGCCTCGGTCAGGCAGACGGTCCGGGTTTCGGGCTCATCAAGCGATGCAGCTAGCTGATGGCACAGAAGTTGCGATACCCCTCCCTGAGTCAAACAGCCAGGACCGTTCAGCGAACGGCAGGAGCAGGACAGTGAGCATCAGTTTCGAGCGCGCCTTCGGCGCCCACGAGCAGGCCTTGCAGGTGCAATCACGGCGCTCGGCCACTCTGGCCAACAACATCGCCAATGCCGATACACCCGGCTACAAGGCACGTGACATCGATTTTCGGCAGGCATTGCGCAATGCCATGGGCGGCAATTCCGGTTTTGAACTCGCGCGCACCGATGCCCGACATTTTTCGGGTGAAAGCCGCTACCTCAGCACTGAAGCCCAGTACCGCGTGCCGATGCAACCGGATACCGGTGACGGCAACACGGTCGATGCCAATGTCGAGCAGGCTGCTTTCGCACAGAACGCCATGCAATATCAGACCAGCATGACTTTTCTTAACAGCAAGATCCGCAGTTTGCTGACTGCTATTCGAGGTGAATGATGGATCTCGGTAACGTAATGGACATTGCCGGAACGGCAATGGCGGCCCAATCGGTTCGACTCAATACCACAGCGTCCAATCTGGCCAACGTTGACAGTCTGTCGAGCAGCATCAACCAGACCTATAAGGCCCGTCATCCGGTTTTTGCTGCTATTCAACAAGCGTTGTCGGCTGACGGCGTTGCCGGTGTCCAGGTCAAAGGCATTGTTGAAAGCAGCGCACCCGTGCGTCCGGAGTACCAACCGGATCACCCGCTTGCCAATGCCGATGGGTACGTTTTTCGACCCAATGTCAATTTGGTCGAGGAGATGACCAACATGATCTCCGCCTCGCGTGCCTATCAGACCAATGTGCAGGTGGCGAATACCGCCAAACAGATGCTGGCCCGTACTTTGCAATTGGGTCAGTCATAAGGTCTCACCAATAAGATCTCAGTCATAAAAAGTAAGTCAGAAGCCTGTCGGTAACAGGCTTCTGCTAACCGCCAGCATCAGGGTAAATGCACGCCGATTTGCGTTTGCCGAAAGAGGAGTGTCGTGATGACGATCAGTAGCGCGACCGATGTATACAGCAATCTCGGCCTCACCCGGCCGCAAACGCAAGTTGATGATGGCAAGCAGTTGGGTCAGGAAGATTTTCTGGCGTTGCTGACCACACAGTTGCAGTACCAGGATCCGTTCAAGCCGTTGGAAAACACCGAGTTCATCGCGCAGATGGCGCAGTTTTCCAGCCTCGATAGCCAACAGCAGCTGCTTACCAGTGTGAATGACCTTGCCAGCTCGCTGACCTCGAATCAGGCGTTGCAAGCATCTTCAATGGTTGGCCGCACGGTGCTGGTGCCGAACGACACTGCCTATCTGTTCAGTGAGGGGGGGATGAGCGGTAAGGCTGAGCTGAACGCCAATGCCTACCGTGTCCAGGTGCAGGTCACCGACGAAGCTGGGCAGCTGGTATACACCGAAGAGCTCGGGCCAAAGGCCGCCGGAGAGCTCGATCTCTGGTGGGGTGGGGCGGATGTCAGCGGCAACCGCTTGCCACCCGGCAAATACCGCATGACGGTTCTTGCCAGTATTGGCAACCGGACCGAGCAGCTCGCCACGCAAACCCGGGCATTGGTCACCAGTGTCAACCTGAATAGCGGTACTGGCGGCATCGTATTGAATCTGGCAGGCCTTGGCTCGGTGCCATTGTCGCAAGTGAAAGAGATTGGCGGGTGAGAGCCCACAGGCTCACGCCGTAACCCGTAGCAACAGGAGAACAAGTCATGTCATTCAATACCGCTCTGAGTGGTCTCAATGCTGCCCAAGCCGATCTGTCGGTGACATCGAACAACATCGCCAACGTCAACACCACCGGCTTCAAGGAGTCACGGGCTGAGTTTGCCGATATCTATGCATTGTCACCGTTCGGCAGCATCAGCACCGCCATTGGCGCTGGGGTGCTGCTGTCGGCAGTTGCCCAACAGTTCAATCAGGGCAACCTCAGCTTCACCGAAAACACACTGGATTTGGCGGTCAGCGGCGAAGGTTTCTTTGTGCTGGCGCCGAATGTCGGCAGTGCTGAGCGGGTTTACAGTCGCGCCGGTGCGTTCGGCGTCGATGATACAGGCAATGTTGTCAATGCCACCGGACAGGTATTGCAGGCATTTCCGGTGAATCCCGATGGCACGGTGACTTCGACCTCCCTGTCGAGCACGGTGCCCATTACATTGCCGCAGACAGCGGGTACGCCGTCGTTTACTACCGAAATCGAGATTGGTGCGAATCTGTCGGCATCGGCTACCGGACTCAATGTGAACCTTTTTGATCCGGTTCAACCGACTACCTACAGTTCTTCCACGTCGATTTCCTTTTTTGACTCGCTGGGTGAAAGCCATATTGGCTCATTCTATTTCGTCAAGGATGCCGCGGTACCGAACTCCTGGGCCACGTACTATTACGTCGATGGCAATCCGGTTGATATCGCCGGGGGTACAGCGGGTGCTGGTGGCCAGCTCTTTGGTCGATTGACTTTTGACAACACCGGCGCGCTACAGTCATCGGTGCCGGCATCGGTACCGCCGGGAATCTTCACCACCGCCGCACTTGGATTCACCAACGGTTCGGATCCTGCCCAGACCATCACCCTCGATTTTGGCAACAACAATCCGACCCAGTTCGCATCCGGCTTCATTGTCAGCACGCTCAGTCAGAACGGCTACGGTGTTGGCCGGTTGACTGGCATCGATATCGGTGATGACGGAGTGGTGCGCGCCAACTTTTCCAACGGTCAGGCGACTGCGCTTGGCAAGATTGCCTTGGCACGGTTTCCCAACAACCAGGGCCTGCAACAACTGGGGAACACCAATTGGGCAGAAACTCTGAACAGTGGTGCGGCTCTGGCGGGCGAGGCGGGCACGGCCAGCTTTGGCTTCATTCGTTCCGGTGCCTTGGAAAATTCCAACGTGGATCTGACCCGCGAACTGGTCGATCTGATAACGGCGCAACGAAATTTCCAGGCCAATGCCCGTTCAATAGAAACCAATAACGCCATCACCCAAACGATCATCCAGATCCGGTAACGCAGAATGGACCGTCTCCTCTATATCGCAATGACCGGCGCCAAGGAAACGACGCTGGCGCAAGCCAAAGCGGCCAATAATTTGGCGAACGTCAGTGTAACGGCGTTTAAAGCCGATCTGGCTCAGGCACGGGCAATGCCGGTGTTTGGCGACGGTCTCCCGAGCCGCGCCTTCGTCATGACCGAGCGACCCGGCACCGATTTCAAAGCCGGCAGTTTGATTTCCACCGGAAACGATCTGGACGTTGCGATCAAAGGGGAAGGCTTTCTGGCAATTCAAGACGGGCGCGGTGCCGAAGCCTATACGCGTGCCGGTGAATTTCGCATCAACGAACAAGGTTTTCTGGAAACCTCCGGCGGTCGACTGGTGTTGGGCAATGGCGGCCCGATCCAGATCCCGGACAATGAGAAACTCGATATTGGTTCCGACGGCACGCTAACCATCAGGCCGCTCGGCGCGCCCGCCAATGCCGTGGTCGTGCTGGATCGGTTGAAACTGGTCAACCCGCCGCTGTCGACACTGCGCAAAGGCGAAGACGGCCTGTTCAGACAGCAGAACAATGCACCTGCCGTGGCCGATGCAAACGTAGAACTGGCGCAAGGGATGCTGGAATCAAGCAACGTCAACGCCGTTGGCGAGATGGTGGACATGATCACGTTGGCGCGGCAATTCGAGGTCAATGTCAAGATGATGCGCATTGGCGAAGACAATGATGCTGCATTGGAACGATTGATCCAGCTGTAATTGCTTGGAGCCAGGCGTCAATGGGTAATGCGTTGAGTTGGCATGTACCTTGCGTTACTGCTGAATAAGTAAATCAATGCGCACGCAGGCAGGTGAGTTGTCTGATGTGCAAAGGTAGGGCGGCCACAGTCGCCGCCGAATGAGGATAGCGACATGCACCCAGCATTATGGATCAGCAAGACCGGCCTTGATGCCCAGCAGATGGAACTCAGCGTCATATCCAACAATCTGGCCAACGCCAGCACGGTCGGATTCAAGAAGAATCGGGCCGCATTCGAAGATTTGTTGTACCAGAACATTCGCCAGCCGGGAGCGGCCACTACCCAGAATTCGACGCTGCCAACCGGACTGATGCTTGGCACCGGCGTCAAAGTGGTGGCCAACCCGAAACAGTTTTCCCAAGGCACGATGCAGCTGACCCAGAATGCGCTCGACATGGCGATTCAGGGGCGTGGTTTTTTCCAGATTCAAAAACCCGATGGTTCGACTGCCTATACCCGCGCCGGCAATTTTCAGTTGAATGAAAATGGCGAGATTGTCACCGCCGGTGAAGGTTACTTGCTGGACCCGGCCATTGCCGTACCGGTGGATTCGCAAAGTCTGACGATTGGACTGGATGGTACGGTTTCAGTGACCTTGCAAGGTCAGGCCGCGCCAAGCGTCATCGGCAATATCACGCTGGCTGACTTCATCAATCCGGCCGGACTTCAGCCTGTCGGTGACAATCTGTTTGTCGAGACGCAGGCTTCCGGTGCCCCTGTCGTCGGTGAACCGGGCTTGAACGGCATCGGCACCATTCGCGGTGGCTCGCTGGAGAGTTCCAACGTCAACACCGTTGAGGAAATGGTCAGCATGATTCAGACCCAGCGTGCCTATGAAATGAATGCCAAGGTCATTTCGGCGGTCGATCAAATGCTGCAGTACATCAACCAGACGCTTTGAGCGGTGAATTGAGATGAAAACACGAAAAGGGTTGCTGTGGTCGGTCGCAAGCTTGTTGTGCTTCTGTACGGGCTGCGCACATTTGCCGGGGCCGAAACCCGATGACCCGGAGTTTGCACCGCCGATGCCGGATATGCAGCTGACCACCGTCGCACAGCCGGGTTCCCTGTATAACCCGGGCACGGCCAGTTACTTGTTTGAAGATAGGCGGGCAACACGCGTGGGTGATCTGATCACCATTCGGTTGACCGAAAACACCCAGGCCCAGAAGAAAGCGGATACCAAAATCAAGAAGGAAGACGAAACCAGCGTAACCGCTCCGGTCATTCTCGGGCGGCCGAATCCGTCGCTCGATGGCGGCAAGTGGAGTCTGGAAACCGACGTGCAAGCCGATCGGGACTTCAAGACCGAAGCCAACAGTAAACAAAGCAATTCGCTGACCGGCACGGTAACCGTAATGATCAGTCAGGTGTTGCCAAATGGCAATCTGGTCATACGCGGGGAGAAGTGGGTCAATATCAATCAGGGTGAGGAATTCATTCGCATCACCGGTATCGTGCGGCCGTCGGATGTTGCTACCGACAACTCGGTACCGTCCACCCGGGTTGCCAATGCCCGCATCAGCTACAGCGGAACGGGTCAGATGGCGGAGGCCAACAGTCGTGGCTGGTTGGCACGCTTCTTCAGTACCGACTGGTTCCCCCTGTGAGGTCAGTCATGGCTATCAAAACCGTTTTGTCGAAGTCGCTCATGATTCAGGCTTGTCATGTGCTGCTGTTGTTCGGCTTGCTGTTGACGGGGCAAGCGGCCCGTGCCGAGCGTCTGAAAGACATCGTGTCGCTGGCCGGAATTCGCAGCAACCCGTTGGTGGGCTATGGTTTGGTCGTGGGTCTGGATGGTACGGGAGAGCAAACGACATACACCGCGCAGGCTTTCAAATCGATGTTGAACCGGTTCGGCATCGTGTTGCCGGAAGGCCAGATCCCCAAGATCAAGAACGTGGCGGCCGTCGCCATCCATGCCGAGCTACCTCCGTATGCCAAACCAGGCCAGAACATTGATGTCACCGTTTCCAGTCTGGGTGAAGCCAAGTCTTTGCGTGGTGGTACCTTGCTGATGTCGCCGCTGCGCGGGATCGATGGCGAGGTTTACGCCATCGCCCAGGGTAATCTGGTTGTCGGTGGCTTTGGTGTCGAAGGCAGTGATGGTTCGAAGATCACGATCAACGTACCAACCTCCGGCCGAATCCCGAACGGCGCCAGCGTCGAGCGGATGTCGCCGAATGGTTTTGCCAACGGCGATTCAGTGACCCTGAACCTGCATTCACCTGACTTCACCACAGCCAAGCGGGTGGCCGAAGAAATCAATGCCCTGCTGGGACCGATGGCTGCCCAGGCCATTGATGCCGGTACGGTTGAAGTTGGCGCGCCGCGAGATCCGTCGCAGCGGGTGACATTCATGTCGGTGCTGGAGAATCTCACCCTCGATCCGGGCGAACCAGCGGCAAAAATCGTGATCAATTCGCGGACCGGCACCATCGTCATTGGCAACCATGTCAAGGTCAAGCGTGCTGCGGTTGCCCACGGCAATCTGGTGGTGACCATTACGGAACAGCAAAATGTCAGCCAGCCGGGCGCCTTCAGTCGGGGTGACACTGCGGTGACTCAGCAGAGCAACCTGAAGATTGATCAACCGGATGCACGGATGTTCATGTTTCAAGCGGGCGTGACACTGGAGCAGATTGTCCGTGCCGTCAATGCGGTCGGCGCAGCGCCCGGTGATCTGATGGCCATTCTCGAGGCGCTCAAGCAGGCTGGAGCCCTGCAAGCCGAGCTGGTTGTGATCTAGTCCGGTTGAGACCTGAGTCCACAATGTCCGATAGTCTGCCATTGTCCACAGCCATGTTGCCAACACCCGATGTCGGCAACATCCATGATCTGCGCTCACTCAATTCATTGCGCAATCTGGCCCAACATGACGAAAAGGCCGCGCTGAAAGCCGCGGCCGAGCAGTTCGAATCGGTCATGCTGCAGCAGATGCTCAAGTCCATGCGCGAGGCCAACGAAGTCTTCGAGGATGACGATTTCTTCGGCGACCGCAGCCATGTCGACACCTATGAACAGATGCACGATGAGCAGTTGGCGGCTTCGCTGGCCAAATCCCAATCACTGGGTCTGGCTGAATTGATGGTGCGGCAGTTGAGCAAAGCGGGTGTTGAGCCGAACGTGAGTCGGGAGAGCAAACCGCTGCAGGGCACGAAGGCCGGCATTGACACAACGGCACCGGTATCTTCGCAACCAGCGGCAGCAAATCCGGCACTCCAGCCACGACCACCGTTGGCAGCTGCGGGCAATAGTGAGCCGGTAACACCCGCTTCGTTTGTCAGAAGCATTCTTCCGCATGCCGAAGCCGCCGCAAAAGCGCTGGGCGTCGATGCCCGGTTGCTGGTGGCGCAAGCTGCATTGGAAAGCGGCTGGGGTGCCAAGGTGTTGCCAGCAGCCACTGCCCAAGGCAGCAGTCACCAGTATTTCGGTATCAAGGCCGATGCACGCTGGCTGGGGCAGACCGTATCGGCCCAGACTCTGGAATACCGCGAAGGCATGCCTCAGCGCGAGCGCGCCAGTTTCCGCGCTTACGACAGTGTTGCCGCCGCATTCAGTGACTATGTCCAGTTTGTCCAAGGCTCGCCGCGTTACGCCGACGCGCTAAGCAAAGCTGCCGACCCGACCGCCTATGCCGAAGGCTTGCAGCGTGGCGGTTATGCGACCGATCCGGCCTACGCCCGTAAACTTATCTCGCTCTTTCACAGCGAAAAACTGACGTCGCTGGTGGAAGAGGCACGCAAATTGCTCTGAAAGTCGGTGGTGTACGGTTCAAGTTCAGGCTGACCGTGCCGATAACCTGAGTCGGAGTACCCTGATATGGCAATTGATATTCTCAACGTGGGCGTCAGCGGACTGATTGGTTCGCAGCTGGGCATTTCAACGACCTCGCACAATATCGCCAACGTCAATACCGAGGGCTACAACCGGCAACGGACCAGCTTTGGTACACAGCCTGCTCAATTTCTCGGCGGCTTCTATTTTGGCTCCGGCACGGAACTTGGTGATGTTTCGCGAATATTCAACCAGACCATTGTCAATGAGCTCCGTGCCAATCAGACCATGTCGTCAATGCATGCCGCCTATCTTGGTGAAGCCACCCGGATCGACAATCTGGTTGCTGATCAGGACACCGGTCTGAATCAACAGCTGCAGGCATTTTTCAATGCGATGCAGGGTGTCAGCGACAACCCTTCATCGATTCCCTCCCGGCAGGTACTGCTCAGCCAAGCCCAGATCTTGTCCGGTCGCTTTCATTCGTTGGAAAGTGCCCTGTCGCAACAACGGGATGATGTAAACGAGGGCATACGCTCGCTTGCAAGCCAGATCTCCGCATTGGGGGAGGGCATTGCCGAGCTGAACATTGCCATCGCCGACGCCACATCGGCTGGCAATGGGGTCAAGGCGCAACCCAACGACTTGCTCGACCAACGTGATCGCTTATTGGACGAGCTATCCACTTTGACCAACATCACGACCAATGATCAGGCGGATGGCGCCATCAGCGTGTTTCTAGGAAATGGTCAGGCGCTGGTAATTGGCCCGAACTATAACTCGGTAATTGCCCGTCCCGGACTGAACGATCCGCGCAGTTATGATTTGTTCCTGCAGCCGTCGTCCGGCAGTGCCGCAATCGACATCACCAGCCAAATCAGCGGAGGAAAGCTGGGCGGCTTGATGCGGTTTCGCGCGGAGTTGCTGGAGCCGGCAATCAACTCGCTCGGCCGGGTTGCGATCGGTTTGGCCGAAACGGTCAATGACCAACATGCACTTGGCATGGATCTGAACAATCAGCTTGGCGGTCTGTTCTTCACGGATTTCAATGACCCCGCAATCTCCACCCGCCGGGTGCAACCGCAATCGGGCTATGTCGGCCCCGGCAGCTTTTCGCTGGACATCGGCAACGTCAGTCAGCTGACAGACAGCAACTATACGTTGACGCTGACCGCCGGCACATATTCGGTCACTCGTCTCAGTGACAATACCGTCATTTCCAGCTTTGCGGCGCCTGCGGCGGGGACATCCGTCAATATCGGTGACGGCATGGTGCTGAACATTACAACTGATGCAGTCAACGGGGATTCTTTCACCCTGTTCCCCACTCGTGAAGGCGCCTTGTCGATTAACCGGGTGGTGGATGATGTTCGCAATATAGCCGCCGCACTGCCAGTGGCAACGCGAAGCGATATTGCCAATACAGGCAATGGCCTGATCAACTCGGTAGAGGTTACCGATACTACAACAGCGGCATTCGGTACGCCGTTTGCGTTAACCCCTCCGCTGCGAATCGTCTTTACCTCTCCTACAACGTACGACGTGGTCAATGCGACAACCAGTGCGGTTCTGGTGGCAGGGGCCGTGTTTGTGCCCAATCAGGATAATGACTTATTGGCCGCAGCAGGTCCACCCGTCAACGCCTATGGCTATGAGATCACCATGTCAGGGGCGCCGCGTACCGGCGATCTTTTCTATGTCGATTACAACACCGGTGGCGTCGGCGACAACCGGAACATGCAGTTGTTGGCGGCCTTGCAGAACGTTGCAACCTTGGATAGTGGTCGTTCCAACTACTCGCAAGCGTATGGCCGGTTGATCGCTGAGGTGGGTACGCGCACTCAGGAAGCAGAGATCAATTCCGCGTCCAGCGAAGGGCTGGTTCAGCAGACGCAAGCGAGGCGTGATTCCCTGTCCGGAGTCAACCTGGACGAGGAAGCCGCTAATCTGATCAAGTTTCAGCAGTCCTACGAAGCATCGGCGCAAATCATTTCGGTGGCGCGGTCGTTGTTTGACACCCTGATTCAGTCGACGAGGTAACGATTATGCGAGTCTCGACGCCAGGATTCTTTGAGCGTGGGTTGAACGCCATTTTGGATCAACAGTCGGCGCTGTCCAACACCCAGCTGCAATTGTCCACCCAAAAAAGGGTGTTGACGCCGTCAGATGACCCGGTATCCGCCACAATGATCGAGGCGTTCAAGACGGATTTGTCACAATTGGAGCGTTACAAGCAAAACGGCAATACTGCGAAGGGCTATAACGAACAATCTGATGGCTTGCTCGACACCATGACAACGACGTTGGCCCGTATCCGCGATCTGATCGTGCTGGCCGGCAATGGGGCAAACGGCGTGCTTGAGCGCAAGGCGCTGGCAGATGAAGCCCAGGAGCGACTCGATGAGATCGTTGGCATTGCCAACAGCCAAAATTCGGAAGGCGAGTATCTGTTTTCCGGCTACCGTACCGATGTCAAGCCATTTACCCAGAATGCCACCGGAACCTATGCATATAACGGTGATTCCGGGCAACGCGAGATATTCATCAGCAATGACATTGCGGTCGGGGTAACCCATTCCGGATTTGACGTGTTTCTGGGGATCAAGGAAGGCAATGGTGACTTCGCGACTTTTGGCAACATCGCCAATACTGGGAACGCGATAATCGATCCTGGCAGTGTTTCTGACCGCGCCGCCTTCAATGCCGCGGCTCCACAGACCTACACCATTACCATCGTCACCAATGCTGCAGGTGAGCTCGCTTATAACGTATTTGGCTCGGTTGATGGTCAGCTGATCCCGGCACTGCCGGCAGACGCTGTGCTCAATGCGCCGGCATATGTCGACGGCGGTTCGGTTACCTTCAATGGCATCCAAACCGGCTTTGTCGGAACGCCGGTTGCGGGCGACAGTTTCACTGTGGTCAACAGTCAATCCAAGAACTTGTTTGACACCGTGCGCGACGCCATTACTGCAATTCGCAGCCCGATTGGCACCAATGCCGAGCGTGCACAAAGCCGCATGGCGCTTGATTACAATCTCGAGTCGCTTGATCGCGGAATGGAGAATATCGGTCGTGTTCGCGCGGAAATGGGGGCCAGGTTGAACGTCATTGACTCTGAACTGTCAGCCATCGAAGCGAATAAGGTCACCACCAAGACAACGCTTTCGTCGCTGGAAGATCTGGATGTGGTGGAGGCGATTAGTCGGTTCAATCTGCAACAGACGGCCTTGGAGGCGGCACAGAGCAGTTTTGCCAGAGTACAGAACCTGTCGCTGTTCCGCTACCTGTGAGTATGCCGCCAGCAAGACATGAGGTGATCAAGCTGACGCTGTCAGCCATGAACCTGGTTGCAATCTGGCCTGATGGAGCAGGTAAAGATGGCCGAATCGCCGCTGCCGACCGATGATTATCGCCAGATTGCCGTTCACTATGAGCGTTGCTTGCGTCAGCATGGTCCTACGCATCGGGGCGTTGACTGGCCAAATGCGAGCGACCTTGCAACTCGCTTTGCGGTAATGCTAGCAGCCTATGACCCACCGGCCACACTGGTGCAATCAACAGCGGCTTCCCCTGCAGATTCACTGACTCTGCTTGATGTCGGTTGCGGACCAGGGCTGCTGCTCGATCATCTCGCCGAGTGCCAGCAACTTGAGCGCTATCGATATCGCGGACTGGATATCTCGGACTTGATGATTGCGGAGGCAAGGAAACGCTGGCCCCAACATCAGTTTGAGCAGCGTGACATTCTGCAGGAGCCGCTACCGGACAACATCGCTGATCTGGTTATCATGAACGGCGTGTTGACTGAAAAAGCCAGTCTGACTGATGCAGCCATGCGTCACTTTGCCCAAGACCTCATCAAGTCCGCCTTTGCAATGGCGCGGCATGCACTGGCTTTCAATGTCATGTCGGCCCATGTCGACTGGCGTCGTGACGATTTGTTTCACTGGCCATTCGATGATCTCGCCCAGTTCCTTCGAGCGGAAGTCAGTCGTCATTTTTGCTTGCGCGCAGACTACGGCCTGTATGAATACACCGTCTATCTATATCGACAGCCGGTGATGCCATGAACAGTATGATTCGACACCTGCAGCTGCATGACATTGCAAGAGTCCATGCCTTGTTCCTGCGCCTACTCGATGAAGGGTTTGCCGAGTTTCCTGAACAAGCAAGACGCCATTACATTTTACAATGGCAGCCATCCGTGCTTGCAAGTGCCTGCGCTGAGCCACAACGTGCGATGTTGGTTGCATACGCTGACAATGGCGAACCGCAAGGCTATCTGTTCGGCACAGGTGTCGAAGGTGGCGTTGCCACCATAGTCTGGCTGGCCACGGCGCCGGAATTTCGCCAAAAAGGCGTAGGCAAGAGCCTGTTGACAGCCGCCTGTGTCCATTATCAACAGCAGAATGCCCACAAGCTGCGCTTGTTCACCCACAGCGAAGCGGCATTGCAATTCTATATTCGGGCAGGCTGGCAGTGTGAGGGGAAACATCCCCTGCATTGGTGGCAGATGACTTTTTGGTCGCTTGGCCTGCACCTGGACGGCAAAAGGTAAGTTCTCGATGGCGTGGCAACGTTTGGGGCGAATTTTGGAGGCAAGTGGACAGTATCCGTGGATGCACTCGCACACCACGCTACCGACGCCACTATTGCTCGATGATCGGATCCGGGTTTTCTTTCAAAGTCGCGATGCTGGCAATTGCAGCCGTATCGGCTATGTGGACTTGGATCGCGCTAATCCGCTGCAGGTGTTGGCTCTTGGCGCGCAGCCGGTGCTGGACTTGGGGCCGCTCGGACGCTTCGACGACAACGGCGTTGCGCCCAGTTCGGTAATTCGGGTCGGCAGTGAGATATACCTTTATTTTGTCGGGCTTTCACCACGAGTGACCGTCCCGGTTCATCTTGCGATTGGGCTCGCAGTCAGTCGTGATGGCGGTGAATCATTCACCCGTGTATGTCCCGGTCCCATCATCGACAGCAGTATGGTCGAGCCCTATCTGTTTACATCGCCAACGGTAATGAAAGACGAAGCCGGTTGGCATATGTGGTATACGGGCGGCACCGGCTTTGTGGTTCAGAAGGAAAAGCCGGAAATGCTGTATCACGTCAAGTACGCGCACTCGTCAGACGGCGTGTATTGGCAGCGTGACAACATATCCTGCATTCTGCCTGTCGATGAACTGGAAGTGACGGCAAGGCCGGCCGTGCTCAGGCAAGGTGATGTCTGGCGAATGTGGTATTGCTATCGTGGCAGCACTGACTTTCGTGATGGCAAAGACAGCTATCGCATTGGCTTTGCCCGGGGCGAAAATCCGACTACGTGGCAGCGCGATGACCGTGCTGCAGGGATTGAGTTATCTTCGGCGGGGTGGGATAGCACCATGCTGGCTTACCCTGCATTGCTGGAGGTCGATGGCCGTCTGCTCTTGTTCTACAACGGCAATGGCTTTGGCAAGACCGGCTTTGGCTGCGCTGAGTGGAGCGCGTCAGCATGAGTACACAAGGCCTTCAGGTTCACTTCATTACCCATGCCTGTGTTCGAATCGAAGGCCAGTTCGGAGGTCTGCTGACTGACCCGTGGCTGCTGAATGAACCTGTCTATAACTTCACAACATGGAAATATCCGGCTGCCATCTTGCCGCCAGAGCAGGTCTCGCAGGGCGTGCGTTACGTGTATTTTTCCCATGCCCACGAGGACCATTTCCATATTCCATCCATCGATCGGCTGTCACGAGAGCTGACGATTCTGTTGCCGTTATTCCCGAATAAACCTTGCCTACGCAGCTATACGATGGAGCGGGTACTGCGCGAGATGGGCTTTCATCACATTCGGATGCTGATGCCGTGGCAGACAATTGAGTTGGGGGAGGGCTGTCGATTCACCCTGATCCCAGCTTGCAAAACCAAGTACTGGGACTGGGAGAACTCCGGCTTCATCCTGCAGCAGGGTGAGGAAACCTGGTTGAACCTGAATGACTGCCCAACCGATTTGGAAATCTGTGAAGAGATCCGACGCCGTTTCGGCCCTATTGATCTGGCCTTTTTGCAGTATTCCGGCGTTTCGATGTTTCCCGGTCGTTACCGGATGCCGGTCGAGGAGATGCGTGCTGCATCTGGCCAACGAAAGCACAGCTGGGTACAGCAGCGTACTGTCATTGAACAGCTGGACGTCAAACGCATCGCTCCGTTTGCCGGTGATTTTTGCTGGCTGGATGATCGGCTATTTCACTGCAACTGGGCGAATCGGTCGACGCCGGCACTGTTTGAACGCTTTGTCAGCGAGAACTATCCAGAGCGGAAGATTGAAGTCCTGATCATGTACCCGACGGACAGCTGGTCACGCCAGGCCGGCATGGTGCGCCGACACCCTCCAGTTGATTGGGATCATTATGTTGACGCCATTACACGGCTCAAGGCCTTGATGCAGCCAAAGGTAGAACGCATTCAGCGCTGGCTGGACGATTCGGATGTCAGTCGGCTTGAGCTGCGCAGTCGTGCCTACACCGAGCACCTTAATCGTTGGATATTTCAGCGAGATATCGATTTCACGGCCCGGATTCGGTTGGTTGTGGAAGGGCCACAGGCGGGCTTTTCTTTCGTGATGAAAGCGGACCCCGGTCATGGCTTTTGCATCGACTGGGAGGATAAAGGGGTAGTTGATCAGACTTTGTATGTCCGTCAGGCGATGTGGGCGTCCATTCTGGTGGGCAAGGTCATGATGAATACGCTGCAGTGGGACAGCGAGAGTGAACAGCATGTGCCTTATACGCTGGAGATTGGCCGGTTCTGGTTCTGGTTCGAGATGCATATTGACCTGAATAATCGCAACCCCCAAGCGGCCGTCGATCGGGTACAGCACCCGGACAGAGCGGTTGCGATTGACCCCTTGCTGGGAGTGTATCCACTGGAGGATGAGTGGCAGCGCGTTCGCAGCATCAGCTGATTCCTGTCACAGATGCGGAGCGTTGGGGCGTGGCGCTAGCCGGGTTGCCCCATTTACCGACACTTGACTGGTCGTATGCCTTTGCATTGCGGGCGTCTGTCAGCGATGACATTGCGTTGTATCACTATCGTACTGAACAGTGCGAGCTGGTTTGTCCGCTATTGTTGCGGCAACGTGGTACCTGTGATGTTGCCACTCCCTATGGCATGTCTGTGTTGGCGGCCGGCCAGCCTGATGAATCCTTTGCCGAAGCATTTCAGCAGTTTGCTCGCAGGCAGTGCTGGACGACAGGGTATTTTGCGTGTGGCGCGAACTTCCGACCGGAACAATGGGGATTGCAAACTGCGCTGATGACGCCGGTGCTGCGATTGTCTATTGAAAGCGAGGCGGAGTGGCTTTCGGCCATGCAGGGTAATGCTCGCCGTGAACTGCATCAGTGGCTGGCGCGGCCACCAACAATCAGTTCAGACACGCTGCGTATCCTGCCGTGGTTACTTGCCGAGTATCCGGCATTTATACAGAGGGTTGGCGCTGCCCCGGTCTATCAGTTCTCCGATGAAACCTTGCTCAGACTCCTGAATAGCGCCAATTGCCTTGCTGTCGCAGCGATCGTGGATGGCAATATCGAAGCTGCCAGCATATTTCTCTACAGAGATGAAACGGCTGAATATTTTTTGAATGTCAGCAGTGTAGCGGGTCGTCGACACTCCCGTGGACTGATCTGGACGGCAGCAGGTGAGTTGCGCAAACGCGGCGTGACGCAACTGAACCTCGGTGGTGGCATACGCGGCGAAGACAGTTTATTTGAATTCAAGAAGCGCCTTGGCAGTGAAACTGTCATGTTGCCGGTACTAAAGCAAGTATTCGAACGTGAGCGCTATGATGAAGCCTGCCGAGCAGCTGGCCTAGAGTCGATCAACACAACCTATTTCCCCCCGTATCTGCGACCATCCCGCAACTAGTCGGTCAACCTGAGATTATCTGTCAGTTCCTGTCGCAACTGCTCATGTGGCTCCAGCGCCAGCCTTTCCAGACTGCTGGTGTACGGGCCTTGATATGGGGCCAGAAACTGCAGGCAGATGCCGGCATCGGAAAAGTCAGGCAAAGAGTAGAGTTCGCGGCCGCCAGGTGAATTGATGTAATGCGTTGCGCCTAGCTTCTTGCAGATGGCAATGATGCGCTGTTGCCCCGTTAGTGCTCGGTCTATGGCCAGCTCGCTGGAGCGAATGACGTTGAACGGCAGCTGCAACGCTGCAGCCATCTGTTGCAAGCCCATTATCAGATAGTCAACCACTGGTTGAGAAAAGCAGCCAAAGCTGTTCATCAACGCCGGAATGACGTTTTGGGCCTGCCTTAATGCCGGAAAGCGTTGCAGGTTGTCGGCAAAGCGGTTGGCAGCGTCTTCCCTAAACTGCAGACCCGCAATCGGAGTTGATTGGGGCGCCTTTGCCAGTGCCAGGGTGAGCCAGTCAGCATTACCGCTGACGCTGGTAAGCCGGTTGCGATGGACCCAACCGCGGCGTGGGAACTGGACGCAATCGTAAATGACGAAACAGTCCGCTGCGAGCAATAGCCGAAAGTAGCCAAGGTATGGCGCGAAATAGGGCTGCATGATCGCTAGGGTTGTCATGGCCGGCGGGTTCAGAGGGCGACTGCGAGCGGTTGGATTACCGGATTCAAAATGGCGTCAAGCGCCGTTCCGATACGTTGACGATCTGACTCCGTGAGTTGCAGGTGAAACGGCAAGCCGATCAATTGCTCAGCTACCTGGCGGGTGACACGCAAATCGCCCAGTTTTCGACAGCGGGCAAAAGCCGGCTGTTGTGGCAGTGGCGGACAGTACCAGGCACGCGTTTCGATGCCTTGTTCGGCCAGTGCCTGCTGTACCGAAAGACTGCTGATGTAGTCAGGTAACAGGACTGGCATCACGGTATGAACCTGGCCCAGGCTGCCCTGTTGCCAAACCAGTGTCGGTACCTGCTTGCTGAAAAGTTCGCGTTGCCGTTGCCAGTCCTGCTTGCGTTTTTGTTTGATTTCATCCCAGGCATCAAGTGACGCGAGGCCAACGGCAGCGTGATATTCCGACAGCTTGGCATTGGTGCCGGCCATGTCGATGCGGCCGGTGTTTCGGTCGATTCCGAAGTTCGACAGGCGGCGAACGGTTTCGATAAAGCCCTGATCGGGACTGGCGATGATGGCGCCTTCCCCGGAGCTGAGCATTTTGGTGGCATGCAAGCTGTACACGATGTGGCAGCGCTCACCAACTTGCTGATTGCCAAGGGCCCCGGCCGCGTCAATCAATACCGGAATGCCGGTGTCACGACTGAACGCATCCCATGCGTCGATATCAAGCGGCGTGCCGTACGTGGCAACCGGCATCACGCAGTCGATAGGGTGCAGCGCGCAGTAGCGCCGGGCCAGGGCCGGTGTCAATTGCCAGTTTTGTGAATCGATATCACCGAAAACCGGTTCATAGCCGGCGCGGAGCACACTGGTTGCGGTCGCAACAAACGTGAGTGCGGGAATCAGAATTTGTGCATGTACTTTCAGGTCCAGGGCTATCAATGCTATTTCAAGCCCGAGCGTCGCATTGGCCGCCGAGCAGATCCACGGCCTTTTGCCGCCGATTGTAAGATAGTCGCGAAAGCGTTCCTCCAGCTCCATGCACAGCGGGCCAAAGTTGGTGTAGCGATTGCTGTGGTCAATTCGGCGCAGATACGGTAGTACCTCATCCATTTCCGGCAATTGCGGAATCAGTACGGGAATCGGTGGATAGGCTTTCATCAGATCACCTCTGCGCGATATGTGAGCCGCGGCGAGACTGGCTGGCAACGCGATTGAGCTGTTGCTGGAATAGCCTGAGCAGCTCCGTTGCGGCGTGGCCGGCATCGAACAAGCCGGGAAAGGCGGCAATGATCCTGTCGCCAAGTTGCTGTCGCCAGGCCGGGTCATTGGCCAGGCGAACGGCACGTTCAACAAACTCCTGATCGTTATCGGCAATCAGCTCGAAAACTTGCAGATTTTTTAGCATGGCGCAGACTGGCCGGCTGGCGAGATTGTCATACGGCCGTGTCAGCACAGGCACGCCTTGGGCAAACGCATAGAGCGCAGTGGTGCCGAGTCCAAAGTGGGTCGGGTCCAGCACCGCATCGGCGTGGGCAAGGATCGCCTGAAAATCCAGCTTCTCTGCCCAAGGCCGGAACACGATACGTGTACAGACATCAGGGATGCTTTGCTGCAAGCGGTGTTGCAGGGCCGTTTTCCAGCCGGTACAGGTGTGATCCTCGAAAAACAGCGCAACAGCGCCAGTATCACGGCGGAGGATGTCGGCGATCAGGCGGTCAAAATCCGGGTGGATTTTCTGCAGTTTGGCTGGAACCAGGTAGAAGCGCGCTGCTGGCAGGCAAAGCTCGGCACGAGTGCGGCGATCTTCACGGTAGGCGGCGGCGGGGTAGGCCATTGCGAAGGACTTGAGCAAGGCCGGGTATTCCCGATAGCGGCTCTGCGGGTTCGGCCCCTCACTGTCTCGCTGACTGACAAAGCAATCGATGGTGTCGATGCCACTGCTTTCCGGATGACCGGCGAGCTGTACTTGCAGACGGGCCAGGCGCGAAAAAGCCAGATAGTACGTCAAAATATCCATGCCGATGTCAGTGTAGACAATCACATCGGGTTGCGTGTGCTCGACGGCAGCCCTGGCTTCTTCCAATGTTTTTGGCAAGGCATGCAGTGTGATGCCGGCATCGCGCAGCCGATTCTGAATCGGATCATCCTGTTTCAGTAGCGTGAAAGCGGCAATGGCAACATCGGGTTGAGCATGAAAAGCCTCGACAACAGGTTGAAAACAACGTCCGGCCGGATGGTCGTACAAGTAGCTCGAGATAAAGGCCACCCGCAGCGGACCGTGCTTGCGCGGCAGTTTGACATGCGGTGCCGTGTAATTGAGCGAAGGCGCCAGTCGGCGCAAGCTGTCGGTTAAATAGGTGAGCTCGCTTTTGTTGTTGAGGCCGTGGTAGGCGTAATAAAAGCGGGTCAGCGGCATGTCCTTTAGCGGGGCGCTGATGCGTATGCCTTTGGCAAGCAGCGCATCGATGATGTGATGGGCCCGGTTCCGCTCCCGCAGAATGTGTGCCGAAGAGTGGGGTATCGCTGCCATGAAGGTGGCGGCGTGCATCAGAACACCATAACCACCACAGCGCAGTGACTGCCAACCAATGGCAACTGCTTCTTCGTCGCGGTCGGCCGAGATCAATGCTTCTATTTTTCCGACATAACCCTCGGTTCGATCGGGATAGTGTTTCAGCAGTTGCGAGGCAAGCTGGTCCACCTTTGCAAACTCGCCAGTAAGACGGTACAGCACCTGCAGTGTGGTTAGTGCCTCGCGGTGCTGGGAATCGTCCGCCAGAATATGTTCCAAAAGCTGCTCTGCTTCAGTCAGCTGATTGAGTTTGCCGAGCTCGATAAGGGTTTTCGCTCGAATGAGCCGCAGCACCGTCGTCGTTGCCAGCGGGTGGTTTTCCGGGCTGCATAATTCCTCTTTTTGCCCTGAGTTGCGCAAGCAACGCCACAGTCCTTCGCGAATGTTCGTGTCATTAGGGTGTACGGCACACAGATCGCGGTAACAGGCAAGCGCGGCGGCGGTTTCCCGTTGCGCCTCCAGATTGCGAGCAAGGGAATAAGCCAATGCCTGATCGGTCGGGGCGTGCGTGAGCCCGTTTCGATAACAGGCTTCCGCATCGGTCAGGCGATTTTCACCGTTGAAACTGCTCGCAAGCGCCAGCCAGATTTCCGGAGCGGCGGCGGTCAGGCTTGCGGCATGTCGAAGGGGCTCACGAGCGGCAGCAAATTTTTGCTGTCCATTCATGGCAAGGCCAAGCAGATAGAACGGACGGCAGTCCGTCGGTGCCATCTGGATCAGGTGCCGGGCCAGATGCATCGCGGCCACATGTTCCGCAGCACGCAAAAGTCGAGAGGTGTGGCTCAGTGCCTGTTCATAGGCCGCGGTGGCGGTCGGGTTCATTCGGCCAGGTCTCCTGGCAGCACATGATTCCGGCGTGGTTCCCTTTGCTGGATGCACGGGGTGGCCGGCTTGCCGCCAAGGCAATGACTGCAATACTGGTGCCAATAAGCCAGTTAATCGTGCTTTCCGTTGTAATCCAACTTCTTCCTCAAAGTTGTGCTGATCGGGGCATAGCCGCAGTGCTGCCAGAACAGGACGGCCGGCAGGTTGCTGTGAGCGTGCTGGACATCAAGGTGTTGTACGCCCTGATCCCGCAATGTGCCTTCAAACAGGTTGACCAAGGTTTGGCCGAGGTGAATGCGGCGCGCTTCCGGCTCAACCCACAGGATCTGAATAAGGCCGTACAGGTTCACCGTGGTGAAGTCGTTGGGCATGCCTTGCAACGTGCCGGCAATGAAACCGATGGCTTTGTCACCGCGAGCGGCGACCAGCACAAGCGCGGTCGGCATGCTGATCAGGTTGGCAAAGTAGCGCTCGATGCGGCTGGCGAAATCCTCCGCCAGTGGCAAGGCATTCGGGTCTTCCGCCTCCTGCTGTGCCAATGAGCAGGCGCCGTGACTCAAGAATGGCAAATCAGCAATGGTCGCGAGGCGAACAGTGACATCATCGGAAGCGGTATCGGGCGCATTTTCGGTCACGTTTGGGAGTCCTCTGATGGTGGTGATGGCGTTTGCGTCAGGCAAGGTTTGCCTGAGAAAGCCCGCCATTACGCTGCAAACTTTGCGCCGCAACGGGTTATCTGAGCTTGGTCCGGCCAATGGTTGCGGTCAAGTAACGAATTTCCCAAGGGTACGAGCAGGGCGGGCGAGTGTATCGGGCGGCAAACTCTTGCCGATTTGAAGGGGTTCGAACCGGCAAGGGTTACCGGCTTGTGCGGCTAATGGATTAGCGCAATTGCAGGTGCTGCGACGCTGACCATTGAACCTTGCTATTGCAGCAGGGACAGTACGCTTTGCGGGCCGGCATTGGCTTGCGACAGGATGGCCAGTCCGGCCTGTTGCAGCACCTGATTCTTGGTCAGATTGGCCGTTTCAGCGGCAAAGTCGGTGTCACGCACGCGCGAACGCGAAGCCGACAGGTTCTCAATCGAGCTGTTCAGGTTGTTGATGGTGCTTTGCAGGCGGTTTTGTACGGCGCCGAGTGCCGCGCGCGAGCTGTCAACGAACGACGTGGCGTCATCAAGAATCTTCAGCGCCTTCTGGGCACCGATTGCTGTCGAAATATCGACAGTCGAGACTGCATCAAGTGACGAACTGGTTACTGCCGTGCTGTCGAAGATCGTCAATGCACTGGCCTGAACGGTAAAGGACTTGGCACTGTTCAGAATGACGACGCCATTGAGACGAATCGAATCGTTCGCACCCTCGGTGATGGTGTCTCCAGTACTATTGGTGATATCAACCAAACCATCGTAGTCATAGCTATTGACGTTGATGCCCGCTGTGCCGACGGTAGTCAGGTCGGCGAGAGTAATGTCGTCACCGGTTTCGCTGGTGAGCTCAACGGTTGAACCCACTATTCGAGCGGTCAGTCCGGTCTTGCCAGCCTCGGCATTGATGGCATCTGCCATTGCAGTCAGGCTGCCACCGGATACAGTTGCCTGAATGGCGACGGCGGTGCCACCTTGTCCCTCCAACTGGAAATTGAAAGTATCATCTGCCGTAAAGGCAAGCCGGATGATGTTGCGAGCATCAGCGCTGACACCGGTGACACCGGTCTGGCCATTGATTGCCGTCGCGACGGCTGCGGCTGAACCGGCTACGGCAATGGTCTGGGTGGCAATCCCGGCAATCGTCAGATTACCGGTTACTCCGTTGGCTGGCGGAGAGGCGCCGGTATCGGTACCTCCAAGTACGTTGCCGGCATTCGCCACCGGATCCCACAGATTGACCCGATAGGTTCCCATGTTATTGGCCTTGTAGTTCCCCAAGGTCACATTGATGGTTTCAAAGGCATTGGCGCCGACTTGGAAGGCTTCCGAACCGAACGAGCCATCCAGAATTTTGCGCGAACCGAAGGTAGTGGTATCCGCGATCCGGGTGATTTCCTGCTTGAGCTGATTGACTTCCTGCTGCAGGGCTTGCCGTTCGTTGGCGCCGTTGCTGCCGTTGGCGGATTGGACAGCCAGGTCACGCATACGCAGCAGGATGTTGGTGCTTTCCTGCAGGGCGCCTTCAGCGGTTTGCGACAGCGAAATACCGTCGTTGGTGTTGCGGATGGCAACCGTCAGGCCGCCAATCTGCGAGCTCAGCTTGTTGCTGATTTGCAGGCCGGCAGCGTCGTCTTTGGCGCTGTTGATGCGAAAGCCGGACGAAAGCCGCTGAAACGACACACTCAGTGCGTTGTTGGTGCCCAACAAATTGCGCTGGGCATTCAGCGACGATGCATTCGTCTGAATGACATTGCCCACAGTGATAGGTCTCCTTTGATGTCCCACTCTGAGAAAGCGGGCCCTACAAAGTGTCTGATGCATTCTGATTGAGGCGTTGAGGGCGCGACAATCGGAACGATATAACAGTTCGGGCGGGAACGGCTATCGACAGGTTATCGACAGGGCCGGGGTCTACTTTAGGGGAGTGCCGGGAAAAAATATTCTGAGCCAGAACGGCTGTTTCGAGTCTTGCTGCCTGCGCAGAAGCAATAGCTATTTGTAGGTGGCAATACATTGCCGCCTGACAGCTAGCTAGGGATTCAGATTCTGAACCTGCTGGTAACTGCTTGAAGTCTGCCAGCGCTGACGAAGATCAACTGCATCGGTCAACAATTGTTGCCGCTGCTTTGTGGCAAGCGACAATAACGCCTGATCGGCGGCTTGAATTTCGGTAAGTGCTTTACGCACGATTTCTTTTGGGTCTGGCAGTTCGGTATGCGCAAAATATTGCTCAAGTGCCTGTTGGCGCTGCTCAGCCGCTTGCAACATGGCCGGCCAGTCTTGCTGGCTGGCCATGGCAACCAGCGATTCGCTCAACTGCCGGATCTGGCGCAGTTCGGGACTCATGCCGAATTGCGCTCGGTGACCGGGGCTGATTGATTGAACATTTCCATGGCTTGCGGCCGAATACCATCCCAACCTTCTTTGATGGTCTTCATCAGGTGAATGACTTCATCAAAGCCGGCCGGGTCGTTGGTGGCGTTGGCTTGGGCAATTTTCAGGGTCATGTATTCATACAAGCCATTCAAGGTTTGAGCAATTTCTCCACCCTTTTGCAGGTCCAGGCTGGATTGCAGGCCACCGATAATTGAAATGGCCCAACTGGCATTTTCGCCTTTCTTGGCTATTTCGCGCCGCTCAAGCATGGCTTTGGCTACGATGAGTTTGGCCAGTGCGCCATCGATTAGCATCTGGATCAGGCGGTGCGGATCGGCAGATTCCGATTCCGAGCTGGCGCTGATTTTGGCGTACTGCTTGGCGTATTGCAGGGACATGACGGTTACTCCAGAGCGAAAGATGAGCTACTTGTTCGATGCGGCTATTTCTTTGAAGAGCCGGTGTTCATGTTGGCAAGGTTCTGCGCAATAAAACTCGCGGTGCCGTTGAATTGCGCTACCAATGCGTCAAGCGCACCGTACTGCGCACGCAGACGGCCCTCGATTTTGCCGAGCCGAAGCTCCAATGAGTCGCGTTGCGAGGTTATGCGGTCGAGTTCTTGATTCAGTGTTGTGGTGCGGGTTGCCAGCGCGCCCGATCCACCCACCTGTGAATCGATGTAGCTGATTGCCCGTTTGCCGATGCCGTCGTCGGCGGAGAACAGTGAAACAATGTCATCGAAGCCGTTACTCAGGGCGGTGTCGAGCTTGGTGCCATCAACGCTCAGTGTGCCGGTGCGGGTAGTGGTAATGCCAATGGCTGCCAGGCTATTGAACGATTCATCAACGCTGGCAACGCTGCCGGTCAACAGGTTACGCAGTCGCTGGGTAATGCTTCGGGCGGTGCTATCGGCCGCCAGTGGCCCCTGTTGCTGTTCATTATTGACGGTCAGCTTTTGAATTTCGGTGAATGCGGCGTTGTAGGCTTTGACGAAATCTTCTACGGCTTTCTTGACCGAGCTTTTGTCCTCGGCAATGGTCACCTCAGTGGTTTCGGCCGGAGTATTGACTTTCAATGCCGTGATGGTGACATCTGCGACAGCAGTGCTGTAGGTGTTGCTGGAACCTGTCACCAACGAACCATTGACCTTGATTTGGCCATCAACGGCGGCCTGGGTCGCGGTCATGCTGGTGGAAATGGCATCCAGCGCGGCATTGTCGTTGGTGACGGTCAGATCGTTGCCGGTACCGGTGATTTTTGAGCTGTAAACCAGCTGTGTGCCAGTGTCGGTGGTAATGATGGTGGCGGTAACGCCAAAATTGCTGGCAGCACTGTTCACTTTGTTGCGAATTTGGGTCAGCGTGTCGGTGGCGGCGACATCGACACTGAAGGTATTGCCATCGGCGGCAAAGGTCAGCTTGCCATCGGCGAAGGTGGCGCCAGAACCACCGGCAATGATGCCGGACTCCAGCTTGCTGCCGGTTGCCATTGCAACCACTTCAACCGAGAAATTGGTGGCGCTGGCGCCACTACCGGGTGAAACGCTGACGTAACCCGGTTGCGATAGGGTGGTGGTGCGCAGCTTGAAGTCGGAGCTTGAGTCGAGCTTTTCGAGCGCTGTTTTCAGACCGCTGAGAGCACCCGACAAGGCGCCAATACCGGAAAGAATGGTCGTGGTGACTGCTTCTTGGCGGTTTAGCCGCTGCTCAACAGGCGCGCGTTCGGCACCGACGAGTGCGGAGATGATCGACTCGACATCCAGCCCTGAGCCAGAACCTGCGGCAGAAATCAGACCCATGATTGGACTCCGGTTCGGGTGGTACACGTTTCAACAAGGCAATACCATGCAGCGACTGCGGGTAGCGCAGTCCATGCACCTTGATACAGCAACCAGCGTGCCAAGCCGCTTGCACGGACTTGGCGCCTGGTCAGGGCTTGCATTCAGGTCTTGAGTTCAAAACCCGGCTTCAAACTTCCGCGCGCAGCAATAGCCCTTTGCTGTCTCCCTTGTCGCCACTGGCCTCAGCGAAATAGCGCGCCAAAGCCAGAACTTCTTCAGACGGAATCTGCCGGATGACTTCTTCGGTTTCGCGGTCACGTACAGTAATGACCGTGATGCCGGTGCCGTCATCAATATCAAATCGAAGGCTGCGCTTGATGCTTTGTGCCGTTTGATTGAGTTCTTCCACTTTGGCACGCAGCGCTTGTGCGTCGTCTTCAATTTGCTGACTGGTCCGTTCTGTCCCGGATGCCGGTGTTGCAGACACTTCCTGAGCCAGTCGCGCTGCATTACTGGCAGCGTTACCGGCGGGAGCGGCAATTTCTTGCCGTACAACCGGCCGCAATGCCACGACGTTCTTGCCGGGGCTTGTTGCGGCGGTGTTGACGGGTGCGCGAGGGCCGCCAGTCAGACTGCTGAAATCAGTTGACATGGTCGTCTCCTAAAACAACGTCACAGCGACGACGGTCTCTCGACCGCCGTCGCCGTATGCCCATTGGGAGCGGCTGTTCATGATGGCCGTTCCAGTCCCGTCGCTTACTGCAGCAGCGACAATACGCTTTGCGGGGCGGCATTGGCCTGCGCCAATATCGCCAGACCGGCCTGTTGCAATACCTGGTTTTTGGTCAGGTTGGCCGTTTCTGCCGCAAAGTCGGTGTCACGTACGCGTGAACGCGAGGCCGACAGGTTCTCGATCGAGCTGTTCAAGTTGTTGATGGTGCTCTGCAGGCGGTTCTGCACTGCGCCCAACGAGGCGCGTGAGCTGTCAACGAACGAGGTGGCGTCGTCGAGAATCTTCAGCGCTTTCTGGGCGCCGATGGCGGTCGAGATGTCGAGGCCCGATACGGCGTCCAACGTGGCGCTGTTGACCGTGGTGGTGCCGTCGATAGTCGCCGCGCTGGCAGTGCTGGTGAATGACTTGGCACTGTTCAGCTGGACTGTGCCGACAGCGCGCAGGGCATCGTTGGCGGCTTCGGTGACGGTTTCGGTCGCGCTCGAGATCACCGTGGTACCAGTGTAGTCATAGCTGCGTGCTGTGATTTGGCTGGTGTTGGTGATGCTGTTGACGTTGTCGATGGTGATATCGTCACCGGTTTCGCTGGTCAGGATGATTTCTGAGCCACTGACGCGAGCGGTCAGGCCGGTTTTGCCAGCTTCGGCGTTGATGGCATCTGCCATGGCGGTGAGGTCACCACCGGCAACCGTTGCCTGAATGGTCACGGCGGTACCGCCTTGGCCAGCCAGCTGGAAGTTGTAGGTGTCGTTCTGGAATGCCAGACCGATCACGGTACGGGCATCGGCCGACACGCCGGTGGTGCCGGTTTGGGCGTTGATGGCGGTTGCCACCGACGAAGCCGAACCCGAAACCGCGATGGCGGAAGTGGCGATACCTGCAATGGTCAGCGTGCCGGTCACGCCGTTGGCAGTCACGGTAGCAGCTGCGTCCATACCACCCAACACGTCAACCGCCGAAGCCGCCGTCGAGTCGAACAGGTTGACACGGTAGGAACCCATGTTGGTCGCCTTGTAGTTACCCAAGGTGACGTTGATGGTTTCGAACGCGTTGGCACCAACCTGGAAGGCTTCAGAACCGAACGAACCGTCCAGAATCTTGCGCGAACCGAACGTGGTGGTTTCGGCGATACGGGTGATTTCCTGCTTCAGCTGGTTGACTTCCTGCTGCAGCGCTTGCCGTTCGTTGGCACCGTTGCTGCCGTTAGCCGATTGGACCGCCAGGTCACGCATACGCAGCAGGATGTTGGTGCTTTCCTGCAGGGCGCCTTCAGCGGTTTGCGACAGCGAAATACCGTCGTTGGTGTTGCGGATGGCAACCGTCAGACCGCCAATCTGCGAGCTCAGCTTGTTGCTGATTTGCAGGCCGGCGGCGTCGTCTTTGGCGCTGTTGATGCGGAAACCCGAAGACAGGCGCTGGAAGCTGACTGCCAACGCGTTGTTGGTGCCGTACAGATTACGTTGCGAGTTCAAAGACGATACGTTCGTCTGAATGACGTTACCCATGATAGGTCTCCTTCGATGTCCCACTCTGAGAAAGCGGGGCCTACAAAGTTGTGAGCAAAAGCTGCGAGACGCTGGCAAATGCCCTGAGAAAGCATTACACCGACGCCGGCCACAATTCCGGATTCGTGCAGACAGCCGGGATACTGCGACCTGTTAAGTCCGGTCCGCGCTGAGAACGCAGTGCCGGTCCGGACAGGTTATCGGGGCTCCGGGCAGAAACTTTAAGGGGATTTTGCAATGGTGAACGTGGGCGCCGGCCTTGTGTGTATGGCGGAACCCAGTTAGTGACGGCAAATCAATGGTTTGCCTTCGTCAAATTTTCTGCTTCCAACATGCGCCAGAATTTTGGCTGTCGCGGCTTTTGCGTTCTCGGGGGCCTCGTTCAGGGTGCGGCCGTACTAAATTCTCATCGTTCCAGCAGAACCGGGAACCTCCGGCTTCCGTGACAGTTTCGCGGAGGTTCCCGCTTTCGCGGGAATGACCTTGAAAATCAATCGGGACCATTCTTTTGTCGCTCTTGGGTACCTTTCCCGAGAATCCGGCAGCGGTTTCCGGATAACGGTCCATTTCTTCTTGTTCTTGGTGTTGTTCTCGCCGTCGGCCGGAAGCCCGACCCGTTGCGTAATCTTCTCTCGGCTCCGGCGCCAGGCCTGAACCCCGCCGAAGCGGGGCTCAGGTGGCTGAGCGGTCCTGAGAAAACCCTCAGCCCTGTCCTGCGGAGTCGTCGTCGGTAAGGGCTTGGGCAACTGCTGACTGCGTGGTCCGAAGACCCCCCACAGTCGGGGTAAAGCAGTGTTGTCGACGGTAAGAGACAAGGTAACCGGCGACCATTTTCGCGGTCATGGTTTTCATCCTTGCAGCAGAGTGAGAACGCCTTGCGAGGTGGCATTGGCTTGCGCCAAGACAGACAGGCCAGCCTGTTGCAAGACTTGGTATTTCGACAGGTTCGCGGTTTCGAGCGCAAAGTCCGTGTCCCGAATCCGCGAACGCGATGCCGAAAGGTTTTCCACCACGCTGTTCAGGTTCGAGATGGTCGAAACCAACCGGTTCTGAACCGCGCCCAGTTGGGCACGCTGCGTGTCGATGGAGTTGATGGCGGCGTCAACCGAGGCAATTGCGGTTTGCGCGCCGATGTAGGTGCTGATGTTCTGGGCAGCAACCGAGTCCAGCGTCGATGCTGTCGTTGCCGCTGCCAGGAAGGTGCCAGCCACACTGGTGGTCATGATGAAAGGACCACCAGACGTCACCCGCAATGCACCGACAACCCGCGTGGCTTCGGTTGCACCCGCCGCTGCGTCAATCAGGTTGGTGGTAGAGGCGGTTGCGGTACCTTCGTAATCAAGCGACGTCACCGTCAACTGGCCGGTACCGTCATCGGCGACGCCGACATCAAAGTTCCGGATCTGGATGTCATCGCCAAATTCACTCATCAGATCGATTGACGAACCGCGACTGGTGGCGACAATGCCGGTCTGCCCGGTATACCCGTTGATGGCATTGGCCAATTCGGTCAAGTTGCTGGTGGAGGTGATGTTTGCCGTAATGGTGACGAAGTTGCCACCAGTTCCTGCCAATTCAAGTGAGACCAAGCCGGTCGTCGTCAAGCCACTCAAATTGGCACCGGTCCGGGCATCGGCAGAAACGCCGGTTGCACCGGTCGCGGCATTGATGATAGCGGCGAGTTGGGCCGCGCTTTCACCACCTGCCAGGGCAACGGTTTGCGCACCAACAGGCCCGGTGAGCGTGATGTTCTGGGCCGCAATGGTGTTGGCCGGAACTGCTGCTGCCGCAGCAGCCGTCACGTTGATGCCGGTACCGTTGGCATTGACGATGTTTGCCCCGAGAACGGTTGAACGCGAGTTGCCAATCGATACTTGAATGGTCTCGAAGGCCTGGGCGCCGACCTGGAAGTTTTCCGTACCGAATGAGCCGTCCAGCAGCAAGCGGCCGCCGAACCGGGTGGTGTCGGAGATCCGGTTCAGTTCCTGTTGCAACTGGCTGAATTCCTGTTGCAATGCGGCGCGCTCTGAACCACTGTTCGAGCCGTTGGCCGATTGCACTGACAGATCACGCATCCGCTGCAGAATATTGGTGGCTTCCGACAACGCTCCTTCTGCCGTTTGCGACAGCGAAATGCCGTCGTTGGCGTTGCGGGCGGCGATGGTCAAGCCGCTGATCTGGGACGACAGCTTGTTGCTGATCTGGAGGCCGGCGGCGTCATCTTTGGCGCTGTTGATGCGAAATCCGGATGACAATCGCTGGAAGGTGATGCCGAGAGCGTTGTTGGTGCCGTACAGGTTGCGTTGGGCATTGATCGACGCAACGTTGGTGGCAATGACGTTACCCATTTCTTACTCCTCAGTCTTCGACGCGTCGAGCCGTGCATGGGCGTTTGACGCTTACAAAGTTGCCGGTGTAGGAAAGGAGTTCACGTGCTTGTCCTGATCATGAAAGGTGATCAGGTCCCGAAATTCATGGCCGCTCAGTGGCCAATGGCAAATTTCAGGCAAAAAGAAAGCAGGAACATCCTTTCGTGTCTGTCGGCTGGTGGAGCTGAGAACACCCCCGCCTAGCCGTGGGGAACACTGAGAACATTCCTGCCACGTTGAGCGCGTCATGCTGAGACACAACTCGCTCGTGCAGGGTATCGACCGGGTCTGAGAAAGCTTTAGGAAAAATTTTCTGGCAATGATGATCGCGGTCCCGTTCGTCTTTGCTGAACAAGGCATCACGGCATGTGCATTCCCCGCCAAGGGTGTTTGCCACCAACGATCTTGCCTTGGCGCCGACATCGTCTGTCGTCAGGAACTGCATTTGCTTGCTATGGCGGTTAGCGTGTCGCAACGGCGCTCGACGGGCTGTGGTCTTGAAAAGGAATTGCTCAGTGGCGTCGGTCAGTCCGCGGGTTGCGGCAAGGCACTGCCATTGCCACCCCGGCAATCAGTTGCCGCCAACGGGCGGTCGACAAGGCCGGAAGAATTTGTCCAAGCCAATGCCGCTGGTTGGTTGAGGTGCTCGCCATTGGCGATGGATGCGCTGTGACAATGCACTGGCGAATTCCCGAAAAAAGCAGGAATTTGCCGTGAAATGCTGATCGGAACGGGCTTTGCAGGCGGCAGGATAACGTGCAGTTTGAATGGAACCACAAGGACCGCAGGTTGGGTTGGCACACCGTTTGCTGTTACATGGGCGTCCCGAGACACGAATGTCAGTTCCCATGATAGGTCTCCATTTGCGCATCGGTGACATCTCCGGAGAAAACGAGGCCGTAGCTGCCGGATGCTGAGAACATTCGACAGTGTGCAGGCTTCACGAAGACGTGCCTTGCGGTGCTGAGAACACTTCAGGGATTGCGGCTTCAGTCGTACGGTAAGGGGCTTAGGGTGACTTAAGCCCCTTTCTTTTTGTCCGGGGTTTGCCCGCCGTAGCAGGCAACGCCTGCGTACCGATTGCTCCTTCGCTCTGGTGGCTGTGTCCGCGTCCCGGCTCGCTTCCCTGGTCCATGTACGGGCCACTACCGGCGGTCGTCCAACGGTCGGCGTGCAGCTTTGCTGCGGCTTGGCCTGCTTGTATCCCTTACTCATTGGCTAGCGGGCTCTAATCAAAACCAACCATAGCAGCGACCAAAAACAGCCTTAACTGAAACTTTCGTCCCGATGTCAATGGTCAACAATCACTGCACCACTTGCTGCCGGAAATTTGACAATTTCCGGTTTGCCTTCTATCCCTTTTGCCAAGCTATTGAGTTGTTTCGAATTTTGGAGTGCGGTCACTGTGTGGCATGAACTGCAGTTATTGGTATTGGACGACAATGCCGAACGCCGTCAGCGGCTTGCGATCATTTTTGAGTTCCTCGGAGAAGCCTGCGCCCAGGCTGACAGCAGTACCTATCTGGATTTTCTGCCGGAAAATCGACGTTATCTGGGCGTGGTACTGGGGGAGCTGCCCCCGGCGAGTGCCAAGTCCGTCATGCAGGCGCTGCATCAGCATGACCGGCAAACACCGGTGATTTTGCTGGCCGGCGGCTTGACGCAACAGCAGTTGGAGCCGGTGTTGCAACCGCATGTGGTGGGCACGCTCGACATGCCGCCGCGCTATGCCCAGCTGCTGGATTTGCTGCACCAATGTCAGGTCTGTCGCAATAATCAGCATGCGGTGAAGGTCGGTGATCGCTCAGTCGAGTTGTTTCGCAGCCTGGTAGGCAACAGCAAGGCCACCCAGGAAGTTCGCCGCCTGATTGAGCACGTCGCTCAGACCGATGCCAGCGTTCTGGTGTTGGGGGAAACCGGTACTGGCAAGGAGGTGGTCGCCCGCAACCTGCACTACATGTCGGCGCGCCGGACCAAGCCGTTTGTACCGGTCAACTGCGGCGCCATCCCGGCAGAGTTGCTGGAAAGTGAACTGTTCGGTCACGAAAAAGGGGCCTTTACCGGCGCCATTACCGCCCGTCAGGGCCGTTTTGAACTGGCACAGGGCGGTACGCTGTTTCTCGATGAAATCGGCGACATGCCGATGGCGCTGCAAGTGAAACTGCTGCGTGTCCTGCAGGAAAAAACCTTCGAGCGCGTTGGCAGCAACCGGACCATACAAGCCGACGTTCGCATCATTGCGGCCACTCACCGCAATCTGGAGCGACAGGTCGCCGAAGGTCGGTTCCGGGAGGACCTATTCTATCGTCTCAATGTTTTTCCAATCGAAATGCCACCGCTGCGCGACCGGCGCGAGGACATTCCGCTACTGGTCAACGAATTGATTGCGCGCCTGGAGGCCGCTGGTGCGCCAGCCGTTCGGTTGTCCCCCAATGCGCTGGTCAGTCTGAGCCGGTACGACTGGCCCGGCAACGTTCGTGAACTTGCCAACCTGATTGAGCGGTTGGCCATCTTGTATCCGTATGGCGTGGTCGATGTCGGCGATTTGCCAACCAAGTATCGCCATGCTGAAGGTTTGACGGTCAGTTCTGCACCCGCTCTGGCCAGTGATGATCGCAGCGGCGCCATGGTCACCAGCTCGGTAGCGGTATTGCCGCGCGATGGTTTGAATCTGAAGGACTACATGGCCGAACTGGAAATTGCGTTCATCAATCAGGCACTCAGCGAAGCCGGTGGGGTAGTGGCACGGGCTGCTGATCGGCTGCAGATGCGGCGGACGACATTGGTCGAAAAGATGCGCAAGTACGGCATGGGTCGTGGCGAAGAGGTGACGGAAGCTTGACGCCACTTTTAATCAGATACTTTAACTTATTGAAAACAATATAAAATTATCTATGGCACGCAATGTGCTTTAGTCGTCTCGCCAGTCGGCCTTTTGCCGAGGAGCGAGACCATGATCGACAGCCTTTCCCGTCCCATTCCATTTGCCGACCCGGCCGCGCTGGCATTGACCAGTGCTGCGGTGCCCGCTGATTCGCTGCGGGAGATTTTGGCGCTGTTGCCAGTCGGTGTCCTGCTGCTTGATGGGCAGGGCCGGGTTCAGGATGTCAATCCGGTGGCGATCGATCTGCTGGGCGTGCCTCTGTTGGGTCAGCGCTGGCGCGATGTGATCGCCCGCAGCTTCGAACCACGCGAAGACGATGGCCATGAAATCAGCCTGCGCGATGGCCGCCGTGTGCATATTTCCACTCGAGCGATGAGCGATGGGGTTGGTCAGCTTGTCGTGATCAGTGATCTCACCGAGACGCGAGAACTGCAGGCGCGACTGGCGCGTCGCGATCGACTGTCAAGCATGGGGCAATTGATGGCAAGCCTCGCCCATCAACTGCGCACACCGTTATCCAGTGCACTGCTTTGCGCGCATCAATTGCAACGGCATGTCGGTACCGACGCGGTGCCTGCACGCCATGCCATGCGCGTGGTCGAACGGTTGCAGCACATGGAGCGCCAAATTGCTGACATGTTGCTGGTGGCGGGCGGTGGCAACCCGAAAGCCGAATCGCTACCGCTCAATGAGCTGATGGAGCGGCTGCTGGATATCTATCGGCCCATTGCCGCTCAACATCATATTAGGTTGCACGCCAACGGCGGCTTGCCAGATGGTTATGTCATCGGTAACCGCGATGCGTTGCTGGGTGCGCTCGGCAATCTGGTCGACAACGCCATTCATGCCTGTCGGGAGCGTGAGCAGAGCGGCGGTGAAATCTCGCTTGAGCTGCGTGCCAATGGCAGCAACCGCGCCTGCTTCCTGATCCGTGACAACGGTGTTGGCATGAGCAAGGCGTTACAGGCTCGACTCAAGGAACCTTTCTTTACCACCAAGCGTACCGGCACCGGGCTCGGACTGGCGGTGGTGCAGGCGGTACTGGATTCGCACCAGGGGCAGTTGACCATTACCAGCGCGCCGGGTGAGGGCAGTACGTTCTCATTCGAACTGCCAATGGTGACTGTCGCGTTGGCGCGTGCCGTCTGATTCAGATCCCAAGACTATTTACCGTTGCCTTGATCGCAACGCTGAGGAGCAAACGTGACTGACATATCCGTCCTGGTTGTCGAAGACGACAGCGACCTGAGAGAAGCGGTAGTGGATACCCTGGCATCTGCGGGTTTCTCGGTCAGCAGCGCCAGCAGCGCCGAGCAGGCCCAGCGTATGCTGCATGAAAACACCCCCGATCTGGTGTTGTCGGATTGGAATCTGGAGCAGCTCACCGGCCATGATTTACTCAAGCATGTCCGCCGGCTGCACAGCTCCTTGCCAGTGGTACTGATGACGGCCTATGGCAATGTCGGCAATGCCGTCAAAGCCATGCAGGATGGCGCAACCGATTATCTGCAGAAACCGTTTACGCCGGAGCGCCTGATCGAAACCGTGCGGCTGTATGCCCGTGCACAGTGTGCCGGTAGCGGACCAGTGGCGAGCGATCCACGCAGTGTCGAATTGTTGACGCTGGCACGCCGGGTGGCGGAATCAGATGCCACCGTAATGCTGACCGGGCCAAGCGGTGTCGGAAAAGAAGTGCTGGCACGTTACATCCACGACCACTCCAATCGCCACGATGGTCCGTTTGTCGCTATCAACTGCGCAGCAATCCCGGAAAACATGCTGGAGGCGACACTGTTTGGCTATGAGAAGGGCGCCTTCACCGGCGCCGTTCAGGCCACGCCGGGCAAATTTGAACAAGCCCAGGGCGGCACGCTGCTGCTCGATGAAATCTCGGAAATGGATCTGAACTTGCAGGCTAAGTTGCTGCGGGTGTTGCAGGAGCGAGAAGTCGAGCGTCTCGGTGGTCGACGGACAATTTCACTGGATGTTCGGGTGGTGGCAACCTCCAATCGCAACATGATGGAAGAGGTGAAGGCTCACCGTTTCCGCGAAGATCTGTATTTTCGCCTGAATGTATTTCCATTGCGCTGCCTCGCGCTGTGTGAACGGCCCGGCGATATCGTTCCGCTGGCAGAGCACCTGATCAGTCGCAACTGTCGTGGCAGTCAACGCACGGTGCCGCGGCTCGACCCCAGCGCCATGTCGGCATTGATGGCACACAGTTGGCCGGGCAATGTCCGGGAGCTGGACAACGCGGTACAACGCGCCTTGATTTTGCAGTCAGGGCCAGTGTTGCATGAACGCGACTTTCAGCTGCAACCGGTCGCGACCGCTACCGCTGATCTGGAGCCGGTGCCGGACAATCGCCTCAGTGATGCAGTCCGCCGTATCGAGTTCGAGCGAATACTGCAGACCTTGCGTGACAGTGAGAACACCCGGGAGAGTGTCGCAAAACAACTTGGCATGAGCCCGCGCACGCTGCGTTACAAACTCGCCCGTATGCGTGAGATGGGGTATACCGTGCCGCAAGCCTGAACAGGGCTGACGGCATGGAAGTTTTTGCGGTGAGTATGCAGTTCAAGAGGGCACGGCAATGAATACGATAGATCGGGGCCAATTGTTGCAGGAGCTGCGTGCGCTGGCAGGGCAAGCCGGTGCCGTTGATGCGCGCGCCGCAACCAAGGTTGGCCAGGCGGGTGTTCAGCAATTTGGTGGTTTGTTTGGCAAGGCCCTCGATACCGTCAATAGCCTGCAACAACAGACCACCAATCTGCAACAGCGTGTCGAGATGGGCGACAAGTCCGTCAGTCTGGTCCAGGCCATGGTGGCGATGCAGAAATCCGGGATTGCCTTTCAGGCAACGGTGCAGGTTCGCAACCGTCTGGTGGCGGCCTATCAAGACATCATGAACATGCCGATTTGACCTGTTGGCGGTTTAACGACAAACAGCAATGGCAACAATGAAGCACACTGGAGTAGTAGACAATGGCTGAAGCCGCACAAGATTCGGCACTGGTTCCCGCCGGCACCAGCACCCTCAATACCGGCTTGGTCAGCAGCGGGTTGCTGGCAAACATGAGCAATCTGAGCATGGTGCGCCAGATCGGCATTCTCATTGGCCTTGCCGCCAGCGTCGCGCTTGGTTTGCTGATGGTGCTCTGGCTACGCGAACCATTGATGCGGCCGCTCGGACCGGTTGATCGCGAGAATTCATTGGCCATTGTCAGCATGCTGGAGCAGCAAAAGGTCGCCTATCGACTGGAGGGCGATGGCAGCATCAGTGTTGCACAAGACGATTATTCACGGGTGCAGATGCAGCTTGCCGCGCAAGGCATTGAACTTGGCGGTGCTGAGGCCGACAAAATGTTGGCGAAGGACAGTGGCTTCTCGGTGAGCCAGCGACTCGAGCAGGCGCGCTTGCTGCGCACGCAGGAGATTCGTCTGGCCCGAACCATTGAGCAGTTCTCCGGCGTGCGCGCCGCTGAAGTGCATTTGGCCCTGCCAAAAGAAGCGGTGTTTCTGCGTGACAATGAAAAACCCAGTGCATCGGTCCTGCTGAACCTGTATTCCGCGCGCGCCCTCGACGCCGAACAGGTGCGCGCCATTGTCGATCTGGTGGCTGGCAGCGTGCCGAGCCTGGACGCCAGCCGCGTCACCATCACTGATCAGTTTGGCCGACTGCATCACTCAGGCAGCATGAGTCAGGATGAAATTCAGGCCAGCAAGGAGTTTGCCGAAAGTAAGAAACGCAGCGAAGAGTTGCGGCAGAAGGTGGAACGCATTCTTGAACCTATCCTCGGTGCCGGCAATTACACCGTTGAATTGCATGTCGACATGGATTTCAGTGCTCAGGAGCAGACCCAGAAGGTCTATAACTCCGATTTGCCCGCCTTGCGCTCAGAGCGGGTACTCAACGAGCAGAATCCTGCAGGCGGACCGCAAGGTGTTCCCGGTGCACTCAGCAATCAGCCGCCGGCACCGGCAACTGCGCCAGAGGTCGCCGGGGCGGCGCCTGCCGCCGCAGCGGCGACCACAGCCACTGGTAGCCGGCGTGAGGAAGCTGAGCGCAATTACGATCATGACACCACCATTTCGCATACACGTGCGCAAATTGGTGTGGTGCGTCGGGTAACCGTGTCAGTGGGGCTCGATTACGTTGCGTTGCCGACGACTGACCCGACGCAAACGCCGCAGAAGCAAGCTCGGCCTGCGACTGAAGTCGCCAACATAACCCGGTTGGTTCAGAGCGCAATTGGTTATGACGCACAGCGGGGTGACGTTGTAGAACTGCAGAGTTTCCCGTTTGTCCGTGCCGACGTCCCGACGGAGCCATTGTCTGTACCGTTCTGGGAGCAGCCGTTGTTCCAGGTGCTGTTCAAGCCGGTACTGGCGTTGGTGCTGGCGCTGGCGTTCATCCTCGGGGTACTGCGGCCGGTCATGCGCCGTCTGTCAGGCGAGGTGTCATCGTCATCTACCGCCCAGGCTACCCTGATGGGCAGTTCGGCAGATGGCGGTCCCGGCATCGCTGATGATCGCCTGAGTTTGTCAGGACCTGGTGGTTCGTTGAGCCTGCCGCCGCCGGTGACGACCGAACTCGGTTCGGTCGCACGGGCAAAGGCGGTGGTGCAGTCGGATCCTACATTGGTGGCGCAGGTCGTCAAAACCTGGATGGAAAAAGATGCCGGATAATCAAGTTGCAGATAAAAAGTTTGCGGACGCCGCCGAAGATGGTGTCATTGATCGCTTTTCCAATACCGAGCAGGCCGCGATTCTGTTGTTGAGTCTCGGTGAGGACCATGCGGCTCAGGTGTTGAAACATATGGGCCCGAAGGAAGTCCAGCGCATCGGTCTTGCGATGGCGGCAGTCAAGCACGTTCAACGTGCCGATGTTGATGGCGTTGTCAGCAAGTTTCTGGTTGAAGTGGAGAAGCAGACCGGCATCGGAATCGGCACTGAGGAGTACATTCGCAATACCCTGCGGGCCGCCCTCGGCTCTGACAAGGCTGACGCTTTGTGTGACCGCATTCTGGCGGGTGCCAATACCAAGGGGCTCGACACCTTGAAGTGGATGGACTCGCGAGCAGTGGCAGACCTTATTCGGTATGAACACCCGCAAATTCAAACCATCGTGCTGGCCTATCTTGACCCGGATCAGTCCGCAGATGTTCTGTCGCAATTCCCGGAGAAGGTCAAGCTGGATTTGACCATGCGCATTGCCTCGCTGGAGTCAGTGCAACCGGCCGCGCTGACGGAGCTGAACAACATCATGGAACGGCAGCTTTCCGGCCAGACAGGCTCCAAGTCAGCATCGCTCGGTGGCACCAAGCGCGCGGCCGATATCATCAACTTCCTTGATGGTTCGGTGCAAAGCGCTCTGATCGACCAGATCAAGCAAGTTGACGAGGATCTGTCGCAGAAGATTCAGGATTTGATGTTCGTGTTCGAGAATCTGGTAGAGGTTGATGACCGCGGCATTCAGACCTTGCTGCGCGAGGTTTCGACAGAAGTGTTGATAACCGCCCTCAAGGGTGCCGATGAGATTGTACGAGAGAAGATATTCAAGAACATGTCAAAACGCGCGGCCGAGTTGATGCGGGAAGATCTGTCATCGATGGGGCCGGTCAAGCTGAGCGATGTTGAGAAATCACAAAAGGAAATTCTGACGGTTGCGCGTCGACTGGCCGACGCTGGTGAGATTGTGCTCGGCGGCAGTGGCGAGCAGATGGTGTAACCGGACCGGATGAAATCAGGCCATGACCCAGAAAGATGATGACATCGTGCGGCCATGGGCTTTGCCGGATATGCAGGAGCGTGCCGTCAATGCCTCGCAACGTCCGGCGGTTCGAACCGTTGCCGACCGGCCGGCGGCGCCGGTGGTCACTGCTGAAATGCTGCAGCAGATGCGTGAGCAAGCTCGCCATGAAGGGTACGAAGAGGGGCTGAAAAACGGCCATCGCGATGGCTTGGCGCAGGGATTGGCTGAGGGACGCGGTAAAGTCGAAGCTCGCATGCAGCAATTGCAGGCACTGATTGAAAGTCTGGCGCGGCCGCTGAGCGCCATGGATGAGCAAGCTGAGGAGGCGTTGGTGGATCTGGCCCTGGCCGTCGCCAAGCAACTGATCCGGCGCGAATTGCACAGTGCCCCCGGTGAAATCATTGCTGTTGTCCGCGAAGCGGTGCAGTTGCTGCCGCTGACACGACAAACCATTCGCGTCTATCTGCATCCCGAGGATGCCACATTGGTTCGGGAGGTGTTTGCGCTCGACGGCCAAAGCGAACATACCTGGCAGGTATTTGATGATCCTGGCCTGAGCCGCGGTGGCTGCAAGGTATTGACTGACGACTCCACCATTGATGCGACGCTGGAAACCCGCATCGCAACGGTGGTGGCCCATGTCCTGGGTGGCGTGCGCAATGACGACCATGCTGTTTGAGCGGAAACCGTTTGCAGAGCGGATTGACCGCTACCGGCAACGGGTAAGTACCAGTCCCGGACTGCAGGTCGAAGGCAAACTCGTGCGCATGGTTGGTCTGACGCTGGAAGCAGTGGGATGTCGATTGCCGGTCGGTGGACGTTGTTTGATTCGCGGCCATGACGGTCGACTGCACCGGGCAGAAGTGGTCGGCTTTTCAGGCGACAGTCTGTTCCTGATGCCCACAGCCGATCTGCATGGGCTCGGTCCCGGTGCCACGGTGTTACCAACAGCGGGCGCAGCAGAGATTCTGGTCGGTGCGGATTTGCTGGGCCGTGTACTTGATGGTGAAGGACAGCCGATTGATGGCAAGGGGCCGTTGATCGGCGCCAGACGATCATTGGCCGCGAAGCCGATCAACCCGCTGACGCGCCATCCCATCAGCGAACCGCTTGATGTTGGCGTCCGCGCCATCAACGCTTTGCTGACGGTTGGCCGAGGCCAGCGCATGGGCTTGTTTGCCGGTTCCGGCGTCGGCAAAAGTGTATTGCTGGGCATGATGACGCGCTTCACCGAAGCCGATGTCATCGTGGTTGGACTGATTGGCGAGCGCGGACGCGAAGTCAAGGAGTTCATCGAGCATATTCTCGGTGCCGAAGGTTTGCAGCGGGCGGTGGTGGTGGCAGTGCCGGCTGATCTGCCACCGTTGCTGCGACTGCAAGGGGCGCAAGTTGCCACCACCATTGCCGAATCGTTTCGCGATGAGGGCAAGCAGGTATTGCTGTTGATGGATTCGTTGACGCGTTACTGTCAGGCGCAACGTGAAATCGCCTTGGCAGTTGGCGAACCACCGGCAACCAAAGGCTATCCCCCCTCAGTGTTCGCCAAATTGCCGATTCTGGTGGAACGGGCCGGCAACGCCGAGAAAGGTGCCGGTTCAATCACGGCGTTCTACACGGTGCTGACCGAGGGCGATGATCAGCAAGATCCCATCGCGGATGCAGCGCGCGCCATTCTGGACGGTCACATCGTATTGTCGCGACGGCTGGCGGAGGCGGGGCACTATCCTGCCATCGACATTGAAGCATCGATCAGTCGTGCCATGGCACAAATCACGGCGCCCGCCCACCAGCAGGCGGCGGTGCTGATCAAGCAGATTTATTCCACTTACCAGCAGAACCGTGATCTGATCACGGTAGGTGCGTACCAGAATGGCGCTGACGCCGCCATCGATGAATCGATACGTCTGGTACCTGAGATCAACGCTTTCCTGCGTCAGGGCATGAATGAAAAAGTGTCACTGAAAGCGAGTTTGCAGGGACTTGAGGCGGTACTGGCGGCAGAACCCGCTATGCTTCCGGTTGTGCGTCGGCAGTAATGCCGCGCGTCGTTAAGTGACAGTGCGGCGGAACGTTGAAGTCGTCGCCAGGAAACCACTATGAATCGTTCGGAACGTTTGCAACCGGTTGCACGAATGGCTGACAAACAGCAGGAGTCGGCTGCACGAGCGCTTGGTGAAGCTCGGCAGTCACAGCAAACGGAGGAGCAACGGCTGCAGGAGCTGCTGGTGTATCGTGAGGAATACGTGGCCGATTTCCAGCGCCGGGGCAGGGCCGGCCTGACTGGGGTCGATCTGCAGCGCTTCCAGCAGTTTCTGGCCCAAATCGACAAAGCCATCGAGCAGCAGCAACAGCGAATTCGCGGGGCTTTGGTCCAAGTCGAGCAGCGTACGGGCCAGTGGCAACAACGAGCGACCAAGGCCAAAGCCATCAACAATGCGGTTGGGCAACTGGCCCAGGCCGAAACCCTGCAGTCCGACAAGCGCGAGCAGGCGGTTCAGGATGATCGTTCTGCCCAGCGCGCCCATCAGAACCGGGTCCGGCGCTGACCCGGCCGTCGTGCCCGAGCCGAGACCGAACACCTGCAGCAAAATCACGTGACGAATGCTGGACCTGCGTTCCGCTTGCGCTATAGTTAGGCCTCGTACCCTCTGGGCTTCTGGGCTCAGCCAAGGCCAGTGGGACGATGGTGATTGCGTTCGGCCGGTGTCCCTCGTCCGGGGCCGGAACACCTTCGGGGATTTTTCATGACCATCAGCAGCAGCAAGACTGCCGACGGCGCGGTGCTGACCATCAGCGTGTCCGGCCGCTTCGATTTCAGCTCTCATCACGCCTTTCGCGAAGCCTATGAAAATCTGAGCCAGAAACCCGGCCGCTATGTCATTGACATGGCTGAAGCAACCTATCTGGACAGTTCTGCCCTCGGTATGCTGTTGCTGCTGCGCGATTACGCCGGTGGCGACAGCGCCAACATTGCCATCGTGCACTGCAATCACGACGTCAAGAAGATCCTCACCATCTCCAATTTCGAGAAGCTGTTCGCCATTTCTTGATGCAGATTGGCATGATGTAAATCGCCTGGATGCCGATCGACGTGACGCCGATCATCGTGATATCGACTGTCCGGGGCTGACCGGACGCAGCTCAATGGAGTGCCTGTGTCTGCCGAGCGGCTACGCATCCTGATTGCTGACGACAATGTCAGTGATCGGCTCATTTTGCGCACCTTGTTGCAGCGTGAAGGCCATGAGGTTTTTGAAGCCGATACGGGCGCCGCTGCCATTCGCCAGTTTGTCGCGGAACAACCGGACATCGTATTGCTTGATGTGTTGATGCCGGAACTCGATGGTTACGAAGCCGCCATCGAAATTCGCCGGCTGGCGGGCGCCCGAATGGTGCCGATCATCTTTCTTACCGCCCTGACCGACATTGCCGCGCTCGCCCGCTGTCTGGAAGTTGGCGGTGACGACTTCCTGACCAAGCCCTACCAAAAGTTGATTTTGCAGGCCAAATTGCGGGCTTTTTCCCGGATGCAGCAGCTGTATAACACCGTGGCCAAGCAGCGTGACGAAATCCATTTTCATACCGAGCGACTGGTTCGCGAGCAGCAGCAAGCGCGCATTCTGTTCGAGAATATTGCCCATCCGGGCTGTCTGCATGCACCGGTCCTGCATTACCAGCTTTCCCCGATGTATATCTTCAATGGCGATGTGCTGTTGGCTTCGGAAAAGCCGGCTGGTGGATTGCACGTTCTGCTTGGTGATTTCACCGGCCACGGCTTGCCGGCCGCCATTGGTGCCATGCCGGTGTCGGAGATTTTTTATGGCATGACCCAGAAAGGGTTTGCACTGAGCGACATCTTGGTTGAGATCAATGCCCGCCTGAAAGACATCTTGCCGACGGGTGTCTTCTGCTGCGCCATTGCTGCCGATATCGATTTTCGGGTCGGCAATCTTGAAATCTGGAACGGCGGCATGCCAGATGGTTACCTGTTCCGGGCCGGCACCGGCATCGTTGAGCGCTTCACCTCGCAGCATTTGCCGCTCGGCATCGTCAGTCGGGAACGGTTTCGGTCCGCTACCCAGCGCTTGCACTTTCAGGTTGATGATCGGCTGTTGCTCAGTTCGGACGGCGTCAATGAAACGATGAATGCTGACGGCCAGATGTTTGGCGCCGAGCGCCTGGAGCAGACCGTTGCGACCACGCCGGCCGGTTCCAGCGTTTTTGCCACAGTGCGACGGGCACTGGAATTGTTTGGCGGCGGCAGCAATCAGCAGGACGACGTCAGTCTGGTCGAAGTTGAGCTGCGACCATGGTCGGCCAGCCCGGAAACCGAGCGCAATGGTGGTGCGGGTTTGGCGGTTGGACCGCTGGACTGGAGCTGCGAGTACGAGCTTCGCACGCAGTCGCTGCGCGAATTCGACCCACTGCCGATGTTGCTGCAGGTACTGATGGAGCAGCCGGCATTGCGACCCCACCGTGGCCGGGTGTTCACCATACTGGCCGAGTTGTTCGCCAATGCGCTGGAGCATGGCATTCTCGGGCTGGATTCCGGCCTGAAGGCCTCTTCAGGTGGATTTGCCGACTATTACCGGCTTCGCCAGCAGCGGCTCGCTACACTGCAGGCCGCGTCGGTGAAGTTGCGGCTGGTGCACGAAGCAACTGCAACCGGCGGCCGGCTGTGGATTCGGGTTGTCGACAGTGGCCCGGGATTTGACTGGCAAAGCTGGCAAAACCGGCAACCAGGTGCCGGTTACAGCGGCCGCGGCTTGGCGCTGGTTGCCAGCCTGTGCCGGTCATTACGGTTTGATGGTACTGGCAACAGTGTCGAAGCGCTCTACGAATGGAAGCGGTCAATCGACCCGGAGGATGTCGAAGCGAATGCCGAAGGTGCTGGATGAGATTCAACTCGCCGAACTGTGCGAGCTGATGGGCGATGACTTGGTGCCGCTCGTGCAGGCATTCCTGCGTGATGGCCAAGAACGGCTGCACCTGCTTGAAAGAAACCTGCTTGCAGGCGATTTCGAGCAAGCCCGGCGCCAGGCCCACAGCCTGAAGGGCAGCAGCAGTAACCTTGGCGCCACTGCGCTGGCTGCCGCCTGCCTTCAACTGGAAACTCTGGCTCGAGACGCCGGCACCAGCGGAGCGGGTGCGGCACAACTGGTGCTGGCACTGGTTCGTCTGGAATTCGAGACGGTGTCTATCGAACTGCAACAGCGTTTTCTACCCGCAGCCAATCATTTGCCATGCTGATGGCACAACCCTTGCTCCCTGTCAGGTACCGTGCCCTCCGGCTCATGCCTACAGGAGCTACCCGTGACGCTTTCCATTTTCGCAACGCAAGCCAGTCCGGCTGCGGTTGGTCCTGCTGACAGTTCGCCCGAGGCAGGTGCCGAACCGTCACAGTCGTTTTCCACCGTACTCCATCAGGAAGGCCAACAGGACGGCGCAAGTCTGGCCGATGCGGTAAACAGCGGACCGGACACCAGAGAGGAGGCGGTTGGCGTCACTGACGAAACCGCCGCCGTGAATGAAGAGGCCGTCGCAACGCTGGTGTCGGTGCTGCTTGGAGCCTTGCCATCAACGCCTGAATCCCTTCCCGATGAAACCAGCGTGGATGCAGAGGCCGCCGGAGCGTTGGCTGGCGATGTGGGCGACGATGGCCAGTGGCTGAGTCCGGCACTGTTCGCATTGGCCTCAGGGGCTAGCGCAAACAGCGCCAGCACCGATGGCGATACCGTTGCCAGCCAGCCCTGCGCGGCAGTTACCGAAAGCGCGTTATTGCCGCCGGCCGGCAAGGCCTTGCCGGCTTGGTCCATGCTGTTGACTGGCGCCGTCGGCAAGGCTGATCCGAATATCACTGCATCTCCGTCGGCCAATGAACCAGCTGCTCTCCCGTTGGAGACTTCGGCGAGCGCGGCACTTGCTGGCAGCCCGGACAACAAGACGTTCCAAACCCTGCTGCGCAGCGAGCCGATGCTGGCCAGCCTGACAACCGGCGTGGCTTACGGGCTGGACAATGCCAGTGGTTCCGCCGCCGGGTCACCGCTTGATGCCGGCCTGCCGACCTTGATTGATACCGCGCGCCTCGGCGCAAGTAACACTGCCATGCCGGCCAATCAGGCCAGTGCCGAGCTGGTGCCAGGGTTGCCGCTACGTTCGCCGGCGTTTGGCACCTTGCTTGCCAATCAGGTGTTGTGGCAAGCCAAGGTCGGTAATAACGAAGCGGCCATACGGCTTGATCCGCCAGAGCTGGGTCCGATCGATGTCCGCATCAGTCAGGTTGATAACGAAACGCACCTGCATTTCACTGCAGGTCATGGCTTGACCCGCGATCAGCTTGAACAAGCCATTCCGCGCCTGCGGGAACTGTTCAGTCAGGGAGGGCTGTCACTCGGTCAGGTGTTGGTTGAACAGGGTAGTCGCGACAACGCGTCGCAACGTGAGAATGGTGACGGCAACCAGAACAGCGCCAAATCGCGTAGCACGGCGACCGAAGCCGCACCTACCACCGTGCGCTTGCTCAATGGCCTGATCGACGACTATGCCTAGCAGCGCGACGCTGCACCATCGCAGGTGATGTCGCCCGGCTCAAATGCGGGTAGTCCCGGAGAGCCGTTCAACCGTTGCTGCTAAATGGACAAAACAAAGGCCGCCCAAAGGTGGCCTTTGTTTTGTCCAATGACGCGACTGGAGGCGATGGCGACGCCCATTTGCTGGGTGGTTTCCCGCAACAAAAACCTGACTGCGCTGCCTGCCGAATCTCGCAACTTCTGGAATTGATGCGCCAAATTTCCGGCGCGCCCACATTTTTTAATCCTCGACTATATTTCAAGTGATTGTCAGACAAAGCATTTTTTGCTCTGGCGTGATGTGGCCCGAAAGCTGCATCCATCGTCCGCAAAGGCAGGAGTCACCCATGGCAGAGAAACAGGATCTGGAGCTTGGCGAAGCCGGCAAGTCTGGCAGCAAGAAGAAGTTGATCATCATCATCGTGGCGGCGGTAGTACTGCTCGGTGGTGGGGCAGCGGCCTTCCTGTTGCTGAAAGGCGAGCCGGCACCTGCAGAAGGAGAGCAGGTAGCCGAAGGCGAACACGGCGAAGCGGCCGAGCACGAACCGGAAGAAGAGCCGGTTGAAGGCGCGCCGAGCCTGCTCTACGTCAATTTGCCGGAGGCCATCGTTGCCAACCTGCCAAGCACAACCAAGCCACGCACAATCAAGCTGCAGGTGTCGTTTGCAGTCAAAAACCCAACAGCGGAAGCTGCGGTCAAAAAGCATTTGCCGCTGCTTGGCAGTGAAGTCCTGATGCTGCTCAGTGCCACCACGGCCGAGCAGCTGATGACCCCGGAAGGCCAGCAGGCGTTTCGCGATGAATCGCTAAAGAAAGTTCAGGAAGCGATGCAACGCGAGGAAAAGAAACCGCTGGTGGAAAAAATCTTGTTCACCCAATTTGTGATGCAGTGACATGGCAACGACCGATCTGCTCAGTCAAGACGAAATCGACGCCCTGTTGCATGGCGTCGATGATGGCGATATTTCGACCGACGAGGAGCAGCTGGCTCCCGGCGAGGCACGCAGTTACGACTTTCACTCACAGGACCGGATTGTTCGCGGCCGGATGCCGACGCTTGAGATGATCAACGAGCGGTTTGCCCGGCATATGCGGATTAGCCTGTTCAACCTGATGCGGCAGGCCTGCGAGGTATCCATCAACGGCGTCCAGATGATCAAATTCGGCGAATATATCCATTCGCTGTTCGTGCCGACCAGCCTGAACATGGTCCGGATCAAGCCGTTGCGTGGTACCGCGCTGTTCACCATGGAAGCCAAGTTGGTATTTAGTCTGGTCGACAATTTCTTTGGTGGCATGGGCCGTTTTCACGCCAAGATTGAGGGCCGTGAGTTCACTCCGACCGAGCGCCGTATCATCCAGATCCTGCTGGAACAGGCTTTTGTCGATCTGCATGAAGCCTGGGCGCCGGTGATGCCGGTCGAGTTTGAATATCTCGATTCTGAAGTCAACCCGGCGCTGGCGACAATTGTCAGCCCGTCAGAGGTCGTGGTGGTCTGCAGCTTTCACATCGAACTGGAAGGCGGTGGTGGCAATCTTCACGTCACCATGCCGTATTCCATGATCGAGCCCATTCGCGACAAGCTCGATGCCGGTGTTCAGAGTGACCGCGACACCGTTGACGAACGCTGGACCGATGCAATGCGTGAAGAAATCATGTCAGCGCCGGTGGAAGTGGAGGTTCAGATCGGCGAGAACCCGGTTCGTTTGCGCGACATCATGGAGTGGAAACCGGGCGACATCATTCCAGTCGAACTGTTCGAGCAGGCACTGATACAAGTTGGTGGGTTGCCGACATTCCGTGGCCGTTTTGGCACTTCGCGCAGTAACTACGCTGTCAAAATCATGTCCGAAATCAAGCGTGACCATATTCTGAAAAGCATGCAGCTGGGAGTTTGAATCATGGCCAAAGATCAAGATTCCATGGCCGACGAATGGGCAGCCGCATTGGCTGAGCAGGTCGAGACCGAAGCGGCAGCAAAAGCTGCACCGATGGAAGAACTGCGGGACGATAACCGCGGCGCGGTTGGCAACGACAAGCTGGACGTCATTCTGGACATCCCGGTGACCCTGTCGATGGAGGTCGGGCGTACCCAGATCCCGATCCGCAATCTGCTGCAACTGAATCAAGGCTCGGTCGTGGAGCTGGACCGGATGGCGGGCGAACCGCTTGACGTGCTGGTGAACGGTACGCTGATCGCCCACGGCGAAGTGGTTGTGGTCAATGAGAAATTTGGCATTCGCCTCACTGATGTGATGTCTCCCCATGAACGTATCAAAAAGCTGCGCTGAGCGGTCACATTGGCTGTGGCCAGTCGGCTTGCTGTTGGCCGGTTCGGTACAGGCCGCGACAGAGCCTGCTGCCATGCCATCAATCGGCCGCTTGATGTTGGGCCTGCTGATTGTGCTGGGTTTTCTGTTTGCTGCGGCGTGGCTATTGCGCCGTGGCGGCGTGATCACCGGCAACAGCGGCGCGATCCGCATCGTGGCGCAAACACCGGTCGGTACCCGCGAACGGCTGGTGCTGGTGCAAGTGGGCGAGCAGCAACTGCTGGTCGGCGTGACTGCGCAACAAATTCAACTACTGCATACCCTGGCCGACCCCGTTGTCTTGCCGGTCAGTACCGGGTCGAATCGGTTTGCCGAGCAACTGGCCGCCATGATGAAAGGGCAGCGGCCTTCATGATCGGTAAATTCACGTTGACCACATTAATCATCCGCGGCTTGTCCTTCCTGACATTATTGCTGCTCACTTTGTCTGCCGGTTCGGTTCTGGCCGCCGAGCCGAGCCTCGATCCGGGATTGTTGGCGCCGGGCGGGCTGCCCGCCGTGACCGTGACAACAGGGGCTGATGGCAGCCAGCAATACTCGGTTTCTCTGCAGATTCTGCTGCTGATGACGGCGCTGAGTTTTTTGCCGGCATTGGTCATCATGATGACGTCGTTCACTCGCATCACCGTGGTATTCGCCATTCTGCGGCAGGCGCTGGGCATGCAGCAGACACCGTCCAACCAGATTCTGATTGGGCTCGCGTTGTTTCTCAGCTTTTTCATCATGGCGCCGGTATTCAAGGCTGCCAATGAGCAGGCCTTGCAACCGTACCTGAATCAACAAATGCCGGCGGGTGAGGCGCTGGAAAAAGCCTCTCAGCCGTTCCGGAAATTCATGCTGGCACAAACCCGGAAGAACGACCTGGATTTGTTCCTGCGCATGTCCAATACCGTTGCTGATGGTCCTGAAGATGTGCCGTTCGTGGTGCTGGTGCCAGCATTCGTTACCAGCGAACTGAAGACGGCTTTTCAGATTGGCTTTATGCTGTTCATTCCCTTCCTAATTATCGATCTGGTGGTCGCCAGCATCCTGATGGCGATGGGTATGATGATGTTGTCTCCGTTGGTGATCTCGCTGCCGTTCAAGCTGATGTTATTTGTGCTGATCGACGGCTGGGCACTGGTTGTTGGCACGCTGGCTGCAAGCTTCAAGGTGGTGTGACGTCGGTTCGTCAAAAATCCGGCAATTCCGCGTCCACCACCCGTTGCGCCGGCCCGTCCGGCAAGCCAGAGAGTGCAGTCGTATGACTCCCGAATTTGTTGTCGAATTGTTGCGCGGTGCGCTCTATCTGACCATTCTGCTGGTCGTTGTGATCATTTTGCCGGGCCTGTTGGTCGGGCTTCTGGTCGCCGTCTTTCAGGCCGCCACCAGCGTCAATGAACAAACCCTGTCGTTTTTGCCGCGTCTGGTCATGACCCTGTTGACCCTGATGGTGCTTGGGCACTGGTTTATCGATCAGCTGGTGTCTTATTCGACCGCGCTGATTCGGCAAATCCCCTCGGTTCTCGGTTGACGGCGCAGGCTGACACGATGGAAGTTTCCTTCGCCGAAATCGATAGCTGGCTCGCCAGCTTTCTCTGGCCATTCGCCCGCATTGGAGGCTTGCTGACTGCCATGGCGGTGTTCGGCACGCGCAGTGTTCCGGCTCGAATCCGTCTGGTACTGGCGATATTCATTACCGTAGCCGCGGCGCCGGTGCTGCCGGCCATGCCGGATGTTCCGCTCTTTTCCGCCACCAGTTTGCTGATCATTGGGCAGGAGTTGATCATCGGTCTGGCGCTCGGTTTCCTGACCCGATTGCTGCTGGAAATTTTCGTGCTGGCGGGCCAGTTTGTTTCATTGCAAACCGGCCTTGGATTTGCCTCGCTGGTTGATCCCATGAACGGCGCTTCAGTGCCGTTGCTTAGCCAGGCTTTCCTGATCTTTGCCACCTTGTTGTTTCTGGCGTTCGACGGTCATCTGCTTTTCATCCAGCTGGTGGTGGAGAGTTTTCACACCTTGCCGGTCGCCACCGACAGTTTGGCCCGGATCGATTTCATGGCAATCGCACTCTGGGGTCAGTGGTTGTTTGCAGGCGGCCTGTTGGTGGCATTGGCAGCCGTGCTGGCGCTGCTGATGCTGAATCTGGCGTTTGGCGTTCTGACCCGTGCCGCACCGCAACTGAACCTGTTTGTCATCGGCTTTCCCGCCACGATGGTGGTCGGGTTCATATTGCTATGGGCACTGAGCGGCGACTTTCTGCGGCATTTCGAGCGCGAATTCGGCCACACCCGCGAACTTGCCTGCCTGCTGGTCGGCCGCAGTTGTTGATGGCAAGAGACAACCAAGATGGCTGAGAACGACAGCGGCGAACGCACAGAGCAGGCCACACCCCGAAGGCGCGAACAGGCGCGCCAGAAAGGGCAGGTGGTTCGTTCGCGTGAATTGACAACCGCGGCATTGACCATCGGCGGCGCTGCAACCGTCTGGATGATGGGCGGGGCGCTGATCGTCGACATTGAAAAATTGACCCGCACCCTGTTTCAGCACTCTTCCATGTTGAACGATTCGCCAGAGCGGTTGCTCGGCCTGTTTGGCGAAGCGACCTGGTTGGCGTTTCTGGCCACCTTGCCATTGTTGCTGGTGTTGTTCGTGATCAGTCTGGCCTCGTCGGTAGCCATCGGCGGGCTCAGTTTTTCCGGCGAAGCCTTGCTGCCGAAATTCGAACGCTTGTCTCCGGCCAAAGGTTTGGGCCGGATGTTCGGCAAGCAGGCGCTGGTTGAGCTGGTCAAGGCGGCCGGCAAATTTCTGGTGTTGGGTATCGTGACTGCGCTGATTTTGCGGCATTACACCGACGAGTTTTTGACGCTTGGCCGTGGCGGTGCACGCGAAACCTTGACGCATGCGCTCAATTTGCTCGGCCATACCTTCCTGCTGGTATCGCTGTCATTGCTGATCATCGTGGCCATCGATCTGCCGTTCCAGATCTGGAACTTCAATCAGCAGCTCAAGATGAGCAAGCAGGAAGTGCGGGAAGAATACAAGGAAATGGAGGGTAAGCCCGAGGTCAAGGGCCGTATTCGCCGGCTGCAGCGCGAGCTGTCACAGCGGCGAATGATGCAGAAAGTGCCACAGGCTGACGTAGTCATTACCAACCCGGAACACTTTGCGGTGGCCTTGAAGTACGACCCGGCCAAGCCCGGCGCGCCGGTGGTGCTGGCCAAAGGCGTCGACTTTATCGCCCTGCAAATCCGCCAGATTGCCCGTGCCCATAACGTTCAGATCTTCGAGGCACCGCCGTTGGCACGGGCTTTGTATCACACCACCGATATCGACCGCGAAATTCCGGAAGGGCTCTATCTCGCGGTGGCCCAGGTACTGGCCTATGTGTTCTCGCTGCGGCAGTTCGGTCCGGCCGGAACCCGGCCTCCGCCGCGCGAGTATCCGATTCCGGAACAGTACCGTTATTAAGTTTTTCGTTCGGGTTGTGGCCGTGACCGAAGTCTGGCGCAACCCGTTGACGCAGTGAGTGAGGAGCAGGGCAATGGCGCAAGCCGCAGTAGCAGCAGCCAGCGCGAGGCGCATCAACCTGACCGGGATAGGTACCCCGGCGGTGGTGCTGCTCATTCTGGCCATGATGACCTTGCCGCTGCCGCCGTTGGCGCTGGATGTATTGTTCTCGTTCAATATCGCCATTGCGCTAATCGTGATGTTTGTGTCGGTTTACGTGCTGCGGCCGCTCGACTTTGCAGCATTCCCGACCGTGCTGCTTGTCGCCACGCTGTTGCGGCTGGCTCTCAACGTCGGTTCGACCCGGGTTGTGCTGATGGAAGGTCACAACGGGCCCGACGCCGCCGGCGCTGTGATCGAAGCGTTCGGCTCGGTGCTGGTAGGCGGCAACTATGCGGTCGGCATAGTCGTTTTTGCCATCTTCATCATCATCAACTTCGTCGTCATCACCAAGGGTGCCGGCCGGATTTCGGAAGTCAGCGCCCGGTTTACCCTCGATGCCATGCCGGGCAAGCAAATGGCCATTGACGCCGATCTGAACGCCGGCCTCATCAATCAGGATGAGGCGCGCACCCGGCGTGCCGAAGTGGCGCAGGAGGCCGATTTCTACGGCGCGATGGACGGTGCGTCCAAGTTTGTTCGCGGCGATGCCATTGCCGGCATTCTGGTGTTGTTCATCAACCTGATCGGTGGCATCGCCATCGGCACTTTGCAGCACGATTTGTCACTGTCTGATGCCGCCCGTTTCTACGCCTTGCTGACCATCGGTGATGGCTTGGTGGCGCAGATTCCGGCGCTGCTGCTGTCGACGTCAGCGGCCATTATCGTGACCCGCCAAAACAGCAGCCAGGACATGGCCGGACAGCTGATGTCGCAACTGTTTCGGGAGCCGAAAGCGCTGGCGATTACAGGTTATGTGTTGATCGTCATGGGGTTGGTGCCGGGCATGCCACACCTGGCATTCCTGCTGCTGGGTGGTGGTTGCGTTGCGCTGGCGCAGCTGATGAAACGGCGGATTGCCGAAACAGCGGTGCGTGAGCGGATAGCCGCGGCTCAACCGGCACCGGTAATGGCACCACAGGAAACCAAGGAACTTGGCTGGGACGATGTCAGTCAGGTCGATCCAATCGGTCTGGAAGTGGGCTACCGGCTGATCCCGTTGGTTGACAAAGCGCAGGACGGCAAGCTGATGGCACGCATCAAAGGCGTACGCAAGAAGCTGTCACAGGATCTCGGGTTTCTGGTGCCACCGGTGCACATTCGCGACAACCTTGATCTGTCACCGAGCGGTTACCGGATCACCCTGATGGGGGTCAATATCGGCGAAGCCGACATCTTTGTTGATCGGGAGCTGGCCATCAATCCGGGTCAGGTGTTTGGTGAGTTGCAGGGCACTGTCACCAAAGACCCGGCGTTTGGCTTGCCGGCAGTGTGGATAGACCGGAATGTCCGCGAGCACGCGCAAGCACTCGGGTATACCGTCGTCGATGCCTCAACGGTGGTGGCCACCCATCTGTCACAGATTCTGCAAACGCATTCCAGTGAGTTGCTGGGCCATGAGGAAGTTGAGCAACTGCTCAAACAACTGGCCAAATCGGCACCGAAGTTGGTCGAGCAGTTGACCCCGCAATCGCTGCCGTTGTCAGTCGTGGTGCGGGTGCTGCAAAACCTGTTGCGTGAACAAGTGCCAATCCGCGATCTGCGCACCATTGCCGAGGCGCTGATTGAACAGTCGGGTCGCACCCAGGACCCGATCGCCTTGACCAGCGCCTGCCGGGTCGCGTTGGCACGCCTCATCGTGCAGAACATCAATGGTCTTGCCAGCGAATTGCCGGTCATCACGCTCGATCCGGGTCTGGAGCAATTGTTGCTGAAATCACTGCAACTGGCGGGCGACGAAGGCGCGATTGAACCGGGGCTGGCCGAGCGGCTGCAGCGTTCGCTGCTGGAAGCCGGTCAGCGTCAGGAAATGTCGGGACAACCGTCGGTGTTGCTGACCTCACCGGGATTGCGGCCGACGCTGGCGCGCTTTGCCCGTTTCGTCAGCCCCGGCATGCACGTGCTGTCGTATCAGGAAATTCCGGAAAACAAACAGGTAAAGATTGTCGCAACGGTAGGTTGATTCCGAACCGGTGATCAGACGCCATCTCAAAATTTTGAGCTGGCCACGCAGGAGTAAAGCAGCATGCAGATCCGTCGATTTTTTGCCCGTGACATGCGCAGCGCGCTGGCCGACGTCAGCCGCGAACTGGGTCCGGATGCGGCGATTCTGTCCAGCCGGCGCATTGCCGATGGTGTCGAATTGCTGGCTGCGGTCGATTATGACCCGTCAGTGCTGACCGCTGCACCAGCGCGTCCAGCGGAACCCGATGTGCCTCCGGCTGTTGAGCCGGCACGCGCACGGCCGACGACCAGCCAGCCGGCAAGCTTTGAAGAGGTTGCGGCAGAGTGGTTTGCCCGCTCGGGTGTTGAGCCCATGCCAACGCCAGTAGCCGGCAACAAACGTGAAACTGCCAGCGCCCAGCCGGCTCGGAACACGGGCAAGGCCAATGGTCGGCCATCGTCAGATCGCAATGAATTTGCCGCCGAAATGGTGACCGAGCGCAACGTAACTGGCGGTCGCAGCAAAGCAGAACCGGCCGAGCAGTCGCCGACGGGGCCGATGGTGGATTCGCGATCGTCCCCGGAGCTGCGCGATTTGAAAGAAGAAGTCAGTCAACTACGTGGCCTGATGCAGGAACAACTGCAGGGCTTGGCCTGGCGGGAACTGAAACAACGCCAGCCGCTGCGCGCCCTGCTGACCAAGCGTCTGGCCATGCTGGAGCTGTCGCCGCCGGTTCGTGAACAGTACGCCGGTGCCACTGGTCGTGATGCCGAGCAGGCGCTGGCCACTGCGCTGGCTGGCATTGCCGCAGATGTCGTGAACAGTGAAGACCCGATGCTGGATCGCGGCGGCATCTATGCCTTTGTCGGCGCCACCGGCGTTGGCAAGACCACGTCAATCGCCAAGCTCGCGGCCCGGTTTGCCCTGCAGCACGGACCGGGCAATGTCGCCCTGATCAGTACCGACAGCTACCGAATTGCCGGCCATGACCAGCTGGCAACCTATGCCCGGCTGATTGGCTGCGCTGTGCGCCACGCGGACAGCAAGGCGTCGCTGCAGGATGCGCTCGACAGCTTTGGTGATCGCCGGCTGATTCTGATTGATACCGCGGGCATGAGTCAGCGCGACAGCCGACTGGCCGAGCAGCTGGCCGCGCTGCGCAGCAGCCGGTATCCGATCCATCAGGTGCTGGTGCTGTCGGCAACCGCGCAGCGGGGCATTTTGCAGGAGAGCGTCAAGCAATTCAGTCAGCGGCCGCTGTTTGGCGCAATCTTGACTAAACTGGATGAAACCACCTCGCTGGGGCCGGTGTTGTCGGTGTTGCTTGCCAGCCGGTTACCGCTGATGGCGAGTTGCGACGGCCAGCGGGTACCAGAAGATTTGCGGTCGCTGCGCGGTGCCCAGTTGGTCGATCGGGCGCTCAAGCTGGCCGAACAGTTCCATGACCGGACCGATGAATGGCAACTGGCGCACGACGCCCTGGTGCCGACCACCAAGGCAGTTGCACATGCTCGGACTTGATTCGTTACTCGGCCTGGATCAGGCCTCAGGATTACGGCGGATGACACAGGCACGGCCGGTGAAAGTCATATCGGTGACCGGCGGCAAAGGCGGGGTCGGCAAGACCAGCGTGACCGTCAATCTGGCCGTTGCCCTGGCCGAGCAGGGGCATGCCGTCATGCTGCTGGATGCCGACCTTGGCCTTGCCAATATCGACGTGATGCTGGGGCTCAAGGCAGATCGCAACCTTTCGCATGTCATCGCCGGTGAGTGCGACATTCAGGACATCCTGCTCGAAGGCCCCGGTGGCATCAAAATTGTGCCGGCCTCCAGCGGTACGCAGGCAATGGCGCAACTGAGCCCGGCCGAACATGCCGGTCTCATCCGGGCCTTCAGCCAGATCAGCCACGAGATTGATTATTTATTGATCGATACCGCGGCCGGCATTTCCGACACCGTGATCAGTTTTACCCAGGCATCGCAAGAGGTGCTCTTTGTCGTCTGTGACGAACCCACCTCGCTAACCGATGCCTATGCGTTGATGAAGATCCTCAACCGCGATCACAAGCTGACCCGCTTTCGGCTGGTTGCCAACATGGTTCGCACACCACAGGAAGGTCGGGACCTGTTCGCCAAGCTGACCCGGGTAACCGAAAAGTATCTCGACCTTACGCTGGATTATTGCGGCGCGATTCCGTTTGATGAAAACGTCCGCAAAGCCATTCGCAAGCAGAAACCGGTGATCGAGGCTTTCCCGCGCTCACCGGCCTCGCTGGCTTATCGGCAACTGGTCAAGAAAGTGGAAGCGTGGCCGGTGCCGCAGGCGCCGGGTGGACATATCGAATTCTTCATGGAGCGGCTGGTGCAGATGAATGCCCAGTCGGCCCTGTCGGAGCTGGGGAGCTGATGTACGCCGCCGCCATGTATTCGACCGACCAGTCACCCGACCAACTTCTGACCCAGTACGCGCCACTGGTCAAACGGATCGCCCATCACTTGCTGGCGCGCCTGCCGGCGAGCGTGCAGCTCGATGATCTGATGCAAGCCGGCATGATTGGTCTGTTGGAGGCCGCTCGCAAATACGACCTCAGCAAGGGGGCCAGTTTCGAGACCTTCGTTGGTATCCGAATCAAGGGCGCCATGCTTGACGAAGTGCGCCGCAATGACTGGTTGCCGCGCTCGGTCCATCGCAACGGCAGGCGCATCGCCGAAGCGACCAAGGCCGTCGAGCAACGGCTGGGCCGGGATGCCCGTGACGCCGAAATCGCCGCCGAACTCAGCATCAGCCTGCATGAATTTCAGCAGCTGCTGGCTGACAGTAACGGCGGTGGCATCTATGGTTTTGATGACGTCGGCCTGACCGACGATCTGCTGGCCCAGCATGATGGTGCCCAGACTGCCGGGCCTGAGGCGGGCGTCCATGACGAAGCGTTCCAACGGGCCTTGGCGGCGGCCATTGAGCAACTGCCAGAACGAGAAAGACTGGTACTCGCGCTATACTACGATGAGGAAATGAACCTGAAGGAAATAGGGGCTGTGCTGGGCGTCAGCGAGTCGCGGGTTTGCCAAATCAGCAATCAGGCCATGGCCCGGTTGCGTGGTCGGCTACGAGACTGGCACTGACGGCCGGTAACCACATCGAAACGCGTTTTGAAATTTTGAGGACCGACAATGGCGTACGACAAAAACATGAAGATTCTCATCGTCGATGATTTTTCGACCATGAGACGCATCATCAAGAACCTGCTGCGTGATCTGGGTTTTACCAACACCTCGGAAGCCGATGATGGTGCGACTGCCTTGCCTATGCTGCAGACCGGCAATTTCGACTTTCTGATCACTGACTGGAACATGCCAGGGATGCAGGGTATCGATCTGCTGAAAGCGGTTCGCGCTGACGCGAATCTGTCCAGCCTGCCGGTACTGATGGTGACCGCAGAAGCCAAGCGCGAACAAATTGTTGAAGCGGCGCAGTCCGGCGTCAATGGCTACATCGTCAAGCCATTCACTGCCCAGACACTGGAAGAGAAAATCAACAAGATTTTCGAACGGGTGGGATGAGTGAGGACAACGGCATGGAATCGGATTCCCAGGGACAGTGGAGGCAGAAAATGCTGAGTCAAGCCAAGGAACTTGTTGGCCTGTTGGAATCCGGTCAACAGGACGCGGCCAACCAGCTACTTGATCAGATGCGCACCGAGCGTGACGTCAGTCTGTTCACGGAAATCGGCAAACTGACCCGCCAGCTGCATGAGGCACTGGCGACATTCCAACTGGACAATCGCATCACCAGTTTTGCTGCCCACGACATTCCAGACGCGCGTGAAAGACTCAAATATGTCATCACACTGACTGAACAGGCTGCCAACCGGACCATGGATGGGCTGGAAAAAGTCACGCCCTTGGTCAGCCAGTTGACGGTGCAAGCTGGCGATTTTCACAAGAAGATGGACAAGTTGATGCGCCGGGAAATGCAACCTGGCGAATTCCGTGCGTTATGCACTGATCTGCTCAGCCATTTTGACAACACGGAAAAGCAGCTCACTGACATCCAGCACACCTTGAGCGATGTGATTCTGGCGCAGGACTACCAGGATTTGACTGGCCAGGTCATTCGCCGCGTGATCACGCTGGTACAGGATGTTGAGGGGAGCCTGGTCGAACTCATCAAGATGTTTGGCAACATGACGGAGCTGGCCGAATCCAAAGACACGGCCGCCAAACCGATTTCAGGTGTTGAAGGTCCGGTGGTCGACAAGACCCGTCAGGACGTCGTGCATGGGCAGGATGATGTGGATGCCCTGTTGTCCAGTTTGGGCTTTTAAAGGCGGAACACAATGGCGCTTGATGCGGATGAGGAAATTCTTCAGGACTTTCTGGTTGAGGCTGGCGAGATTCTGGAGCTGCTGTCCGAACAGCTGGTAAAACTGGAGCGCAGCCCGGATGATCTGCCGCTGCTGAACGCCATCTTCCGCGGCTTTCATACGGTCAAAGGTGGCGCCGGTTTCCTGAAATTGACCGCGCTGGTCGAGGTTTGCCATCTCGGCGAGAACATTTTTGACAAATTGCGCAATCAAGAGCTGCGTGCCAACGCCCAAATCATGGATCAGGTGTTGCAGGTTCTCGATGTTGTTAACCGGATGTTTGATGAAGTCCGCAGCGGTCAGGAACCGGCACCGGCCGACCCGGCTTTTCTGGAAGCGCTGCATGCTTGTGCGGAAGGTCGGATGGCAGCCGAGCCGAGCGCCGCGCCGCCAGCGCCAACCGCCAGTACTGCACCGGCAGCGCCCACAGCACCGGTAGCCGCATCGGCGGCAACAGGTTCCGGTGATATCACCGATGATGAATTTGAAAAGTTGCTGGATGAACTGCAAGGCAACAAACAGTCCGGTAAACCGGCCGAGAGCAAGCCGGCTGCGACGCCGGCACCGGCAGCAAGCAAGTCGGACGACTTTTCCGATGAAGAATTCGATGCCTTGCTGGATTCGCTACAAGGCAAGGGTAAAGCGCCGACTCCGGCAAAGCCCGCGGCGGCCGCCCCGTCCGCTGGTGGTGACACCATAACGGACGACGAATTTGACAAGCTGCTGGATCAGCTGGATGCGCAGAAGAAAACGGCACCGGCTAATGCCCCCGCTGGTTCGGCCAAGACTTCGCCACCGAAAGCTACACCATCCAATACCGCGCCAACCGCAGGCAGTACCACCGCCAAGGCAGCTGGCGGTGAGAGCATCAATGATCAAGAGTTTGACGCCCTGCTGGATTCCCTGCATGGCAAGGGCAATCCTCCCGGCGTCGGCAGTACGGCGAAACCCGCACCTGCTGCGAACGTCGCCGCCTCAGCGCCAGCAGCAACGGCTGCACCTGCAGCGGGTGCCGGTGGCGATGCGGTAGGGCAGGCAGAAACCACCGTTCGAGTCGATACCAAGCGGCTGGATGACATCATGAACTTGGTGGGCGAGCTGGTGCTCGTGCGCAACCGGTTGCTGACACTTGCCAACGCAATGGGCAATGAAGATCTGGGCAAGGCCGTACAGAACCTCGATGTGGTCACGTCGGATCTGCAGGGTTCCGTCATGCAAACCCGAATGCAGCCCATCAAGAAAGTGTTCGGCCGCTTCCCGCGCGTGGTGCGCGATCTCGCCCGCAGTCTGAAAAAAGAAATCAATCTGGAGTTGATCGGCGAGGAAACCGAAGTCGACAAAAACATGGTCGAAGCGCTGGCGGATCCGCTGGTTCACCTGGTTCGCAATGCGGTCGACCACGGCATCGAGATGCCGGCCGAGCGCGAAGCGTCGGGCAAAGCGCGCACCGGCAAGGTGATTCTGTCGGCGGCACAGGAAGGCGACCACATCCTGCTGGAAATTCGTGATGATGGCAAAGGCATGGACCCGGCCATGTTGCGGCGAAAGGCCGTTGAAAAAGGCTTGATGGAGCACGAGCAGGCCGAGCGACTGAGTGATGTCGAAGCATTCAACCTGATCTTCATGCCCGGTTTTTCGACCAAGGCGGAGGTGTCGGATATTTCCGGCCGTGGCGTCGGTATGGACGTGGTCAAGACCCGTATTTCGCAATTGAATGGCTCGGTGTCGGTCGTTTCGGAAGTGGGCAAGGGCAGTTTGATTTCGGTGAAGTTGCCCCTGACACTGGCGATTTTGCCAACCTTGATGGTCAGCGTGCAGAAGCAGGTGTTTGCACTGCCGCTTGCGTCAGTCAACGAAATTTTCCACCTCGATCTGACCAAGACCAATGTGGTCGACGGCCAGCTGACGCTGGTGGTGCGTGGCAAGGCCTTGCCACTGTTCTATCTGGCCGAATGGCTGGTACGTGGACATGATCGCAGCGGTCGTCGGCGCGAGGGTTTTGTGGTGATTGCCCAGATCGGCTCACAGCGGGTCGGTTTTGTTGTCGATGCACTGATCGGACAGCAGGAAGTGGTGATCAAGCCGCTCGGAAAATCGCTGCACGGTACGCCTGGCATGGCCGGTGCCACCATCACGTCGGATGGCGGTATTGCACTGATCCTCGATATGCCGGCGCTGCTCAAGCAGTATGCGCGTCGCAGCGCTGCCTGAGGTTGAGGGCAAGATCCACATCATGGCGATTCGCGTGCTGGTAGTCGATGACTCCAACTTCTTCTGCCGTCGGGTAGTGGAAATCCTGAAATCCGATCCGGAAATTCAGGTGGTTGGCGTTGCCAATAATGGCCAGGAAGCCATCAAGAAAGCCGCCGAATTGAAGCCCGATGTCATCACCATGGACATCGAGATGCCGGTTATGGATGGTATCTCGGCGACCCGACAGATCGTGGCGCAGCAACCTGTGGCCGTGTTGATGCTGTCATCGCTCACCTACGAAGGTGCGCGCATGACGCTGGAGGCCATGGCAGCGGGCGCGGTCGATTTTCTGCTCAAGAGTTATGAAGATGTGCAGGGCAACCAGTCGAATACGGCGAAGTTGCTGCGCGAAAAGGTCAAGGCCATTGGACTGCAGCAGCAGCGCAAGACCGGTGGTGCCTTTCGCACTCCTGCTGCGGCACCGGCGACTGCAGTGCCCGCCAGCAAGACAACAGGCTCGGCAACGTCACAGACGTCGCCGCGGGCTCCTGCTCAACCTGCTGGTGATGGCGCGCGCACCGAATCACCGCGGCAATCCTTGCGTCGCGGTCATACCAAATTGCTGGCCATTGGTTCATCGACAGGTGGGCCAGTAGCCCTGCAGCAGGTGCTGACAGCCTTACCGGGCAATTTCCCCGTGCCGGTGGTCATTGCCCAGCATATGCCCGGCACTTTTACGCCGGCATTTGCCCAACGGCTGGATGGCCTCTGTCAGGTGAGTGTCAAAGAGGCCAAAGACGGCGATGTCCTGCAGGCAGGCCAAGTCTATCTTGCTCCGGGTGGTAAGCAGATGACGCTGGAACGTGCGGGCGACCAACCTCGCATCAGGATTCGCGAAACCGATGCCCGCCTGCAATATGCACCCTGTGTTGATGTGTTGTTTGGCTCTGCCGCGCAGGTTGTCGGTGGTCAGGTACTTGCGTTGGTGCTGACCGGCATGGGCGCGGATGGTCGTGAGGGAGCTCGGCTGTTGCGTGACAAAGGCGCAACGATCTGGTCGCAGGATGAAGCGAGTTGTGTGGTCTATGGCATGCCACAAGCCGTTGCTGCGGCAGGGTTGAGCCAACAAGTGGTGCCGCTGGCGGAAATCGGCCGCCGCCTGGCAACGGAGGTCTGAGCGGTGGACGCCCTTGCCATTGCCGGCTTTTTACTTGGCTTGTTGGCGATCTTTCTCGGCCAGTTCTGGGAAGGGGGGCAACTGACCGCCTTGCTCAATGGCCCGGCATTGTTGATTGTGTTGGGTGGCACCTTGGGCGCCACCTTGCTGCAAACGCCAATGAAACCATTTCTGCATGCTTTTCGCATGTTGCGCTGGGTGGTGATGCCACCGGTGCTGCCGTTCGAAGACGGGTTGCGCCGGATGGTCAATTGGAGTGCCATCGCCCGCAAGGAGGGCTTGCTGGGCTTGGAGCAACTGGTGGATCGTGAAGACGATCCCTTTGCCCGCAATGGCTTGGCGATGCTGGTTGACGGCAGCGAACCGGACAGCATCCGCAGCGCGATGCTGACCGAGCTGGAACTTCAGGAGCAGCGGCAGCTGCAAAGTGCGCGCGTGTTTGAAGCGATGGGTGGTTACGCCCCGACGCTCGGCATTGTTGGCGCGGTGATGGGATTGATCCAGGTCATGGGCAATCTGAGTGACCCAGCCAAGCTTGGCGGCGGCATTGCCGTGGCATTTGTCGCGACGGTCTACGGGGTCGGCTTTGCCAATCTGTTGTTTCTGCCGGTAGCGGGAAAATTGCGGACGCTTGTACTGGCGCAAAGCCAGTATCGCGAGATGCTGATGGAAGGCATCGTGGCCATCGCCGAGGGCGAAAATCCTCGCGTCATCGAAAGCAAGTTGGCCGGCTTTGTTCATTCGCCATGATCCGGCGCCGTCGTCAGGAAGAACCGGATAACACCCACCGCTGGTTGGTGTCATACGCTGATTTCATCACCTTGCTGTTCGCGTTTTTCGTCGTGATGTATTCCATTTCCCAAGTCAACGAAGGCAAGTACCGGGTGTTGTCGGATGCGTTGTTGACGGCGTTTGAACCCCGCAATGAACAGCGGCCTGAAACGACTGCCACCAACTCCTCAGGAGTGCTGCCGGGCGGAGAGGCCCTGTTGACCGAAGCAGCGGCCACTACGCCGGACGAAACGACCAACGCCGCTGAACAAGCAGAACAGGAAGCCCTGAGCCTGCCGGTTGCCAACGCCCCGAGTGATGCACAAAAACGGGAGTTCAGTCAGCTCTACAACAGCCTGCAACAGTCCTTGCAACCACTCATTGACGCCGGTGTTGTGGTGGTGCGTGGCAATCAGGACTGGCTGGAGGTGGACATGCGCTCGGGCTTGTTGTTCGAGAGCGGCAGCGATGTGCTGGGCAAATCGGCTGACTCGGTCATTTCGGAATTGGCGGCACAGCTGAAAGACCACCGTAATCTGATGCGCATCCGTGGTTACACCGACAATCAGGCGATCGAGACCGAGCGGTTTCCCTCCAATTGGGAGTTGGCATCGGCACGGGCAGTGGCGGTGGTACGAAAACTGCAATCACTTGGGATACCACCGTCGCGGATGGCGGTCGAAGGCTTTGGTGAATTCAACCCCATCGCCAGTAATGATTCGGCCGAAGGCCGGGCGCGCAACCGGCGTGTGGTACTGGCGATTTCGCGACTGCATGAGCAGAGCCCGGAGTCGGCACTTGACCGCGGCAAACCGGCGCCGGCAACGGACGGCGAACTATTGCCGGCCGCGGCGGCGACAGATGCGGCGGGGCCAATGACGGAAACCTCGGCCGCGCCGGCGCCGGAGAATGCCGAACAACTTGATGTCGTCCGGCTGCCAAGTGGCGGTCTGTTGATTCGCGGCAAGGAGCGCAACGAAGCGGAACCGGAACCTCGGCCAGCGACACCAACACCCTGACAGCAGCAGATGCCATACGCATCATGACAGGAGCAACACGTGCGGATTTGGGCAGTAGCCAATCAAAAAGGTGGGGTCGGCAAGACCACCACCACGGTATCGCTCGGTGGCCTCCTGGCCAGCCGCGGTGCCCGCGTGCTGTTGCTGGATTTGGACCCGCATGCCTCGCTGACTGCATATTTTGGCGTCAATCCGGATGGCGATCATGCCGGCATTTTTGACCTGTTTCTGGAACATCGCAATCTGACTCGCGAGCGCATCCGCGCTTGCATTCAGGAAACCGGTCAACCCGGTCTGCAATTCATTCCCGGCCAGGTGGCAATGGCTACCATCGAGAAACAGCTGGCCAACCAAGACGGGCAAGGTCGCGTGGTCAGCAAACTCCTGCAACTGCTTGAACAGGAGTTTGACAACGTGATTATCGATTGCCCACCGGTGCTCGGTGTGCTGATGGTCAATGCATTGGCCGCCTGCGATTACCTGCTGCTGCCGGTGCAGACGGAGTTTCTGGCCATGCAGGGGCTGGAGCGGATGCTGCGCACGCTGCAGATGATCGAGCGCTCACGCAAGCATGCCATTCCGTTCCGGATCGTGCCGACCATGTTCGACCGCCGCACCCGCGCAGCTGTTCAGTGCCTGCGCCAGCTGCGCGATCTACATGGCGACAAGGTCTGGCGTGGGGTGGTACCGGTCGATACCCGCTTGCGGGAAGCCAGCCGCTCGCATCAACCGCCCAATGTCTTTGCGCCGGAATCACGGGCAGTGGCTGCCTACGCCCAACTGCTGCGTGATGTCACCAACGACCAACGTGGCAGCAACACACCGACTTTGCATCAGGTGGCATCATGAGCCGGCCACGCGGCGAGCAGGCGCTGCTCGATTATCTGGACCGTTTGCTGCAACCGCAAACCACGGTTCCGGACCGTCCGCACGCCGAACCCGAGCCGGCTCCGGTGACGCCGACGGTGTTGCCGGTCAATCGGGTCAAGCTGCAGCAGTTGCTCGATCAGGTCTCGGCACCGGTGGAGGCGCCGGCAGCTGTCATCGCTAGCGCTCCGGCGGTCGCAAAACTGGTGACAGCGAGTGTGCCGGCGCCGGTAAGCCCGGCCCCGGAGACCACGTCCAGCGAAAGCGAGAAGACCAACACCGAGGCGGGGGTCGGTTACAGCAATGCCCGCTATCGCAATGAATTGCCGGCGCGTTTCCAAGCACTGATTTTCCGCATCGACGAGCTCAGGATTGCGCTGCCCTTGTACCTGCTGGGCGGTATCCTGAAGCAGACAAAAGCACCAACGCCCATTGTTGGCCGACCTGACTGGCTGCTCGGGTTGTTGCCCAATGAACCGGCCAACATCAATGTGGTGGATACCGGTCGCTACCTGCTTGGAAACAAATACCGAGCCGAGCTGGTCGAGGGCTACAAATACGTGATCCGAATCGGCGATAGCGACTGGGGTCTGGCCTGTACCGAGCTTTGCGCGACTCAGGACATTGGTGATGACGACATTCGCTGGTATGACAGCAATCCCAACCGACCGTGGCTGGCCGGGATGATCAAGGCCGAACGTTGCGCCCTGTTGAACAGCAGGGCGCTGGTTGAGGCGCTGGAACAGACGGGCAGGGCGGCCTGAGCCGGTAACTCATGGCCGTGGCCGGGTAAGTTGGTCCCCCATCCAGCCACCCGGACGCCACGTGCGAGCTGGCAAAATCAGGCTATGCTTGAATCCAAAGCTCGCGTGCTACGTCCGCTGGGACAAGCGCTGGGTGTGGTCAGCCGGCTCCAACCGGGAGCCCTGGCCGATAGACAGAGAGATGGAACCGGTGTGACTACGCAAATCACCGGTATGACGAGAGACAGGTGCCCTCCATGAGCAATGCAAGTTCCAGTGTCGCGAAGTCCAGTGGTTCCGCGAAGGAAGATCCGGTCCTGCAGTGGGTCACTTTCCGGCTCGGCAACGAGACCTATGGCATCAACGTGATGCAGGTGCAAGAGGTGCTGCGGTATACCGATATCGCGCCGGTGCCGGGCGCACCCATCTATGTCCTTGGCATCATCAACCTGCGCGGAAATGTTGTGACGGTGATTGATACCTGCCAACGCTTCGGCTTGCAGCCGATCGATGTAAGTGACAATACCCGCATCGTGATCATCGAAGCGGAAAGTCAGGTCATCGGCATACTGGTCGACAGTGTTGCCGAAGTGGTCTATCTGCGCAGCTCGGAAATCGAGTCGGCGCCAAATGTGGGCAACGATGAAAGCGCCAAGTTCATTCAGGGCGTTGCCAACCGCAATGGCGAGTTGCTGATCCTGGTGGATCTGAACAAGCTGCTGAGTGATAGTGAATGGGCCGAGATGAGCTTCAGCTCACATTGAGCAAGATATGAATACGCTGGCCATCATTGCTGTGTTGACTACCGGACTGGCGCTGGTGCTGGCAGGACTGTGTCTGCTGCTCTGGCGCCGGGTTCGTCACACCGAAGCGCTGGTGCAGGAGTTGCGGCAACAACACCAGCAACTGGCCGACACCGCCAAAACCGTTGGCAAGAAGCTGGTCAACCTGCAGTCCGATTTGCAGCAGCTTGCTCAAAAACTGCAAACCGAACCCGCTGTCGCCAACAATAACAAAGCCTACAGTCAGGCTGCCCGGATGCTGCAGCAGGGGATGAGTCCGGAAGAGGTCATGCAACGCTGCCATCTGAGTCGTGGTGAAACCGAGTTGCTGGCGGTCATGACCCGCGCGGCTAGCGGCGAATGATGAAAGATTGATTAGTGGCCCGGTAACGAATCACCGACATATTTCTGCTACTTCCCCCGATTTGACACCAACCCGCTGAGCACAACCACAGTGACGCTGGGGTGATGCATTCATGGCCAGCAAGGTGTGAGTTGTATTTCAATCACCTCTGGGCGGCAAAAAGAACTGGCCCGGTGCGTGTCGAAACAACTGCCAGACTGACCGACCCAGCGCCAGCCAGCGCACATCACGAATACCTTGGGCCCGTAGCGCTACGGTCAGTGCGCAGGAAAAACTGACCGAAATATTGATGAATCCGACCGCCAGCACGCCAATGACACACATGAGCCACTCGCGCCAAAGCAAGGCATAGTGCAATCCATCTGCGCCGTAGACAAGGTTGGCCGCAGCAAAGGTGATATGGCGGATATCGACAGGCAAGCCGAGCAGGGCGCCGATCGTGCCGGTCATGCCGAGCAAGCAGCCAAAAAAGAAATTGCCGGCCAGGGCACCCAGATTTTGATCGATATAGCGGGCGAACCGATCCGTGCGAGCGCGCCCGAACCAGCGATTCAACACCGGATGCTCGCGAATGCGCTCAGGAATGCGGTTATACAACGCCCGATTATCAAAGCTGCCTGAGATAATGCCGGAGAGGAACAGGTAGACACCGGCGATGGCCGCGTGAAAAAGCGCCAGACTTTGTAATGGATGCAGGTCATGCAACAGATGCCTGGCTTTTTCCGGTGACACCGTTGGCGCACCCGTCACCGTTTGCCACAGCAGACAAATTAGCAGTGCGATGGGCATTGCCAACAGGATATTGCCAAGCACTGCCACCAGCTGTGTACGGGTCACGCTGGCAAACAGACTGGCCAGCAGCTTGTTTTGCTCTGATTGCAGAGCACCATTGCTGGCAAAACGGCCGGCATGATCGGCAAGCAGCGCTGCCGTCATGGCCGGTTGTTTGGTTGCAATGGTGCCATGAACCAAATGAATCAGGATGAAGCCAAAGCCATAGTTGAGACTGAAGGCGATGGCTTCCAATAGCGGAGGTAGGTGCCAGCCACCGATCTTCAGTTTGAACAAGGCCATGATGGCAATAATGAAGCCAGCGATGGCAGCGGCCCGGAACATTCGCCAGTATTCACGGCCCGACTCAGTGACGTAATGCTCGCCGGTATGGCTGGCGTGCAGGACGATATTGCGGGCACGCAGCTCATTGGCGGCCGCCACATGTTCACGCAAGCTGTATTTGAGGTTGTCGGCACGTACCAGCTGGCGCAGCAGGGTAGTGCAGGCTTCGACCTGTTTTGATGGTGTGGAATCCTGCAATAAATCCAGCAACAGCAGCATGCGGTCGATGGATTGCTGCAGACGCTGCAGCAGCAGTGTCAGCTCGATACTTACACCTGCAATGTGTACTTGCCGACGAATCGCGTCCAGCACCGTCAAGCCCAGACCAAGCTGATGGGTCAGAGCATTCAGGTGGGTTGGAGTGGGGGCCGCAATGACCTGAAGAAATAGTCGTTGTTGCTGAAGTAGCGGCGACTCCCTGTTATCGGCTGCCGGGTAAGCGCGCAGCAATTCCGCATCCTGACCCAATGCCGCGACTCGTAGCGACAGCTGCTCCAGCGCCTGCAACATGTCTGAGCGCAGGGTGCCGATGACAGCATCAGTGCTATCCACTTGCACGGTGCGTGCGGCAAACAGCACAGCAAAAAAATTGTTCCAGTGTTCAATGCCGATTGCAGTCAGCCATCGATAATCCGTGCGCTTGGAAAATATGTCCGCCAGGCAATCATCAAAATGTATTGGGTTGCGAAGCGGTGGCAGCACCTTGTAGATGAGTCGTCGCCAGAGTTCTGACCAGAACCCGGTGGTGCGCAATATGCCAGTATCGGCGAAGAGGCGAACCAGCCTGCGGGTACCCAGAACCGCCAGCAGGTAATGAAGCAGGGCGGCGGCGAGTTCCCTGTTTTGCTGTAGTTGCGCCGTCAGCTGTTGCAGTCGCTGTTCGGCTACGCGGTCACTTTCGCCAGACAACGGCCGCAAGCGGTCAACCAGCCGCGCCAGTAGAGCCAGCTCCGATGTTGCCGTCTTCAGTTGGGCAGCAAGATCCTGCATCACAGCTATCCTTCTTCCCTGTCACAAAACCCACGATTGCCGACCTAGCATGCCAGTTAGGTGCGAACTTGGCACCCTTCAATGGCATCGGTCGCTATTGAGTCGCGCGGTGGCGCACGGTATATCTAGCCAATCTGGCGGTTTAAGCCGTTGCGAGGCGTCAAGGGAGCGCACGAATGGGGTCAAGGCTGATGACTGATGTTGCGCCAAACCAATCAAGTTGTGGGCTGCGGTGGTTTGCTCTGACAGGGCTGGTCCTGCTCTGCCTGTCCGGTCCGCTGCTGGCGGAAGCCCCCGCGGTGGCAGTAACAACACCTGCGATGCAAACGAAACCGGCAACCTCTGTACCTGCAGAATCGCCGGTGTCGTCACCCTTGACCGCCGTCACAAGGGACGCCGAGCCGGAAACGCTTTTTGTCGAGAACCGGGCGGTAGTTGAATTTCGCGCCAGCTGGCTTGGTTACAGTCCCGAAATGCGTGCCGATCGGGCACGAGGCCGGATCTATCAACAGCTTGAGGCTGGTGCCCGTACTGCTGGCATGGCCGAAGTACCGCAGGGTTACGCCATCACGCTTGACGACGTGCTGGTGTTTATCGTGCTGCATGAAGATGCAGATTTGCTGACCGAACAACCCGTTTCGGCCTTGGCAACACAAGTCGTCGCGGCCCTGCAGCGTGCGACGGACGGTTATCACGAGCGCGCCGGCTGGCGTAATACCGCACGTGCCGCCGCGCTCGTGCTGGCGGCCAGCGTAATAACCGGGCTGATCATCTGGTCGCTTGGCCGGCTGCGTACCGTTGTCGAGGTCTGGATGGCGAGCAAGGCCATCAAACTTGAGCAGTTATTGCCGGTAAAGGCCAAATCCATAGTTTCAACAGCTCGTTTGGTATCGGTTGTCCGCTTTGTGCTCATCTGGCTGTATCGCCTGATATGCCTGCTGTTGTTGCATCAGTGGTTGGTGGTTTCGCTGGCCCGTTTTTCTTACACCAAGCCGTGGAGCGAGCAAATCAATGGAGTGCTGATCACGCTGGTGCTGGATGCTGTGCACAAGATTGCCGCCGCCGTGCCGGACTTGTTGGTTGCAGCACTGATTTTCTATCTCGCCAAATTGCTCAATGATTTTCAGAAATCGCTGTTGGCACGCGTCGAAAACCGGAGCCTGAGCTGGAGCTGGCTGGAACCGGACAGTGTCAAGCCCACGCGTCAGTTGATTTCCATTGGCATCTGGTTAATGGCATTGGCCATGGCGTATCCATACTTTCCCGGCTCCAGCACCGCCGCCTTTCAGGGCGTTTCATTACTGGTCGGCCTGATGGTATCAGTGGGCGGCAGTGGACTTGTCAGCCATGCGGCGGCGGGGCTGGTGGTGATGTATACCCGCACCATTCGAGTCGGTGAATACGCGCGGATAGGCGACAAGGAGGGAACCATCGAGGCCATTGGTCTATTCAACACGCGTATTCGAACCGGGCTGGGTGAAGAGTTGACCATACCCAATTCGCTGATTCAAACCTCGGTTACCGTCAACTACTCGCGCGCCATCGTCGGTCAGGGTTTCGTGGTGGATACCACGGTTACCATCGGTTACGACACGCCATGGCGAATGGTGCATGCCATGCTGATTGAGGCAGCAGGCACAACCCCCGGCATACTTGCCCATCCTGAACCGCGCGTGTTTCAGACTGAGCTCGGCGATTTCTACATTCACTATCGCCTAGTCGCCCAGGCAGATGCGACAGAGGCAACCAAGCGGATGGAAATCCTGAATCGCCTGCATGGAGCCATCCAGGATATTTTCAATCGCAATGGCGTCCAGATCATGTCACCGCACTATCTCGGCGATCCGAAAGAACCAAAGATTGTTCCGGCGGCACGCTGGTCACCACCGTTGGTGGCAGGACAGGCTGGCGATCGGCCGGAAACCTGATGGAGGTTGGCGGCGCAGGGCAGCCTCAACGACACGGCGTGGCGCAAAGCACCTGGCCAAAACACCGAATCAGTTCATCAACGAAGAGCGGCTTGAAAGCGCCCGCCGGCTGCTGGTGGAAACCCAGATCCCGGTTGCGCAAGTGGCTTATCAGTGTGGCTTTGCCGAACCCAGCTATTTCAGCAAGAAATTTCGGCGGCTGTTTGGTGAGATTCCGTCTCAGCTGCGCAAGTGCGAGACCCGATCGGCATGAGGCCGATTCATAGAACAGGAACAGCAATGGCCAATCTAGTGGCGCCGCCAGGATTGCCGGGAGAGGGGAAGTGGCTGTTCCGTCGCGGACAGCCGGCAAAACTGTCCGCGGAAGTAAATGTGTACCATCCAGCCGCAATCTAAGTGTCTGATTTATAATGCCGAAATTTCATGCCTGATACTTATTTACTTCGCGAGAAAACGAAGTAAATTTGCCCCATTACGAATCTCGCGAAGTAAATTTGTACCACCGAGAAGAGACGATCTCGAGCCGTTTCGCCCCGTCCCGGCGGTTTCCCTTTGGACGGGAGCCTGCCAGTGCCAAAACCCAAAATCGGCCTGCCCCAAGAAAGTGACGGCACCTTTTCCGTGCCTTTGGCGCGCCCGCTGCCGCAAAAACAGCATGTCTTCTACGTTTGGAGCCCTAAGCTCAAGCGTCAGTTGCGGTTGTTCACCCGCTTGGAGCTGGAAGCGTGGGTCATGCTCGAAGCCGACCCTATTGTCAAAACCTTCTGTGAATATCCCTGCAGTTTCTTCCTGAACGGTCGCACCCATTACGTTTCTTTCTGGGTGCCCTTGGCTGAAACTTCCAAATTCTGGTTTGTCGTGCCGTCTCACGAAAGCGCTGGACTCAGGGCCAGCCTTCAAAATGCGGCTGACCTGAACTCGTGGGTGTCACGAAGAAATATCGGAATCAGAGTCCTGGATGAGACCGACACCCGTGAGCACCCAGTTGGGCTGGATAACTGGACACAGATCATTCATCACCTGGCCGCCAATGGTCAGTACGTAACGGAGTCTTTGCTCGAAGGAGTACTGACTGCCGCAAAATCCGGCTCCCTGTCCGTCAACGAAATTGTGAATCAGCTGCCTGGCTTCGACCGAGAGATCTGCCTTGCAGCGATTTTCCAACTGATTCAAGACGCCAAACTGCAGTGTGAAGACCTGGCTAGGTCTCCGCTCAGCCACACGCTGAAGGTGGCGGCCGCATGAAAACCTTCAACTCCGCAGACAAGAACTTCACACGTCGGGCGATTCCGAGCGAGCTCGGCGATCTGAGTCTGTGGCCAACAGTCGACCAAGCCGCGCTTCCGGAAGACGCTTTGGCGGTTTTTTGCAGTCGCGTTGAGGCGATTCGGCTTTTTGTTGAGCACTCATCAACGAGCCTGGCCGACATCGAGCGGAAAACTGGCGTGCCTCGCCAGCGCCTTGAGGGCATGTTCGCAAAATGTATCGCGGAGGCGTCTGATGGCCGTATATGGGGATTTCGCGCGTTGATTCCCTATAGATTTCGAAAAGGATACGAGCGGAGAAAGAACGCATCGATAACGCGAGGGAGCCAAGGCGGCGATTCCGGGCTATTTGCCCAATTATTGTTACGCCATAACGTGCTTGTTGAATTCATTGACAAGGAGATAAGAAATCGAGCGCTTCCCATCAAATCGGTGAGGCAGGTCCGTATCTACCTGATCGACATGCACGGCAAGTTTATCGAGCTGTGTAAAAAACTAAACATCAAGAGCAATGAGTACCCGTTCAATCGTGACGAGATGGGGTTGCGATCGCTCCAGCAGTACGTCAAAAAACGACTGAGCACATCGTTCGAGCTGGCGGCGCGAAGTGAGGGAGCAAAGTACGTTAGGCCAGAAAGACATGACAACGAGCAGCAGCGAAGCCGGCCGGCCATCAGGCTTCTGGATGAAGTGCAGATTGATGGGCATCGCATAGACCTCCGCCTTTCAGTGGCCATTGCCGACCCGTTTGGCATGGAAACCATTATCGAAATCGAGAGAGTGTGGATCTTGGTGGTGGTGGATGTGGCAACGCGTGCTGCGCTTGGCTATAGCCTTGCCATTGCGCGGCAATACAGCGCCAATGACGTCGTTAATGCAATTTGCAATTCACTGATACCGCAAGCACCAAGAAAACTGACGATTCCAACGCTGACATACCCGCCGGGGTCTGGATTTCCCAATCACCGGTTTCCGGAAATGGCCTA
>JAYSCY010000005.1:0-335537 GCA_041914645.1 Permianibacter sp.
CCGGGTTCCACCAGAACGACGGGCACGAGGTCGAGCAGCAGGCGCACAGAATGCATTCCCACAGGCCTTCCATTTTCTCCCGATCTTCCGGCGTCTGCAGCCGTTCTTTGGCCGGCGCCGGCGTGCTGTTCTGAAGGAACGGTTTGATCCGTTCGTATTGCTTGTAAAACATCGACATGTCGACGATCAAATCGCGCACCACTGGCAGCCCCGGCAGCGGACGAACAACGACCGGCTGCTTAAGCGACTTGACCGAGGTAGTGCAAGCCAGACCATTCTTGCCGTTGATGTTCATGCCATCGGAACCGCAGACGCCTTCGCGGCAGGAGCGGCGGAAGGTCAGGGTCGGATCTTTTTCTTTCAACAGATGCAGCGCTTCCAGCAGCATCATGTCGCGGCCTTCCGGCACCTCGACTTCGAACTCCTGCATGCTCGGTTCGTTATCGGTTTCCGGGTTGTAACGGTAAATCTGAAAACGCATGGCAGATTGCTCCTAGCCTTTTTTTAGCCGGCCATCAATAAGTGCGAACTTTCGGCGCGAAGGCCTCAACCGTTTTCGGCTGCATGTTGACGCCGCGCTTGCTCATGGTTTCGGTGGTCGGGTCGTAGACCGAGTGACAGAGCCAGTTTTCGTCGTCGCGATTTTCGAAATCTTCGCGGGCATGGGCGCCGCGGCTTTCGGTGCGGTAATTGGCCGACATCGCGGTGGCAAACGCCGTTTCCATCAGGTTGTCGAGCTCCATGCACTCAACACGCTGGGTGTTGAAGGTTTTGCTCTTGTCCTTTAGCACACCGTTCTGCAGACGGGCCCGCAGAGCCTTGAGTTCGGTGAAGCCTTTCGCCATCGATTCGCCGGTGCGGAACACGCCGAAGTAGTTCTGCATGCAGGTTTGCATGGCCTTGCGCAGCACGGCCGGGTCTTCGCCATCCTTGCTGTTTTCCCAGCGGTTGTAGCGCGCCATCGCTTTGTCGATGTCGCTGTCGCTGATGTGATTGAAGCCCAGTTCGTCTTTCTGCAGCGCTTCGGTGACGTGCAGACCGGCAGCACGACCGAACACCACCAGATCCAGCAGTGAGTTGCCACCCAGACGGTTGGCACCGTGTACCGACACGCAGGCGATTTCGCCGACCGCGTACAGACCATGGACGATTTCGTCCTTGCCGTTGCGGCTGACCAGCGCCTGACCGTGCACGTTGGTCGGAATACCGCCCATCATGTAGTGGCAGGTCGGCACAACCGGGATCGGCGCCTTGACCGGATCGACGTGGGCGAAAGTCTTTGCCAGTTCGCAGATCCCCGGCAGCCGTTCGTTCAGCGTTTTTTCGCCGAGGTGATCGAGCTTCAGGTAAACGTAGTCACTGCCGTCCGGCAGCTTCATGCCGCGACCGGCGATGATCTCTTTGATCATCGAACGAGCGACGACGTCACGGCCGGCCAGATCTTTGGCGTTCGGCGCATAACGCTCCATGAAGCGTTCGCCGTCCTTGTTGACCAGATAACCGCCTTCACCGCGGCAACCTTCGGTCACCAGCACGCCGGCACCGGCGATGCCGGTCGGGTGGAACTGCCAGAACTCCATGTCCTGCACCTGCAGGCCGGCGCGCAGCGCCATGCCGACACCGTCACCGGTGTTGATGAAGGCATTGGTGGTCGAGGCATAGATGCGACCGGCGCCGCCGGTGGCAAAAATCACCGCCCGGGCTTTGAACACGACGATTTCGCCGGTTTCAATGTTCATGACGGTAACGCCGCCACACTCGCCCTTGTCGTTCATCACGAGATCGAGCGCGAACCATTCGCTGTAGACGTCGGCCTTGGCCTTGACGTTCTGCTGATACAGCGTGTGCAGCAGGGCGTGACCGGTACGGTCAGCCGCTGCAGCGGTGCGAGCGGCCTGCTCGCCGCCGAAATTCTTTGATTGGCCGCCAAACGGCCGCTGGTAAATCCGGCCCTCCTTGTTACGGGAGAACGGCAGACCCATGTGCTCCAGCTCATAGATGGCCTGCGGACCGACCGAGCACATGTACTCGATGGCGTCCTGGTCACCGATGTAATCGGAGCCCTTGACGGTGTCATACATATGCCAGCGCCAATCGTCGGCGTGGGTATTGCCGAGCGCGACCGTTATACCGCCCTGGGCGGCCACGGTATGGGAACGGGTCGGGAAGACTTTCGAGACCAGCGCGGTTTTCAGCCCGGCCTGGGCCAGCTGCAAGGACGCCCGCATGCCGGCGCCGCCGGCGCCGATGATAACGGCGTCAAAGGTTTGAACGGCATGCGCCATTTACACACCCCACAAAATGATGAAGCCCCAGAACAGCAGGCTCAGACAGGTGACGATCAGCAGGCTTTGCAGCACCACGCGGAGCGCGACCGGTTTGACGTAATCGGTAAACACCGTCCAGATGCCAATCCAGGCGTGGGCAACCACGGCCAGCACGGCCAGCAGACTGGCGATTTTGACGAACGGACGGGCGAAGAAACCGTGCCAGAGGCTGTAGGACAGCTCGGGCTGGACCATGTAGGCACCAATCAGGTAGCCCATCAGGTACAGGACATAAGCCAGCATGACCACCGCCGACAGGCGCTGGATCAGCCAGTCGTGCAGGCCGCTGCGGCCCAGAGAAGTGGCGGCCCTTACCATACGAATACCCCCAGCAGGACAGCTGCGATAACAAACAGCACCAGCACCGTCGTGGCGGCCTTGTGGCCACCCTCTTTGGTCTCAAGGTGACCAAGGTCCATGATCAGGTGGCGAACGCCGGCGATCACATGAAAAGCCACGGCTGACAGCAGCAGCCAGAGGCCGAGCTTGGCCCAGCCGGCCGCCAGACATTCCTTCAGCTCGGCGAAGCCGGCTTCGGAACCCAGCGACTTTTGCAGCATATACAGCAGGGCCGGCAGCCCCAGAAACAATACGATGCCGGAGATGCGGTGCAGGATGGAGGTGATGGCCATCACCGGCATCCCCATCACATCGGCCGGCGCGAGCGGCAGAAAGACAGGACGTTGCTTAGTCACGGTTTTATGCGTCTTGTTTGAGTGGGCCCTGAGCCAGGGCGGATGCGCGATAACGGAATAGAACCCCGTCCGCTGTCGCGCGGCCGCGGAATTATAGGCGTCACACCCTGCGATGACAAATCGACGACATCGATGCCATTCATGGCGATTTGCTGGGTATTTGACCAATCCTTGCGCAGTATCCGTAACTTTTGCCGCATTGACGCCAGCGCCAATTCGCCTATAGTTTCGCGGCCCCTGCCTGAGCGATACTAGGGACCTCCCGAGTTCCCTGCTCAATACGTCAGAACTGGCGCAGCCGATCGCTTGCGCCTACCAGCCCGCCAAAGGAGCCCACCATGGCAGACAAGGTCGCCAAACTGCACCTGCCAGACCGCGCCGAGCCCGTCTCGCTGCCGATCCACTCGCCAACCCAGGGTTACGACGTCGTCGATATCCGCAAACTGGGCGATGCCAAGCTGTTTACCTACGACCCGGGCTTCATGGCCACGGCCGCCTGCGAATCCAAAATCACCTACATCGATGGCGATGCCGGCGTGCTGCAATACCGTGGCTACCCGATAAATCAGCTGGCGGAAAAATCCGACTTTCTGGAAGTGGCTTACCTGCTGGTCAACGGCGAGCTGCCGAACAAGGCCCAGCTGGAAGACTGGAATTACCGCATCACCCACCACACCATGGTGCACGAGCAGATGGCCCGCTTTTTCCAGGGCTTCCGCCGTGATGCGCACCCGATGTCGATCATGATCGGCGTGGTCGGCGCGCTGTCGGCCTTCTATCACGACTCGCTCGACATCACCAATCCGGTCCACCGCGAAATCAGCGCCATTCGCCTGATCGCCAAGGTGCCGACGCTGGCCGCGATGAGCTACAAATACAGCATTGGCCAGCCATTCGTTTATCCGCGCAACGATCTGTCCTATTCGGCCAACTTCCTGCGCATGATGTTCGCAGTGCCGGCCGAAGAATACGTGCCCAATCCGATTCTGGTCCGGGCCATCGACCGCATTCTGATCCTGCATGCCGATCACGAACAGAACGCCTCGACCTCGACCGTCCGGTTGGCCGGTTCCTCGGGCGCCAACCCGTTTGCCTGCATCGCTGCAGGTATCGCCTCGCTGTGGGGCCCAGCACACGGCGGCGCCAACGAAGCCTGCCTGAACATGCTGCAGGAAATCGGCAGTGTTGACCGCATTCCGGAATATGTCGCCCGCGCCAAGGACAAGAACGACACCTTCCGCCTGATGGGCTTCGGTCACCGCGTCTACAAGAACTTTGACCCGCGCGCCACCATCATGCGGCAGACCGCCCATGAAGTGCTGCATCATCTCGGCGCCGACAACGACCCGCTGCTGCAAGTGGCGATGGAACTGGAGCGCGTGGCACTGCAAGACCCGTACTTCATCGAGAAAAAGCTGTACCCGAACGTCGACTTCTACTCCGGCATCATCATGAAGGCGATGGGTATTCCGATGAACATGTTCACCGTGATGTTCGCGCTGGCCCGCACCACCGGCTGGGTTGCCCAGTGGAAAGAAATGATCGCCGAGCCAAGCCAGAAGATCGGCCGCCCGCGTCAGCTCTACACCGGCCACACCGAGCGGAACTACGTTGAAGTCGACAAGCGCAGCTAAGCGTTCGTTTGACCCGCGAGAGTTGTGCAATAATGGGAGCCTGATGGCTCCCATTTTTTTAAAAGGTTTTCCATGAAACCCGGCATTCTGGTCACCGGCGGCGCCGGTTACATCGGCTCCCACGTCGTCCGCCAGCTCGGTGAGCGTGGTGAGAATGTATTCATTCTCGACAACCTCAGCACCGGCCACAAAGACGCCGTGCTGCATGGTCAGCTTATTGTGGGTGATACGGGCGACCGCGAGCTCGTGCTGAGAATCCTGCGCGAGCACAACATCAAGTCGATCCTGCATTTCGCCGCCAATACCGTGGTACCGGAGTCAGTGGAAAAGCCACTGCAGTATTACCGCAACAACACCGTCAATGTGCTCAACCTGCTGGAATGCTGCCAGGCCACCGGTGTCGAACATTTCATTTTCTCGTCCACCGCGGCCGTGTACGGCACACCGGACACCCTGATGGTGACCGAAGAGTCACCGACCCGGCCGGAATCGCCCTATGGCCTGTCCAAACTGATGAGTGAATGGCTGCTGCGCGACTATGCCGCCACCGGCGGCATTCGCTATGTCACGCTGCGCTACTTCAATGTGGCCGGCGCGGATCCGCAGGCCCGCATCGGACAGGCCACGCCGAACGCGACCCATTTGATCAAAGTGGCCGTTGAAGCCCAATGCGGCAAGCGCGACAGCGTTTCGGTGTTCGGGACAGATTACGCCACCCCGGATGGCACCGGCGTACGCGACTACATCCACGTGGAAGATCTGGCTTCGGCGCATTTGTCGGCACTCGACTATCTGCGCAATAACGGCAAGTCGGTCACGCTCAACTGCGGTTATGGCCACGGCTACAGCGTGCTGGAGGTGCTCAAGACTGCCGAGAAGGTTGCCGGAAAACCGCTCAAGATCAACTACGCACCACGACGCGCCGGCGACCTCGGCGCGATTGCCGCCGACTCCAGCAAGCTGCGCACACTGCTGAACTGGCAGCCGCAGTACGACAATCTGGAAACGATTGTCCGGCACGCCCTCGCCTTTGAGCAGAAGCGAACTTCTCGCTGACGTAATCCATGCTGTCAAATCGTGCAGAGGGCGAGGCCAACCGGCTTGCCCTCTGCATACATTTTGTGCAATCCAACCTGAAATATTGACCGCTTTTCATCGCCACACTAGAGTGCCGACTCGCATGGAAAGGCATGCGACTCGCAATCAACTGTCAGGAAGAATCACATGAAGCGTCATGTTGCAGTTTTGGCCGCAGTTTTCGGCCTTATACAGATGCCAGTTCACGCAATGGAATGGTACTTCGATATCGCCTACGCCGATGGTGGCGAAACATTGGCTGATGTAACCCTGGTCGACAGCAACGGAGATTACAGCTCGGATGAAGTCACCGCCGGTGGTGGCCCCAGCTTGTCTTTTGGCATCCATCAGGCAATCGGTGAAAGTTTTGCGCTGCAGGCCGCTTACGGCTACAAGGAAGAGGCCGTTCGTGCCGACAATGGCAGCAGCAGCTTCAAGCGCATGACCTTGGATCTACTGGCATTTTGGGAACCCGGTGATTGGCGGATTGGTGCAGGATTCACCAAGGAAATGTCCCCCGAACTGAAAGCCGGTGACGATTTTTTCCGGACCGACTTTGCAGATGCCACCGGCAGCATTTTCGAGATCGATTATCGAATGACTGAATCATTTTCGCTCGGTGTCCGGCGAACAATGCTGGACTATGATGTCACCCTTTCTGCGCCAGGCTACTATCCGGTCAACATGACTGTCGATGGCGACAACTGGAGCCTCCGCGCCGTTTTCATTTTCTGATTGTTGAAAAGCAAATCCATAAAAAAGGCGCCCTTGCGGCGCCTTTTTACTTAATTTTTCGCTCAGGGCGTGCGGCCGTGATGCGACATCCCATTGCCGTCATCATCAAAATTGAAGCTGATGGCGACTACCTTGCGCATGAAATCGCGTTCTTTATCGAAGCGACGACGCATGCGATCCAGCTCGGCCTCCAGTTGCGCCACTCGCTGTTCCAGGCTGCCAGCGTCACTCTGGCCATTGCTTGATGACGGTGCGTGCCCAGCACCGTTGCTGCGGACCGGTTGGGCGTTGCTTTCCGGCACCATCAGTTCGGCACGCAGCTCCTGCGCCACCGTTCGGACAATGGCCTCATCGATAACGTGTTTTTCTTCCAGAAAGCCAAACAACAACAGTCGGTCGCACAGGGTGTTAATTCGGCGCGGAACCCCGGACGTGCATTCGTAGATAGCATGGTAGGCATCCTTGCTGAATTCCGGATCGCCTTTCCAATCGACCTTCTTCAACCGGTGTTCGACATAACCAATGGTCTCGGTCGGATCGAGGTGGGCCAGATGATAAGACGCGGTAATACGCTGACGAACCTGCTCCAGATTCGGATGGCGCAGGTTGTCGCGAAATTCCGATTGCCCCAGCAGGAAAATCTGCAACAGCACTTTGCCCTTGTAGTGCATGTTGGAAAGCATGCGCAGCTCTTCCAGTGATTCAAGGGGCAGGTTCTGCGCCTCATCCACCACCAGCATGCAACGCTTGCCTTCCTTGTGCCGGGACATCAGGAAGTTTTCGATATTCTTCAGCAAACTGGTCTTGTCGGCCGCCTGATGCGCCAAACCAAACGTCGCCGCAACCATGCGCAGGATATTGGTGGAATCCAGCTGGGTGTTCATCAACTGGCCGGCGATCAGATCGTTCTTCTGTTCCAGGGTATTGAACAGGGTACGTACCAGCGTGCTTTTTCCGGTACCGACATCCCCGGTCACCACGATGAAGCCTTCGCTTTGCGAGACCCCGTACTTCAGGTAGGCCAGCGCCCGTTTGTGGGTGCTGCTGCCAAAGAAGAAATACGGGTCCGGCGCCAATTGAAATGGCTTGCCGCTGAGCTTGTAATAGGATTCGTACATTGCTGCCTCCCTTCCTGTTTTGTCTGGGCTGGAAAGTGTCCCTGCCCTGCTGCGCCGGTATCCGTTTGGCGCAATTGCTGTTCACATGAAGTCGCTACTCAAATGAAATCCGTCAGCGCGATCCTTTGCGCCAGAGTATGACTTCTGCCGTCTGTACCAGAATGGTCAAATCAAGAAACAGGCTGTAATTCTTGATGTAATACAAATCGTACTGCAGCTTCTCGCGCGTATCCGCCTCCGAGTCACCGTATGGATAGTTCACTTGTGCCCAACCGGTGATACCCGGTTTCACCCGATGCCGCATCGCATAATACGGAATCCGGTGTTGCAGGCTTTCGACAAATTCCGGACGTTCCGGCCGTGGCCCGACAAAGCTCATGTCCCCACGCAGCACGTTCCACAACTGCGGCAGCTCATCAAGCCGCGTCTTGCGAATGAAGGCACCAACGCGAGTCACCCGCGGGTCATTCTTGGCAGCCCAAACCGCGCCATTTTGTTCGGCATCGACTACCATCGAGCGAAATTTATACAGGGTAAATGGCTTGCCATGCTGACCGGTTCGCACCTGCTTATAGATGCTGGGATCACGCCATTTGCTTTCATTGCGTACCAGCACTGCCACAATCAGCATGATCGGCCATGCCAGCATCAACGCCATGGATGCAAACAGAATGTCGAACAGACGCTTGCCCATCATCCGCAAGGCGCTGTTGTCAAACCCCTCCAGAAAGATGATGCGTGCTGGCGACCAGGCATCAATGTGGATCTTGCCGGTCCGCTGCTCAAAGAAGCTGGCCAACTCCGTTACCTGGATGCCCTGCAATTTGCAGCCGATGATTTCCTCAGCCGGAAAATTCTTGCGGTTATCTTCCACCGCAATGACGATCTCGTCGGCACCGTACTCGCTACACACCTCGGCAATGGTTTTGTCCGAACGAATCAGCTTGTCGTTTTCCACTTCATCGTGATCACCTTTCAAATGCAGAAAGCCAATCAGCGTGGTGCCATGCCAGTCACTGCGTCGGCGCAATCGCTCCAATGCCTGCGCCAGTTTGCCCGATCCCACCACGAGCACCCGACGGGCCAATAGTGGCGTTGAAGCAAATTGCAGGTAAGCCAGCCGGACGATGGCAAGCACCAGGAAGCTGACCAGCAACGTCAGCGACAGCGCGCCACGGCCCACATAGACTTCCGGGAAAATGTAGAAGACTGTCATCAGTACCGGGAATGACAGCACATAGGTCCACGACAGCCGTAACATCAGCAGCCGCCAGCTGTCACGCTGGTGACGCTGATACATGCCCATGGCAATCAGCATGAGCATCTGCACCGAGGTGAACACCACCGCCTTGTATTCCAGCGGGATATTGGTAAGGTGACTGCTGCTGATTGCGGTGCCCTGAAAACGCAGGGCGACGCCAAGATGCATGGAAAAAAACAGGGCAAGACACTCGACTACCCCCAACAACAACAACGCTTTCGGGATGTAGTGATTAAAGATGCGAACCATTCCCTTCTTCCTGAATAACTGGCTCTTGCATTACGGCGGTGGCTTCCTGCCGACCCCACTCACGTTGCGGAGCGGGATTTGGGGCACGGATTATAAGGGTAAATGGCGGCTTGCAACACCAGCATTTACTGCGGTTTTGCTCTTGCTATCATCCGGGGCCGGCAATGCCTTCGAAACCGCCACGGCCTCCTCAATGTCGACCTGCACCCTTTTTATTGTTCGCCATGCCGAAAAGCAGCAACTGGCTGGCGAGAAGAACCCTCCGTTATCCGAGCGTGGCCAGCAGCGGGCGCGGGCACTTGCCGATCGGCTGGCCAGCTCCGGCATTGTCGAGCTGCACGCCAGCCAGTACCAGCGCACCCAACTCACCCTGCAACCACTGGCAGAACGGCTTGCCCTGCCCATCCAGATCTATGAAGCCGGCGCCGGCACTGCGTTGATTGAGCACCTGTTGGACCGGCCCTGTCCGGGGCCGGTGATTGTCGCGGGCCATTCCAACACCTTGCCGGAATTGCTCCGCGCTGCCGGCATCCCGGAAACCGCCAGCGAATTTGACGAGAGCCGGTATGGCGAACTCTTCATCGTCAGCCGTCGGCTGGATGGCACCCAGTGGCAGGCCAGTCTGCAGATCGAGCGATTTGGCGACTGATGGCATGACGGTACTGACGGCCGGCAGCTCCTGCCAGTGCCGCCATGGTGCTGGCGTATAATCGTCGCCGTCTTCGCTTACGGCGCCCTCCTCTACAGAACCCCCGCCCATGCAAAAAAATCTCGAACCCTGTTATTACGGTGACTACCTGCAGCTTGGCAAGCTGCTGGACTCGCAGCATCCGGTTGCACCGCGCTACGGCCAAAAGGCCCATGATGAAATGCTGTTCATCATCGTGCACCAGGCTTATGAACTCTGGTTCAAGCAAATCCTGCATGAATTGCGCGATGTCCACGCCACGATGGCGCAGCCGCATATCAACGAGCGCGAGCTCGGGACGGTCATTGCCAGACTGGAACGCATTCGCAGTATCCAGACCGTGCTGGTCCAGCAACTGACCGTGCTGGAAACCATGACACCGCTGGATTTTCTCGATTTTCGCGATTACCTCATTCCGGCCTCCGGTTTCCAGAGCATCCAGTTCAAGGAAATCGAAATCCGCCTGGGCTTGCGCGCCAAAAACCGGATCAACTTTGACCAGCAGAGCTTTTACAGCCGGCTCAATGAAGCAGACCGCAGCTACCTCATTGGCCTCGAAGCCCAGCAAAGCCTGAACGATCACCTCGACGCCTGGCTGGCGCGCATTCCGTTCATCAGCACCGCCGGTTTCGATTTCTGGCAGGCGTACCGGCAGGCGGTCGACGCCATGTTGGCGGATGAAGCCGAGATCGTTGGCAAACACCCGAACCTGACCCCGCAGGACCGCGAGTTTCAGCTGCGCGAGTTGGAGAAAACCAAAGTCAGCTTCGACTGCCTGCTGGATGCCAACCGGTTTGATGAACTGAAAGCGCAAGGCAAGTTCTCGCTGAGCCAGCGCGCATTGCTGGCCGCCGTGTTCATCAACCTGTATCGCGACGAGCCGATCCTGCATCTGCCATTCCGGCTGCTGACGGCGCTGGTGGAGCTCGATGAAGGCTTCACCACCTGGCGCTACCGGCACGTGATGATGGTGCAGCGGATGATTGGCAGCAAAATCGGCACCGGCGGCTCCAGCGGCAGCGACTACCTGCGCCAGACCACCGAGAACAACCGCTTCTTCCGTGATCTGACCCTGCTCTCGACCTTCCTGCTGCCGCGTTCAGCGCTGCCCACCCTGCCGGAAAGCCTGCGAGCGGCACTGGACTTTCACGCCAATCGCGGCTGATTCCTGCTCCGCGAACCGGGTTATAAACAAAAACGGAGCCAAACGGCTCCGTTTTTGTTCGACCTCTCGGTATGACCGGGGCGCTTAGCTGTCCGGCAAGTCACTTGCCTTGACGAACAACGACACCAGCGCGCTCATGCCGTCGGCATCAATCTGGTCAAAGCGGCCACGACGCGGGCTGTCCATGTCAAAGACAGCCCACAACCGGCCATTGGCCCGGACTGGCAGGACCAGCTCGGCATTGGAGGCGCCGTCACAGGCGATATGGCCCGGGAAGGCGTGAACATCTTCCACGAGCTGAATTTCGCCGGTTCGGGCACAGGCACCGCAAACCCCCCGCTCGAACGGGATCCGGACACAGGCGACTTTGCCCTGAAACGGCCCCAGAACCAGCACGCCCGCCCGGTTCAGGTAGAAACCGGCCCAGTTGAGCTCCGGTACCTGCTGGGCAATCAGGGCACTGAACTGACTGGCATTGGCGAGCCAGTCGCGTTCGCCGGCAAACAGCGCCTCCGCCTGCTGCAGCAGTTCCGCGTAGGCCGCGCGCTTGGCCGCCGCGGTCGACATGTCCAGTGCCAGCAAATCATCGGCATGCATTTACAACGCTCCTTGAAGGGTGGCCCTTCGAATAATGGCGGCCATTTTAACCATCGTTTGGCTTTTTTCACCGCCCGGACCAAACCGTTTTTCCATTTGGCACGTCATAGGACGTTACAGATCAGACACTTGGTATTCACATCCAGGTTGGCACACTCACTGCCTGTACCTCGGTGCAAAACCCAGGATGACGAACCATAACCGGAGCAGCTCCCATGATTGGTCGATTGACCCTCGCCACCGTCGCCATTGCCGGCCTGTTGAGCCTTTCCGGCTGTGGCAGTGATGCCAATTCCAAGGAAACGGGGCCGGAAGACAAGGACAAGAAGGCAGAAGTGGCCTTGCCTGTCGAGGTCAGCAAGGCTGGCACTGGCAGCATTGCTGCTACCCTGACCAGCACCACGACACTGGAGGCCGACCAGCAGGCCAATGTGGTCGCCAAGGTCAGCGGCGTTGTCACCCGGCTTTATGTCGAAGAAGGCCAACAGGTCAAAGCCGGCGATCCGCTGCTGCAACTCGATACCGAGAAACTGCAACTTGAAGTCGCCCGTGCGGACAGTAACCTAGCCAAGCTGGCCAACGATCTCGAGCGCTCCAAACAACTGTTCAGCAAGCAGCTGATCAGCTCCGACTCTTACGACAAGATCAAGTTTGAATACGACGCGCTGAAAGCGAGCAATGATCTGGCCAAGCTCGAATTGGCCTACGGCACGGTGCGGGCGCCAATCAGCGGCGTGATCTCGAAGCGCATGGTCAAGGTTGGCAACATGGTGCAACTCAACCAGCCGGTGTTCGAAATCACCGACTTTGATCCGCTGCTGGCGGTGATCCACGTCCCGGAACGTGAACTTGCCAAGCTGCACCTGAATCAGCCGGCTTTCATCACGGTCGATGCCCACCGGGATCAACTCTACTCGGCCAGCATCCTGCGTATCAGCCCGGTCATTGACGCGGCCTCCGGCACCTTCAAGGTGACGCTGGCGGTCAGCGACGGCAAGCGCGAACTGAAACCCGGCATGTTTGGCCGCGTCGCAGTCACCTACGCCAAGCACGACAACGCCGTATTGGTCGACAAAGAAGCCGTGCTGAACGAAGACGGCGAGCATGCCGTGTTCATCGTCCGCGACAACAAGGCCTACCGGACGCCGGTTACCACCGGCTTTATCGACGACAAGCACATCGAGATCCTGACCGGCGTTGCGCTCAATGATCTGATCGTCAGCACCGGTCAAAATAGTTTGAAGCACGAAGCCAACGTGCAGGTATTGAATACCCCGTAACCAATACCCTGCCACGGACTCGGCCCCATGCACGTCTCCTCCGACATCTCGCGCGCAAGCACGGCAACCCGACAACGGTGTGCCGTGCTTGCCTCTGCCTAGAAAAACGACACCATGACCCTGATCGAATTGTCGATGCGCCGTCCCGTCACTGTCTCGATGGCAGTGGTTGCCATGCTGGTTTTCGGCCTGGTGCTGCTCGGCCGGCTTGGCCTGACCTTGCTGCCGGACTTGTCCTATCCAACGCTGACCGTGCGCACCACCTATACCGGTGCGGCACCCTCCGAAGTCGAGAACCTGATCTCGAAACCGATCGAGGAAGCGGTTGGCGTCATCAAGAACGTGCGCAGCGTCAAATCGATCTCCCGTGCCGGTCAGAGCGATGTGCTGCTCGAATTCAACTGGGGCACCGACATGGGCCTCGCTGGCATCGATGTTCGGGAAAAGCTCGATCTGGTGCAATTGCCTTTGGATGTGCAGCGCCCGACCCTGCTCCGCTTCAATCCAACCCTTGATCCGATTGTTCGCCTGTCGCTGTCGCGGCCACTGGCCAGCGGACAGCGCACGGCCGACGCATCCGAGCAGAACCTGACCTGGCTGCGCCGGCTGGCCGACGAGCAGATCAAGAAACAGCTGGAAGCGATTGAAGGCGTTGCGGCAGTCAAAATCAGCGGTGGCTATGAAGATGAAGTGCAGATCAATATCGATCAAGACAAGCTCGCCCAGCTGCAGCTGAGCATCGAGCAAGTCGCCAATCACCTGCAGGCAGAAAACATCAACCTGTCCGGCGGTCGGCTGGAAGAAGGCAGCCAACAGCTGCTGGTGCGCACCATCAACCAGTACCAGTCCGTGCAGGAAATGGCCGATACCATTGTTGCCACCAAGGACGGCAAGCCGGTTTACCTGCGCGACATCGCGCAGGTGGCCATGCGTTACAAGGAACGTGAAGCCGTCACCCGCATCAACGGCGAAGAAGCGGTTGAACTGGCGCTGTACAAAGAGGGCGATGCCAACACCGTTGCGGTCGCCAAGCAAATCAAGCGCCGGCTGGAATCGCTCGGCAAGAGCATGGGTGAAGACATCAAGCTGGAAACCCTGTACGACCAATCGCTGTTTATCGAAGACGCGGTTGGTGAAGTGATCCAGAACGGTATCGAGGGTGGCATTCTCGCCACCATCATTCTCTATCTGTTCCTGCGCAACGTCTGGGCCACCACCATCATTGCGTTGTCGATTCCGGTCGCAGTAGTCATCTCGTTCAACCTGATGTACGCCTCTGGTGTGACGCTGAACATCATGTCGCTGGGCGGCATTGCGCTGTCGATCGGCATGCTGATCGACAACGGCATTGTCGTGCTCGAAAATATCGACACCCATCGCAAGATGGGCAAGGACGTCTGGCAGGCAGCACGCGATGGCACCAGTGAAGTAGCCGGCGCCGTCACTGCCTCCACGTTGACGTCGGTCGCCGTGTTCCTGCCACTGGTCTTTGTTCAGGGTATTGCCGGTCAGCTGTTCCGCGATCAAGCGCTGACCGTAACGTTCTCGCAGTTCGTTTCGCTCTTCATCGGCTTCACCCTGATCCCGATGCTGGCCGTGGTTGGTCATCGCAAGGCGGGGGCCACAGCAACCACTTTGCATCATGCCGTTGCCGAAGAAATCGACACAAGACCGATGGAAGTCGCAGCGGCGTCAGAATCCGTTGTCGCTGACCCGACCCGTTGGCAGCGCAGCAAACAGGCGCTGGCCAAGCCGTTCCGACCAGTAGGTCGCGCCGCCCGAATAGTGGGTGGCATCCCCATCGCGGCACCAGTACTGGCTGGCTTGTTGATGGCGTTTGGTTTCATCGGTCAGCTCATGCACCGCATCCTGAAACCAATCGTCAATGGCTTCAATGCCGGCTACGGCAAAATCGAACGTGGCTATGACGCGCTGATCGGTCGGGCACTGAATCAGCGGGCGCTGGTCATTGTCATTGCCTTGAGTCTGTTCGGCGTCAGTCTCTGGCTGCTGTCCCGGCTGGGGGTCGAATTGATCCCGCAACTGGCGCAAGGTGAGTTTGTCGCCAATATCCGGGCAGCCCCCGGCACGCCACTCAACAAGACGGATGAACTGTTGATGCGCGCTCACCAAGTGGCAAGCGCGATGCCGGAAGTGGAACGCAGTTTTGCGGTGGCCGGCAGCGGCAATCGGCTCGATGCCTCGCCAGACAAAGGTGGCGAGAATGTCGGCGAACTCAATGTCGTGCTGAAGAAGCCGGTATCCCAGCATACCGAAGCCGAAGTCATGCGGAAGCTGCGCGAACAGCTCGGCCAGCTGCCCGGTGTTCAAGTGCAAGTGGAACGGCGCGCGCTGTTCACGTTCAAGACCCCGCTGGAAATCGAACTGGTTGGCTACAACTTGGATGAGCTGCGTGCCAGCTCGGCCCAGCTGGTTGCCTTGCTGCGCACGGATGATCGTTTCATCGATATCCGTTCGACCGTCGAACAGGGCTACCCGGAACTGCAGATCGTATTTGATCACGAACGCGCCGCGGCGCTGAACTTGCAGGTGCCGGACATTGCCCAGCGCGTGGTCAAGAAGCTGCGCGGCCAGATTGCCACCCGCTATGCCTTCCGAGACCGCAAGATTGATGTCGTGGTGCGACTGGCAGAAGCCGACCGCAACTCGATTGAGGAAGTGCGGCAACTGATCGTCAACAGCGACCAGGCGAAGCCAATTCCACTGTCTGCGGTAGCGGAAGTCAAACTGGCGGTCGGCCCGAGCGAGATCCACCGCATCGGTCAGGAGCGGGTTGCCATCATTTCGGCAAACCTCCGTCACGGCGACCTCGGCGAAGCCGCAACCGCCGCGCAACAGCTGATTGACAAGGTACCGGAACGCAGCGGCATCGAGATTCGACTGGCCGGTCAGAACGCCGAGATGGAAGTGTCGTTCCAGTCGCTGCAGTTTGCCTTGATGCTGGCCATGTTCCTGGTCTATCTGGTGATGGCCTCGCAGTTCGAATCGCTGTTGCACCCGTTCGTGATCATGTTCAGCGTGCCACTGGCGCTGGTAGGCGCAGTCATGGCGCTGGTGGTGACCGGCCAGACGATCAGTGTCGTGGTGTTTATCGGCCTCATCATGCTGGCCGGTATCGTGGTTAACAACGCTATTGTGCTGATTGACCGGATCAATCAGCTGCGTGCGGAAGGCATGGCCAAGTTGGCCGCCGTGCGTGAAGCCGGCCGCAGTCGCCTGCGACCGATCATGATGACCATGCTGACCACTGTGCTCGGCATGGTGCCGCTGGCGCTTGGGCTTGGTGAAGGTGCGGAAATCCGCTCACCGATGGCGATCACCGTGATCGGTGGCATCCTGGTTTCGACCTTGCTGACGCTGGTCGTGATCCCGGTTCTATATACCCTGCTTGACTGTTCCGAGTAAGGACACGCCACGATGCGCATTACCGAACTGTCGTTGAAGCGGCCCGTCACCACGATGATGTTTTTTCTCTGTTTTCTCATCGTCGGTGGCCTGTCCACCCGCATGCTGCCGATGGAATATTTCCCGGAAGTACAGTTCCCGGGCATTTTCATCCAGATCCCCTATCCGAGTTCGACGCCGGAAGAGGTGGAGCGGCTGGTGACCCGACCGGTGGAAGAAGCCCTGTCGACATTGTCCGGCATCAAGCGTTTCCGCTCCGAAACCAACAGTGACGGTGTCCAGATTGGAGTGTTCTTTGGCTGGGATGCCAACGCCATTGTCAAAGGCATTGAAGCCCGGGAAAAAATAGACGCCATTCGCAGCCAGCTACCAAATGATCTGCAGCGGCTTTTTGTATTTACCGGCCGTACAACCGACCAGCCGATGCTGGAAATCCGCATTTCCAGCGAGAGCCGCGACCTGTCGAAGGCCTATGATCTGCTCGATCGCAAACTGCGGCGCGCCATCGAGTCCGTGCCGGGCGTATCAAAAGTCGATCTGGGCGGCGTCGAGCCGCTGCAGTTGGAAATTCAACTGGATGCCGGACGGGTGTCGGCCCACGGCATCAACCTGCCGGAACTGGCGCAAACCCTTGCCAAACATAACTTCGCCATTTCCGGCGGCCTTATCAACGATGCCGGTCAACGCCTGCGGGTCAAACCGATGGGGGAATGGACCACACTCGACGAGATCCGCAACCTGCCGATCGACCAGCGTGGTCTGAAGCTGTCTGACATTGCATCGGTGACGTTCACCCACCCCGAGCGCGAAGTCGGCCGCCATCTCGACCTCAAGGACGCCATTGCGCTGTCGATCACCCGTGAAAGCGGCGCCAACCTTGTTGAAACGTCCGAACGGGTGATGGCACGGATCCAGCAACTCAGCAACAGCAGCGAATTTCAAGGCATTCAGCTGTACATGATGAACAACCAGGCCGAAGGCGTGACCAATAGCCTGAAAGAAATCGTCCTGTCCGGTTTGATCGGCTTCGCCCTGTCGGTGTTGGTGTTGTACAGCTTCATGCGCAACTGGCCGGTCACCATCGCGGTCTCGATGGCAGTACCGTTCGCCGTCATGATGACGCTGGCCTACATGTTCTTTGCCGGCGTCAGTATCAACATCCTGTCGATGATGGGCTTGATGCTGTCCATTGGCATGCTGGTCGACAATGCCGTTGTGGTCAGTGAAAGCATTTTCCGGCAAGAGGCTTTTCATCCCGGCGATCGGGTGGGAGCAATTCTGTCCGGCGCCAAGCATGTCGGGCTCGCGGTAACTACCGGCACCATCACCACCGTCATCGTCTTTCTGCCCAATATCATTGGCGAGAAAGTCGACATCACGGTATTTCTGAGCCACGTGGCCACCACCATCACGGTGTCGATGTTTGCGTCGCTGTTCATCTCACTGACCATCATCCCGCTGATGTTGTACTGGCTGCCGATGCAAAGTGAGAACAAACCGGTCGCGTGGGTGGTCTGGCTGTCGGATCGCTACGCCCGCGTGCTTGGCTGGACCTTGCGACATGCTCGCTGGTCAGCCCTGTTCGCCTTTGCCATTCTGGGCTCCATCGCCATTCCGATGAACTTCGTCAAACAGGAGATGTTCGAGGAAACCGCTGCCGATCAGTTGCGGCTCTATTACGACCTGAACGGCAAGTACACCGTTGACCGGGTGGAAGCTGCGGTTACCCCGATCGAAAGCTGGCTGCTTGAGCAGAAGGAACGCTTCGGCATTGACAGCGTATACAGCTACTTCATCAGCGATGAAGCCGGCACCACCATTTTGCTCGACAAGAACCGGACCACGAAACTGACGCTCGCTGAAATGCGCGAACAGATCGAGAAGGAAATGCCCAAGTTTCCACTTGGTCAGGTCAGCTTCCAGCGCGACCGGTTTGGCGGCGGCGAAGATCTGCGCGTTTTACTCACCGGCGACTCCACCGAACAGTTGACCAAACTGTCGTTTGAACTGGCCCGCATGCTGGCTGGCGTCAAAGGGTTGCGGGAAGTGCGCTCCGAAGCCAATCTCGGTGACCGGGAAGTGCAAATCCGGATCGACCGCTCGCGCGCGCAAGCGCTTGGTCTGACCCCGGCCCAAATTGCCCAGGCCATCGCTGTGGCAATGCGCGGGCAACCCTTGCGTACCATGCGCACCGCCAACGGTGAAACCGAGATCAAGCTGATGTTTGGCAAGTCCGATCGGCAGAAATTATCCGATCTGGAAACACTGCCGCTGTTCCGTCAGGGTGCGGCACAGAATGAGGTCCAGAACCTGGCGAGGACCAACGCTTCGGCTGCGGCCTCCCTGTCGACACCACTGGCAGGCAGCGAACCGATTCCATTGTCGGCAGTGGCCGAGTTGACGCTGTCACGCGCCAGCCAGCGCATCGTTCGCGAGGAACGGCTGACCACGATCGGCGTTACCGCGGTTGCCGATGGAATTTCCGGTGACGAAGCGCGCAAGCTGATTGAGCCCTACCTTGAGAAACTGAAACTGCCGCCGGGTTATCAGGCCAGTTTTGGTGGTGGCTTCAATCGCGAGGACGATACCGGCCGGGTGTTTGCCATCAACATGCTGCTCGCGCTGATGATGATTTATGTGGTGATGGCAGCGATGTTCGAGTCGCTGATTTTCCCCAGTGCAGTGATTTTCTCGGTCTTCTACTCGGTGGTCGGCGTGTTCTGGTTCTTCCTGATCACCGGCACCACCATGTCGATCATGGCCTATATCGGCATTCTGGTGCTGATGGGGGTCGTGGTGAACAACGGCATTGTGTTGATCGCACACATCAACCAGTTGCGCAGTGAAGGCTTTGATCGCAGCGAAGCGATCATGATGGCCGGCCGCGAGCGCTTGCGCCCGATCTTGATGACCACCGCCACTGCCGTACTGGGGTTGGTGCCACTGTGCATTGGCTCGACCACCATCGGCGGTGATGCCGACAGTCCTCCGTACTATCCGATGGCACGGGCGGTGGTCGGTGGACTTGTTTTTTCGACTGCCATCAGCCTGCTGGTATTGCCCACGCTTTACGTCGGTCTGGACAATATTCGCAACTGGGGCAGCCGGCGTTGGCAGGAGGCAAAACGACGGGCCATGCGACAGCCGGCCGAGGATGCGGCTTGAAGCCGTTTGCAGAACTGCATCCGATTCACGATGACCATGTTCCGCTCCCCGCCCATTCAGGGCGGGGAGCAACTGCTTTCAACTGAGCGGGGCCGGCTTGGCAATGCCATAGCCTTGCGCGTAATCAACGCCGATTTCCCCCAGTACCGCCAACACCTCGTTGTTCTCAACAAATTCGGCAATGGTTTTCATGCCGGCCACCTTGGCCACTTCATTGATGGCGCGCACCATGGCCTGATCCATCGCATTGCTGGCCAGCTCCTTGATAAAGGCACCATCGATTTTCAGGTAATCGACCGGCAAATTGCGCAGATAGGCAAACGACGACATGCCGGCACCGAAATCATCAAGGGCAAATTCGCAGCCCCAGGATTGCAAGGTCTGAATAAATGAGCGCGCCCGCTGCAGATTGGCGATGGCGGCAGTTTCGGTCACCTCGAAGCACAGCCAATCCGGCGGCACCGCGCTGCGACGCAACTCGGACTCGATGAAATCAAGAAACGGCGGTTGATTGACACTGGCACCCGACAGGTTGATGGCACAGCGCACCGGCGGCAGCCCCTGCTGTTGCCGCGCGGCCAACCAATTCAAGGTCTGGCTGACCACCCAACGGTCGATCATCAACACCAGATTGAAGCGCTCGGCGGCCGGCAGGAAGTGTCCCGGCGCGATCAGCGTGCCATCCACGTCGATCATCCGGATCAGGATTTCCTGATGGACCAATTCACTACCGGCAGCAACGGCAACAATCGGTTGCGCCCACAACTGAAACCGGTTCTGTTGCAGCGCCTGGACGATGCGCGACACCCATTGCATTTCAGTGTGGCGCTGCGCCAGTTGCGCATCGTCAGCGCTGAACAGTCGGACCTGATTGCCGCCGAGTTCCTTGGCATGGTGGCAAGCCGCATCGGCCTGACCAAGCACCTGCGCCCAATTCTGATCCGGTCCGGTCAGCGCGGCGACACCGATACTGACACTGAGTCGGAAGGTCTTGTCACCCCAGTTGAACGGCAGCTGGCTGATCGCTTCGCGCACCGAGTCGGCCCAGACATTGGCGGTGGTCAGGGTCCGCCGACTCAGCAGCACGGCGAATTCGTCGCCACCAATGCGTGCCAGCAAATCACCGACCGCGACCCTGGCCCGCAGCAGTTCGGTCAGTTGACGCAGCAGCTCGTCGCCCGCGACATGGCCACAGGTGTCATTGATAACTTTGAATTGATCGACATCGATATAGCAAAGCGCATGGCCGGCACTGGCTGACACTTGAGCCAGCAAGTCCTGCAAACGGCTTTCGAATTCGGCGCGATTGACCAGCCCCGTCAGGCTGTCGTGCGAACGCTGGAAATGCACGGTATCGGCCAACGAGCGGGTCATCAGCAAATCAGTCAGCAGCAGCAGCCAGCCACGCACATCACCGGCGGCAAGTGGCACCACCACCAACTCGAACGGGAATTCACTGCCATCCTGCCGCTGCAGCACTGCCGACTCGGTCAGTTCGCGTTGCCAGTCGGGGTCATCCAGCCGACCCAGCTCCCAGTCCAGCCCTGCCCGGCTGTGTTCATCACAGAGCGGTAGCAGTTCGGACAGGGTGGCGGGCAAGGCGGCGCCAGCCGGCCAGCGCAGCAGGTGTTCGCAGACGGCGCTGACCGCCAGCGGCCGGCCATCTTCACGGACGATGACAATGGCATGTGGCAGCGCCCGTAGCGCCACCGGCAACAAACTCAGTTCGGTGTTATCCATAACCTTTCCCGCGGCGGGCATCATCCTGCCTGACGGGCACCCATCATTGCGCCCGCCTCGGCTTGCCCACCGATTGCCGTCTAGCATAGCCGATATGAAATGGCGACCGTCACCCTGCCGGGCGGCCCCATTCCGGTGGCATCGAAGCCACCCGGCACGCTACCATAGCGGCCGGTTTTTTCGCTCTGGTCGGCAGGCTGTACAGGTTGTGAGCATTTCCCTTTCCGGCAAGCGCAGTGATACCGCCTCCCCCTGCATCGGGGTCTGCAGTACCGTGCTTGGTGACGAGATTTGCCGTGGCTGTGGCCGCAGTTTCGACGAGGTTTTGAACTGGCATCAGTTCAATGACGAACAAAAGCGCGCCATCAATCAACGGTTGGCCGCCCGGATACCGCTGGTCGAGCCGGCCGACGACTGAGCCTTGGCGCGCCGTCACCGGCCACCGCCAACCGCCCCTGATTTCCAACTGTTTGATGAGGATTGTCCAGATGACCCGTATGGCCATCGCCGATGTGCTGAAAGGCAAGGCTGCTGCCGGCAGTCAGGTTCGCATTCAGGGCTGGGTACGCACCCGCCGTGACTCGAAAGCGGGCCTGTCGTTTGTCAATGTGCACGATGGCTCCGGGTTCAATCCGATCCAGGTGGTGGCCGAACAGAGCCTTGCCAACTACGCGGACGAAGTGCTGAAGCTGACCGCCGGTTGCTCGGTCGACATCATCGGCACCGTGGTACCGTCGCCGGCCCAAGGCCAGGCCATTGAGCTGAAAGCGGACAGCGTCACCGTGGTTGGCTGGGTCGACGAGCCGGAAACCTATCCGATCAGCCCGAAACCGCACAGCCTGGAATACCTGCGTGAACAGGGCCACCTGCGCGCCCGCACCAACGTCATTGGCGCGGTGACCCGGGTCCGCAACTGCATTGCCCAGGCCATCCACCGCTTCCATCACGAACAAGGCTTTGTCTGGGTGGCGAGCCCCATCATCACCGCCAGCGACTGCGAAGGCGCCGGTGAGATGTTCCGGGTCTCGACGCTGGATATGGTCAACTGCCCGCGCACCCCGGATGGCAAAGTCGACTATTCGCAGGACTTTTTCGGCAAAGAGGCCTTCCTGACCGTATCCGGTCAGCTCAACGCCGAAACCTATGCCATGGCAATGTCCAAGGTCTACACCTTCGGGCCGACCTTCCGCGCCGAAAACTCCAACACCAGCCGCCATCTGGCCGAGTTCTGGATGATCGAACCGGAAATCGCCTTTGCCGATCTGGCCGCCGATGCCGACCACGCCGAAGCGATGCTGAAATACATTTGCCGCGCCGTGCTGAACGAGCGCATGGACGACATGCACTTTTTCACCGAACGAATCGAGCCGACGGCGATTTCGCGACTGGAAGCCATCGTCGCCACCGACTTTGTCCGGATGGACTACACCGAAGCGGTCAAAATCCTGCAGGCCAGCGGTGAGAAATTCCAGTTCCCGGTCAGCTGGGGCATGGATCTGCAATCCGAGCACGAACGCTACATCGCCGAGAAACACGTCGGCCGGCCGGTAGTCATGATGAACTACCCGAAGGACATCAAGGCGTTCTACATGCGGCTGAACGACGACGGCAAAACCGTCGCCGCGATGGATGTGCTGGCACCCGGCATCGGCGAAATCATCGGCGGCTCGCAACGCGAGGAACGGCTGGATGTGTTCGACGCACGGCTGAAAGAAATGGGTCTGCCCGTCGAGAATTACTGGTGGTACCGTGATCTGCGCCGTTACGGCACCGTGCCGCATGCCGGTTTCGGTCTGGGCCTCGAACGCTGCGTGGCCTATGTCACCGGCATGCAGAACGTCCGTGACGTGATCCCGTTCCCGCGCACACCGAACAACGCCGAGTTCTAAGCGGCTTGTTCCGGCCCGCGCGCCGGGCCGCAAGAAAATCGTTGGCCCGGAAAAGTCCGGGTCAGAAAGGCAGTCGCCGGCCCGGTACATCTGGGCCGGAAAACACTTCAGGCTCGGCATTGCCGGGCCATTGGTCAGGAGTCCGTGATGAGCAAAATCGACCGCGCCTACGTTAGCGACAGCACCCGCTTCCTGCAGCAGCTGGAGCAAAAGCCGGAAAACAACCAGTCTTCCGCGCGCACCGCCGAAGAAGCCAAGTACGCCCGCGTCAACGCGCTGCGTGACAAAGCGCAGGCGGCACCGGAAACCGGCAAGATCTGGAGCGGTTTCTGAGGCAGCGTTAACGCTCACGTTTGGTACAAGTGCGCCAGACCTCCCCAGCATCGCAACAACCCGCTACACTTGCCACGGATATCGGCTGGACATGCCGGAACCAGACAGGCAGAAGGAGAACAACATGAAGTGCCCGAAGTGCAAGGCTCCGATGGACAAAGTGGTATTGGAAGGCGTTGAAATCGAGCGCTGCAGCGGCTGCAAGGGCCTCTGGTTCGATGCCGATGAAGAAGTGATGCTGACCAAGATCAAAGACGCGGAAATGCTGGATCTGGGCCTCGCCAGCCTTGGCAAGCAGTTCAACAATGAAGAACCGATTTTCTGTCCGCGCTGTGGTGACAAGTCACCATTGCACAAACTGCAGGACAAGAAACAGCCGCACATTGAAATCGACCGTTGCAATACCTGCAATGGCACCTACTTTGATGCCGGCGAATTCACCGACTTCAAACAACGCGATGTCATGGATGTGTTCAAGACGCTGGTGGCAAAGGTCCGTCGCTGAGCTGTCATCGCAATCTGCTTCTCGCAAAACAAAAAGCCGGCTCTGCCGGCTTTTTGTTTTCCTGATGGGCTACCGTGCTCAGTAGGCATCTCCCTAACGACACCCTGTTTATGGCCGTCAGCCTCTAGCCGTACTGCCAAAACGTGTTCGGTGCCGGCGCTGCCGCCACCGGCTTCGCTTCACCGGCTTTGGTGCCGAGGTACACATAGCCAATGACTTGTTCGCCCTCAGCGAGTCCCAAGGCCTGCCAAATTGCCGGGTTGTAGGCAATATCCCCGGTGCGCCAGTACGCGCCAAAGCCCATCGCCTCTGCCGCATTGACGATCTGGAAGGTGGCAAGCGCGGCCGTCAGCAACTGTTCCTGCTTCGGGATCTTGCCGTGCTCGGTCAAGCGCGCGACCGCCACCATCACCATCGGTGCCCGCAGCGGCAACCCGGCCGCGCGCTCCAGTTTCACAGCATCGGTTTCGCCCGATTGCTGCATGCCCGCCACATAAGCAGCGCCCAACTGGCGCAGCTTGGGGGTGTCATAGATGACAAAGCGAAACGGTTTGAGATTGCCGTGATCTGGCGCCCGCAATGCCGCCTGCATCAGCACGTTGATCTGTTCGGCAGAAGGTGCCGGCGCCTGCAGAATGGGGTAAGACCGGCGTTGCAAGAGAAAATCAAGCGGTGACATGAGACCTATCCTGAATGGAACAGAACAAAAACGATTCAAAGCTGTGATTCGATCGGCAACAAGCCAAGAAACCAGACGCCAAGTTTACGCCATGCCCCGACCTCAGGCTCATCGGTAAACTCGCGCACGCGGCCATCCGCCGCCTTATCAAGCCAAACCAGCTCGCGATCACCATCGGCGTCCGTCTTCAGCACCAGCCGATAAGCCAGCAAATCGATGCTCTGGTTCAACGCGACCAGCATGTCTTCAGCTAGCTCGGCACTCTGGCAGACCAGCCCTATCTCGGTGTTGAGCCGGACCGAACGGGGGTCAAGATTCAATGACCCGATAAACACCGCCTTGCGATCAAAAATATAGGTTTTTGCATGCAAGGATGCCCGTGAACCGCTGACGGCCATTTTATCGCGCTTCTCGCGCTCGATTTGGTTGGCTGACGGTTTCAGCTCATACAGTTTTACTCCGGCAGCAACCAGCGCCTCGCGGTACTTCTTGTAACCGGCATGGACGGCACCAACATCGGTTGCCGCCAGCGAGTTGGTCAGTATGGTGACCTCGACACCCGATTTCGCCAACCCGGACAACACTTTCTCGCCCTGCTCGCCCGGAACAAAATACGGTGAAATGATGAATAGCTCGCGCTTGCCGGAAATTCCGGTGTCGGCGAACTTGGTCATCAGATGACCTTCCACATCATCGGGGTCGCGGGTAACCTTTGCCGGATCATCAAACAACAGATCGGCATTGCCCCAGTAATACTCGACCTCGCCTTTCGCCATCTGGGTCGTCAACCGGTTGACGGCCAGTTGCACATAGGGGTTGTCGTTTTCACTGACCAGATAGCGATTGAGCGCCTCCCGCAGTGGCGGCAATTTTGCGGCGTCGCCCTTGCGCCCCAGCAAGGCGGCAATCGGATAGGTCACCGCGGCATTCCAGTACTGATCAAATGCCTTCGAAACATCATTGACCGACTGGCCAATGGTCAGCACATCCAGATCACCAAAGGCGACATCGGCTTTGGCATCGAAATACTCATCACCGATATTTCGGCCACCCAGAATGGCGATCTGGTTGTCGGCAATGTACGACTTGTTATGCATCCGCCGGTTGACCCGTTGCATATCGGTCAACGTACCAATGGTGCGCATGCCGCGCGAAGCAATGGGGTTGAACAATCGAATCTCGATTTTCTCATGGGTATCGAGCGCCAGCAGGTTTTCATCGTTGGCACTGACGCCGACATCATCGATCAGAATGCGGACCCGCACTCCACGATCCGCAGCCCGCAGCAAAGCGCCGGCAAACTGCCGACCGGTCAGATCGTCATGCCAGATGTAATACTGCACGTCGAGCGAGCGTTCGGCGTGCTCGGCAAGGGCAATGCGTGCCAGGATGGCATCAACACCATTGGGCAGCGGGCGAAAGCCACTCAAACCGGGATGAGCGGCCTCTTGCGCTGCGGTGGCGCGAGCGATTGCCGTGTTTTCGGTATCTGTCAGCGCGTAGGATTCCGGCCGGCCTTCCTGACTCGGCAACATGGCGCAGCCGGTCAGCGCAAGCAGGCCACAAAGCATCAGTGCAGGACGCGTAAACCGGCACCCGCCATACCAGCGATTTGCAAATCGTCCCGACATCTTCATGGCCCCTCGCACTGCCAATCCAGCTTGCGGTAAAAACCTTCGGCACGGGCACCGGTGTTGTCGGTGTCGGTCATGACCGCCACACCAAGCAGCGGGCCCGCCGGCGCACCAAATGCACGCTGATAATCGGCTTGCAGATTGCGGCTCACCGTTTGCCAACTGCCGAGCCCGGTGCTGCCGCTCGCAGCAACGATCATTTTGACCTGTTGGCTGTGCGCGGACGGAATGATCGTATCCACTGGCACCCCATCCGCCCAGATATACATCAGCGTTGCAAAGGGTAGATCCTTGTCGGACAAACGCTTGGCCAGCCGGAACCGGCGCTGCTCGGCTTCCGGCAGCGATGCCTTGTCGCCATCGAAGGCAAAGATGAGTCGAACCGGTGCATCTTCCCGGTCGGGATCACGATTGTCGGCACCGGGCACCAGCTGTGCCGTCTGCCATTGCCAGGAGACGTGTGAAGGCGCCTGCATCGGCGCGGACAGCAGCCGGACATACGCCGAGGCAGCCCCGTTTGCCGTCGCCTGCAGCACCGAGCCATCGGCCTGGTTCAAGGTCTGGTAGATGGTGTCCGTTTTCAGCCGGGACAGCGGGACATGGGTCCAGCGTGCGGTGGCATCGCCAAATTGCAATGGCAGCTGCTGACAGGCGCCAACGTCCGCGGCGGGCAATGCTCTGCTGATCAGCAAACCGGCCATTAGCAGCAAACGACAGCAATGCCTCATGGCGTCCTTCCGTGATTCGGCTCAAGGTGGCGCAAGACTGCCACAGGTGTCGGGGGTGGGTCTATTGAGGGGGCAGGTGGAAATGGTGTGCAGTGCGAGAAAGCGTGAGGCGATGCTTGAGTCATCATCGCGAATTCAAAAAACGAAACACTCCGATACCCGTGTATGTGCGGTGCGCCACGGGGATAGCGCGACGCATCCGTGCGCCGCGCCCTTCGGGTTTCGCGCCGATGGCGCTTCACGCAAATTCGCTCCCGGCGAATTTGTCGAACCCCTGCGGGCTTCGGCATCCCCGTGGGGACGGAAAAAGCAAAAGGCCCGGATTAACCGGGCCTTTTGCTTTTTTTGGCGTCCCCACGGGGATTCGAACCCCGGTTACCGCCGTGAAAGGGCGATGTCCTAGGCCTCTAGACGATGGGGACTAAACCTTTGTACCACCTGCTCTTCTCCCGATATGGAGTCAAAACAGGCACTTTCGGTACCGCTTACCATCTTCCCGTTTATCAAACCAAGGGGCCGCTAGAGACGGCCCCTTGTCAGGAAGCTGGTGGAGCTAAGCGGGGTCGAACCGCTGACCTCTTGCATGCCATGCAAGCGCTCTACCAACTGAGCTATAGCCCCGAAAGAGGCGCGCATTTTAGGGGTGCCCTACCCCGCTGTCAACAACGTTACCCGGCTTTTTTGTCGATGCAGGCCAGCGCCCGATCAATGCGTGCCAACACCCGCGTTTTGCCGATGAGTTCAGCGGTGATGTCGATGGACGGCGACGCAGTCGAGCCGGTGATGGCAACACGCAGTGGTGGCGCCACTTTGCCAAAACCGAGTCCCAGCGCTTTGCAGACCGCATCGACGGCGGCGTGAATGCTCGCGGCATTCCATTCTGTCAGCGCGGCCAACTGCTCGCGCAGTGCTGCTAACGCGGCGCGTGTTTGCGCGGTCAACTGCTTGTCGGCCGAGGCAGCATCGTAGTCGTCAAACTCTTCATAGAAATAGCGGCTTTGCTGCGCCATCACCTTCAGGTTGTCACAGCGTTCGGCTTGCGCCACCACCACGCGTGCCAGCGCCGGGCCATTCGAAAGATCAATGTTCTGATCATTCATATGCCAGGCAAGGTGCTGGGCCACTTCATCGGCTGGCGAGCTCTTGATGTAGTGATGGTTCAACCAGAGCAGCTTTTTGGTATCAAACGCGGCGGCCGACTTGTTGACATCTTTGACGTCGAAATACTGGATCATCTCGGCCATCGAGAATATCTCCTGATCGCCGTGCGACCAGCCGAGCCGGACCAGATAATTGAGTAAAGCCTGCGGCAAATAGCCTTCATCGCGGTATTGGATCACGCTGACCGCGCCATGCCGCTTGGACAGTTTCTGACCATCCTGCCCCAGAATCATCGGCAAGTGACCGTACTGCGGCAGCGTGCCACCGAGCGCCAGCAGGATGTTGATCTGCTTCGGCGTGTTGGAGACATGATCATTGCCGCGAATGACGTGACTGATCTGCATGTCGTAGTCATCGACGACAACGCAGAAGTTGTAGGTCGGCGAGCCGTCCGTGCGGGCGATGATCAGATCATCGAGCTCATCGTTGGCAATTTCGATGCGGCCGAGGATCAAATCGTCCCAGGCCACCACCCCGCCAATCGGGTTCTTGAACCGGACCACAAACGGCTTGCCATCATCTGCCGGCGGGTTGTTGCGACAGTGCCCGTCGTAACGCGGCTTTTCCTTGCGTGCTTCCTGATCGGCACGCAATTGTTCCAGCCGTTCTTTGCTGCACGTGCAGCGATAGACCGTGCCGGCCTTCAGCATCTGCTGAATCACTTCCTTGTAGCGATCAAAACGCTTGGTCTGATAGAACGGGCCTTCATCGTGAGCCAGCCCAAGCCAGTTCAGGCCGTCAAAAATCGCCTGCACGGCCGCATCGGTCGAGCGTTCGAGATCAGTGTCTTCGATACGCAGCACATACTTGCCGCCCATGCGATGGGCATAAAGGTAGGAATACAGCGCAGTGCGGGCGCCGCCGACGTGCAGGTAGCCAGTCGGGCTCGGTGCGAAACGGGTACGGACGGTCATGTTATGAGATTCAGGGAGGCTGGCCGAACGGGGCCGGCATTGTAGCAGCGCCGCCCGTGAACGGGGCGTCGGCAATTACCCGCCCCATCCGCCGAACTCAGCTTGACCTTCGAAGAGACCGTCCCTATCATGGCGCGCCTTTCCGGACCCGACCGGAAAGCTCCGTCTGGCCAGGTCCGGCAGGCAATGCAGTACTCGGGCGCTTAGCTCAGTTGGTAGAGCATCTCCCTTACAAGGAGGGGGTCGGCGGTTCGAGCCCGTCAGCGCCCACCAATTCAAAAGCCCGCCTCCAAAGCGGGCTTTTTTCTTTCCTCTCTTTTTTAATTGGGGTCAGAGTCGATTTTTCTGGGCCGCCCTCGCGCCAGCGGCGCCGCACGCCGCTCCGACATGGCCTCTATCTGGACCCGGAACCGGTCGTTGCCAAGCGCCCAGCCTGTTGGTGGCATCCCGAATCGCCACCAGCATGGCATCCGGTACTGCCTGCTTGAATAGGCCCCGATAGGCGGCTTGCCGCTGCTCTGCGCTACGACCCAGTCGAAGATAAAGCTCGTGCGGGGTGATGAGTCCGTTGGCCTTGCCCAAGCCATTCTGGTGATAACTGGACCATGGATACTCCCCCGGCGCCTTCACCATTGCAGCGCGCACCGGGTTGAGTTCGATATAGCGACTGCAGCTCAACAAGTAGCTTTCGGCATCGACGACAGTGGCCCGATAACGGCTCTCCCACAATGTGCCAGTCCGGCCATAGCTCGCATTGAAATACTGAACGTAGCGCCGCCCGAGCGACTGCAGGGTCTTGCCGATGCTGTTTTCTTCCATCGGGGATGCCAGCAGGTGGACATGGTTGGTCATCAGCACATAGGCGTGAATGCGCAGACCAAATTCGTCGGCGGCAGTTTTCAACCAGTCGAGATAGGCGGTGTAATCGCCTTTTGCTGCAAAAATGGCCTGTCGGTTATTGCCGCGCTGAATGATGTGCTGCGGCCCCCCTGGCACCACATACCGGGGTAATCGAGGCATGATTCGTCACTCCATGACCAAACATGAGCGCAAATTTTACAAATAATTCGACTCTGACCCCTATTTCCCCGTGAAAACCAAGCGTAGCAAACAATTCGACTCTGACCCTATTTCCCCCTTTCGTTTTCGGTGCCGCTAAAAAGCAAAACCCCGCGCACGCGGGGTGGGCGGGGTTTTCTCTACTACTCAATCAATCCATTCAAATCCGTTGGGCTTGTCAGCCCAACCTACGGGCTACAACCACCTAGGTTTCGCGCCTTCACTTCCCGTCCAACCCCAGTCACGTAAAAGCTCTATATAGGCGTCCCGATCATAAACCTCGTCTGCTGTTGGCTCTGAGAAAACTGAATATCCATACCCTGCACCTAAAAGCTCGTGTTCAAAAGGCCTTAGTAAGGATGACTCTGTAACCAACAGCATTCCCTTCTCAGCACCAAAACTCTTAATCAAAACAGCAACCACCAGTACAACCCCGTCAGAAAGGTGCACTCGATACCCGGAGCTCACCTCGATACCGAGATCTCTTGCGGCTTGTTGCCAGAGTTTCGCTAGTCTTTCGCTGTGCTTGTTCATAGCTTCAAAAATCAACTATTGGAATGTGGTCTACAGGACCAACGTGCCCGTGCGGCTGCCTTGCGTGAGGATAGTTGTTATTTGGATGTACTTCTGGCCCTCGAATTTTGTGGGAGGGAAAAGGATCAGGAAGTCCTCTATTTAGATCTTTATAAGCATCCATATCAGCTCTAGTGATACCACCAGCTTTCTTGTCGGCTTTTGCCATATCAACAAGAGCGCCTTTTTCGTTACTGAAAGGGCTATTGGCATCTTCCCCTCTTGCGTTCGCCATGCTCTTTGTAATGCTGCGCGTAATCATCCCCGTTGTGTACGCACCAGCAGTGGCAGCGCTTGTCACAATGGGTATATCAACGTGAGCGAGCTCACCACTGTAGATGGGAGGCTGTCCATGCGCAGCATAGAGTGCATTCATGGCCTCAATGTCTGCGGGATCAACACATCCGCCACGTGCAAGACAGGCATTTAGTTGCTGAATGGTTGGCAGCTCATACGAGATACCGACAATCCGATTTTGCGGATTGAGCATATCCGCCTCGAACAGCTTGCGCGCTTCCGGAGTAAACGGATCACTATCTTGATTACCGGTTCCACCCGTAACCCGCAACACAACAACATGGTCCTTGTTGCCCTCGATATTGGCAACTTTAGCCTTCCCGCTCTTAACGTCATTTTTAATCGTTTCAAGCTGCGTGGGGTCGGTGACATCGCTGATTTTGACCGAGAGCACATTATTTTTACCGCTGCTGGGCGGCGTCCAGCCACCATAGCTGGCACCGCAAGTCCCTGAGCAGGTTGCACCGGTGTTAACCCCATCAATACGTGACCCGGTCATCTTGCCCTTGCGCTCTCCTTTGCCACCTTCGGTTCCACCGCCGCAGTCACCCTTATCTCCTCCTTCGGATTCCGAACAGTACCCCGTCGGATCCGTCCCCGCCAACGGATTGTTCATCACATAGGCATACGGATTCATACTCTGGCTGTTCAGCGGCGATTGCATGAAGGGATCGACGCCCAACATCCGGCCCAACTCCGGGTCATACGCCCGCCCGTTCATGTGAATCAGCCCGACCGAATCAATGTGGTCATGGCCGGTGTAGCCGCGGGTGGTCACCCGGTTGTACAGCCCCTTTTGGGTCGCGGTGGTGCCATCCAGTGTGTTGTCCACCATCCAGTTGCCGGCGCGCGGCTTGCCGAACGGATCAAAGCCGTGTCGTTCCAGCACCTGTTTGTTGACGGTGGTGATGGTTTCGACGCTGCCGAGCCGGTCGGTATGGAAGAAGCGCCAATTGCCGCAGGCTGCCTTGCCGTTTTGCGCCGGCTTGTAGCTGTACTGGCCATGGCTGCCGAAATAGCTTTTTTCTTCCTTGCTGGTGCCCGCCGCATCGGTGGTTTCGCTGTACTCGTACAGCTTGCCGAGCTTCCAGACCTTGGTGGTGGTACCGGAGGCAATGTGCTTCTCGAAGTAGCGCTCGTTGTTTTCGTCGTAATAGAAATCGCTGCTGGCGCCACCGCGGGTGATGCGGCTTGGCACCTGCTGATGGTTGTAGTCGCTGTGCCGGTACAAGTCGTTGGCGCGGATTTCATCGGTCAGGTTGCCGGTGGCATCGAAACTGTAGGCCGCGATGACGGCGCCAAGTGCATCGCGCACATCCTTGACTTGATGCGGTGCGACGCCCGTGCTCGTGTCGTAACGGTAGCTGGCGGCAAAGTCGCTCTTGCTGAGCAGGTTGCCCAACTGGTCGTAACGGTAGTCGACGGTCTGGCTCAGAGCCGGGAAGCCGGCTCCCACATCAGCAACCCGTGCCGATTGCACCAGCCGCATCCGGCGGTCGTAGGCGAAGGTCTCGGTCACACCTTGCAGCGGATTGGCTTGCTTGATGAGGTTGCCGTACGCGTCGTAGTAGGTGCTGAGGGTGCCGCCGGCGCCATAGTCGATGGCCTGCAAATTACCGGCACTACTAAGGTAGCAACCAGCCACCGGGTTGACGCATACACCGGTCAGGCGGCCGGTATGCTCACTGAACGTGCGCTCGGTGTTCAGGCCATTGCCGAGCCATTCACTGCGCACATTGCCAAAAGCATCCAGCGCATTGAGTTGTTGCAAGGTTGCGGCCGCCGCCAACCCGGCCAGCGCATTCAGGCTGCGTGCTTGATAAGCCACGCCACTGCTCGGGTGATACACCGTTTGCAATGCCAACGCCGTGCCGCCAGTGGCGGCCGGATAGGTCAGGGTCAGCGGCCGTTGTTCGACCGGATCGTAATCCTGGTTGACCGTGAAGCTCTTGGCTGATTCACCGGGGGCCGTGAGGTTGTAAACGGTGCCGGTCAATTGGCCGAACCCGTTATAGCTATAGGCCTTGCTGACTTCCCCCGTTTTGCCACTGCCACACAACAGCCGGCCATTGGAGGCCGTGCCGTTGTAACAAGCGCCGCTGAAATTCCAGCTGGCCGTCGCACTCCCCGGTTTGGCAGCACCGGCGCCCGTGGCTTCGTAGCGCGCAAGCGCCCGGCCCAAGCCGTCATAGTCGAACCATGTGTGCTGGTGGCGGGCATCTTCCTGGTGTACCAGCTCGCCCAGCACGTTGTAGTCAAAGCTCCATGTGCCGCGGTCAGGATCGGTCATTGCCATTTTCTGGCCGAGCACGTTGTAGCTGGCCGTGTTGCGGATAGCAGCGCCAGTACTTGGGGTGCGCTGGATCAGTACCGGGTTGCCTTGGGCATCGTAACGGAAGTGTGTGGTCAGGCTGGCTTCGTTGCCATAGCTGGCTTCCGAGCCCTGATCAGTCACTTGCCACCACTGCCCCAGCACGTTTTTGACACGGCTGATCTGATAGCCACTGTCCGGGCCCACCTGAACCGTGGTCTCCGGTCCGTTGTAGGTGTAGGTGATCGTGAGCTGGCAACCGTTGTCATTGGGCAGCTTCTTTCGCTCAGGTCGATTGAGCACGTCATAGTTTACAAACTCGTTCCACTGACAGCCGCTTGGCGTAGTCGTGTTGAAGTAAGGCGTGCTTTGCCTGAGCGTGCGACCGTAGGCGTCGTAGACCACCTCGCCGCGGATTTTGCGTGTGCCGTCGAGAGGGTCGTCGGTATCGGTACGCAGCGGCCGGTTCAAGGCATCAAACCAGGTTGTGACGGCTGGCTTGATACCGGGCTGATCTACTTTGACTTTGTATTTAGCAAGCGCTACCCCGTCACCGCTGACGCTACCGTCATACCGGGTAGTTTCGGCTGTTCTGGAATTGATTTGCTTGCGAACCGCTCGGCCAAAGCCGTCGTAGGCTGTGGTCAGCGCATTGTTCAATGGATCGCGACTGAACACGAGTTGACCGTTTCGGGGGTCAATGGTCACGTCCGTTTGGTGGTTCAAGGCGTTGAGCAGGTAGTCAGGGAAATAGCCTTCAGCTTCATATACCACGCTGCTGCTGCGCTGACTGACCGCAGAGATACCCGCGCCACCCGACACACTGGTTGTCAGTGTGTTGCCGTAACTGTCGTAGCTGAAGCCCGTTATGATCTGTTGGCCTGCATCAGTCTCATGGCCTGTGCGAATGGTTTTGGGCAAACGCCGGTTGATATCAAACCACTCGGTAATGCTAGTGGCGTGAGTGACCGGCACGTTGTCGACGCCCGCCGGAACGGGTGCGGCGATTGCGGTCAGCTTTTTGGTCGTTTTGCTGGTATACGATTTGTCCGGCCAGGTGGGCAGGTCAAGGACAAAAGGCGTTTCGGTCACGGACTCTTGGCTGACATAGGCGTCCGACACCACGGTCGTGGTTTTCTTCGGATTGCCCCAGGCATCCAGCTCCACCGTGGTCACGTTGGTTCCAATCTGTACACCCGACAGATCCTTGGTGTTACCGCTGCTGATGCGGATGTAGGGCAGGTAAGTCAGGTTGTCGCCAAACGGCCGGATGTAGTCCAGCGTATTGGTGGTGTCACTGAGCAGTCGGTCGCCTGCTACAGCTTTTACCTTTTGTTGAGTCGGCAGGCCAGTCAACGGAAAGATCTGGGCAAACGTATCGCAGCTGCGTAGCCCCTTGCTGTCTTCGCTGATGATTTCCCTGAAGCCTTGGAACCCGCGACCCCAGCCGTTGTATACCGCACCCCGATAGCGATACTTGGTGATGTTGGTACCACCAACCCCATTGCTTTGCCGGAGTTCGGCAACCACATACATGCTGGACGCAAAATGGAAGTACTCTCCGGCCGGCGCGCCACTCAAATAACCGTGATCCGTTTCATAAAGTCTGGCCATACTGCTGGAGCAAGTTTCGCCGCCATGATCTTTGGTGGATAGCGGCTTGAGAACCCATTCCGATTGCAAGCCAAAGCCGTCAGTGACAGCGCGCAATGAATCAATCGGACGATAGCGTTCGACACCCGAAGCGGAGCCACGGTTGCGGTTGACGTAAACTCCCGCCTCGCTCAGATTCGGGATGCCGGCGCCGGCAATTGTCGTGAGGCCCGGAATGCCGCTGACTGCCGCGTCACCGGCCATCGCGCAAAGCGTCGGGTTCCGGCAACCGATGGTGGTGACAAAGTCCGTCAGGCCCTTGCCGTAAATATCTGCCGCGGCCGTATGCACTGCAGTGCCGATCAAGCCTGATGCTTCGGTGCGACTGGTATAGCCACCACTCGCATTCTGCTCGAAATACACTGCGTCGTATTCGAATAACCCTGAGTCACGATCCGGGAAGGTAATTGCAGTATCAGATGAGCTTGACGATGGTTTGTAAGTGCCGTAGAGCTCGTCATCACAATGGTATCGGTAACCAGAGCCACCCCAGAGAACCTTGTAGCAAGCCGATGCCCTTCTGGCATTTGGCACCAATAACTCCGGCTTGCCATCGTTGTTGATATCCATGACCCGCAAGTACTGGTCGTACGCCAGCCACGAGATATAGCCAAGTTCGCCATCTTGCGCGTTCCAGAGATATTCCTGAGATTGTACGCGCTGCAAACCTGCCGGGATTTCACCCAGTGATTGCCAGGAAAGAAAGCGTCCACCGGTGTTGATGCGCACCTTCAGGCTGCCTTGCCCCATTCCCAGCCAATCGACGAGGCCATCGCCATTTACGTCGTGGAAGTAGTTGAAGTAAAAGGCGTCGGGCCGGTTTTGTGGATTCAGGACGTAAACGCCAAGATAGGGTTCTTCACCGCTTGGCACCAGACTCTCCAGCGATGCCGGGGTAAAACTGACGCTGCGATCGGCCGCGACTCGGGAAAAGACTATGGTTTTCGGTAAGCCCGCGGGAATCCCCACTGGCACGCCATCCACAATCTTCGTCACCTGCGTGACGACCACATCCGGTAACCCGTTGCCATCAAAGTCGTCGGCCAAATGCGCCTGCACGGTCGAAACCTGACTGGTGCCGTTCGACACCAAAGTAAAATTCCAGGCATACATGACCTGACTGTTGCTCGGCGTATACGGTGCGGCTGTGTTTTGGCTGTGGTAGTACACCTTGAGCTGGGCGCCTGAACTGGTGTCGTGATAGACCACCAAATCTTTCCAACCATCGCTATTGAGGTCGGTCACTGCTTGCAATTCATCTGCCGGCCGGCTGGTTGGCTTGTTCAATACGATCTGAGTGTCATACCAGCTAGAGGTTATGCCACCGTCCAGCTGCAGAGCGATGCGCAGCGTCGAGTCCTGCTTTTTCCACTGATCCGTCAAACCATTGTTGTCAAAATCTGCCGAGATGCAGTGCAATGATCGGCTGTGGTAGTTCGGAATACAGTTTCTGATTGGCGTGGTATTGTAGCCATTCAACGTGCCCTCTGCGTTGATGTAGTACCCCGGGGCTTCGATGACACCATCACCGTCAACATCTGTTGCGGGCCAATCCAGAACACCATCACCATTGGTATCGCCGCGCGGCAACACGTCCTCAATGCGACGTTTGTCTTGGTACAGACCTGCGGCATTCACGTCGACACCGAGCTTTTCCAGCACAAAACTTGGCTTTTTGTCATCCCAGCTGAACTGTGTTTCCTTCAAGCAAACGGTAGCACCGGATTCTTGCGCACACTCTTGTACCCAAGTCAGCAAGCTTCGCTGCGTTGCCTGGCTGAGTTCATGGTGCAGCGTATAGTCGCGGACCAGCTGTTGAACGCCTGATTGATCCGGAGCAAAAGTCTTGATGCGTTTCAGAATCCGGGTCTGGCTGGTAACACCGCCAGCGAGCCACGAGCTGCTGCGATCACTCCGGTCCACATACTCGAACACCACCGAGCGGCTACCGACTTGCTGCGTCGTGTAACTGGGTGCAGGACTGAAACCGGTGTAATTGATTTGGGTCAGCAACCACTCGCCGTCGCCGGCTTTTGCATAGGTGTAGCTGATGGTATTACCATGCAGGTCGATATGCCGTGTCAGCAACCAGCTGAGAGGCGCTGTGGCATTTGTCGGAACAGCTGCCTGATCAAAGTAACTGCGGCTGCCGTCTTTGTGAGTGACCACAAAGCTGCTGCCTGCACTCGACAGGACGCCGAGCTGAGTGACCCGATCGTACGACTCCACCTCGGTACGATAGGTCGCACCGTCCACCCCGTAGGCACCCGCTGTGACGAGCAACCGCCCATCGAGGCAGAGCTTGTCGTCATTATTCATGGCCACCGAACGGATGATTCCAAATGGCCTTACGTTGCTCGCGCAACGGTGAATACTGGATTGGCCTGCATTCAGCGACCAGCCCATACCAGCAATGCCGTTGCCGGCCCGCGAGGAGTAGCTGAGTGACACCGAGGGCTGCACACCATGCCGGCCTAGGGGAACCGCTACCGGAATGGTGTAGCTCGCGGTTCCGCCAGACGCTGCAGCCTCACCTTGTAATCGGCCAACGGCGTTGGCTGCTATCGGCGTTTCTCCTGCGGCACTTGAAGCCTCGCTCACTGCCATGTTCAGTGAAGTCACCGCAAGCTTGTCACTGCTGGCAGGCTGTACGAACCGACCTGTGCCGGCAGACCGGGTAGTTGGCAACACCTGGCTACCCTCCCGGTTTTCGATATGAGGGACGGTACCGGCTTCCGCTCGCAATATCTGCCCCGGATTCAACAACCCAAGCTGACGTAACGCTGCATCCAGCGCAGCACGGCGAGGCTCATTGGCCAGCAAAACGAGTGGAGAAAGAGCAGGATCATTGAAGGTTAGAATGAGATCATCGATACCGTCCGCATCGAAATCACCGACGAGTATTTGTTCGACCTTATCCAGATCAGGAATGACTTTAATTTCGCGATGAATCTGTTCAAAAAGGTCATTCACAGTGGTGACAAGTGCGCTAGTGATGGCGCCGTTTGTTGCCAGCAGAAAGAGGTCGTCGAGACCGTCACCAGTAAAATCACCTGCAATCAGACGATGGGCTTTAGCCGACCAGTCAAGACCCATACGATCGCTTTCAATCGTTTCGATAACGGTGTCGAGCAGACCATTCATGCTTGCAACCCGAGTCACCGGGCCGTTGCCTTTTGTTTGCAGAATCAGCTCGCTACGCCCGTCGCCATCGAAATCACCAACAGATACGTTGGTGTTTTTGGCCTGCCAATCAGCTCCCAGATGGGCATTGTCAAAATCGAAAGCAATGGCTTCAAACTGGCCTCGCGGTGAACTCAGCGCTAACGCATGTCTATCCTTGTTGGTCTGTCCCTGAAGGAATATATCGTCTTGGCTATTGCCGTCGAAATCACCAACCAGCAAACGGTGATGTCCACCATCCCAACGAAAGCCCAGGTGATAGTCACCAATTTGCTGGTCCAGCTCAGCCAACTTTCCATCTGTTTCTGCAAGAATGAGTTGAGTGAGCGAACCAGGCCTGAGAGCCTGCAGGAGCACGTCACTACTGGCGTCACCATTGAAGTCACCAACTACAAGATTGGTGTCTTGACGGTTCCAGACCACTCCAAGATACCCGTCTCGCCACCGTTGTTCCTCAGCCAGTGCCACCCCAGTCAATGCGGCACGGTGCCCGACGTTAGGTGCCCCCTGCCAGAGCAAGTCAGCCCGTTGATCACCATTGAAATCACCGACGAGCAGACGGTATGTGGCCGTCGCCAAGCCTTGATCAAACTCGGTTGAGTGCCCGATAGAAGCAGCAAAAATTGCCGCCAATATTGTCCAGACGACACGTGCTTGAATCCGTCTGCGAAATGTAATTCTCATAATGGTGCATCCCTGATTTTTATTCGCTTGTTATTCTTGACAGTCCGCACTTAGCTGGCAATTGCCGGATGCCTGACGCGTATCGCCGGTGACGCAAACCCGACCTTCGACGCAAACCTGCATGAGCCTCCCGGTATTGGGATCGCATTGTCCGACATCACGCCAGACACTTTCCGCAGGCAAAACAGTGATGGATAGCATTCGTTCAACTGTGACACCGGCACCGGTGCACGTCAGTCTGTACTCCTGAGTGCTATTCAACACTCCGGTACTTTGCGAGCCGCTGAGCGACACAACACTGCCATTTATCGTGCATGCAGACGTGTTGCTGCTTGTCCAACTAATATCAGTACTGGTTCCGGCCTCGATATATAACTTGGCAGCCGACAGAGTTGCTGCGGGAGCGCCCTGAACGTTTATAGCCAACCTTCGTTCCGCTGATGAACCATTTACCCCAAGACAGCGCAACTGGTAGTCATGAGATGCAGCCAAGTTACCAGTAGCAAAATTGCTGCTGGTGGCTACTGTCACACCATCAATCTCACACTGAATCGCATTGCTGCTACTCCATCGCAAGACCGTGCCAGTACCTGAGATGATGGGATTGGCGTCCGCTGTAAAGCTATTGATCTGTGGCGACGGCTGTACCACTACAGTCAGCAGTTGGCTGGGCGAGTTGATGATACCGAAGCATTCCAATAAATAATTACGATTCGCCTGCAATACTCCGGTGCTTACGGATCCGCTTGTAGCAACCGAACCACCATCCAATCTGCAGCTGGTGGCATTGGCAACTGACCATCGGACGTTTGTTGCTTGACCGGCAGCGATCGTGCCAACGTCTGCGACGAAACTGCTTATCACAGTGCGTGGCGCGACGTTAAGATCTACGTATTGCGATGTGGAACCACTGAGTCCGGAACAGCTCAGAGTGAATCGTTTGCTGGAGGTCAGCACCCCAGTCGAGGCGGTGCCGCTCAAGGCAACGGCCGCACCATTGAGTGTGCAACTGCTCGTATAATTAGTTGCCCAGGTCAAGTTTGTGCTTAGGCCAGACTCAAGCGGGTTTGTCAAAACAGTGAAGCTAGTGATAACCGGAGGTGGTTGCACATTGACGGTAACATCTTGAGTTACTGAGCCGCTGATATTGCTGCAAACTATGCGAAAAACCCGAGACGCACTAAGCGCAGGGGTGGTATACGGGCTGTTGGCTGCGACGCCATCCACCGTGCATGACGTTGTGACATTGGTGGCCCAAATGATGGTTGATGTCTGATTTTTGCCCACCAACGAAGGCGAGGCCCCTATTGAATTAAACACAGGCGGTGGGATGACTGTTACCGCAGCTTGTGCCGTTGGCGTTCCTGCCGGGTTGCCGCACGCCAACGTAAAGGTTCTGCTGGTTGTCAGGTTGCCAAACACCTGACTGCCACTCAACGCTACTGCAACTCCGTCAAGGGTACAGGAAGTAGCATTCGTGCTGGACCAGGTTGCTGTAGTCGAGCCATTGTAGGCGACAGTTGTCGGTGACGCGGACAACGAAAGAGTCGGCGCGACCAAGCTGACGATCAGTGTGTTTGTACCTAATTTATACCCCACATTGCAGGTATCATCACACGATCGTACCCGATAGACGTAAGAGCCATTTGTTCGCCCGGAGAGCATCACGCTGGTAATACCAATCTCGGTATAGAACAAGGACTGCCAGGCACCTCCATCCTTGCGTTCCTGAAGCTCGTAATATGCCGTGGCCGTAGCCCTTGGCCACGACACCGTAAAAGCCCCTGTTGAACTGTTTGTCGGATAGTCAACGCGGCTGGGATTGGCGGGTGCAGCGGCAAGAGCTGGCGCTGACAGCAGTACGGATACGCAAAATACAAAAATCAAAAAAACACTATGATGCAATCGAGCATCCATGCGGAGTTCCCCACGAAATGTACTTTTCGTCCGGCTTAGTTTTGTAGTGCCGGCGCGAATTATTGAAAAAGGCTTTCTGGCAGTCGACCAGATTATTTGTCAAAACTCGCCAAATGGCAATCGATTGCAGCACCGGTCACCGCACAACGAATTTTACGACGCTGTTAACAGATGGGTTTCATAAGCGATAATAGGATCACGTCCGTTGCCTCCGACCTGAACGCGCCCAAGAGACACCACTCAAGCAGACGACAGCCGTATCAAACCGCTACAGGACGGTAACCCAGTACAGAAGGTTTCGCTGAGCCTATCAAATATTCTTATCTTTCACCTCAACGATTCCCCTCGCCCGATACACAAGCTATGCTCCGCCGGTCCGCGTCCGTGCGGGACCCCCTTGCCTGCCCTTTGTACAGGAGCATTCTTGTGACCTTACGACCCTGGCTGCTCGGCACCCTGATTGCTGCCGTCACCGCCTCGCCGGCCATTGCCAACAACGATCTCGAAACCATCAATCGCATTCGCGACGAGGGCCTCTACCATTCGCAGGTGATGACCACGCTGCAGCACCTGACCGACAACATTGGTCCGCGGTTGACCGGTTCACCGCAGATGCAGCAAGCCAGCCAATGGACACAGGAACAGTTGAAGAGCTGGGGCCTTGCCAATGTTGCGCTGGAAGGTTTCGAGTTCGGCCGTGGCTGGAGTTATGACAGCGCCAGCATTCAGCTGACGGCACCGCGCAAGACGACGCTGACCGGCTTGCCGGTGGCATGGACACCGGCCACCAATGGCGTGATTGAAGCAGAAGTGGCGTTTGTCGATGCCGTGACCGTGGAAGAGCTGGCCAAGTTTGCCGGCAAGATCAGCGGCAAGATTGTCCTGCTGAGCGAGCCGGAAGAGATCGGCGAACCGACGCCGGAGATCTTCAAGCGCTACAGCAGTGACGATCTCGGCAAGATGAAGCAGCTGGACATGAAGCGGCCAGCGAGCCACGCGCACGGCGCGCCGGACAGCATTGCCCAGTCGCGCAAGCGGCTCGCGTTCCGGGAAGCAGTCAGCGCATTCCTGCAGAAGGAAGGCGCCAAGGCGGCGCTATATCGCAGCAGCCGTGATGGTGGCCTGATTCGGGTCTTTGGCCATGACCACCGCAAAGGCAAAACTTTTTCGGTGCCGGCGATGATCCTGTCGGCCGAACACTACAATTTTCTGGTTCGGCTGCTGGAACAAGGCAAGACGCCAACAGTCGCGTTGAGTTTTGATGCGCGCTTCCACGATGAGGACAGCAAGTCCTACAACACCATTGCGGAAATTCCCGGCACCGAAAAAAACCCGGAAATCGTCATGCTCGGCGCTCACCTTGATTCCTGGCATGCCAGCACCGGTGGGGTCGACAACGCTGCCGGCGTCGCCGTGACCATGGAAGCGATGCGCATTCTGAAAACGCTGAACATCAAGCCGAAACGCACTATTCGGCTGGCACTGTGGTCTGGCGAAGAACAGGGCCTGTATGGTTCGCGCGCCTATGTCGAACAGCATCTGGCGACCCGGCCGAAACCGACCGATCCGGCCGAGCGCGAATTGTCGCCGTGGTACTGGACAAACCCTGGCTGGCCAATCACCAAGTTGCCGGACTATGAGCGCTTTTCGGTTTACTTCAACATGGACAATGGCAGCGGCAAATTCCGCGGCATTTACACCGAAGGCAACGTCGCGGTGAAGTCGATCTTCTCCGACTGGTTCGGCCCGCTCGCAGACTTAAGCGACGGCACCATCAATGCCAACGCCACCGGCGGCACCGATCACGAGTCGTTCGACAACGTTGGCCTGCCCGGCTTCCAGTTTGTTCAGGACCCGCTCGACTACATGCCGCGCCTGCACCACACCCATGTCGACTCCTACGATCATGTGCTGCCGGACGATATGCGGCAAGCCGCCGTGGTGATGGCGACTTTCGTTTACAAAGCCGCGATGGCCGACAAGCGCATTCCGCGCAAGCCAACCCCGACTGCACCGAGCGAGCTGGAGCAACAGCAAGAGAAAGAAAAGGCCGACAAACGTCAGCGTGCGAAAGAGCGCAAGGCGTTGACCGAGCTGCCGAAGTAAGGCTGACGGCTTTTGCCTGATTTGGGAATTTGCGTTGGGAATTTGAGGTGGAAACCGATTTGAAAAACGCAGTTGGAAAATTGAACTGAAAAACGAGCGGCAACAGCCGCTCGTTTTTTTATGCGCTTTAGCTGGGGGGCTTCCATGCGGCTATTACCCCCTCCCGGCCTCGCCCTTCGCAGGGGGAGAGGTTGATTTTCCCGGCCATCCTGCCGCCAGCAGCTCCCTCCGTGCGACCGCCTCGGCTTCCATCTCCCCAAATCGGGATATCCGTGCCGCATCTGCGGCAGTCCCCTCCGCTTTTCGCCAGACCCAACCAAAAAATTTGCCGATTTGCACAACCATTTGCCGCTGGCACACGTCTTGTAAGGCATGGAACAGCACGGTTCAACCGGAGTGAAGCCAAGAAGCTTGGCAAACCCGGCCAATCGACTGACCCCAACCCGATCTGAAGCGGTGCTCGGGTGCCGTCCCCCCTCGTCGGCCTCCGGCGCCCGACACCGACCACAAGGAGAGCGATCATGCGCGGTTCTTATCAATGGGCTTTGTTCCGGCTGCTGGTGCTGGCCGTTTTTGTCATCCCTGCCGCCCTGCTGCAGCCTCAGGAATCAGCAGCCCACAGCCGGTCCTGGTTGGTGGCAGTCGACATGGCCGAACCGGTGTTCAGCCTGCACACCGTGATACTCGGCAATGCGGCCGGCAACACCGCCTCAATGACGTCGGCCGCCCCTGCGTCGGCCTGGCAGCAAATTGAAGTGGCCGCCCAGCGCGAACTCAAAGCGGCACAACTGCAGTTGAAAGTCGAAAGCGCACGCTGCCAGCAACAACAGCAACAGCTGCGCAGCGCATTGCAATTGCTGGATGCCGAGCCGACTCGCCGCGCAGCCCCCGTCCGGAGCTGATCGGACCGGCGTTAGCCGCCGGCTGCGCCGATTTGCCGGCAGGCCACTCACTGCGCGACACTGACGGCAGCAGTTCGGCTCGCAAGGATTTGTTCGGATGTCGGTTCGTACCACCCTGTTCCTGTTGCTCGCCTCGCTGTTGCTGGCGCTGATTGCGACCCAATGGTGGCTGACCCAGCGCCAGAGCGCCGTGCTGGGCGAGGCGCTGGCGCGGACAACCTTTCAAGTCAGCAGCGATACCGTCAGCGTGTTGATTTTTGGCGAGCACGGCGAAGGCGGCCCGCTCGCCAGTGATCAGGTTTTCGATATGGCGCTGAGCCCGGAAGGCGATGACGGCGTCATTGTGCTGAGCGGTGCCGACTGGTCACAGCGCGTGGCCATCCCGCGCGACGGGCTTGAGCAGGCGCTGCGCAATTGGCATCGCCGCCAGTTCGAGGCAACAGCCATCGTCATGCTGTTTGCGCTCGCTGGTGCCGGCCTGCTCGCCATCGGCTTTGCCCGGCCGCTGCGCCGGTTGCAGCAGGCCTCCAGCCAGGTTGCCAGTGGCGAACTTGGCATCGAGATCGAAGCGGGCCGACATGCGCCGGACGAATTGCGGGAAACGGTCACCGCGTTCAACACCATGTCGCGTGCGCTTGCCAAATTGGAAGCCGACAATCGCGCCCTGCGCGCCCACGAAGCCGCCGACGAACTGTCCGATCTGGCCCGTGGCCTGGCCCACACCCTGCGCAATCCGCTCAATACGCTCGGCCTGACACTCGACGAAATGGCCCGTTCCGATCTGGAAACCCAACGCCGCGATCAACTGGCCTTGCTGGCACGTCGGCAAATTGTCCAGATCGACCGCTGGCTGCGGGCCTTGCTTGACGTCACCCAGCAGGATGCCCAGCCGCCACTGCGGCTCGACTGCGGCCAACTGGTGCGCGATACCGTGCAGGAGTTCAGTGATCGCGGAATAGCGCTGCACATTGAAGCGCCACCGCAAGGGCCGTTCGTGCTCGGCCACGCCCGCGAAATTGCCAGCTTGTTGCACACACTGCTCGGTAATGCAATTGAGGCAAGCACACCCGGGCAGTCGGTGACAATTCAGCTGAGCGGCGATGATGATGCCGTCACCATCGCGGTTCGCGATCACGGAGCCGGCCTTGCCAGCGGCGTGCGCGAGCGCTTGTTTCAACCCCATGTCACCACCAAGAGCCACGGCGCTGGCATGGGCCTGTTTCTGGCTCGTCGAATCGCGCGCGGCCGCTATCGCGGTGATGTCGTCCTGCATGACAATCCCGAAAACCAGAGCGGCACCACCGCCATACTGACCTTGCATTCACGGAGCCCGGCATGACCCGGACCACCACCCTGCTGCTCGTGGAAGACGATGACGATCAGCGCCAGTTGCTGCAGTCCTTGCTGACCGATGCCGGCTACGCCGTACACGCCTGCGCGCGCGTACCGCAGGCACAACAATCGCTGCAGCAACAGCCATTTGATCTGGTGCTGTCAGACTGGAAAGTGGCCGATGGCGACGGCCTTGCCTTGCTCGACACCATCCGTCAACAGCATCCGGACAGCGCCTTTGTGTTGATGACTGCCTACGGCAATCTGAGCCATGCCATGGCGACCATACGCGCCGGCGCCGATGACTACCTGATCAAGCCCTTCGACAAAGCGCAACTGCTCTACACGTTGGCGCGGGTCACCACGGTGCAGGCGCTGCAACGGGAAAACCGGCAGCTGCGGGCAACGATTGAGCATCGAGACCAACTGGTCGATCTGATCGGCCGCTCGGAGCCGATGCAGCAGGTGTTCCGCCGGGTGCAGAAAATTGCGCCCACCCGCGCCACCGTCCTGCTGTATGGCGAAAGCGGCACCGGCAAGGAACTGGCCGCCCGCGCCCTGCACCAATTGTCGGAACGCAAAACGGCACCGTTTCTCGCGCTCAACTGTGCCGCGCTGCCTGAAACCCTGTTCGAAGCCGAACTGTTTGGCGCCGAGAAAGGCGCCTACACCGGTGCCGACAAACAGAAAATCGGCCGCCTCGAAGCAGCTGCCGGCGGCAGCCTGTTCCTCGATGAAATTGGCGAGCTGCCACTCAGCTTGCAAGCCAAGCTGCTGCGGGTCTTGCAGGACGGCGTGTTTCAACGGCTTGGCAGCCACCGCGATCTGCAGGCGGATGTCCGCTTGATTGCCGCCACCAACCGCGACCTGCAACTGGAAGTCGATGCTGGCCGCTTTCGCGCCGATTTGTTTTACCGCCTGAATGTCGTGCCTATCCGGTTGCCGGCACTGCGCGAACGACGCGACGACATTCCGCTGCTCATTCAGCATTTTCTGCGCGAGGCCTGCCAGCGCCATGGCCTGCCGGCACGGCAATTGAGCGCGGAGCTGATGAAGCGGTTGTACAGTCAGCACTGGGCTGGCAACGTCCGCGAATTGGCCCACACCATGGAGCGCTTGGCGCTGCTGGCCGACGGCAAGGAAGTGACACTTGCCGACTGGGACAGCGAGCCGGCACAGACACCACCACGCAGCAATCAGTATCTGTTGCCGGATGCCGGCATCGAATGGGAAGCACACGAGCGCGATCTGTTGCGTCAGGCACTCGAACGCAGCCAGTACAACCGCAGCCAAGCTGCCCGTTTGCTCGGCCTGCCCTACAAGGCGTTTTTGTACCGACTGGAAAAATACCAGCTGCTGCCGGATGACGCTGCCCCGTAATCGATGGTTTGGCGACAAGCGGCAGAGCCAAGGGTCCGGACCCATCACCGATATCCCGATTTCGGGAACCCCCTACTCAAATGCGCCAGCGCTGCCGCTGCCAAACCAGCGCGAAACACCGGAACGGCTCACAGACTGGCTCACAGACTGGCTCACAGACAACTGTGGCACAGTTGCTGCAATGCATGTCCATGCAAGCAACGCAACTGCACATTTGGCTGTGCCAATAGCTGCACCAACAGCTGCTACAACGGCAGCCACCAGATTGTTCCGTATCATCGTGTCCAAGGAGATTTACATGCACACAGCATCGCGACTGCGCACCCTGTTGTTGATCGCCCTCGCCCTGCCCGTTCAGCCGCTGCTGGCCAGCGAGTCGGCACAAGCCGGCACCTCGACCAAGGCAACGGCGACCGCCAAGGAACCCGGCAAGGATGCGGTCAAAGCCGAAAAGAAAAATGTCTCGATTTTCGTCAACAAGGAAAATGACAACGCCGATGCGGACGTCAAACTGAAGGTCAACGACGAAACCTGGAAGTTCAAGCTGCCGACACTGACCGACGGCGAAGAACGGATCATTGCCATGGAAGACGGCCGCACCGTGAAAGCGAAACGCACCGGCAAGGAAGTCGCCGTCACGGCAGGTGGTGAGACAGTGAAATTGCAGACCGAGGGGCCCGGCATGCGGATGCGATTTCATGGCGCACCAGCCGGCGCGCCGTTACCGGCGGAAATTGAAGCGATGAAGACCAGCATCGTTATCACTGGCGTTTCCCTGTCGGAAGCCGAGCAAAAGAAGGTTCGCGAAGCCATCAAGCAAGCGGGTATCACCAAGCCGGTAGCCTTCATTCAGGGCGGTGCCCATGTGATGCTGCACGGCAGTGGCCCGATGGAATGGCATGACAGTGGTGATGGTAAATCGGTCAGGACCATCATCATGACCAAGAGCGACGAAAGCGGTGAATTCGAAACGGAAATCGATGAAATCCACGGCCCTGAAGAGATCGTTATCGAGCAGAAGAAAGTAGAAAAGAAAGTGCAGGACAAAAAGTAAGCGTCACGGAATACAAAAAAGCCACCGCAAGCGGTGGCTTTTTTGTCAGTCATAACGCAGTGAACTTTTTTAACGGCGCGGCCACTCCGCAGTGAGGCGTGATGGAATTGGCAGTGAACTGCTCACAGCCAGCCAACCGCGCTCCACCCAACTGTGCGCCAGTTCGCGTCTGGCAAGGGCGATCTCTGCCGGCGGGATAGCCTCGGTTGGCACCAAGGCAAACCAGGCGTTGCGGCTGAAATGCTTGGCCAGCGCCAGCGCTTCGCGAGCAAAGCCCAGTACCACTTGCCAACGCCAGGGCCCCGGCGACTCAGCCGACACATCTGTCGGTACCGACCAGAGTGAAAAGCCAATCGAACAGGTCAAATCAACATGGCGTCGTTCGGACAACGTAAACGCCTGCTGCAACACGCTGGCACGGATCCGTTCTGCCAGCCGGCTCGCCTCATCCATGTCCGCCACTTCACAAATCAACAGAAAAACATCGCTGTCCCAACGCATGATGGCATCACCATGCCGACACACCCGTTGCAACAAATCACCGAGCTGGGCCAGCACGCTGTCGCCTGCCGCATAGCCATGTTGTTCATTCAGATAACCCATGCCATCGGCGTCAACCAGAATCATGGCCCGTAAACCCGGCTTGGCCTGAAAGCGGGCAAAAAACTGCTCGGCCAAGCGGCGGCTTGGCAAGCCGGTCAGCGGATCCTGGTATTGCACATCTACCAGACGGCGCTGCAACGAGGCCCGCTGTTGTTCGAGCTGATCGGCAACATCCTGCAATTCGTTGGCTCGATGCTCGTGGTCGAGGGCGCTGCGTTCCGATGTTTCCGCCTTTACGGTCAACGCGTAATTTCGTTCTTGCAGTGAATGCAACCGGCGTCGGGTGCGTCGCCAGCTATACAGCGCCACCCCGGTCATCAGCGCCAGCATCGCCGCGATGATGGAGCCATAGGTGGTATGCACCGTCCAGAGCGGGCTGCGCACGACCAGATCAATCGTCAGCGATTGCTGTGACCACAGGCCCGTTGCCGGCGCACCTTGCACCTGCAGCTGGTAGCGGCCGGGTTCCAGACCGGTAAGGGTGATGGTGCGCGACCCCGTCAGCGGAATCCATTGCTCATGCAGGCCCAACACGCGGTAGCGAAACTGATTGCGCTGGGCTTCGGCAAAATCCAGCACCGCCACGTCGAATGAAACGATGCGATCATCACTGTTGAGCTGCAGCAACGGCCGTGCATTGCTGGCAAAAGCCAACGACTGGGGTTGATCAAATTTGCGAAAGCCGGTCAATACAACACGTGCTGAAGAATCCGGCTTGGCCAGCCGTTCGGGATAAAAGCCCACCGCACCATTGATGCTGCCAAACAGCCGTTCGCCGTCAGCGGCCAGATAAACGGCCCCGATATTGAACTCATCGCTTGGCAAGCCATTGCTTTGTCGATACTGGATGCCGTAACGGCCATTTGGCTGGAATCGCACCAGCCCACTGCTGGAACTGAGCCAGAGCTCGCCGTCTTCGCCGGGCAACATGCCGTAGACTGCGCCCGGCGGAATGCCATCACTGACCGTGAAGCGGGTAATTTCGTAATCACCGCCCAGTTTGCGGTGCAATCGACTGAGGCCATCGGTGGTGGCCACCCAGATATCACCGTCAGGTGCGAGCCGCAACGCCGTCACCGAGTTGCCACTCAATGAATTCGCATCGCGTTCGTCATGTTGATACAGCGTCATGGTTTCACGATCGCGGTCAAGCCGGATCAGGCCACCCAAGCCGCCCAGCCATAACACGCCATCGTAGTCTTCGATGATGCTGTTGATTTCGGTATCGATTGCCTGAAAGGCCACCGGTAGCTGGGCACCAAACCGTCGAAAACTGATGTTGCCGTCAGCCGCTTCCATAAGCTGATCAAAACCGTTCTCGGTGCCGACCCATATCTCGCCTTGGTGGTCTTCATAAACGGTCAGGACAAAACTGCTGGACAGACTGATGGCATCGTTCGTTGCCGAATCAAAACGCCGGACCGGCCGCTCGCCCTCCAGCAAAAACAAGCCAGCACCGAATGAACCCGCCCAGAGCCGGCCACGCTGATCTTCCAGCAGCTGATTGATTGGAATACTGCCGCTCGCCAACAGGCTGGCAATCTGCCTTTCAGTCGCGTTGAGCTGATGGGCAGGAGGCATCAGCGCGATCGGTATGACTCGGTCTGCTTCGAGCCGGAACAGGCCACTGTCGGTGGTGCCCAGCCACAACCGGCGCTCACGGTCACGCAGTACTGCCGACACGGTATTGCTGCGTGCAGACCTCGGTAAATCGGCAAGCGACAAATACTGACGGAACTGCCCGGATTGGGTATTCCAGTTATTGAGACCACCCGCATAGGTCCCCACCCAGATCACGCCACTGCGATCCTGATACAGACTCAGAACGTCATTGGCAGACAGGGTATCGGTGCGACCAAGTTGGCGTGTCAGCAAGCAGGTGCGGCCGCCACTTTGCCGCACCACCAGACCAGCGGCACTGCCTATCCAGAGCCGGCCACGATTGTCTTCGAGCACACTCTGGACAAATTCGGACGGCATCTCGATGTTGACCCGGTTGAAGCGCCGTGTTGCGCCCATGCTGGCTTCATACAAACCTGACTGCGTGCCGACCACCATGTGACCGTCAGCCCGCAACAACAGACTGGTGATGTTGCGATCCGCCAGCACCGGATCATCAAAGGCCGCCGTTTGCGGCGCATAGCGATACAGGCCTCGTGCAGTACCTATCCAGACGGCGCCTTCATCATGAAGTAGCGCCCGGACATGCTCATCCGGCAATCGTCTGGCGTTGTTACCGATCACCGTGGTGAATTGCTGGCTCGCCAAATCGTAGACGCTGAGCCCCTGTGAGCTGCCGATCCAAACTCGGCCATTGCCGTCGGCAAGCAGGCTCAGCACGTAATCACCGGCCAGGATTTCCGACGGAATGCGCTCGAACGTGTCATTGCCAAGGGTGCGCCGCGCCAGCCCCGACACGGTGCCGACCCAGAGCGTGCCGGCTTCGTCGACAGCAAGTGCGTTGATCTGATTGTCGGGCAACGACTGCGGATTGTCGCTCTGCCGTCGGTACACCGTGAACTGGTAGCCGTCGTAGCGGTTCAGGCCATCTTGGGTCCCCAGCCACAGAAACCCATCACGGTCCTGGGCGATGGTGTTGACCACGCTTTGCGACAGGCCATGTTCGAGCGACAACTTGTGGAATTGCGGCTGAAAGTCACCGCTGCAGCCAGGTAACGACGTCGAGGCCGCCAGTACGCCCGTCGGCTGCATGGCAATCGCCAGCATGCCGACGCCAAGCGCACAGCAAGCAAAGGCTTTGGCAACACGCCTCAGATGGCTCCACCACCAGTGTTGCATGGACCTTCCGAACACGGGAAAAGGGTGGCCTATCGTAAAGGAGCGCGCGGATCGGTGATAGAGGTGCACGCTGACTCCAGTGTCGTGGCAGTGACAGGTGTGCTTGCTCAGCCGCGCTGACGCGGCCGGATATCGCTGGTCAGCTCCGGCTTGATGCCCTGCTTGTCGGCATAGAAGCTGCGCAAGCGGGCAAAGTCTTCTTCGATATCACCAGTCAGATGCAACAACGGACCGAGCCCCAGCGTGCGCGTCCGGCAGTCCAGAAAAGCCAGTTGCAGCGGCACGCCGACACCGACGGCAATATGGTAGAAACCGGTGCGCCAGTGATCGGTCTTGCTGCGGGTGCCCTCCGGCGCCAACGCCAGATACAGATCCGGGTTGTCACGAAACGCCTGAATGGAGTCCGACACCACATTGTTGTTTTCCGTGCGTACCACCGGGATACCGCCCAGGGCCCGGAAGAACCAGCCGGTCGGCCAGCGAAACAATTGATGCTTGCCGAGAAAATTGACCTTGACCGCCATCGCCAGCTTGCACAGGTACATGATCGGGAAATCCCAATTCGAGGTGTGCGGGGCGAAAATGATCACGCATTGCCGAACAGTCGGCAGTTCGCCAACGATGTGCCAGCCAAACCGGTTCAACAGCCAGCGGGAGAACGCTTGCAACATGGGAGGTGCTGCTCGTTTGATTGTTATGTATCGGCAGTGTAGTCATTCCGGCTGCGACTTGCATGCCGCATAGCATCAACGGGCCACCAGAACGCAAAAAGGCCGGTTACCCGGCCTTTTGATCGCGGTCAGCACAGCCTGATTTCAATCGGCGTTTTGCAGATCGATCAATGAAGCTTCGTTGATCGCCCCTTTCTTGCCGGCCTTGGCAGAGTCATTGCGAGCTGCTTCCAGATCATCCAGATACGCCGCGTTGACATCGCCGGTGACATATTCGCCATTGAATACCGAGGCTTCAAAATCGGTGATGTGCGGGTTGCCTTCGCGGGCGCAGGCAAACAGATCTTCCAGATCCTGATAAATCAACTTGTCGGCACCGATAAAATCGCAGACTTCCTGATCGGTGCGGCCAAACGCCACCAGCTCGCTGCCGGCCGGCATGTCGATACCATAGACGTTCGGATAGCGCACCGGCGGAGCCGCCGAGGCGAAATAGACTTTGGTGGCGCCGGCATCGCGCGCCATCTGGATGATCTGCTGTGAGGTTGTGCCTCGAACGATCGAATCGTCAACCAGCAGCACGTTCTTGCCGGCAAATTCCAGATCAATGGCGTTCAACTTGCTGCGCACGGATTTCTTGCGCAGTTGTTGTGCTGCCATGATGAAGGTGCGGCCGATATACCGGTTCTTGACGAAGCCGTGACGCAACTTCAGGTTGAGGTGGCTGGCCAGCTCCATTGCCGCCGTGGTCGAGGTATCCGGGATCGGGATCACCACATCAATATCGTGATTCGGCCATTCCCGTTCAATTTTCTCGGCCAGTTTGACGCCCATGCGCAGGCGCGCCTTGTACACCGAAATGTCGTCCATGATCGAATCCGGACGGGCCAGATACACATGCTCGAAAATGCACGGGCGGTAAACCGGATGCTCGGCGCATTGGCGGGTGTGCAGTTGACCATCGGTAGTGATGTAGAGCGCTTCGCCCGGGTGCAAATCCCGGATCCGCTCAAAACCCAGAACATCCAGCGCTACCGATTCCGACGCCACCATGAATTCGGTGCCCGCTTCGGTTTCGCGGCGGCCAAATACTGCCGGCCGGATACCAAATGGGTCGCGGAACGCGAGCAGGCCAAAGCCCGAGATCATCGCCACCACAGAGTACGCACCGCGGGCGCGCTTGTGCACCCGCGAGACCGCGTTGAACACGTTTTCCGGGTTCAGCTTGAGCACGTTCTCGCCGGCCAGTTCATGCGCCAGCACATTCAGCAGCACTTCCGAATCCGAGCGGGTATTGATGTGACGGCGGTCGGTCTGGAACAGTTCTTCTTTCAGTTCTTCGGCGTTGGTCAGGTTGCCGTTGTGGGCAATGACAATGCCGTAAGGCGAGTTGACGTACAGCGGTTGGGCTTCGGCGGAACTTGGGCTGCCAGCAGTCGGATAGCGGCAATGGCCAATACCGATGTTGCCCTGCAGACGCTCCATGTGTTCCTGACGGAACACATCGCGCACCATGCCATTGGCCTTGCGCAAATAGAGCCGACCACTTTGTTCAGTAACGATACCGGCCGCATCCTGACCGCGATGCTGCAACACCGTCAGGGCATCATAAATGCCTTGGTTGACCGGATACTTACCGACAATACCGACAATACCGCACATACCTTCAGACTCCACTTCGGCCAGAAACCGTACCGCACAGCTGCTCCGGTTCCGGTGACAACGCAGACGGTCGACATCAGCTCAACCGATTTGCACAAATAAACTCAAACTCTGCTGCACACAACCGCACGAATCACTCGGTCAGTCGAGGTGTTCATCCCACGCTTCCACCAGCCAGTCCGCCACCGTTTCAACGGGACCAACGAGCCGGGAGTCGTCCCAGGCATCGGACGAAGGAATGCGCGTAAAAGCTTTGCACAGCATCACGAACACGGCGCACAACACCAGACCGCGAACGATGCCAAAACCCATGCCAAGCAAGCGATCGGCGGTGGTGAGACCGGCTTTTTCGACCAGTGCCTGACTGAGTTTGGCAATCACGAAACCAATGATGAGAACCACAATGAAAATGACGATCCAGGCCACCACCAGCTTGAGCCGGGCCGGTTGAATGTCATCAGAAAGATGTTTGGCCAGATCTTCATGGAACAGGCGGGCCAGAATTACTGCGACCACCCAACCTGCAAGGGCGATGGCTTCGCGCATGAACCCGCGCCAAAGGGACAACAGAGCAGAACTGATTACGATGGCGACCAGCGCCCAATCCAACCACACCATGCCGTGCTGCCCATGCTCCGATCAGGGGCGCGCATTGTACCCCAACTGGTCCCGGTGCGAGCAGGGAAACCACGCTGGCCTCAATCAATCGTTGCGATTGCTCGAGGCCGGATTGCTTGAGACCGGATGGCTTGGGGTCGGATTACTTGAGACCGAATTGCGTAAAGCCGGAATCCTTGGCTCAGTGCTTCAGCGGGTCATACGGAACAATCATGCCGGTTTGCCCGGACAGGCTCCGGAGCCGTGGCAACTGGCTCTCAGCCGTTTCCCGCTTCGGAATCGGGCCGACCAGCACCCGAACCAAGGGCGGATTGGCACGGCTGTCGACCCGGCTGTACGCCGCAAAGCCTTTGCTGCGCAGCGTCTGGACCAGCCGTTCGGCGTTCTCGCGGTTGCCAAAGCTGCCCAGCTGGACGACAAAACCGACCGCTACGGGCGCCGGTCGTTCTGCTACCCGGGGCGCTGGCTTGGCGGCGCCGTCTGCGGGCGGGACGGTTTCTGCCTTGCCCGTGGCAGCCGCAGCCGCGGTAGTTGTATCGGTTTGCTCGGCAACAATCGCAGCGGTGCTGGTATCGGTGGTTTCGGCCGCGATGAGGGTGTCATCAAAGCCGGCTTCATCAAGCGGCCGTGGCTGGCTCAGCTCCACTGCCCTGGCCGCCGGGGCCGGCGGCGCGGGCGGAATGCGGCTAGCAAACTGGCTGTCACCCTTGTCGTCATCGAGGACCCATGGCAGCACCACGACGGCGAGACCGACAACCACCAGCGCGCCAATCAGACGCTCCTTCAAACGCACATCCACAAACAAGACTCCCCAAGAGCTGCGTCATTTTTCGCAGCACGACTGGCCTTCAGCCTGACTGGCCTGCAACACGGCCGCTACCGTCAGGAACGATCCAAACACCAATACCGTTTCATTGTCGGCAGCATTGGCGCGTGCAGTTTGCCATGCCGACACCGGATCGGCGAAGCAGCGCGCATCACTGCCGGCCGGCAGCAGCGCCGCCAAATCGCTGGCACGACCGCCGCGTGGCCCCGACAAATCCGCCAGATACCAGCGCACCGGTTGGCCAGCCGCCATCGCCTGTCGCCACGGTTCCAGCAAGGCGGCCCGATCCTTGTCTGCCAGTACACCCAGCACGACGTGCCAGCAACCGGTCAGCTCGCGCGCGGCCCGCTCGGCCAGGCGCCGACTGGCCTGAGCATTGTGGCCAATGTCGAGCACGGTCGCCGGTACACCCGGCAGACGCTGCCAGCGGCCCAATAGTTGCGCCGCGGCAACCGCGCGGGCGACCGCGTCGGGTTGCCAACGTGCCGGCAAAGCCAGCTGAAAGGCAGCCAATGCGGCTGCCACCAGATCCGCGCCGAGTTGCGGCGCCGGCAACAATAACGGCGGTTGCTGACGCCACCGCCAGTGTCGGCCCGTGTCGACCGGCACGAACGAATAATCCTTGTCGGCTACGACCGGCAGCGCGCCACGCGCCTGCACCGCGGGCAGCATGACATCCACACGGGCAACATCGGCCAGCACCACCGGCTTGCCGGCGCGACAAACGCCGGCTTTCTCGCCGGCAATTGCCGCCAGCGTGTCACCGAGAAAACTCATGTGATCGAAATCGATGGTGGTGATCACGGCGACATCGGCATCGATCAGATTGACTGCATCCAGCCGCCCGCCCATGCCGACTTCCAGCACCAGCAGATCCAGCGGCACCTGCTGGAACAACACCAGCGCCGCCAGCGTGGTGAATTCGAAATAAGTCAGGCTGACGTCACCACGCGCTGCTTCAACCTGGTCAAACGCGTGCACCAGTGCAGCATCATCAATGTCAACGGCGTCAATGCGAACCCGCTCGTTGAAGCGCAGCAGGTGCGGTGAGGTGTACACCCCGACCGACAAGCCATGCGCCCGCGCCAGCGCTTCCAGTGTTGCAACAGTTGAGCCTTTGCCATTGGTGCCGGCAACGGTGATGACCGGACAGGCGAATCGCCGTGCAGCCAGCCGGTCCGCCACCACGCCAACCCGCTCCAGCCCCAGATCAATGGCCACCGGATGGCGTTGTTCGAGCAGCGTGAGCCAATCAGCAAGTGAGCGTGACATAAGCAAGGTTCACCGAATCAAGAAAACAAAAGCGGCCGTTAAGCCGCTTTCGGGAGGATTCACACGGGCACTGCATAAACCGCTCGGCAGCGGCAGTTGGCCGCGTCAGGGCAGTTACGGTTTGGGTTTCCACCGTTTGAAGAAATCGGCAACGGTCGCTTCCTTGAAGTCGGAAAACTCGCCAGCATCGAAGAACGCCCCGCGGCAGCTCGGACAGGATTCGAAGTGAATATGCGGCTGCGCGGCATCGACCATCTGAATCATCCGGGTCTTGCATTTCGGACAGTCGATTTCGACCACTTCATTGAACCGCTGGCCGCGCTCGGCATCACCGTCATCAATGACTTCCGAACCCGGCATCAGCTTCAGGTCATTGTGCTCCAGCAAATCGAACCAGAGCCCGCTGCACCAGCTGCAGCGGTCCACCACCACGCCGTTGAAGGTCACTTCGTCCATTACCGATGCACACTTCGGACAGTCCATTGTCTTTCTCGCCCCGGGATTGTCGTTATCGTCGCAGCACGCTTACGCGGCCGGCTGTTCGACGCCGGTGAACTTGGCCAGCACACCCGCCAATTTCAGCGCCATCTCGCGGCGATCGACAATCATGTCGATGGCGCCTTTTTCCAGCAGGAATTCCGAACGCTGGAAACCCGGCGGCAGCGTTTCACGCACGGTCTGCTCGATCACGCGCGGACCGGCAAAGCCGATCAAGGCGCCTGGCTCGCCGACGTTGATGTCACCGAGCATGGCAAACGAGGCCGAGACACCACCCATGGTCGGGTCGGTCAGCACCGAAATATACGGCAGCCGCTCCCGCGCCAGCCGCGCCAATGCCGCCGAGGTCTTCGCCATCTGCATCAGGCTCAGCAGCGCTTCCTGCATGCGAGCACCGCCCGACGCCGAGAAGCAGACCAGCCCGCACTTGTCCTCAATGGCCTGATTGACCGCGCGGACAAACTTCTCGCCGACCACAGAGCCCATCGAGCCGCCCATGAAGCTGAACTCGAAAGCGCAAACAACGACCGGCACGCCCTTGACCGTGCCCTTGGCAACGATCAGGGCATCGCGCTCACCACTGGCCTCCTGCGCCGAGGTGATCCGGTCCTTGTATTTCTTGGAATCCTTGAACTTGAGCACGTCAACCGGCTCCAGATTGCCAGCCAGCTCAACCCGGCCCTTGGCATCCAGAAACGCATCCAGACGGGCGCGGGCACCGACCCGCATGTGGTTGCCGCACTTCGGGCAGACCTCAAGATTGCGCTCCAGCTCGGCCCGGTAAAGCACCGCACTGCACTGCTCGCACTTGTTCCAGAGACCTTCCGGAACCGAACGTTTCTTATCGGCCGCCGGCTCTTTCATCCGCGGCATCAAGCGTTCAAACCAGCTCATCGCTTACTCATCGAAGGCCCGGCGCATGGCCGGTGGGGCGGCAAGTTTACACCGCGCCGCTAAGTAGTTGAATGGACAACAGGTCGGAGGCGTTCCTGGCGAAGATCTGCACGCATTAGCTCCCTCCTCCTCGACGGGGGAGGGTTGGGGAGAGGTTGAACCTGCAATCCAAGCAGATCTCGGCGCCTGAGCGCTCCCAAACTTCACCCTCCCCCTAGCCCCGCTCCCCAGTCACTCGCTTCCAGCTCGCGGCGCTGCAGCGGAACGAAGCTGCGCTTCGTTAATTCCCGCTTCACCCCATCAAGGGAGGGGGGGCAAGAAGCCCGTTCCCTAATACAGGCAGGTTTAGACCCGACCCACTTTCCGCACTGCAACAGCATACCTATGCAATGCTATTGCATACTCATGCGGACCGCCCTACAATCCGCCCCGCGCAAGGCCCGACAAGACCTGATCCCGTACATACGGGGACGACTGGTGCGCTAAGGGACCCCAGGCAATCGTGATCCGCCATGCTCCACCGAGCACCGGCGGGTCGATTAGCCACCACCAGTCGAGAAAAACCGGCCATGACTCTTGAACGTCATCTGGGCGATCGCCTATCTGCATTTTCTGCTGCCGAATCCCGAATCCAGACCCCGTGCCTGTTGATCGACCTCGCCGTCGTTCGCCAGCGCTATGTCCAACTTGAGCGTGCCTTCCCGACCGCCGCCATTTATTACGCGGTAAAAGCCAACCCGTCGCCGGAAGTGATTTCGCTAGTCCGCGATGCCGGCGGCTGCTTCGACATTGCCTCGCGCTACGAGCTCGACAAGGTGCTCGGCATGGGCGTCAGCCCAAGCCGGGTCAGCTTTGGCAACACCATCAAGAAAGCCCGCGACATTGCCTACTTCTATGAAAAAGGCGTGCGGCTGTTCGCCACCGACAGCGCCGCCGATCTGGCGCAAATCGCTGAGCAAGCACCGGGCGCACAAGTGTATGTCCGCGTGCTGACCGAAGACCGCCCGGGCGCCGACTGGCCGTTGTCGCGCAAATTCGGCTGCGAACCGAAAATGGCAGTCGACCTGATCAAACAAGCCCGCGCGCTGGGCCTGTATCCGCGTGGAGTCTCGTTCCACGTCGGTTCCCAGCAACGCGATCTCGAAGCCTGGGGCGCCGCGCTCGATCGCGTCAAAATGATCTTCACTGCCGCCTGGCAAGCTGGCATTGCGCTGGATTTGATCAACCTCGGTGGCGGCCTGCCCGGCAACTACGCCAACCCGACCCCGGAACTGCGCCGCTACGCCGAGGTGATCGAGAAAGCGATCAGCGAACGCTTCCGTCACACTCCGGTGAAACTCATCATGGAACCGGGCCGCTATCTCGTCGCCGATGCCGGCGTGCTGGTCACCGAAGTCGTGCTGGTCTCGCGCAAAGACGACACTGGTCCGCGCTGGGTCTATGTCGACGCCGGCAAATTCGGCGGCCTGATCGAAACGCTGGATGAAGCGATCAAGTATCCGATCTACACCAGCGCCGCAGAGGTTGATGGTCTTGAACCGGTCATTCTCGCCGGCCCGACCTGCGACAGTGCCGACATCCTTTACGAGAAGCACCAGTACCCACTGCCGCTGGCCCTGAAATCCGGCGACCGTGTTTACTTCGTCGGCACCGGTGCCTACACCACCAGCTACAGCGCGGTGGAGTTCAACGGCTTCCCGCCACTGGCCTCGTTTTACTACGACAGCGAAGCGGTGCGGGCGGTCAGTGAATCGGCCGAAAAGAAGTGCGCGGCGTAAGCTGTTGCAGCTAAACAAAAGGGGCGCAATGTGCCCCTTTTGTTTTTTGTCTGAACGAAGAAGTTGTCTCTACTGCAACCATTGGCGGTTTGCGCACCGGCGGGCGCCTCACTTTCTTTGCTCGCGCCAACGAAAGCAATCAAAGCAATGTGCCCCAGCGCGCCAGAATCGGGTGTGTTGCTTCGGTATACACCGCCCGTCACTTCGATGTTATCGGCTTCGGACACGCGCTGATGCAGCGTCCTGCCTTATCAGCTCCGCGCTGGCTATCCCTGCCAGCGTACCCGACCGCTAACACCGAATGGCCGGCTGGCGCGAATGGGAACCCAAACCTGCTGTTGGGCTTTATCCCTCAGCCCAAAAATCAATATTCATTCAAAGCACCGAATCCAGCCATAGCGGCCCCGGTGCCAACATCGGAATCTGAAACCGCGCCGGATACTTCACGCCTACCAAATACAAGCCATCCGCCGCCGCCGTGCCGGCCGCCAGTTTGCGATCGCGAGCACGCAGCAACTCGGCAACCCAATCCGGGTGTTTGAGCCCCTGCCCGACCTGCATCAGGGTGCCGACGATATTGCGCACCATATGATGCAGGAAAGCATTGGCGGCGATATCGACCAGCACGTAATCACCAAGCCGGGTGATATTCAAATGGTGAATGTTGCGCCATGCGGTTTTCGAAGAGCACTCTGACGCGCGCACCGAGGAAAAGTCCTGCTCGCCGAGGAAATGCTGCGCGCCTTGCTGCATCAAGCTCACATCAAGCGGATACAGGCACGGCGTAACGCCGTGCGGCAACAGGGCGGATCGACCGGGTCGGTTGTGAATCAGATAGCGATAATGACGCGCTAACGCGGAAAAACGGGCATTGAAATCATCGGCCACGCGACCGGCCCAGCGCACGCTGATATCGGCCGGCAAATGGATATTGCCGCCCAACAGCCAGGCACGATCGGGACGCTCGGCGGCGACATCGAAATGCACGACTTGATGGCTGGCATGAACGCCAGCATCGGTGCGTCCGGCGCAAATGGTGTCGACCGGTTCGTTGGCGATTTTCGCCAGCGCTTCTTCGACGACTTGTTGCACGCCAAGGGTATGGCCTTGCCATTGCCAACCAGCGTAGGCTTTGCCGTGGTATTCAACGATGGCGGCGTAACGGGGCATGATTGCGCGATATTTTCCGGAAATTGCGTTTGCTTTGCTGTTGTGTTTGGTTGGCGGCTACCAGCTAATCGATTGTCAGTAACAGCGGCACGGTGCTCAATGCGCGCCGCGGCAAGCCCCCACCCCGGCCCGTCCAGCCAAGCACAGAGTGCTTGGCGTTCGCTGAGCCAAACAGGCCATTTGGCCTGTTTGTAATTCCTCATCTCACCCCCCTCGCAGGGGAGGGAGCACAGCCAACCCATCTATGGCTCTTTTTGAGGAATGGAAACCGCTCCCCCAAAAATAGCTTCGGGCCGTTTATCTGACTGGCAGATAACCAGTAAGATAAACGGCCCGATTCTAGCAATAGTCAACTTACAGCTTGGCGAGCAGCGCTTGCGCTTCCTGCTTTTGCTGAGCGTTACCTTCGGTCATGACTTCCTGCAGGATTTCCTTGGCGCCGTCGGTTTCGTGCATTTCGATGTAGGCGCGGGCCAGATCCAGCTTGGTGGCGATCTCGTCGATGTCACCCATGCCAAGCTCGTCGCCCGACGACATGTCGCTATCCATATCATCGAGGTCGAAGCTGCTGTCGGCGCTCATCCGGCTGGCCGGTTCCTGTTCCGGCTGCCAGTCTGAAGCGGCCGTCTTGCTCAGCGACGGGGTCTCGTCCAGATCGAAGCTGAATTCGCTGTCGTCGAGCGACTCATCGGCCATCAGGGCCGGTTCGCTGCTCTTACTGCTGCTGCTGAGATCAGTATCGAGATCGAGGGCAAACTCGCCATCGTTATCAAAACTTTCGGAAACCGGCTGTTTGCGGGCTGGCGCCCAATCGGATTCTTTTGGTGCAGCGGGCGCGGCGGCAGTGGCTGACGGCCGGCTACCAAAAATATCGTCCGCCGACGGCACCGGTTGCGGCGCAGTACGGTTGCTGAAATTGTCTTGTGGCCACGCGCGTTGCTGCAGCTTTTCCACTTGCTTGGCGAGCTGCGGATCGGCATCGAGCGCATCTTGGAACATCGCAACCTGATCGCGGAACTTGTTCTGGTCCTGCATCTCGGCGTAGCACTCGAGCAGCTTGACGCGCAGCTCGTGCCGGTTAGGTTGATCCTGCAGCGCGCGGGTCAACAGCTGTTCGGCTTGTTCATACTTGCCGTAGGCAATATAGATGTCGGACTCACCGAGCGGATCGGCGACCACTTCCTGCGAGCCGGTGTTGGTGATGCTGCTGGAGCCAATATTGGCACTGGTCGGCGCCGGTGGCGGCGCCAGGAAATCTTCACCGACTTCCGGCAGATCAAACGAATCATCGAGGCGAACCGGATTGTCGTCCGTGCTGTCCATTGGCAGCAACGATTCGTGGAAATTCTCTTCGGCTACCTGCCGACGCTTGTAAACCAGGAAGCCCACAACCAGTGCGATGACCCCAAGCAGACCAAGCAAAATGATCAGGGCGTTTTCACCCAGCAGATCGGTCAGGAACGAGGTTTCTTCCGGTTTGGCCGGAGTGGTCGGCTTTTTCTTCGGCTTCTCTTTCTTCGGTTCCGGCTTTGCTTCTTCTGCAATCGCTTGCGGCTCGCCACCGGCTTCGGTGCTGGCGCCATCGGTCGGCAGGGTTTCAGCCGGCAGCGTCGTGGCCGGTTCGGTTACTGCCGGCGCCTTGCTGCCGGTATCCGCAGCAGTATTCGGGAGCGGCTTGCCGGTAACGGCAGACAGTTGCTGATCTTTCAACTGCACCAGTTTTTCCAGCTTCTGGTTTTTGTCGACCAGCTTGCCGATTTCACCGCGCAGCGCTTCATTTTCCTGATTCAGCACCTCCGCCGCTTCGCGCGAGGTACCGCCTTTGCCGGTGCTGTATTGCTCCGGCGGTGCAGCCAGCGTCAGCCGACCACTGCCACTGCTGCTGGCACCACTACCGCTGCTGCGACGGGCGGTTTCCACCACTGCACCAGCGCTGACAAATTCGGCCATTGCCCGGCGATGTGGCACGGCAGCAATTTCTTCCGGCGACGGAATGCGCAGCGTTTCACCGGCGCGCATCAGGTTCGGGTTGTTGTTGCTGAAGGCCTGCGGATTGGCTTTGAAAATGGCCACCAGCGTTTGCTGAACCGTGACGCTGTCGCTCGGCCGCACGCGCGAGGCGATGCTCCAGAGCGTGTCGGTGGAACCGACCGGACCGTAGCTGTTGCTGCCGGCCAAGGAATTGTCCTGTACCGGCGCCGGACGCTCACTAGCGACCGGTTCGGTAACGGTACTGACGGTGCCCGATGTCGTAACCGGCGCGGCAACACGCGGCCGGCTGACTGGCACCGGCGCTTCTTCGGCAAAGGTGGGCGGATCCAGCAACAGCGTGTATTCACGCAGCAGGCGACCGCTCGGCCAATTCAGTTCAACAATGAAATTGAGGAAGGGCTCGCGCACGGCTTCATTGGTACGCAACCGGATCACGGCTTCGCCGTTGGCAGTCTCTTCCACCACCAGCTTCAAATCATTGAGGGCGTAGGAACGCTCGATGCCAGCCCGATCGAACTCCTCGGAGGGAGCCAGAGTAGCCTTGATTTCGCCGGGGCTGACGCCGCGTAGCGACACCAGCTCGATTTCGGCTTTCAGCGGTTGATTGAGGCCAGAACCGGGGGTTATGTCTCCCAAGCCCAAGGCATGTGCAACCGAAACGGCCAACAGACTGGCGGTTCCGACGGCAACTCCAACAACAGCGGCAAACTTGCGCAGCATAGTTATTCCCTTCACTGTCCCGACCGATGCGGAAAGCCCACGGGCGGCGGAAAGGCAGACGGTGGAGGGGCGCTTGGCGCCCGCCCGCACCGGCTTGTCGGGAGTCCGACATCCGGCCCTGTGGCAATCCGGATTTCGGCAGTGGTCTACTGGCCGAAACCCTAATGGGCAGTCATAGATACTGCCCGATCTTAAGATTGTTCTTTAACTAGGGCCGAACTATAGCCTAGAAATACTCTTTGACCAACCTTTCCGCGATCTGTACCGAGTTCAGAGCGGCGCCTTTTCGCACGTTATCGGACACAATCCACAGATTCAGGCCGTTGGGGTGGGAAATGTCCTCGCGGATACGGGAAACGAAGACCGCATCCTCGCCGGCGGCTTCAGTTACCGGGGTGGCGTAGCCGCCCGGCTTCCGGGTATCCAATACCTTCACGCCCGGGGCCTTTTTGAGCAGCTTGGTAGCCTCTTCGGCAGTGATTTTCCGGTGGGTTTCGACAGCAACGGCCTCGGAATGGCCATAGAACACCGGCACCCGAACCGCCGTGGCATTGACCCGGATGCTGTCGTCGCCGAGGATTTTTTGGGTTTCCCAGACCAGCTTCATCTCTTCCTTGGTGTAGCCGTTGTCCTGGAAGCTGTCGATGTGCGGCAACACGTTGAAGGCGATTTGCTTGGCGTACACCTTGGCATCGGCACCCTTGCCGTTCAGCAGCTGGGCGGTCTGCTTGACCAGCTCCTCGATGGCTGCCTTGCCGGTGCCCGAGACGGCCTGATAGGTGGCAACGTTGAGCCGGTCGATGCCGACTGCGTCATGGATGGGCTTCAATGCCACCACAAGCTGAATGGTCGAGCAGTTCGGGCAGGCAATGATGTTGCGCTGCTTGTACTCACCGATCAGGTGGCCATTGACCTCCGGAACGATCAACGGAATGTCCGGTTCGTAGCGGAATTGCGAGGTCTTGTCGATGACCACGACCCCCGCTGCGGTTGCCCGCGGTGCCAGCTCGGCCGACACGCCGCCACCGGCAGCGAAGAAGGCAATTTTGACCTTTGACCAATCAAACTCGTCGGCGTCCTCGATCATCACCGCTTTGCCGCGGAACATCAGCGTTTCGCCGGCCGAGCGTTTGCTCGCCAGGGCGTACAGCTTGCCGACCGGGAATTCCCGCTGTTCGAGGATTTCAATGACGGTGGAACCGACTGCGCCGGTAGCACCGAGCACCGCGACATCAATAGACTGGCTCATGACAGGGCTCATTAGGGCAAAAAAGGTTGAGGCAACAAGGGATTGGGCGAAAAAACGCCGCAATTCTAACGCAGCCAGCCCTGCGGCAGTTATGACTTTGCGTAGACCGTGTTTTTGCTGGGCATCAGGCGGCGGCGAGGCGCAGTGCACCGGTCAGGCGGGCGACGGCTTGCGGTAAATCTGTTCGGCGCGCTGGTACATCACCCACGAAGTGGCGATGTACTTGTCACTCGATACCGGGGTGTTGCCGCGATGGGTGTGGGTAAAACCGGCTGGTGCAATTACCATGCGGCCACGTTTCGGGGCGATCTTGCGCTGCTGGTAGTAAAACTCGGTTTCACCGCCTTCGCTGACATCATTCAGATAAAACATGAACAGCAGCACCCGGTGCAGTGGTTCGCACTGCTCATCCTGCGGATAGATCTCCGAATGCCAATGAAAATAGCCGCCCTGCCCGGCGTTGTACTTCTGCAAGTTGACATTGCCATAACGATACAGCTGGCTCAGCAAGGCGTCGGCCACCGGCATGCCGAGCGCATCCCAGTTGTCCAGTGTCAGCGTGGTGGGTTTGCCGGTGGCCGGATCGGCCACTGATGGCGACACGGCCCCGATCAACGGAAAGCGCAACCGCAGCAGATAATCCTTGAGCGGCGGATAGGTGTAATCGAGCAGCTGCTGCAATGGCGGTTGCCATTCGCTATGCAGGTTCATCGTGATATCGGTGCTGCGTTTCTTGCTGGTATCGACACCATGGCCGGTGCGCCCGTCAAAACGCTTGTCGCTGGTGTCGAACTGTTCGATCAGTTGCTGGCAAAACGCAGCCGGCAACACGTTATCGATCACGGCGATGAAGTCATCGAACGGCAGCACGGCTGATTGACGGGACATGAATGGGTACCACCCGAGTAGCAATGGGCCAGACCTTACCCATTTTAACGGGGGGAATCAAACCAGGCCGTTGCAGCCGGCCTCGTCAAACCAGCCAATTCCGGTAAGACGAGACCGTGTCATTTTGCCGAGAGCGGCGCGCGTGAAGCCGCGCCGCACGCTCAATCGATGATCAGCTCCTGCGCGGGTGCCCGCAGGTTGTAGTTCGAGCTCATCACCTGACCATAGGCGCCGGCTTCGGCAATCAGCAACACATCGCCAGCGATAGTTTCCGGCAACACCGCCTCACCCAGGGTGTCGCCGGTTTCGCAGATGGGGCCGACCACCGTTGCCAGCGATACCGGCTTGGCATCGAGTTGCGACAGGTTGACGATGCGATGGCTGGCGCCATACAACGCCGGCCGGATCAGCGAGTTCATCCCGGTTTCGATGCCGACATACATGCGCTCGCCTTTGCCTTTGGTCTGGGTAACGCGCGCCAGCAGGACGCCCGCTTGGGCGACCAGATAGCGGCCCGGTTCCAGCCAGAGTTTGAAGCGCGGATTGGCGGCCTTGAATGCGGCGAGACCCGCATCAACGGCAGCGAGATCAAGCGGTGCCTGACCGTCTTCATAGGGCACGCCAAGGCCGCCACCGAGATTGAGCAGCTCGACTGCCGGGAACAACGCCGCCGCAGTTGCCAATGTTTCAGCATTGCTGCGCCAGTTGTCGGCAACGAAGATGCCGCTGCCGCTGTGGGCATGCAGGCCGATAACGCGCACATCGTGCGCGTCGCAACGCTGCGCTGCTTCCGGCAGATCGGCCAGTGGAATGCCGAATTTGGACTGCTGGCCAGCCGTGCGAACATGGGCATGGTGGCCGTAACCTTGTCCGGTATCGACCCGCAACACTACCCGGCGACCTCGAAACACCTCCGGCCATTGCTGCAGCGGATACAGGTTGTCGAGCGTGACAGTGACACCGCGTGCGATGGCCGTTTCGTATTCGCTGCGCGGGGCAAAGTTGGGCGTGAACAGGATGCGATCTGCAGCGAGTTCCGGCAGCACCTTGCGGACCCGGTCCAGCTCACCAACCGAAACGCATTCGATATCGACACCGGCAGCAGCCAGGGTTTGCAGCACCGCCGGATTGGCGTTGGCCTTCATTGCGTATAACAGCCGATCGATCGATTTGACCGTACGCAATGCCGAGACTTGCGCCAACACGGTCGGCAGCGAGTAGACATAACACGGCGCATGCGTCTGTGCTTTTTCGATCAACACCTGCCGCTGGCGGCGCCACCAGTCCGGTGTCGCAGGTGCCGTCCGCTGACCAAACAGGCTTTGCCAGTCCGGGCCGAAAACGGCCGGGTGCCGGGCGTGCGCCAGCAGAAATTCGTGCAGTCGGGCACTGACCTCATCGGCATGTTCGGCGTCGATGACAAACGAATAGTTCAAATCTGACGCCGCCTGAGTCACCAGATGCACCGGGTATTCACCAAACACTTCCAGCGCATCACCAAGCTGATGCAATACGGTGTGGACATGGCGGCCGACCAGTGTCACCACCGCGCAGTTATCCACCACCCGGACCCGGCCGAGTTCGTTCAATTCGGCCAACAAGGCCTGCATTGCCGTCGGTGCCAGATCGTTGGCTTTGCTGTCGAGCGTGACGGTGATGTTGGTTTCCGAGGTCGAGACCAGATCGATCGAGACGCCATGCCGCTTGAACACGGCGAACAGATCGGCGATGAAGCCGACCTGCTGCCACATGCCGAGCGTTTCAACGCTGATCAGGGTAATCGGCTTGTTGACCGAAACCGCTTTCAGGCCGGATACCTCCTGACTTTGTGGCTGCACCCAGGTGCCTTCCATTTCCGGGTAGCCGGTGTGGGCAATGCGGATTGGAATGCGCGCCAGCCGCGCCGGCCGGACGCAACGCGGGTGCAACACTTTGGCACCGGTGGTCGCCATTTCCTGCGCCTCGTCGTAATCAAGACTGCGCAGCAATTTGGCGTTCGGAAACTGGCGCGGATTGGCCGTGAACATGCCCGGCACATCGGTCCAGATTTCCAGCACATCGGCACCCAGCAGTGCCGCCAGGTAGGCGGCCGAAGTGTCGGAGCCGCCACGCCCGAGAATGACGGTTTCATCGCGGGCATTGCGGGCGATGAATCCTTGCGTCAGCGTCATGCCACCGCGCTCGAACACTGTCGCGCGCTGACTGTCGCTGCGTACCGGTTCGCAATGGGCATTCAGGTAATGGCTGATTTCGCCGCGATGCGGCTGCGGCTCGCTGGTCAGCCACTCACGGGCATCCTGCCAATGGCAGGCAACGTTTTCATGCTTGAGCTGACGGGCAAAGAATTGAGCCAGCAAGCGACTCGACATCAGTTCGCCGGCACTCAGGATTTGCGCTTGTTCCTGTGGACTCAGTCCGGTCGGGGTCAACGGCAGTTTCGCCGACAGCCGCAGCGCCCGGATGCGTTCCAGTTCTTGTCGCCAGCTCTGGAACACGGTGTCGTCTGCCGGCAGATTGAGCGCGGCCGCAAGCGCCAAATGCTGGCCGTCGATTTCGGCCAAAATAGGCTCGAATGCCTCGCCCTGACTGATCCGGACCAGCTTGTCGGTCACCTTGGTCAACGCGGAGACCACCACGACCACCGCGCCGAAGCCCTGTTTTCGACGGGCCACCACGATGTCGGCGATACGACGGACAGTTTCCGCGTTCGCTACACTGGTGCCGCCAAACTTCAGGACTGCCAACCGACCGGTACTCATGGTGAACGTTTTTCCTCTGGTTTACGTAGTTGGGAGCGGGTCGCCAACAGACGAGCCGCGTGACGGTGATATTCGCTGTCGGGAATTATCCCCGGCATGACGGTAACCGCCAGCGCCAGTCTGTACCAAATTGTCCGCAACGGTGGCGGGTCTGAACAGTGGCGACGGCATCAGGAGCGGCCGGGCTTGCTGTTTCAGCCCCTGATTCGGTACACCCGATGCGCGTGCGGCAGTAGTATCATGCCCCCCACTCCGCCCCGAAATGATGTTTAGCGATAGGTAACCTTATGCCACATCCATTTGAAGAATTTCGTGCTCGCCGGCTGGCCGGCAACGAGCTGGTGCTGAAGACCGAAAACCTCGGTATCAAGCGCCTGTTTTCACTTGACAAGATCACATACGACGACGGCGCACTGTCGCGCAAGACCAAGGAATTGATGGGGCTTACCGGCTCGATGGTACTGCGCTGCAATGACTGCATCGACTACCACCTCGACACCTGTGTCCAGCAAGGTTGCAGCAAGGAAGAGATTGAAGAGGCGTTCAATATCGCGCTGATCATCGGCGGCTCGATCGTGATCCCGCACCTGCGCCATGCTTATGAAAGTCTGGAATTTCTGTTGGCTGAACGGGCGGCGAAAACCCCGGCCTGAAGGCCATCTCGATCAGTCAAAGGCCGTCATCCTCGCGAAAGCGGGAACGACGATTGGCCTGTCACTGAGCGGTATTGCCGCTTGAAGGCCCTTTTCTGGCCAACAAAAAGGCGGGATCTCCCCGCCTTTCTTGTTTACCTGCACAAGCACCTGCACAAGCCGTTGCGTCAACGCAACTCATCAGCACCCAGCACCTGCCGGACAAAGGGCAGGGTCAATCGGCGTTGCTCGGCCAACGAGGCATGATCCAGCTTGTCGAGCACTTGCAGCAGATCGGCCAGTGCCCGCGACTGTCGACTCAACAGGTATTGCGCCACATCCACCGGCACTCGCAGCCCGCGTTCAACACCGCGCTGAATCAGCAGCGCCTGTTTGTCCTCATCGGACAGCTCCTGCAAGGCGAACACCAGCATGCTGGCAAGCCGCGATTGCAAATCCGGCAAGCCGCAATTGAGCAGTGCGGGCGGCCGGTCGGCTGCAAACAGCAACTGACCACCGCGATCCCGTACCGCGTTGAACAGGTGAAACAAGGCCTCCGCCCACGCGCGATCGGCACAAACGGTATCGAGATCGTCGACACAGACCAGCTCGCATTGTTCGAACCCGGCCAGCACATCCGGGGTCAGACCGGCCAGTTTCATCGGCAACAGCGCCACCCGTCGACCCGCCGCATCGGCGCTGGCGGCAACGGCGTTGAGCAAATGACTGCGGCCACTGCCGGCGGCGCCGTGCAGAAAAACCGTGCTGACCGTGCCATGGCCTTCCGCCAGCTCACGCAGGGTGCGCAGCAGCACGTCGTTGCGGCCGCACACAAAGCTGGCGAAGCTGGCATCGGTGCGGAGCGTCAGCCCCATGGGTAACTGTTGCATGGTGTGCAGGGTTCAAATGAGTCGAGTTCGGTGGCGTCGCACGTTTCGCAGGCCAATCAAGGTAATTGCTGGCGGCGTTGCCGGCGTTCGGCCAGGCAGCGACGCCCCCAGGTCCAGACATAGTCCAGTCCGCTCACCAATGTGGTGATGGCAATCAAGGCCATGCCGACGGCCAGCACGGAAGCGGGCATAGGCATGACACCCAGCGTGAACAGCACCAGTCCGAGCAACAGGATTTGCAGCAAGGTATTCGCTTTCGACAGCAGTGTCGGCTGCATCGGATAGGGCCCAAACAGCCGGTGATACAACAGTGCGCCACTGACGATCACCAGATCGCGCCCGAGCACCAATACAAAAAGCCACAGCGGCAGCACACCGCTCCAGGTCAGCACACCAAAACCGATCAGCAACAGCAGTTTGTCTGCCAGCGGATCAAGAATGGCACCAAACCGGCTCTGCCAACCAAACCGCTTGGCAAGATAGCCATCAAGCCCGTCCGACGCGCCCGCGATCACAAATATCGCCAGCGCCGCCGGGTATTGCCGTTCCGCCAGCGTGACCGCCAACGGCACGGTCAGTACACAGCGCAGCACGGTCAGCAGATTGGGAATGTGTCGCAGCACTGTCATCGGCATCCATCCCGACCCCATGAACTCACGGTGCCCAGTCGAACTGGAGTGCAGCCAGTGGTTCATTGGACTCGATCACACGCAATCGGCCATCCATTGCAATGGTTTGCAGCAGCGCCGACTGATCGGCAATCAGGCGCAGGCTGAGCAGCAGGGAGCCGTCGTGCACTTCCCGCACATCGACATGCCGAACTACCTGCATTGAGCTGAACAACTGGTTGATCTGGCCGTACGCTTCCACGCTGCGAACCTGATGTACTTGCACCAGAACTTCGGCTTCCTTGCTGGGATCGATCAGCACGGCATATTTGCCGGCGAGAAATTCGGCCAGCTTGGCCTGCACCTGCTGCACCGCTTCGTTTACCGTACCCGCACGGGCCAGCAAATTGGTGTACAGATTACCGTGCTGAAAGCTGAGCTCGGCAACACTCTCCACCGGGCCTTGTTCAATCCGGCCAACCAGCATCGCTTCGGCACCATAGCGGGCAGAGAATGGCAGCATCGGTTGGACCGTCCGATTCCAGACGTCATTCACTTCAATCTGACTGGTTTCTTCCAGATCCAGCGTTGGCAACACCACCGGCAAACCGTGGTTGCGGGCACTTTGCTGCCATTCCTGGGCCAGTGTCGGCGTGTCATCGCGGCTTACCAACCGCTTGCCGGACTGATCCTGAAACGCCAGCCAGCTGACAATCAGCGGACGGCGAGTGCCCCAGACCGGCACTGCCGCCGAATGCAGCATCTGCTCGATCGCCTTGGCATCAAAGCTGACTTGCAGCAACAGTTGCTCGCGACTGCCGGCCGGCGCATCGGCCAGAACCGGCGTCAGCTGAAACTGGTAGCGCTGGACAAGGCTGGCAGCTTTGCCGGCCGTTTCGGCGATCACCGGGACCGACAATGTTGCCGGGTTGGCGGTCCGCTTCAGGACTACCTGCTGAAAAGCGGCAACGATACCGTCCTGACGGGCGGCCTCACTCTGGTCAGGCACCGGCACCACGCCCGTCGACAGGTCACCGACTTCGACCGCCTGAACCGCGGGCATCAGCAGACCGAATCCCACCAGCATCACGCCCAGCCATTGCCAGCTGCCAACGCGCTTCACCGCCTGCCGCATGCCCTGCCCCCGTTATCAACGCCCAAAACTGCCAAGCCGTAAAATTACCGGCGCAATGATAAGGGATGCGCCGGGCGCACCAAAGGACTTCCGGCAACGGAGACGGCAGCAATCGGCAAGGCCGAAGCCGGTATGGTGAAAATGTCGACTTGTCGACCATGAACCATCGACCCAGAGTAGGGGCAGCTGCCTTTTTCCACTCGCCGACTGTACAAGGAATGTTCGACATGCCAACGCAATCACGCCACGGCCCCACCCTGTCACGCCAGCTGCTGGCGCTGTTGTTGCTGACACTTGCCACCGGCGCTACCGCCGATACGACCGGAGGAGAACCGCATTTGCCGGCCGGTAGTCAGCTGTTGCCGGTCACCGATCATGCCCTGCATGTCCGCAGTTTGGGGCTCGATCAACCCGGCACCGCCGTGGTGCTGCTGTCCGGCCCAACGGATCATTGGCATGCCGACAGTGGCTGGTTTGCCTTGCTGCAACCGCTGCTGGCAAAACAGTATCGTGTTCACGCCATCGACCGGGCGGGGCACGGCTTCAGTGATGTGGTTGCCGGCTCGTCCTATCAGACTTTTGCCGACGATCTGGCGGCGGTGCTGCCGCAACTGGAAAAAAAGCCGGTATTGATTGTCGCGTTTGCCAGCAGCAACCTCGCGCTGCATCACTACTTTGCCAAATACGGCACGCGCCAGTTGCAGTCGGTGCTGCTGATTGATCCGGATGGCCTGCACCCGGAGCTGCTCGGTTTTTATGCCGAGCAAGCGGCGATGTTCCAGCAAGCCGACAAGCTGGCCGAATACGTCAACGCCGGCAAATACGATGCCCGCGCCGCAGGCTTCCGTCAGCAGGAACGCGAGCATCTGCAGCAAATCCTGCCATCTGCCCTCGCCAGTCAGATGGATTGGCCGTTTTACGACGCCATCGCCGACCAGCGTCTCGACCGTACCCGCATCCTCGCCCGCTTTGCCGAAACCGCCCGCTATGATCGGGATGTGATGGGAGCTGGTGCTGTGCCATGGCCAGTTGCGCTGCCGGTCTGGAGCTATGACACCAGCTTTGAGCTTGCTGCGGTTGATGCCGCAACTGCGCCAGAAGAAAAGGAAAAACTGGCTCGCTGGCACCGACTGAGTTCGGAATGGATGCAAAGCCTGCCGGGACAATGCCGGATCGCGTCATCCAGCCGGGAACATCTGGCGACAGTCGCCGAGGCCGACAAGCTGGTCACGCTGATTGCACAAATGAACGCCGGACAGGCCTGTCCGGTCGCACAGTGACGCAATTTTCTTTCAGAACGAAAAGAGAAAAGCAGCTGCAATTTGACCGATTCTGACGGTGGCTAAGTATGGCCGGTTGGGCAGAGCGCAGCTGTAATCTCGCGCCCTACCCAATCTGCAGCTGATCATGACAACGTTGCCGATGCCACGACTTCCGGATTGAACTTGCGTCGATAGTAGCGGGTGGTCCACAACGCCGCCGGCACGCCAATCAGTGACGGCAGAATCCACGGCAGAATCTGATAGCCTGCCGGAATCCAGTCACTCATAAACCGGTTGGCACCGAACACCAGAAACGCGGTGTGGGCGGCAACACCGGCGCCCAGCAAATTGCCGGCATGCTCGGTCCACCATTCCATCCGGGTCAGTCTGGCCTTGAAGCTGTAAACCAGCATGCCGATACCGTTGCCGAGCACCACCACCGAAAAAATCTGCAACAGCAGACGCTGATAGGCAAAGCCAAGCCATAACGCGCCGGCACCAGTCGCGATCAATAGCAGCAGCAGCGCAACATGCCCCGGCCGACGCAGCAGCGCGCGATCGTCACGGGCACGCAACACCAGCACGCCATGACGGACATTGGTAATCAACAACAGCCCGAGCATGGCCAGGAAGTAGCCCATCAACCGCAACTGCTGCAGCCGTGCCGGCAAGTCTTCCGCCGCCACACTGGCGAGCGATGGCCGAAAGGTCCACGGTGCAACCAACCAGCTGGTGGCCATCAACAGCCCGGTGAAGCCAGCGGCATACATCGCCTTGGCGAAGATCTGACCGTATCGACGGTGGTCAACCCCTCCCTTGCGGAAAACCACCGGCAACCAGAACACCAGCAACCCCACGACGCCGGCTGCCGCATGCAGAAACGAAACTCCATCGTATAGCGCCTTCATGGCGACACCTCCATTTGGTCAGGAAATCAGCGAGGAAAACCCGGAACACAGCTCATCGCTGCGACCCTAGACACAGGGTACGGCCCCTTTGACGACAGCATCAGTGCCGCAAGTCATGGCCGGCCAACATGACTTTCGGCCTATGTCGGCAGCAGCATTAACGGTGATAATTGCCACTGGTCCATTTGGCTTGCAGCGCCGTCATGTCAACTTCACTCACTTCGCAGCAGTCGTTTTCCCTGATGCATGCTGCCGGCGTGCTGGCCTGGGCACTGGTCAGCTGGGTGCTCTGGCAGGCCAATGCCGACAGCAGCCGACCCATCATTGCGCTGGCGAGTACGGTGTTTCTGTTTGGATTTCTGTACGCCACGCACGACGCCCGGTTGTGCGCGCCGCACGCCAGCAAACGGCTGGCGCTGGTGCTGCAGTACGTCTCGGCGGTGACGCTGCTGTTGCTGACCCAGGATGAAGTGGCCATCATTTTGCTCATCGTGGCAATGTCGCAATTGCCTTGGTTTGTCGGCATGACTGCCAGCATCACGGTGGTTGCACTCAGTTTTGCTGGTCATGTGCTGTTGAAAGTCTGGGTATGGCAGTCACCGCAGGCCTTCATCTCGCCATTGCTGTACGCGAGCTTCATGCTGTTTGCGGTGTTCTCGTCCTATCAGGCCCGGCGGGAACAGCGTAGTCGGGAAGACACCCAGCACCTGATGAACGAACTGAAAGCCACCCAGCACCTGTTGTCTGACGCGGCACGCGAAGCCGAACGGTTGCAGATTGCCCGCGATCTGCACGACACGATGGGCCATCACCTGACCGCACTGGCACTGCAGCTGGAAATTGCCGGCCACCTGACCGAAGGCGAAGCGAAAACACAGGTCGAGAAAGCGCGTCAGCTCGCCAAATTGTTGCTCGCCGACGTCCGGGCGACGGTCAGTGATTTGCGTGAACGTCACCCGGTCGACCTGCGCACCGCCCTGCAAACCCTGATCGACGGCGTCCCCGGCCTGACCGTGGCGCTTGAGTTTCCGGACGACGTCGCGATACATGAACCCGCGCAGGCGGAAGTGCTGTTGCGGGCGGCTCAGGAGCTCGTTACCAATGCCCTGCGCCACGCGCAAGCGAGCAGGCTGACACTGAAACTCAACCGGCATGATCAGGCCCTCTGGCTCACGGCCGAAGACGATGGACGTGGCACTGGCTCAGCACCGCGTTTTGGCAATGGCCTGACCGGCTTGCGGGAGCGGTTGCAAGCGCTGGGCGGCACGCTCGCCGTGAGCACGGCGCCGGCCAGCGGATTCCGGGTCGAAGTTCGCCTGCCGGACGCCAAGCCATGATCAAGGTGTTTCTGGTCGACGATCAGACCCTGGTGCGCGAGGGCATCAAAACCCTGCTCGGGCTATCGCAACGGGTGCAGGTCATTGGTGAAGCCGGTGACGGCGCCGAAGCCGTTGCCCGCATCCCGACCAGCGGCGCCGAGGTGGTGCTGATGGATATCCGGATGCCCGGCCTGTCTGGCCTCGACGCCATCAAGACCTTGCAGGCGCAGGGCCACTTGCCGCCGACAATCATCCTGACCACTTTCGATGACCACGAACTGGTGCTGACCGGAATCCTGGCCGGCGCACGAGGTTACTTGCTGAAGGACGTTTCGCTCGAGCAACTGGTAACCGCCATTGAAACCGTCCATGGCGGCGGCACGCTCGTGCAACCCTCATTGACCAACCGGGTGAACCAGTCGCTGGCCGGCCAAACCCCGCAAGCGGACCGGCAGGAAGCGCTCAGCGAGCGTGAAACCGAGATCCTGCGGTTGCTTTCGGGTGGCTACTCGAACAAGGAAATCGCCAACGCATTGGTGATTGCCGAAGGTACTGTGAAGAACCATGTCTCAAACGTGCTGGCCAAGCTTGGCGTCCGCGACCGGACCCGGGCGGTACTGAAGGCCATCGATCAAGGCCTCATCTGAGCCCCTGCCCCGGCAAAGTCGGCCAAACCGCCACAACCACAGCCAACGGCGGCCGTTTTCATGACAGCGGCCCCCCAAACCGGTAGAATCTGCGCCCCTCTCATTTGCGCCATTTCGTTTGTGCCAGTTCGGCACAGGAGCCCAGGGTAGCCTTATGACCAGCCCGAACAAGCCTTCGTTGTCCTACAAAGATGCCGGCGTCGATATCGAAGCGGGCGATGCCCTGGTCGAACGCATCAAATCCGTCGCCCAGCGCACCCGTCGGCCGGAAGTGCTGGCTGGTCTCGGTGGCTTTGGTTCACTGGTGGCGCTGCCGACGGGCTACAAGGAGCCGGTGCTGGTATCCGGCACCGACGGCGTTGGCACCAAACTGCGTCTCGCCATCGATCTGAAGCGCCACGACACGGTGGGTATCGATCTGGTCGCCATGTGCGTCAACGACATCGTCGTGCAGGGCGCAGAACCGTTCTTCTTCCTCGATTACTACGCCACCGGCAAGCTCGACGTTGACGTCGCGGCGGCCGTGGTCGGCGGCATCGGCAAGGGCTGCGAGCTGGCCGGTTGCGCGCTGGTCGGCGGCGAAACCGCCGAGATGCCCGGCATGTACCACGCCGGCGATTACGATCTGGCCGGCTTCGCGGTCGGCATCGTTGAAAAATCGAAAATGATCGATGGCAGCGCCGTCCGCGTTGGCGACGTATTGCTGGGGCTCGCCTCCTCGGGTCCGCACTCGAACGGTTACTCGCTCATCCGCAAAATCATTGAAGTCAGCAAGGCCGATCTGAACCAGAAAGTCGGTGATCGCTCGCTGGCCGATGGCCTGATGGAACCGACCCGCATTTACGTCAAGACCATCCTGTCATTGATGAAGCAGGTCGATGTTCATGCGGTTGCCCACATCACCGGTGGCGGTGTCACCGAGAACGTGCCGCGGGTTCTGCCGAATGGCACCAAGGCCGTGATCAAGGCCTGGGAGCTGCCGCCGGTATTCCAATGGCTGCAGGACAACGGTGGCGTCGCGCACCGCGAGATGTATCGCACCTTCAACTGCGGCATCGGCATGGTCATCGCGCTGCCGGCCGAAGCGGTCGATACCGCGACCAGCCTGCTGCGCAGTCTTGGTGAAACGGTTCATCAGATCGGCCATATCGCCAGCACGGGCAATGACGCCGAGCCGTTTGTCGAACTGGTGTGATTCACTGTTAAGCAGAAACGCCGCCAAGGCGTTTCTGCTTAACCATCATTTCTCCCGGCTTCTGCCACGCGCCACACTGCCTGCCCCTTCCTCTGCTGCGTTCTCCGTGACATGACCTGCAAACTGCTCGTTCTGATTTCCGGCAACGGTTCCAATCTGCAAGCCATCATTGACGCCTGCGCTGCGGGCAGCATTCCGGCAGAAATCATTGGCGTGATCAGCAATGTGCCGAATGCGTTCGGACTTGAACGGGCAAGACTGGCCGGCATCACCACCGCGATTGTCGATCACAAGACGTTTGCCAGCCGCGCCGAGTTTGATTCGGCTTTGCTGGACACCATGCAGCAGTTCGGCGCCGACCTCGTGGTATTGGCCGGCTTCATGCGCATACTCAGCGCCGATCTGGTCAACGCTTACATCGGCCGGATGATCAACATCCACCCCTCGTTGTTGCCGAAGTACCCGGGCCTGCACACCCATCAGCGCGCGCTGGAAGCAGGTGATGCCGAACATGGCTGCACCATTCACTTTGTCACGGCCGATCTCGACGGCGGCCCGCTGATCGCCCAGGCCCGCTGCCCGGTGCAACCGGGCGATACCCCAACGGATTTGGCCCAGCGGGTACACCCGCTGGAACACCGACTCTATCCTGCGGTCATAGCCTGGTTCGCCAGTGGCCGGCTGCGTTACCGTGGCGGTCAGGCCTTGCTGGACAACACCCCGCTCGGAGCACCGGCCACCTTATGAACTCCCGCCCGCTTCAACTGATGCGCTGTGTACTGGCCGTAGTCGCGGTCATGTTGGCAAATCTGCCGGCGCCCATCAGCCATGCTGGCGATGCCGGCACCGTTGCCGCAACCACTGCGGGTGCCGACAAGGCCGCGCCGGGCAACACCTCACCTGACAAGGTTTCCGCAAGCAATTCGGTCACCGGCAATAGCGCCCCGCTTCCGGCAACCGCCCCGATACCAGATGCCGGCACCACCTCAATGCCAGCCAAGTCGGCCGCCGCGCTCGCCCCGTTCCGTGCCGAATTTGATCTGCTGCACGACGACGATGTCATCGGCCAGGCCGTCATGACCCTGAAGGCCCTGAGCGGCAATGAATGGCAATTTGAAACGCAGACTGAAGCCAGTTTGTACTTTCTGTCGTTTCGTGATCGGGAAACCAGCCGCCTGCGCTGGCAGGATGGGCGGCCACAGCCGCTGCAATTCGACAAGCTTCGCAACCGACCGGGCAAAACCGAAGTGATCACGCAGGTGTTCGACTGGCAGTCGCATACCGAAACCGGCAAGAAAAATGATCAGAACTGGACACAGGCACTGGCCGCCGGCACCCAGGATTTGCAAAGCCAGTTGCTGGCGCTGCAAGCCGATCTGAAAGCCGGCAAAACGCCCATCACCTACACCGTCAGTCGCTACGGCAAGGTGCGCGAATACCGTTACGCGATCACCGCTGAAGAGGTGCTGAACACCAAGCTTGGCAACCAGAAGACACTTCGGGTTGAACGCATCCGCGAACCGAATGACGATCGGCAAACCATCTCGTGGTTCGCCCCTGCGCTCGGTCACGTACCGGTACGTGTTCAGCAATATGAAGACGGCGCACTGCAAGCCGATTTGCAGATCCGCAAGCTGACACGGTGATTAGGCCTTTCAGCACCGCACCGGACACCGCCCGGCCTACCGAACCGAAAGGGTTTTAATCTCGTTATTGAATCGTGCAATGATGGCCGGATTGATGAGCGGGGAAAACATCAAATGCATCGGATCCGGCTTGTGCTCGGCAACACTGAGCAACAAATATTGCTGAGGGTCGTTTGACACCATCGCTTTCGCGACGGCCTCCTCTGCCAGAAAGCCATCGATTCGATTGAACTGCAGCATTTCCCGCAGCTTTTGGTCCCACCGCAACTCAATCCGTTGCGCTGCCAGCGTTGGCAATCGGACAATCCGCTCCAGTTCGGCACCGTAGTAATAGCCCAGCGCAAGACCCAATACCGGTAGTCGCTCGGCGCTGACGGGTGTTGCCAGCCACTCCTGCAACGACACCTTGTTTTTTTTGGGAGAACTGTCAGCACGCACAATCAAGACAATTCGCTCGACCCGATACGGCAATGAGAAGGCGGCGAACTTGGCTCGCTCCGGAGACTTGCTGGCGCCATACAACATGTCGAGCCGGCCACTTTTCAGTTCCTGCATCGCGCGCTTCCAGGGCACCTCCAGAAACTGCAACTGACAATCCGCTGCAGCCGCCAGCTTCACCACGTTTTGATACTCCAATCCCTGCAATTGCCCATCCCGTTCATAAAACATCGGATACCAATCTTCCCAGCCAACCCGCAACAGACACTTGGACTGATCAGCAAACGCCGGCAATGGAAATAAAAGCAACAGCAAGACAGTGAGAATGGGCGACCGCATGCGGTATGCAACCCCGTGACGCGTGCAGATGGCAGCCAGTATAGCTGCAAAAAGAAATCACCCGGATTTGCGCGGAGTGTTGGTACCGCCTTCAGCTGGCAGGTGGTACCGGATCATTGCCGCCGGGATTGAGTGGATGGCAACGGCCGATGCGCCGTGCAGCCAATGCACTGCCGCGCCACGGCCCATGCAGTTTTATGGCTTCACGCGCGTAGATGGAACAGGTGGGATAAAACCGGCACTGGCCACCGATAAACGGACTCAGTATCCAGCGATACAACTGAATCAACATCAACAGCAGTGCCACAACGCCACGTTCCAGCCACTTTCGCAGCCAGTGAAGCACGCGCGACCACAGCGGTTCCGACGTTGTCATGGTCAGGCCTCGGCAAGCGCGCCTTTCTGCACGCCTTCAAAAGCCCGCACCTGCACCTTGCCACCACCAAGTTCGCGGCGGGTGGCGTGCGCCAGATAAGCGGCAATCTGTTCGACGGTGGTTTCACCGTCAAGCACATGGCAACGCGCTTTCGGCAGCCGCAACTGATATTCGCCTTCGCGCGCGCGATAGCGCAGATCCAGCATCGCAATGTTGCCGTCTGTTGATTCGGCAACAATATGGGGACGGGTCACCAGATAGATGTCATGAAAGCGCTCCGCCCAGCGTTGTTCCCATTCGGTTGCACGCTGGCCGTCAATGCGAATTTCCAGCCGCGAACGGTGGCCATGGGCAATGCGTTGGCAGGCGCCATCATGTTCCTGCAAACCGTGACTGTAACGATAATGAGCGCCGTCGATGGCTTCAGCGCGCAACCGCAGGGAAAGCGTCAAACCGTCGGCAAGCTCCGCCTGCACCTGTTGCTGCAACCAGGGCGCCAAGCTGTCGGGCTGAATTGCTGAGACCGGTACCAGACAGACGGCGATGGGCGGTGACGTGTGCTGCCAGAGCTGCCCCTGCTGGTCGCGAAACTGCAATTCCAGTTGCCCGTGACGGTCATGCCGCTGCAGGCCCGCATGACCGGCGGGAACCAGCAAGCGGTGATCAACCAGCGCGTCGATGGCCCGCTTGATCTGCTTTTTGACTGCGCTGAAATCCAGCACCATGCCCTGCGCATCCAGCGGACCGGTCAGTTCGACATCGACAATCCAGCTCTCGCCTACCAGCCCAGCCACGGGGTCGAGCACGGAACAATCAATGACGGTGAGTTGGTCGACAAACAGCGTGGCCATGGCGGTCCGGAAGGCAGGCAAACAGCGGGCCGGCATTGTACCGTGGAATTGCTGGCGTGGATTTGCTGGCGTGGATTTGCTGGATTGGATTTGGCACCGCTGATATGGCACCGGGGAGTCAACCGGCCCAGGGCCGCCGCTGTCCCGGCATGGGCGGCCATCCGGAGCCGCCACGCCACCGCCCAGCTTGCGTCGGGTCACCATTGCAACCTCGGCAGTGACCATGACGCCGATCATTGCAGCAGCCGTTGTCTGGGCCTAGCATGGCCCGTCCCGAATGACCGGCCCTTCGGTCGCAAGGCCCTGCCGGTCAGTTCGCCGTCTGTCGAGGAATTGTCATGACCCAGCGTTCCCCCCTGTTTTACCTGAGCATCGCAGCCTGCAGTCTGCTTGGCAGCGTGTTTGCTGCTGATCCGGCCACGGCGCCGACCACCGCCACCGCAAGCGCGGGCAAACCGGCATTCACTGTCAACAACATGCTGAGCCTGCACCGGGTTGGTGCTCCAGCAGTGTCGCCGGACGGCAAATGGGCCGTGTTCAGCGTCAGCACCCCGGACCTTGCCGCCAACAAGAGCCGCACCGATCTCTGGCTCAAGCAACTGGCCAGTGCCGACGCCGCGCGCCGGCTTACCAGCCACGATGCGGCGGACAGCAGTCCGCAGTGGGCGGCCGACGGCAAGTCGGTGTATTTCCTGTCGTCACGCAGCGGCAGCAGCCAGCTCTGGCGCATTTCCGTCAATGGCGGCGAAGCCGAACAAGTGTCGAATTACCCACTCGATATCAGCGCCTACAAACTGGCGCCGGACAATGCCCAGATCTTGCTGAGTTTCGAAGTGTTTGCCGATTGCGACACGCTCGCCTGCACGGCAGACCGGGAAAAACAGGCCAAGCAAGGCAGTGGCCAGAAACACGAGCGGTTGTTTGTCCGGCATTGGGACACGTGGAAGGATGGTCATCTTGCCCAGCTGTTCATCGACACGCTGAACCTCGACAAACAAGGCAGCGGCAAAACAGCGAACGCACCACGCCAGCTCGCCAAGATCGACGCCGATGTGCCATCAAAGCCGTCGGGCGGAGACGAGGAATTCACGTTCAGTCCGGATGGCAAGACCGTTTACTTCCAGGCCCGCATCAAAGGCGTATCGGAAAGCTGGTCAACCAATCATGACATTTACGAAGTTGCCGCCAGTGGCGGTGAGCTGACCAACCTGACGGCCAAAAACATGGCGGTTGATAGCCAGCCGACCGTGTCGCCGGATGGTCGTTATCTGGCTTGGCTGGCGATGGCGCGGCCGGGCTTCGAAGCCGACAAGCTGAGCGTGCTGGTTCGGGATCGCAAATCCGGCAGCGTGCGCAATTTAAGCGAAGGCTTTGATCGCTCGCTCGGCTCACTGAAGTGGAGCGCCGACAGCAAGACCCTGTACGGCACCGGCGATGACACCGGTCAGCACACACTGTTCGCCGTCGATGTCGGTAATGGCAAATGGCGCCGGATCATCGACAAGGGTTTTGTCGGCGGTTTTGATCTGGCCGGCAAAGACATTGTCTATGCCTACGACAACCTGAAACAGCCGGCAGAACTGTTCAAAATCAGCGCCAGCGGTGGCAAAGCCACTCAGTTGACCGCCTTCAACGCCGACAAACTGGCCACATTTGCCTTGGGTGATTACGAGCAGTTCAGCTTCAAGGGCGCTGGCGACGAAACGGTTTACGGCTATCTGGTGAAGCCGGCCAATTTCGAGCCGGGCAAGAAATACCCGATTGCCTTCCTCGTGCATGGCGGTCCGCAAGGCAGCTTTGGTGATCACTTCCATTACCGCTGGAATCCGCAAGCCTATGCCGGTCAGGGTTTTGCCGCGATCATGATCGATTTCCACGGCTCAACCGGTTACGGTCAGGCCTTTACCGATGCCATCAGTGGTGACTGGGGCGGTGCCCCCCTCGTGGATTTGCAGAAAGGTTTTGACGCCGCCGTGGCCAAGTACGATTTTCTGGACGCCAACCGCGCCTGCGCGCTCGGTGCCTCCTACGGCGGCTACATGATGAACTGGATCGCCGGCAACTGGAGCGACCGTTTCCGCTGCATCGTCAATCACGCCGGCATTTTCGATACCCGCGCGATGGCCTACACCACCGAAGAGCTGTGGTTCACCGAATGGGAAAATGGCGGCCCGCAATACGCCAAACCGGAAGCCTACGAAAAGCACAACCCCATCCATCAGGTGAACAACTGGAAGACCCCGATGCTGGTCATTCATGGCCTGAAGGATTACCGGGTGCCGTATGGCCAGGGCATTGCGGCATTCACCGCGCTGCAGCGCCGAGGTGTGCCGAGCGAGCTGCTGGTGTTTCCGGATGAGAATCACTGGATCCTGAAACCGCAAAACGCCGTGCAATGGCACAACGCCGTGTTCGACTGGATGAAGCGCTGGACCAACTAATCAGTACCGCAAAACGACAAAGGGGCGCTTGGCGCCCCTTTGTCGTTATTGCCCGTTGCAAGCGCTAACTGAACAGCGCCGCAAACCGCTCCATCAATTTTGGCTTCAGGGCAAACGCAATCAGTTTGCCGGCCTGCTCCAGAAACTGTTTCTGCTGTTCGTTCCAGTCCATGTAATCGCCGACATGTTCGCAGCAGAATACCCCGACCAGCTGACCGTTATGGCGAATGCCGATATCAAGCAGCGAGAAGATGTTGTTCGGTTCGAAATACAACTCCGTGAAACAACTGGTTGCCGGATGCTCGAACGCATTGCCGGCATCGATGGTGCCGTGCAGACGCATGGCCTCAAAATACGGCGCGAAATCCTCCTCTGACAGCTTGATGCCCTTGAAATGCTGCTTGTGATTGCTGTCGTAGAGATCAACTGCCTCGATTTCGTTCAGCAAGTTGTTGGCATACAACCACAGGCTGGCCCGGCTACAACCCAGTTCTGCCGTAATCAGTTCGGTCAGCCGTTCATAAAATGCCGTTTCGGCAATGCCGCCATCCTTGAACTGTTTGACCAGCAACAGCAAACCGCTTTGATCGTACATGGGCACTCCTCGGAAGACAGGGATTGGCAGGGACGGGGGAATCAGCAAAGTGAAGTTCAGCAAGCGGCTCCCGTCAAACGGCACAGAGCCCTCGCCGCTTACCGGACGAGCCGCTACAATGCCCGGCCCCGACCCCGGCCCGGCCTGTCATGACCGCCCTGCTCATCAGTCTCGTTTCGCTCGGCCTTGCACCCTGGCTCTACAGCCTGCTGCACCGCTGGCGACGTCTGCACGACATTCTCGACCGGTTGCTGGTCGGCGTGATTGTGCTGATCGTCCTGATCGAGGTGTTCGTAGAAGGGTTTGAGCAGATTGGCTGGGTAGGCCCGCTGCTGGGCCTAGTCGCCATGGCGCTTCCCAGCCTGATTGAACAGCTGTTTTCCCGGCTGGCGCTGCCAACCCACTCACTGACCGCCCTGCTGGGTGCGCTGGCGCTGGCAGTGCATTCCTTGATGGATGGCGCAACGCTGGCCGCAGCTGGCAGTGATCAGTGGCTGGCAACTGCCGTGGTCCTGCACCAGCTGCCACTTGGCCTTGCGATTTGGTGGCTGGTTCGCCATGCGCTCGGCCGCACCATGTCGGTGATCACGCTGATTGGCATGGGACTGGCCACCGTGGTTGGCTTCGTCCTGACCCAGCAGGTGGTCCCGGCCCTCAGTCATACAACCGCCGCCGGCCTGCAGGCCTTTCTGGCCGGAGCACTCTTGCATGTGCTGCTGCACCGGCACCGGCCCCAGCACGACCACGCCAGCGATGACGGTACGGTGGCCACCGGCGCGCAGCCGCATGGCCACAACCATGGACACGGACACCACCATGATCACGGTAGCCATCGCCACTGAGTTAAGTGCAATCCCGGCAGCTGCGCCTTGGTATAGTTCGCCGGTCCCGTTCCGGAGTTGTTGACTTGGCCACCAAGCCCAAAGCCACCTCGTTTGATATCGCCTTCATGGCCGGGGTGTCGCAACCCACAGTCTCGCGCGCGCTGCGCGGCAGCCCGCTGGTCAGTGAAGAAACCCGCAAACGCATTCTCGATATCGCCCGGCAGCTGAATTACAAGGTCGACAAAAATGCTTCCAGCTTGCGCTCACAGCGCACCGGCACGCTGGCATTGCTGTTGTTTGAAGACCCGACCCCGGACGACTCGCACATCAACCCGTTTTTCCTGTCGATGCTGGGCTCGATCACCCGGGCTTGCGCGCGCTACCAGTACGATCTGCTGGTTTCGTTTCAGCAATTGTCCGATGACTGGCATGCCGATTACGCCGACAGCAACCGTGCCGATGGCCTGATCCTGCTCGGTTATGGTGATTACCTCGATTACCGCAGCAAGCTGGAAAAACTGACCGAGCAAGGGACCCGCTTCGCCCGCTGGGGTGCCGTGCTGGATGAACAACCCGGTATTTCCATCGGCTGCGACAACGTGCAGGGCGGCCACGATTGCACCGCCCATCTGCTCAAGCTCGGTCGTCAGCGCATTGCCTTTCTGGGTGGCGCCTCGCCGGGTTCGCCAGAGTTCTTTGACCGCTATCGCGGCTACTCCAACGCCCTTGCGGCGGCAGGTAAACCCGTACTGGCGGAGCTGCAGGTGGATGCCATCACCACCGAGCGCTCCGGTTACGAAGCCATGTCTACGCTGATTGGCAAACAGCAACCTTTTGACGCCGTATTCGCCGCCAGTGATCTGATTGCCATTGGCGCCATGCGGGCATTGGCCGACCATGGCTACCGCATTCCTGACGATGTCGCCGTGGTCGGTTTTGATGATACGCCGCTGGCCAGCTTCACCACGCCACCGCTGACTACTGCGCTGCAGGACACCAAGCGTGCTGGCGAGTTGCTGGTTGAATGCCTGCTGCGACAGATCCATGGCGAACCCGCCAGCAGTTTCAAATTTCCGGCTCAGCTTATCGTTCGTCGCTCATGTGGTGCGACGCCAACCGACAACAGCCAGGACATCGACGCGAGTTGATGTGGTTGGGCAATGATGGACCCGGTAAAACAAAAGGCGGCATCAGCCGCCTTTTGTTTTACCGAACCGCCAATGATGAACGACTCACTGGCAGACGCCCCTCACGCTAGTTGCCTTTGCGCCCGGTCTTGCTCATCTGCTCCGCCAATGCCAGCTTCAGATCCGTGCGGGAAAGCGGCGCATCGCGCAGCAACACCTCGACTCCGTGCGCGGGCACCGTAACCGCAATGTGATCGGTCACCGACTCGGTCCGGCCATCGATGGCCGAGCGCCATTCACCCGCCTCGACGAACTCACGCACGGTGAACGCGGCCGGTTCATCGGCCTTGTTGAGCAGCACCAGTGCGATCTGGTTGACGCCTTCATGCTGGTAGACACGGTAGAACGCCGCCCGGTCACCGGCAAACTCCAGATTGAACTGCAAGCCCTTTTGCAGTGCCGGCGATGCCGCACGGACTTTCGCGATACGGCGCAGGTTCTGATAAATCGGATGCGCAGGGGCGGTGTTGACGCGTTCCTGGCCGAAGTAATTGCGATTGCCGGCGTGCTCGGCCCGACCGCGCATGAAGCCGACTTCCGAACCGTAGTACAGCGCCGGGATACCACGTGCAGTGAACAGGAAGTTGTTGGCGTCAATGAAGCCCTCATCAGTGGCATTCAGCCGCGCCATGTCGTGATTGTCATAGAAGGTCACGAGATCATAGGGGTTCTGATAGGGCCCGTTGACCAGGTTCAGCGCCGACTCGATACGCTCGTAATCTCCGTCCGGCTGTTCAAAAACAGCGGCCATGGCCTGCTTCAGCGGGAAATCCAGCACGCTGATGCTGCCATTCTCCGGCCAGGTGTGCGGCGCGATCTCGTCCGGCTGCCATTTGAAATTTTCGCCGAACATGAACAATTCCGGCCGCTTTGCCCGCATCCGATCGGCAAATGCCTTCCAGAAACTGTGTGGCATCCAGCCAATGGTGTCGATGCGAAACGCATCGGCGCCCTGATCCAGCCACTGACCGTACGCCCCGGCCAGATAATCCAGAACGGCAGGATTGTTTTCGTTGAAATCGGACAACTCGGCAACGCCGACTTCCGTATTGAAAAACCGGTGCAGCGGGTTGTTGACTGGATCCAGCTGGGCCGGTGGCAGATTCTGGTGATCGGCAATCAGGTTGCCGTCGCGGTCATATACCTTGCCGAACTCCGGCTGCGCTACCGGCATGGTGTAAGAAGGCGAACCATGGTTACCGACGATATCGAGCACGACCTTGAAGTTCTTGGCATGCATGGCCGCGGTGAAGCCGGCAAAATCGAGGCCCGGACTCGGTAAATGCTCATCGAGCTTGTAGAAATTCACGCCCCAGTAGCCGTGATATCCGGTCTTGCCCTGATCGGTCCAGAAACTGCCCCAGCTAACCGGCTTGCCGCCGCTGAACACCGCATCCGGATTATCGACAATCGGCGTCACCCAAATCGCCGAGAAGCCCAGATCGCGAAAGTAATCGGCATTGTCGGCCACGCCTTTGAAATCGCCGCCGAGATAGCCGACGTTATCGCTTTCGCCGCTCGGTGCGCCCGGAACAGGTCGATCAAAGGTGCGCTCGACGCCGCCCTGATCACGGTGGTCATTGCTCGGGTCCCCATTGACAAAGCGATCGGTGACAACGAAGTAGATGGCCTCACTGGCGAACGGCTCGGTCGTGCCGTACAACGACGACTCGGATGGCACCGGTGCCGGTGCCGGCGCTTCGGAACAGCCGACAAGCAACAGCGCCGTGGCAATCGCCGACAAGGACAACATCCGCATCTGGCGCAACTCCTGTATCAATTCGGAAAAATTCAGTCCACCGCGCACGCAAGGCGTTGAACGCGAAGCGGGCGTAGCTTTCGCAACGTTAAGTCGACGCCACCATGCCGGCAGCAATGCTCTGCTGCTCGCGCACCCGCAATACGCACAGTCCCGACACAATCAGGCTGATCCCGCCAATGACCAATGCATACAGTGGCTCGTTGCCGAAGAACACTTTCAACAAAAAGCCCAACACGCTGGCCGCCAGCAATTGCGGTATGACGATAAAGAAATTGAAGATGCCCATGTAGATGCCCATCTTGTTGGCCGGCAAGGCATTCGACAACAGGGCATAGGGCAGCGACAGGATCGAGGCCCAGGCAAAGCCGACCCCGAGCATCGACAGCAGCAACCAATCCGGATCGCGGACAAATGCAAACGACAGCAGCCCCATCCCGCCAAGGCAGACGTTGATCAGGTGGGAGAAGCGCAGGCCAATCGCCCGCACCATAAACGGGATGACCGTGGCAGCAAGCGCCGCATAACCGTTGTAGGCAGCGAACAGCACGCCAACCCAGTTGGCGCCATCGTTGTAAGCAACAGATGCGGTGTTGGTGCTGCCGAAATGGATCTGGGTGACAACGGCAGTGGTGTAGATCCACATCGCAAACAATGCAAACCAGGAGAAGAACTGCACCACCGCCAGTTGCCGCATTGCTTCCGGCATGCCATGCAGATCGCTCATGATGGTGCGCAGCACGCCTTGCTGTGCATTGAAGCTCAACCAGAGCAACAAGCCACCGTAAACGGCAATGCCACCCATGAGCAGATACAACTGCTTGTCAAGACCTTGCCATTGAATCGACGCGGCGCCGATCAGGCCGGCCAGCAACCAGACGAGGCCTTGCCGACGCGCCTTGCCACCGTCGAGCTGATGCGGACTGGCCGGCTTTGCCTCATCAAAGGCGGCCAGGGCCTCCGGCGGATATTCACGGGTGCGGAGCACTGTCCAGCCGACTGCCGCCAGCAACACAACGCCGCCGGCATAAAACGCATAACGCACCGTATCCGGGATTTGTCCCGGTTCCGCCGTATTGGCCACGCCCATTTTGGCGAGCAACCAGGGCAGCAAACTCGCTACCACGGCCCCCACGCCAATGAAAAAACTCTGCATGGCATAACCTGAGGCGCGCTGGCGCGGTGGCAACTGGTCACCGACAAAGGCCCGAAACGGTTCCATCGACACATTGATGGACGCATCCATGATCCAGAGCAGGCCAGCGGCGATCCACAGTGACGGCGAATTCGGCATCAGCAACAGCGCCGCAGACGTCAGCAAGGCACCATAGAGGAAATACGGCCGGCGCCGGCCGAGTCGTGTCCAAGTTCGGTCCGAGTAGTAACCAACGATGGGCTGCACAATCAACCCGGTCAGCGGCGCGGCAATCCAGAGTGCGGGGATGTCATCAAGCTCGGCACCAAGGGTCTGAAAAATCCGGCTGACGTTGGCATTTTGCAGCGCAAAACCAAACTGGATCCCGAGAAAGCCAAAGCACATGTTCCAGATTTGCCAGAACGTCAGCGTCGGTTTGCTGCTCATTACATCCCTCCACGACAGCGCTGGCATCCCCGATGCCGTTCGACCGCTATCCATTCTTGTTATCGGAGCCCAAATTTCAGGCATATTGCTGTGGGGCCTGATAGTAGGCCGCCTCACTGTGGTGCGGACAGTGCATTGCATTCGTATTCACCTCGTCACTGCTGCACCATTGCAGCGACGACGTTACTTTAACCGCTCTCCAGATACGAACAACAACCATGTCAACCATCGAACTGCTGTTGGTCGCCATGACCATCATCCTGGCGCTGCCCTACCTGATTTGGCGGCTCGGTCGCACCGATTTCTATGCGCCATTGGTGGTGGTCCAAATCCTGACCGGTATCCTGCTCGGCCCCGGCGTACTGGGCGCCGTCTTTCCCGACTACCATCAGGCGCTGTTTACCCCGCCAGTGGTTGCCGCACTGGGTGGCATTGCCTCATGGGCTGTGATGCTGTTTGTCTGGCTCGCCGGTATCGAGCTTGATCTGCAACAGGCGTGGAGCAAGCGCCGCGAAAGTGGCATTACCGCCGGACTTGCCCTCGGCGTACCGCTGCTGCTGGGTTCCGTGGCGGCCGTAATCCTGCTTGCCAGTGGCGACGGTTGGATGGGAGCCAAGGCCGAGCGCTGGCAATTCATCAGCGGCATTGGCATGGCCTGTGCGGTCACCGCACTGCCCATTTTGGTGCTGTTGATGGAGAAGCTGCAGTTGCTGCGTGGCCCCATCGGGCAACGCGCACTCCGCTACGCCAGCCTTGATGACGTGGCGATCTGGGCGGTACTGGCAGTCATTCTGATGGATTGGGACCGGCTCGGCCGGCAGGGTGTGTTTCTGCTTGGCTTCGGCGCTGTCGCCTATGCCATGCACAAACTGATGCCGAAATTGCCGGAGAGCGACCGCTGGTATGTCAGCCTGATCTGGCTGGGCGTCTGCGGTTTTGCCGCCGACTGGGCGGGTCTGCACTACATGGTCGGCGCTTTTCTGGCTGGGGTGGTCATGGACAAACGCTGGTTCAGCGAGCCACAACTGGATCAATTGCGCCATCATCTGTTGCTGATCGTGATGCCGGTGTTCTTCCTGAGCACCGGTCTGCGCACCAACTGGAGCATGGGCGGTTACGCCGTGCTCGCCGCCTCCGGCCTGCTGCTCATTGCCTGCGTTGCCGGCAAACTGGCCGGCATCCACATCGCAGGCAGGCTGCTCAAGTGGCCAAAAGGCGAAGCGACACTTATCGGCTGGCTTTTGCAGACCAAGGCCCTGATTGAAATCATCTTCGCCAACATCCTGCTCGACCGCGACATCATCAGCAGTGAAACCTTTACTGCCATGTTGCTGATGGCCGTCTCCAGCACCATGCTGACCATTCCAATGGTGGTTCGGCACGCGCGCCGGCTGCCGGACCATTGCGACAGTGAATTAGGGAAACTCTTGCACTACGCCAAACAATCTTCACTGCGTTGAGTCTCCCCGCTGCCGCTGGCTAACAGAGTGATCGCAACGCTGTTTTCAAGCTGGCGGGTCAACGCTACATTCACCTTGGCCCTGCCACTTCCATCGCCAGTCAGTGCATCCAACACAAGCTTGCTGACCCTGATTGACCGAGTATTTCCCGGTCGGACAGAACTGGTGTTACCGCCAGATGTGGAGACGCGCTGGCCGATGCCAGATCAGCCGAATCCAAAAGACTGTGCGGGCAACACCAGACTGCGGCACAGCAGCCCACCATCGCTGGCCAGCTGCCGCAAGTAAACATGAAAAAACCCCAGCCGGTTCGCACCGACTGGGGTTAAAGGACAACACCAGGATTAGAACGTGTAGTTCGCGCCAATCAGGTAGGTCGTACCGTAATCCGCGAAATAACGCGGCAGATTGATGCCATCTTCGCGCGGGAAGTACTCGCGATATGGTTCATCCGTCAGGTTGTAGGCCTGCAGCACCAGCGACAACCCTTCCAGCGCGCTGCCATCTTGGAAAGCATAGCCAACTTGAGCGTCGACAATGGTTTCTTCATGGATGCGGCGCTGGCTCAGATCACCACCAAAGCCCTGCACCTCACCAAGGAAGTCATCGCGGTAGCGCTGGCTGATACGAGCCGAGAAGCCCGAACGCTCGTAATAGAGTGTCAGGTTGGACATGTTCTCGGAAAGACCCGGCATCGACGATTCGCCACCAGCGGCGGGGCCGTTGGCGTCAATGTTGCTGTCGACTTGCGAGTAGTTCGCGATCAAGCCGAAACCTTCCAGCGCCGGGGTCATCAACTCGAACGGGACAGAAAGCGCGAGTTCGTAACCCGACATGTCGCCGCCCTGACCGTTGACCGGACCGCTGAAACGGCCGACCGACGATGTCGGCAATATCGTACCCGGCGGATAGCTGGCCGGATCAATGGTGCCGTAGTCATAACCATCGACTGTCTGGTTGAAAATATAGCTCTGCAGATCCTTGTAGAACGTATTGACCGCGAAATAACCCTTGTTGCCAGCAAAGTAAATTTCGTAAGTCAGATCAACCGCATCGGCCAGCCACGGCATCAGCTGTGGGTTACCGCCACCACCCGAATAAATCGGCTCTGGTCCACAGGTAGTGCAGATACCGACGTTGATATTGGCGCGCATATCATCCAGACGCGGACGGGCCATCTGACGAGCCAGACCAAAGCGCAGGAACTGGTCATCGGCCAGTTCAAAGCTCAGGTTCAAGCTCGGCAGCGTCTCTTCGTAGCTGGCGCCACCGGAGAGTGGCGCCGGATTCGACATGTCGGTCAGGTTGGCACCATCCGAATGCTGATCGGTCATCACATACTGCAGACCAAAATTACCACGCACCGGCACGCCCCATTCGGCATCAATGCCTACCTGAACGAAGAACGTGGTGATCTCTTCAGACACTGTCCAATTCTTGTTCTGAACGTCAGGGTTGCTCGGGTTTTGGGTCGAGAACGGCACATAAACATAAGGAATTGCGCCGATATCCAAGGCTACGATGTTGGTATTGCCGAAGAAGCTGGTATCGCCAGCACCGACGACTGCGCCGGCCGGAATCGGGGCCGAATCCGGACCGCCCGGGACATAGCCCGGTGCATGGATATAGTACTCATCCGAGTAACGCGATTTTTCGCGCTCGTTGTATACCACACCACCTTCGATATTGGAGATCCAGCCGGATTCAAACTTGTGTTCCAATGCAGCACGGAAGGTATCGAGCTGATCTTCGGTACCCATGTGCTTGTCAAAGCCCACGCCACCCCAACCACCCGGATCTTGCAGCATCAGATTGCTTGGATCGGCATAGTCGAGGCCGTATTGGTAGGTGGCGTAACCATCGGGGTGCATCGTATAGGTAACGGTGTCGACCGTACCGGTCGGCAGGGTGCCCCAGACTTCCAGAATGCGCTGATCGCGGCTCGCTTTGGAGGTGGCGATATCAATAACACCGGTCAGCGAGTCAGAAAACTGGAAGGTGTTCTTCCAACCGACCGACAGCGATTCGTCATCCCAGGTGTTGGCGTCATTACGCGGCGCCACCGGACGTGCACCGGTGAAGGTACCGCTGGTGACGATGCCGCCTTCGATCACGCCGCTGGTCAATGTGGCACCAGACCAGGCCAGAGGGGTTTCCATCCAGCGCGCAGCCTGTTCAGATTCCCACTGGGAATAGAACACATCCACCACTGACTCGAATGAATCATTCGGCTTGATTTGCAGCACGCCGACGAGGCCGTCGCGCTGGTTGTCGCCCGACACGGCCTTGACCTTGCTGCCACCCAATACATAGCCTGTTTCACCGCCGATAGTCGCGGTTGGCCAGGTGTCACCGCCCCACGCTTCCCACGTATTGGACTGCTCGACTTGACCCAAATGGGCATAACCGAGTGACACACCAACCTTGCCGTCCATGAACTGGTCAATGAAGGCAAAGCTGTAGCGTTCACCGGTATCGTCATATTCCGGGTTCAGCTGGCCATTTTCGTTCTGTTCGAGACGGACACCCGCCGATACCACACGCTCGGTTTTGTCTAACGGCATACCGGTACGCAGATCAACTGTACCTGACAAGCCCTGTCCGACCAACGAGGCATTCGGGGTCTTGTACAAAACGACTTGATTGATGAGTTCGGACGGATACTGGTCGTATTCCGCGCCACGGTGCATGCTGACGCTAACCTGTTCACGACCGTTCATCAGCGTGGTGCTGAAGAAATCCGGCATGCCGCGGACGTTGATTTGCGAGCTGCGGCCAGCAAGGCCACGTTGGGCGGTCACACCCGGCAGGCGGGCGATGGTGTCGGCGATGCTGACATCCGGCAATTTGCCGATGTCTTCCGCCGAAATGGCTTCGATGATTTCGGTGGATTCTTTCTTGGTATCGATCGACTTCTCGATACTGGCGCGAATACCGGTCACTTCAACCCGTACCGCTTCCTCGTCTTTCTTTTCTGCTTCAGCCTGTGTGGCCGAAGCGGTCTGTGTCTGCGCGTCAGCTTCATCAGCCTGCGCCTGCGCGTTCGCGGCAGCTGCCTGCAGGGCAGATACCAGAGCGACGCTCAGGATGCTTCGCTTGAATTGCACCATCTCCCACTCCCCTCGGGTTATTTTCATATTTTGTTGGTCTGCTGCCGGTGAACGACGCAGTACCTTGCGCACCGGCGACATGACCACCAACTTGCGCCGGTCGATGGTATCGCCGCTGCCATCAGAACGAAGCACCTTGAATACGTATTCAGTGCAATCAGCTTAGTCGTGATGCACCAACGCGGTTCAGGAATGCAAAGATGATGGCGCCCCAACAAGGCGCCAGATCAGTGAGGAATTCCACGTAAATTCAGCTGCCACCTGCGGTTGTGCATCGCATGGGAAGTACGTTTCTACGCAGCTGCACAACAATCGGGCCGCGGTTTGGCGCAGTGAACAATAGCCGCTGTGCCCCAAAAAGGGGCGATGTTGATTCCATTCGATGGGAATCGCAGGCGGGTCAGGGTCACTTTTGCTGCACTGCAATATAAAAGGGAGTATTCGATGAGACGTTTACGCCAGTTCCTGACAGCCGCTGCTGCAGGAAACGGATTGGCCCTGCTACTTGCCGCTTGCCAGCCGGAGGGCACGGATCCCGCCGAGACATCGCAACAGGCTGCAGCTGGGCCGGCAGCCGGCGCACTCCAATTGCACGTTCCCTCACCGGATTGGCGCGATCAAATCGTCTATTTCGTGATGATTGATCGCTTTGCCGATGGTCAGCCCAGCAATAACGATCAAGGTGCCGGTGAATACGAATCCGGCAACAACGCCAAGTTTCAAGGCGGTGATCTGATTGGCATACGCCAGCAACTCGACTACATCCAGGGCTTGGGTGCCACCGCATTGTGGTTGACCCCCCCTGTAGCCAACCAATGGTGGGACGGCACCGTGAATTACGGTGGCTATCACGGTTACTGGGCCGAGAATTTCAAGCAGGTGGATGCCCACTTCGGAACGCTGGATGACTACCGACAATTGTCCGATGCCTTGCACCGTCGCGGCATGTACTTGGTCCAGGACATCGTGGTCAACCACACGGGCAATTTCTTCCGCTACCACGGCGGTTGGTCGGCCGACGACCCGAGCCAATTCTTTCAACTGAACACGCAATCGGTGCCGGTAACCCGACCAACGCAAGCGCCATTCGATCGCAATGATGTTCGCGACGAAGCCCAGCGCACCGACGCGATCTACCACTGGACGCCGACCATTGCCAATGTCAGCAATCTTGATCAGGAGCGCAACCACCAGCTGGCCGACCTTGACGACCTGAATACTGAGAATCCACAGGTTCGCCATGCCCTGCGTGACAGTTATGGCTACTGGATCCGGGAAGTGGGCGTTGATGCATTTCGGGTCGACACGGCCTTCTACGTGGCACCGGAGTATTTCCGTGACTTCCTGCAGGCGGACGACAGCAGCGCACCCGGGATATTGACCGTGGCACGCCAGACCGGCCGCGACCATTTCCATGCCTTTGGTGAAGGATTTGGCGTGGATCAGGCCTTCGATGATCGGTTGTCACGCAAGATTGACGGTTACATGCGAACGCCCGCAGGAGAAAGCTTGTTGCCGGGCATGATCAACTTTCCGCTGTATGGAACCATGACCGATGTCTTCGCACGTGGCCGCCCTACCGCCGAGCTGGATCATCGCTTGCGCAACATGATGCAGGTATACGCGGCACCACAACTGATGCCGACCTTTGTCGACAACCACGATGTCGATCGCTTCCTGACCGGCGCGGATACCGCGGCACTGAAACAGGCGCTGTTGTTCATCATGACCGTGCCCGGTATCCCGACTATCTACTATGGCACCGAGCAAGGATTCAGTGGTCAGCGCGACAGCATGTTTGCCCATGGCGTTGGTTCGTCAGGTCGCGACCGATTCGATACCGAAGCCCCGCTCTATCGCTATCTGCAGCAGATCACTGCGTTGCGCAAACAGCACAAGGTGTTGTCTCGTGGCAAACCCGTTGTGCTCGCCAGCAGCAGTGCCGGCCCCGGCGTCCTTGCCTATCGGATGGAAGCCGAGGACGAACCGCTGCTGATCTTGTTCAACAGTGCGGATCAGGCAGCGCTGATCGACAACATCGACACTGGTCTCCCCGGCGGCAGCCAGTTGGCGACGCGCTTCGCCATTGATGGCAGCTCGCCGACCTACCGCGTAGACAGCAGTGGTCGCTTGTCGCTGTCCTTGCCTGCACGTGCCGGCGTGGTACTCGCTTTGGATCCGCAGGCATCGACTGCCTCCACCACTGCCTCCACCACCAGCGCCGCTGCAGCCACCACAACTACAGCAACCACAACTACAGCAACCACATTGACGGTCGTCGGGCCAGAATCGAATCGTTTCACCGGCGACTTTACGATCAGCGGCAAAGGACCGGCAGCAACAACGCTTTCACTAGTCATCGACGGCCAGCTTGGTAAAGCACAGAAGGTCATGACCGATAGCAACGGTCGGTGGCAAGCACATATCGACACCCGCGACTTTGTCGATCCAGCCATCACCCATCAATTGGTTGCCTGGTCCGCCGACAGCGCGCAGGCCTCCCATCGCTACACTTTCACCGTGCAACGACAGTGGCAAGCGCTCGCCGATGTACAAGACCCTGCCGGTGATGATCGTGGGCCAAATGGTCGCTACCACTACCCGACGGAAGCCAGTTGGCTCGACCACCGGCCAATGGATCTGCGCCGAATCAAAGTCGCCAGCTCGGGCGCGGCACTTCAAATCGAGATCACGCTGCAGGAGCTGATGGCGATCTGGAACCCGAGCAATGGCTTTGATCACCTTGCCCTGACCGTTTTCCTGCAGGCCCCTGGCAAGGGCGGAGGATCGACGGTACAGCCGCTGCAAAGCACGATATTGCCGGGTGACATGCGCTGGCATTACCGCGCACGAGTGCATGGCTGGAGCAATGCCCTGTTCAGGGTCGACGGCGCTGATGCAATGCACGAGGGCCGCAGTGTTGCTCCCGGTGCCAGCCTGAGCGTCAACCCCAGCACAAACACCATCACGCTGCGGTTTCCGGCGGCCGCTTTCCCCGACATCAGCAATTGGCAGGGTGGCAGGCTCTATCTCAATAGCTGGGATTACGACAGTGGCTACAAGCCGTTGGCGAAACAGCTGGACAGGAATTTTGTCAGCTCTGATGGCCAATCCGAGGCGCTGCTCATGGACGACGTCCCCGTGATAAGCCTGAAAAAGTAAGCCGGTTCAGGACATGGCGGTACCACCGGCTGCGGCTCGCCGACAGACGAAGAATCCATTCAAGGTCAGTCGGCCAGTGCGGGGATCCTGACTCAAGCGTTCGGGTGCAGGTATGTCGCTGCAATGAAACACCGAGCTGCCTTCGTAAAAGATCATCCGGTTGAACTTCGGCGCAATCGTCGCCGTCTTTTCGAACCAGCTGTTGGAACCAGTTTGATAGCCTCCGGCAACACCATATTGCGAAGAGAACTCAACTGCAGACAACCTGCCGGAGTCATTAATCAACTGCATGGTTTGTTCTTCACTGTGCTTAGCGGTAAAAAAGTTGGTGCCGCCCAACAAGGGGTCATCAAAAAGATACAGTACCGAGGCCACCACCATCGAATCTGATGCGCCGTGGAAACGATCCCGATGGCAGATCCATTGCCGTGGAGCAAGCTCAGCCGGTTGTAAGGTCACCATCGCCAACCGGCAGTCCATCGTCAAAAGCCTTCGAACGGCAAAGTGTTGGCGAATTCTCAGATTGAAGAACTGCTCCAGCCCACTGCGAATACTTGCCGGCAACGGGACCTCGCCACCGGGATAGGCATTACGGTCGCTATGCCGAAACAAGGTGGCGTGGTTCGCGGCGACCTCACGAAAATACTCCGGATGCAGACAAGCATCGTCGACCACGCATGCTGATTGATGCGGGGCAATGGTCGCCACCGAAAGTGTGGCTGCAGGATTGAATAGTCCAGATACCGTATTATTCATGGGAGATCGCACTTTGTTGGCTGGCATCGACCAACTCTGCTTTCATTTGCGGAATCGGTTACTGCTTCAGTAGAAAAAGCAGCGGAATATCGAGTCGAGCCGCCCACGCCTTTTCACTATGCTCAGCGCCTTGAAAGGTCCGGCTCAGGAAGTTGTTCTGGTCATAGCCTTTTTGAACCATGATGGCGTTCACCTCACGCTGGCGGTCCGCGTAGCTCGCATCCAGTGTTTCGGTACCGTGATCAAAATACCAACGGTGCTGACCTGGTGCCGGCATTTTCTGCTGGATATAGCGAAAGAAAGCCGCCGGAACCGGGTTGTTCTTGCTATCGCCGACACGTCCAGGCCAGTGTGTCGACATGCAGGCCGCCCCGCCGAACACCTCAGGGTATTCGGCAACGGCATACATTGAGATCAAGCCCCCCATGCTGGATCCCATGATAAATGTATCCGCACGGACCGAACTGACCGAGTAATGCCGGTCAATGTAGGGCTTGAGTTCATCAATCAGGAATTTCAGATACCGATCCGACTGGATCGGCGCCACCTCACTGCCCAGAACCTGCCGGTAAACTCCGTAGAGCTCGGTTTGCTGTGCCGAACTCAAACTTTCGAACGCTCGCTGTGGAAAGTATTCCGGCAAGCGCAGCGTGCCGGCATTCCAAACGCCGACAACAATGAATGGCCGTGTCTTGCCCTCCGCCATCAATCGGCCGGCAACTTCATCGACCTGCCACTCCTGTTTGTTCCAGGTCGTGGCTGCGTCAAACAGCATTTGGCCATCATGCATGTAAAGCACGGCATACGGCGCTTTGCCGGGGTAGTCTGCCGGCAACCAGACATCGACATTGCGAGCCTCGACAAAGGCGGAAGGAAAGGCCGCCAACCGCTCGACCCGGCCACTGGCTACGCGCAAAGGCGCCGGACTCACAATGACATTTTCCGGTACGAAATCCGCAGCCCAGCCGGAAACGGATACACCACACAAGCACAGTGCAACCGCAACTGTGACTCGCATCGCTGCGGTCATCCACTTGCTCTCATGCACTCTATTCATGGCAACCGCACCTCAACCTTGACTGAGCCATTGCCGTCCGGCATTGCTACCAGCAAATGATTGTCGGTGACGGTCCAGGCCGCCGCGACTTTACCAAACTCGGCCGCGTCCTTGCGCTCAAGCAGCTTGCCGTTGACTGCAACGCTCTTCGCCGCCGCCACATTGATCAACTGCAACTGCAGGCGTCGCGGCGCCGGGCTGAATCCCCCTTGGGCGGCATCGCGGCTGAGCACGATGCGCTTGCCATCTCGCTGTTGATGCCAGCTCACACGCCGATAATTGCCGTGCTGGAACTGCATCGATTCACCGTCGTCTTCGTAGTACATGTCTACGGACGACGGCGCCGGGAACACCTTGATGGTGAGCGTCTGGCCGGGCATTTCACCGGTGTGTTGCACAGTGGGCTGGCGGTAGACAAAGCCACCCGCACGAACAAAGATCGGCAATGAGTCAAGTGTGACCGGAATCCGGTGGCTCGTACCGCCCGCATGGTGCTGGCCTGTTGCTTCGTCATACCAATCACCAGCCGGCAGGTACACCTCCCGCTGGGTTACCCCTTCAATCAGTACCGGTGCTACCAGCACATTGCTGCCGAACATAAACTCGTCATCACGCGACCACGTCTGCGGGTCGGCCGGATACTCTAGGAACAGCGGCCGCATTGCCGGCAGGCCGGTGCGACTGGCCTCCTCCATCACGGCGTAGATATGCGGTAACCACTGATAGCGCAACTCGATGCTGCGCTTGTTGATTGCCTCATGAGCCGCGCCGAACGACCAAGGCTCCTGATCCGGCGTCGCTTTCTCGGTATGCGAACGCATGAACGGTGCGAACACCGCCGCTTGCAGCCAGCGCGTATACAGCTCGGCAGATGGAAAGCCGGCAAAGCCACCAATGTCGGTCCCGACGAAAGGAAAGCCTGACAGCCCCATCCCCATCAGCATCGGCAACGACTGCCGTAGCGATGACCAGTCAGCCGTATTGTCCCCCGGCCAGACGGCCGCATAGCGCTGGCCGCCGGCAAATGTTGCCCGTGTCAACACAAACGGTCTGGCATCCGGCCGTAATCGTGACAGCCCCTCGAATGTCGAGCGAGTGTGCAGCATGCCGTACACATTGTGGATCTCGCGCTGGTCGGTCGGGACGCCGTCATTTTCGTGTTGCACATCGAGCGGCATGGTATTGGCCGGTGGTATCCACACCGCCGGTTCGTTCATGTCATTCCATATCCCGGCGACCCCCTGTTCAAGCAGCTCGCGATGCAGGTCGCCCCACCATTTGCGGGTGTCCGCGCGAGTGAAATCCGGGAATACGCTGTTGGCCGGTTGTTTGGCCGCATTGATTGGCCAGACCGGGCCTTCAAAAATCTTTCCATCCGGATACTTGACGAAATGATTGCCGGCAATGCCCTGATCGTAAACGTGATACCCGGCCTGCTTTTTCGGATGCGGATCAACAATGGTGACTACATGAAAACCCTGTTTGCGCAAGTCACCAATCATGCCGGATGGGTCTGGAAAATAGTCCTTGTTCCATGCAAACGGAGTGAAGCCTTCAAGATAATCGATATCGAGCCAGAGTGTATCGGCCGGCACTTGTTTGCTGCGGAATGTATCTGCCAGCAACCGAAGTCTTGCTTCCGGGAAGTAACTCCAGCGCGACTGGTGATAACCCAGTGCCCAGCGTGGCGGCAACGGCATGCGCCCGGTCAGCTCGGTGTAACGACTGATCACCGACTTGGGGTCCGGTCCGTCGATGAAGTAGTAATCGAGTTCGCCGCCATCCGCACCGAATTGCAGCACACCACGTGACTCACGCCCGATATCAAAGAAACTGCGATGGCTATTGTCGAGAAAAATACCGTGCGCGCGCCCGTCACGCAGCACCAAGTAGAATGGTACCGACACGTAGATAGGATCAATCGACATGTCATAGCCATAGGTGTCGCTGTTCCACATGGCGTAGTGGTAGCCACCCAGGCCCATGCCGCGCTTGTTGAGGCGCCCCGTTTTTTCCCCAAAACCGTAAACCTGTTCGTCATCACGCAGCCGCTTGGCTACCCGGAACGCGGCGCCGGCCTTGGCAATACCACGGGTTTCGTCATCACGATCCAGCGACTTGCCCTTGTTATCAAGAAACTCCAGCTGCAGTGGCTGGTGCTGTATGTGGACCTGCAGTGCAGAAGTCTTCAGCTGCGACTCACTTTCCGTTGTCATCACATCAAGCTTGCCGGCATTGCCTGCCATTGCTTGAACGGCAAATGAGCGGTCAGGGCCGAGTTTACCGTTAGGGACGTAACGCACCCGGATGATTTCCGGCGTCAACGCAGTGACGGTCAGTGCGGCGCCATTCGCCTCGATTAGGAGACCATCTGGCCGTTTCGTCGCCTTCGCCGGCAGCTCGACACTCTGCCAACCGCTGGCCGCCGCCGGCATTGCTATCAGCATGGCCAGCGCCGTGGTCAGTACTCGAGCCCAACTCTTGCCATCGTTGATTCTTTTCACCTTGTTCTCCTGTCTCAAGCTGAACTCGCCCTTACTTGCCTGAAGCATGGCTGTTGGTTGGTGCCGGAACCGGAGAGAGAATGCGCTGTTTCAACACATCCTTGCCCTGCAATACCGGGTATGGGGATTTACTATTCCCATCGCTCGAATAGGTCGGCACCGGCGCAAACTGCAAATCGCCCAGTATCGCCCGCTGACTTGACAGCACCGTTGTCGCCTGCAGCGGCTTGCCATCCAGTTGCGCGATTGAACCGTCCCAGAACAGTTGTCTGGGCTGGTCCGCCAACGAGAAGCTGAGCCGTGCCCGACTGTGGTCACTGCGTAGAAAATCCATTTGCACGGTCACCGACGCGCGATTAGGTGCGCCGTTCCGGTTGCCTTTTTGCAAACGCCAGCTTGTACCGGCCGTCGACTGCTTCACGACAACGTGCAACTGCTCTTGTTGTCCAAACGGCAGGAGCGCCGACACGCCAGCCCACGCAGTTGGCAGCGCTGGCGAAAATCGCAGTAATTGTTTGCCCAGATCCGGACGAAAGCCGAGGTAGTCCTGATACGCATTGCGAACAAATTCGGCAACACTCCATGACTGGGCATAGGTTCCAGAAGGCTTGATGGCGCCGTCTTCGGCAGGCACCGCATCAAGCAACTCACTCATGCTGCCGCGAGTCCCCAGCGACAGGATCTGGGACGACAGGTTTCGGCTCAACGCCCAGGCCAGATCCTGATAGCCATAGCGATTAAGGGCGGTGATCATGAAGCCGGCATTCCAGCCCCAGATTGTGCCATTGTGGTAGGCGGCATCCTTGTGATGAAACGCGTCATTGACGTGGCGTGGATGAAAGTCGGGGTGGCTTGGATCCAGTGACAGAATGCCGTAGGGCAGCAGCAATCGGGAGGCGGTGTACCGAATGATGCTGGCTTCAATTTCAGCAGCGACAAAGGGTTCAAACGGGATCGACACCAACATCAGCCCATTCGGTCGCAGAGAAAAATCGGCATGACCATCGGCGCTCAGTCGATCTGCCATTCGCCCCTGCAGCCAGAAGCTTCGCAAGAATTGCTGCTGCACCCGTTTTGCAAACTCATGATAGCGAACGGCTTCCATCGGCTCGCCGGCATATTCAGCCAATTCGGCCGCTACTTGCAGCGCAGTAAACCACAGTGCCTGAATCTCCACCGCCCGGTTGCCACGCGGTGACCATGCCTCCTTGCCTTCAATGCGCGCGTCCATCCAGGTGTCGGCATCATCGTGGGTGAGCAGGCCACTGTCATCGAGCCAGTGCTTTTGCACGCCGGCGAGGTAGGTACGAACCAGCGGCAATTGCGTACGGGCATATTCGACATCGCCGCTGTAGCGGACATACTCGGCCAGTTCACGCAGCAGCCAGGGCGTCCCATCAACGGTGTTGTAAATTATCGGACTATTGGCAGCGACCCGGTTCGGAATTCGACCATAGTCCGGATCGGTCAAATCACCACGATGCTGATAACGGGCAAAATTATCCAGCACCGCTCTGGCATCGGCGAAGCGGCCGGTAACCAGCAGCGTACCCGGCAGGGCGATGAAAGTATCGCGGCCCCAGTTGTCGCGAAACCACGGCAACCCGGCCCAGATACCTGTCCCAAACTCCTGCACGACAAAGCTGCTCGCACTGGCGCTGGCCCACAGCAGTGCTCGGTTGTAATCCGTGTCGGAGGTCCACAATTGCGCACCGGTCAGTCGGGCATAATGGTGTTGACGCGTTTGCTGCCAACTGTCACCGTTCAACAACCGCTGCGCACCCGCCATGGCATCCACCGCACTCAAGGCAAAGCTGAGGTGCAAGGTCAATTGCCGTAACGGGTGCCGGGTATGAAAGCTGAGCTGCACAGGCGAAGGCACTGATGCCTGCGCAGATAAGGCAGTCGTCAGCGGCGCCATCGACCGCTCTACTGGAACCGAGGCCGCCATCGCAACAAACCAATCTGACGAACCGACGCCAGTCTTGGGTGTAAGCAAGGTGATGCCATCTTGTTCGGAAATGACAAAGCCGTCGGCGGCCAGCGGCAGTATTGGCGCCAATGCCAATATCGCATCAGTGTCGGAGTCGATTCGCAGCGAAATCCCACGTTGGCCCGTATGAACCAGCAGACTTTCTCGGGCACCTTCATGGTGCGCCTGATGTCCATACGGATAGATGCTGTCACAGCGCGCAGCATCGCGCGGCAAGACTTGACCATCGACGGCTGCAACAAACCCATCCAGTAACGATGCATCGCGAATGCGATAACCGACGCCGCCCCGCCAGCGATAGCTCCAGCCCTCGTAGTAGCCATCGACATTGTCAGTGGCCACAAATTGAGCCGGCTCACCCGCCGACGGCGTGATGGCCATGAATGCAAACAACGCATCACGCTCCGCCGGTGTCGGTGTGCTTGTAAACAGAGGTGTTGATGGCTGTCGCACCACCGGTGCCACGGAACAACCATCGCCAGCCACACTCACCGACCCTGCACTTGCGGCTAGTACCGGCAGTATCAATGCCGGCCAGCACATGCATTTCATCTTGCCACCTTGTTCACCATTCTTTCCCGCAGCGGGTCGGCACCTGCCGGACAAAATTTTGCGATAAAGTCAGAATGGCGTGGCATCGCCTTGGCAGATTCCTGCAGCACACGGCGCGTACCAGCCACCATTTTGACCACCTCTTCAACCGGCTGCTGATCGACCAGCGGATGGTAGGTCGCAGGCATGATGCCCTGCCCCACCATCACCTGCAGCCAGCTGACTTCGGCAAACAGCTCCTCACTTTCACGAACAATCCGGCCGCTGCTGCGAAACAGCTCGATCTTGCCGGCCAGTGTGTCGGGAATGGCCATGTCACGACACTGCTGCCAGAACGGGGTGTCAGCGCGCTCGGTTGCCTTGTAGTGCAGCACCAGAAAATCACGGCTACGCTCGAATTCGAACTGGGTTTGCCGGTTATATTCGTCAATGTCAACTTGCGAAAACCCTCGGTCCGGGAAGAAGTTGATCAACTTGGCGATACTGGACTGGATGAAGTGAATACTGGTGGACTCCAGCGGCTCCATGAAGCCGCTGGCCAAGCCAATCGCAACGCAGTTTTTATTCCAGAATTTTCGCCGCATGCCGGTGACAAACCGGAGCGGTCGCGGATCAGCCAGTGGCGCACCATCCAGATTCTTCAGCAGTGTGGCAGCGGCTTCATCATCGCTGATGTGCTCGCTGCAATAGACATAGCCATTCCCGATGCGGTGTTGCAGCGGGATCCGCCATTGCCAACCGGCAGCACGAGCAGTCGACCGTGTATATGGCGTCAGCTCGCCGGCGGACTCGCAGGGCACTGCCATGGCCCGGTTGCAGGGCAGGTAGTGACTCCAATCGATATAGCCGGTCTTGAGCGCCTGCTCGATCAATAGCCCCCGGAAACCCGAACAGTCGATGAACAGGTCACCGGCAACCCGCTCACCGCTCTCCAGCACAATGGATTCGATAAAGCCGTTGTCACCGTGCAGCACCGTATCAACAATCTTGCCCTCGGTGCGAACCACACCGCGTGACTCGGCGTGACGGCGCAGGTACTTTGCGTACAAGCCGGCGTCAAAATGAAACGCATGGGCGATATTGGTCAGCGGTGAGTTGGGAATATTGCTCCCGGGCATAAATCGATTTTGCGCCGACGCAATGGTATTGAAGGTGTACTCGCCGAGATCCTCGGCTTGGCCAGCAAGCCGCAGCTTCAGCCAATACTGGTAGAACGGGATGGTGCCCAAATCCTTGCCACCTACCACGCCGAATGCATGCATGTAGCGGTGGCCTTGTCGATACCAGTCGACAAACTCAATGCCGAGCTTGAACGTACCTTGCGTCTCGCGCAAAAATTCGGCTTCATCAAGACCAAGCGCATGGTTATAGAGCCGGATCTGCGGGATAGTTGCCTCACCCACCCCTACCGTGCCTATTTCGTCTGACTCAATCAGGCGAATACCAATATTCTTGCCGACTGCCTTGGAAAGGGCCGCTGCAGTCATCCACCCGGCGGTACCTCCGCCGACTATCACAATGTTGCGAATCTGGTTATCTTCCACGACTGACTCCTGATGAAAACTGGCCGAGGCCATCTTGAATACCACCCACGGAACGAATGTAACCGCGATATTGACGCTGGCGCCGATGCTGGCACTGATGATGGCCATTCCGCAACCAGTGCGCGCCGAAGTACCAGCACCGACGATTGCAGATTGCGATTTTCCTGCACACGCCCGGATACTGACAGCAGCTTTGCAAACCGACACCGAAGCCCGTGGCGTCTGGCTCGACAGTCGACAGATTTACTGGCCTGCAGCAACTGCCACTGGCAACTTCATGTTGTATCGCGGTGGTGCCGATCTCAACGCCGTTAACGGTGCGCCAGTACAAGGGGCTGATGCCAGTATTGCGTTGAGTGTGGACCATGCTCCGCTGCCCGTTGCGCTTAGGGCGCGCTTCAGCTATCTCGGTGACGGTCTCAGACTGACGCTGGACGAAACAGCAGACAAGTTTATCCACCATGCACTGACCAATCAGATGCTGCTTGTTCAGCAAGAACGCAATGGCAACGTCATTGCATCTGCCCGCCTTCAACAAGCCGGTTTGCTTGATGCACTGTATGGCGACGCCGCCAACGCATTGCAGTTTGGCGCTGCGCTTGAAGCCGGGGCTGATACGAAGGCGGGCATCAGTGAAACCCGTTTTCGCCTGTGGGCGCCGACGGCAAAAGCGGTCAGCGTCTGCCTGTATGACGGCCCACAGGCAAAAGCCAAAGCGCTCATGAGCATGCAACGTGACGAGGCTTCCGGCAGTTGGCAGCTGACGGTTCCCCGACAGCTCAACCAGCATTACTACACCTACCTGATCGAGGTGTTTGTACCCGGCGTTGGCCTTGTTCGCAATCGCGTAACGGACCCGTATGCGCTGAGCCTCAATGCTGACTCGCAGCGCACTGCCATCGTGTCGCTCAACGACCCGGCATTGAAGCCTAAGGACTGGGACAACACGGCGGCGCCGCAGCGAGTCCGGCACCCGACCGATCTGACGATTTACGAACTGCATGTACGTGACTTTTCCATCAACGAGCCGAGCGTCAGCGAACCTAATCGTGGCAAGTACCGCGCTTTTACCGAAACCGGCTCGCGTGGCATGCAGCACCTGCGGCAACTTGCCGGCGCGGGCATCACGGATCTGCACCTGCTGCCGGTATTCGACTTCGGCACCCTGCGCGAACGCGACTGCCGGACACCGGAGTTGCCCAAGGCGGTGCCGGCCGACAGCACCGAGATTCAGGCAATCATCACCGCGCAGGCCGCCAGTGATTGTTTCAACTGGGGTTACGAACCCCAGCATTTCGCTGCGCCGGAAGGCAGCTACGCCAGCAATGCCGACGATGCCCGCGTGCGGGTGCGTGAGTTCCGTGAAATGGTGCAGGCCCTGCACCGAAGCGGTTTGCGGGTCGGCATGGATGTGGTCTACAACCACACCAGCGCAGCCGGTCAGGCGGCCAATTCGGTGCTGGATCGGATCGTGCCCGGCTATTACCAGCGGCTCGATGCCACCGGCAAAATTGCCACCTCGACTTGCTGTGCCAATACCGCCACCGAACACCGGATGATGGCCAAGCTGATGATCGATACCGCTGTCATCTGGGCCCGTGATTACCACATCGATTCGTTTCGTTTTGACTTGATGGGGCATCAACCACGCGCCGCGATGGAAGCCCTGCAAGCGGCAGTCAACAAGGCAACCGGTCGGCACATTCACCTGCTCGGTGAAGGCTGGAACTTTGGCGAGATCGCCAATGGTTCGCGCTTTGTCCAGGCCTCGCAGTTGTCGCTCAACGGCAGTGGCATCGGCACCTTCAGCGATCGCGCCCGTGATGCCTTGCGTGGCGGCAGCGCCGGCGACAGTGGTGTACGGCTGGTTACCGAGCAGGGTTACCTGAACGGCCTCTTTTACGCGCCGAATGACCAAACGCTTGGCCGACATCAGCGCACCGATCTGCTGCGCGCCGCCGATCTCGTTCGGGTTGGTCTTGCAGGTTCGCTGCGCAGCGTGATGCTGCGAACGGCCAACGACAGCACGGTGACGCTTGCGCAGATCGATTACGCCGGCCAGCCTGCCGGTTACGTCAGCGAACCGGCCGAAGTCGTCAATTATGTCGAAAACCACGACAACCAAACCCTGTACGATCTGAATGCATTGCGTTTGCCGCTCGACACCAACACAGCCGAACGCGCCCGAGTACAGGTGCTTGGCGCAGCTTTTGTTGCGCTCAGTCAGGGCATAGCCTACTTTCACGCCGGCCAGGAGATCCTGCGCAGCAAATCGATGGACCGCAACAGCTTCGATTCCGGCGATTGGTTCAACCGCATCGACTGGTCGTTGCAGGACAATTACTTTGGCACCGGCCTGCCACCGAAACAGGACAACGAAACCAGCTGGCCGGTGATGCAGCCACGGCTGGCCAATCCGGCACTGCGGCCGACGCCGGCCGACATCGCCTGGAGCAGGCAAGCCTTTCTTGATCTGCTGCGCATTCGCGCCAGCACGCCGCTGCTGCGGCTGCCGCGCGCCAGTGATATTGAACAGCGCCTGCGCTTTTACAACACCGGCAGCAAGCAACAGGCAACGGTCATCGTCGCGCACATCGATGGCAACGGGTATACCGGCGCCAGCAATGCAGGCACCGATATTGCCGAACTGTTGTACTTCATCAATGTGGATAGCCAAGCCCATACCCTGAATCTGCCCGAACTCGCCGCCAAGCCGTGGCGACTGCACCCGGTTCACCTCGCCGCTGGCGCCGCCGACAAGCGGCCACGCGAAGCACGCATCGATGCCGATAGTTTCACCATTCCAGCGCGCACGGCGGTTGTGTTTGTCATTCCTGCATCAACACGCTGAACGAAAAGTGCGCCACACACCGAACTCGCGCAGAAACAGCAAACCGCGTCACCCCGGCGAAGGCCGGGGTCCAGCTGGTGAGATAGCGCTGGATACCGGCCTGCGCCGGTATGACGAAACAAACCTGCATTAGCGACTCGCCGGTCGCAATGTCGGACCAATGTCAAACCAATGTCGGTGAACGTTCCTGCGTAAAGTTTGCCGCACCGCAACAAATCTCTAAGGCGCACGCCAGCTTTGTTTTGGTGCAGGCCAACAAGCTAACCCGGCCAACGTCTGCCACCACATGCACCAAACATGAATACGTATGCGGACACTACTGGTTCAACCCGGTGCAGGCGTTAAGCTGCGCGACACCAAAACAGTGCCTCCGACCGCTCGCTTGAGCGCCCCGGAGAAATCGGTACCCAGCCGAACGCACGGTCTCGACAGGACAGCGAATGAGCAAGCCGTCGTGGTGGCGCGGTGCCGTCACCTACCAGATCTATCCACGCAGCTTTGTCGATACCAACGGCGACGGTGTGGGTGACTTGCCGGGCATCCTGCGCGAGCTTGATTACGTTGCCAGCCTCGGTGTCGATGCGATCTGGATCTCGCCCTTTTTCAAATCGCCAATGGCCGATTTTGGCTACGACATCGCCGACTACCGCGCCGTCGACCCGTTGTTTGGCTCGCTGGCCGACTTCGATGCCGTGCTTGCCAAGGCGCACCAGCTCGGCCTGAAAGTGATGATCGATCAGGTACTGAGCCACAGCTCGAACGAACATGACTGGTTCAGGGAAAGTCGCGAGAGTCGCGACAACCCAAAAGCCGATTGGTATGTCTGGGCCGACGCCAAGGATGACGGCTCACCGCCCAACAACTGGTTGTCCATTTTTGGCGGCATCGCCTGGCGCTGGGAGTCACGCCGCTGCCAGTACTACCTGCACAATTTCCTGTCGGCCCAACCGGATCTCAATTTTCACAACCCCGCGGTGCGGGCCGCCTCGCTGGATAACATCCGGTTCTGGCTCGATCGTGGCGTCGACGGCTTGCGGCTCGACGCCATCAACTTTTGTTTTCACGACAAGCAGTTGCGCGACAACCCGGCCAAACCGCAGGCGCTGCGCGTTGGCCGCGGCTTCAGTGCTGATAATCCGTATGCGTTCCAATACCACTACTACAACAACACCCAACCGGAAAATCTGGTGTTTCTGACCGAGCTCCGAAAAATGCTCGACGAATACCCGGACGTGGTCGCGATGGGGGAAATCTCGTCGGAAGACTCGCTGGCAACGATGGCCGAATACACCGAACCGGGCCGTCTGCACATGGGATACAGCTTCGAACTGTTGACCAAGGAGTGCTCGGCCGGCCACATCCGGCAGACGGTGGAAACGCTGGAAGCCCGGATGACCGATGGCTGGCCTTGCTGGTCCATTTCCAATCACGATGTCGAGCGCGTCGCCAGCCGATGGGGCGGCCCCGAGGCACCGGCGCATATCGCCAATCAGCTCACGGCATTGGTGTGCTCGCTGCGCGGTTCGGTCTGTGTCTATCAGGGTGAAGAACTTGGCCTGCCCGAAGCCGACTTGCCGTTCGAGGCACTGCGCGATCCGTATGGCATTTCGTTCTGGCCGACTTTCAAGGGGCGTGATGGCTGCCGCACGCCGATGCCGTGGCGGGCAACAGCTGATGCCGGCTTTAGCCATGCCACCCCATGGCTACCGATACCGGAAGCCCACCTCCCGCTGGCTGTCGCCGAACAGGAACAAAACCCTCAATCCGTGCTGAACGGTTTCCGCCGCTTCATGCGCTGGCGTGCGCAGCAACCGGCGCTGAAGTGGGGCAACATCGACTTCTTCCCGGCGCCGGAACCGGTGCTGGCCTTCATCCGGCAAACACCGGAGCAAAAGCTGATTGTCGCGTTCAATCTCAGCAACCGTGACTGCGAGTACCCACTGCCACCGATCGGTTCCCTGACCATACTGAACGAGCACGGACTGCCCAGTGGCAGCGTACAGTCCGGTAGCCTCCAGCTCCCGGCGCGCAGTGTCTTCTATGCCGCTCTGACTTGAGGTCAAGCCGGAACCCGGCAAATATTCATCGTCACTTGGGCCTAGTCACCTAGACCTAGTCACCTAGACCTAGTCACCTAGGCCTTGTCACTGGGGCCTCGTCATAAGGGCTTCGTCATCGGGGCCACATCACGAGGGCCAACCGCGGCCAGTGTCGGCGCAACGCAACGCTGCTAAGATTGGCCCGGACCGCCGGAAACCGCCTCGGGCGATGGCGTTGCGTTCCCCCTTGCCTGCCATGGAGTTGCCAATGAAAACACTGCCGTTGTTACCGCTTGCCATCGTTCTGCTTGCCGCCTGTTCATCGGAACCGGAGCCGGCACCCGCCCAGCCGCTGGAAGCGACCGAGAAAGTTGACACCCAGACCACTGAGGGCGTGCCCGGCGGTACGACCACTGCCGAAGTCGACATTCAGGCCACTGTCATCAGCATCGACAAGGAGAAGCGCGAGTTCGTCCTGCAAGACGCCGCCGGCAACAAACGCCTCGTTGTGGCACCGCCGGAGATGGTCAATTTCGATCAGTTGGCGGTCAATGATCAGGTCAGCGCCAAGCTCAAGGTGGAAATCGTCACTTACCTGAAGCCGATCGAATCAGCGCCGGCAAATGATGGCTCGACCGCCGTCGTTGCCGCGGCGGAAGTCGGTGAGAAACCGGGAGTTCTGGTAGCAGAACAGAGCGAAGTAACAGCCGTGGTCACGGCCGTTGATCTAGCTGCCCACACCGCCACCCTGCGCTTTGCCGACGGTACCGAACAAACCATCCAGGTACGGCCGGACGTTGAACTGCACGAAGGCCTGTTCAGCCGGGAAGTGGTGATCCGCACCACCAAGGCGCTGGCCATTGGCGTGACCAAGCAGCAATAAACCGGAAGTTTGTTGTCAAACGCGCGCCGGGCTCCTGATCCATTCCGGGATCGGGAGACCGGCAACGACAGTGAACCAAGTCTTATTGGTCCGAATCACGCAGCATTTCGCGCGATTGAAAGCTTCATTCGTGCGAAGCCGAATAGTGGTTTCGCACCTACGAAGACTAAGGAAGCTGTGATCAAGTCCCGAAATGGATAATTTCCGTCACCCCGGCGAAGGCCGGGGTCCAGTTTTTCCAAGCAAGAATGGATACCTGCCTAAGCAGGTATGACGGGAGTGAGACTTAATCAGCGATTCACTGAGGATCACCATGACCAGGTCACGCATGTTTGGCTTTTTCTTCGCTGCGCTCATCCTTGTCGCTTGTGCCGCCACGCCGCCTACGACGCCTCGTGAAATAAAGACATGTGTCGACGGTGCCACGCCTGCTGATGTTGGAGCGTTGGCATTTTCAGATGCGCTTCGGCTAGCGCAGGCCTACTCGGACGAGGTGTACGGTGCAGATTGCGTTGTATGTGCTGAAGTGATTGATCGACCCGATGAGTACATGCTTCACATCACCAGCCCCGGCGAAGACATGCTTATCAATACCTCTGCAGCGATTACCATTCGAAAAGTTGATGGAAAAGTACTGAATCGCTCAGTTTGGCATTCCTGCCATGTTCACACCCGGAATACGGACAACTTGACGCCAAATGACTGAAACCGTGTAAGTCCGAACCGCGCAGCGTTTCGGACGCATGTTGCAGTTGACTCGCGAACATTCGGCGGAAAGCCCTGAGACAGTTCCGCCGCCCCGCTCTACCCCTTCCGCTCTTTATTGATGATCTGCGCCAACTCTGTCACGTTGGCGCCACCAAACATCTGCTCGATCGGTTCCGCCAGCTTGCGTTGCCAGTTTGGGTTCTCGGTGCTGGTGCCGGGCATGTTCACTTGCCGGACTTCGCCGAGCCAATCTTCCGGTTGCACCATCATGACCACAGCCTGGCTGCGGGCGAGATAAGCGTGCGCGGCGCGCATCAGTTCATCATCGTAGGCGCCCTGCTCGGCTGGATTGCGGTCCAGTAAGTGCTCAGTTTTCAGTGCCTGTAACAGCTTGTGCTTGTCGGCATGGCGGCTGTCGTATTGCTGCTGTTTTTGCTCAGGCCGATCGAACAGGCCAATCTGATCGCGCAGTTCGATGTCATCGCAGACCCAGAAACCGGGCAGCGTCGCCATGTCATGGGTGCTGATGGTGCAGAGCGCCAGCGGCGGGTATTCACTTGGCGATTTCAGCCTGTCGTGGTGCTGCTCAAACATCAGGATGCGGTAGGACAGCATCTGGTTGGTATGCATCAGTCGGCGAATTTCTTCCGGTACGGTGCCGAGATCTTCACCGATGACCAGACACTGCTGGCGCTGGCTTTCCAGCGCGACAATGCCGGCAATGTCGGCCAGCGGGTAATGCACGTAAGCGCCATCGGCGCCGGTGCCGCCTGAAGGAATCCACCAGAGCCGGAACAGTGCCATCACGTGATCAATGCGCAGCGCGCCGCAGTGCCGCATGTTGGCGCGCAGCATCGAGGTGAAGCAGTGGTAGCGATCGGCCCGCATCGCTTCCGGATGCATCGGCGGCAGGCCCCAGTTCTGGCCTTGCACCGCCAGCGCATCGGGCGGCGCGCCAACGGAAATGTCCTGACAGAACAGATCAGGCGAGCTCCAGATTTCGCTACCACCGCGATCAGCACCAACAGCCAGATCGCGATATAAACCGATACGCATGCCGGCATCGATACAGGCCTGCTGGGCCGCTTCGAGCTGCTGTTCGGCCAGCCATTGCAACCAGCAGAAGAACTGCAAACGGTCGGCATGATTGGCGGCGAAGGCTTGCGCGTCGGCACTGTCCGGTCGCTGCAATTCGACCGGCCAGCGTTGCCATTCCCGAACTTCGCCGGTTTCCTGCTGCACGTGCTCATGCAGCGCATCGAACAGCGCGTGGCGCTGCAGGTCGTCACTGCCTTGCGCAATAAATTCGGCGAAAGCCTGCCGGCGCTGGGAAGTGGCCGCTTGCTGGAACGCAACGTACAGCCGCTCCAGCACCGGCCGTTTCAGCGCTGCCACTGCCGCGTAATCAACCGCCTCGGTGGCACGCGCGGCAGCCAGCTGCTGCTGAAATTCGCCGCTGCCGATCAGGGCGTGGGCATCACTCGCCTCGGCAAACTCCGGCACCGCCTCCGGGTCAAGATAGAGCCAGTTGAGAAACTCGCGATGGTTTGGGCTGTACGGGCTGATATGACGCGGATTGGCCGGATACAGGGCATGCAAGGGATTGAGGCCGATCAGATCGGCGCCGAGTTTGGCGGCTCGGCGAGCCGCGTCTTGCAAATCAGTAAAGTCACCGATGCCCCAGTTGCGCGCAGAACGCACGGTATACAGCTGCAACGCGACGCCCCAGCAGCGCTTGCCTTCGGCAACCAGCGGCGGTAGGTAACAACGGTCCGGCACGCCAATCAGCGTGACAATCAACACCGGTTGGTCCGCGCCGCCACGCAGCAACAGTTCGTGATAACCCAGCGGCAGAGTGAGCGACAAGGTGTGCTGGCCGGCGGCAAGCGCACCGGCCTGATTGGCCACATCGGCACCGACCGTAGCCTCCGCGGAAGCGTCCAGCACCAACTGCCAGTGCGTGTAGCCAGCCGGCACATTGAACTGCAGCGGGCCCTGGCTGACCGGATGCACCTGCACAGGCGATGGCACGACGGCCGGTACCCGTTGCAGCGCCAGGGTGAGCGCCGACAGCGTGGCTTCGGCCACTGGCCGGTTATGCCCCCAGGCATCGACAAAGGTCGGGGCGATACGCGGGTCCAGCCGCGGGCCAGTAGAAGTCGTCATGCCGCAGAGCATCCTGTGCAAAAAAGATCATGTCGCAGGCACCAGATCGGTGCCGGTCGCGAATCCTGTCACGGAGCGGTGCAGCAAGAAAACACGCATACGAATGCAGGCCAGCTTGCGGGTGAATTTCACCGTGCAGCCGTGCCAAAACGGTGACCGAAGCCGCCTTCGGGGGCTGAGGGCCATAACCGCGCCACGGCGACGCGGCAATGGGCAACCGCCCCTAACTGACCCGATGCCGGTCGCGCGGAATGACTCGCTCCTGCAGCAAGACGACGGAACGGCCACGCAGCGGATACAGATCATCGGCGCCAAAATACGATGCCAATGCATGCACCTGGGTGTCGGCGGTATCGAACAACAGCTCCCAGAGCGCGCCATCGGGCGGTGCCGGCAGGCGGAAATCAACCGACTCGTGATGACTGTTGAACAGCACCAGCAGGTGATCACCAACCACCGGCCGACCGAGCGCATCGCGCTGGCCGGTGTGGCGACCGTTCAGCAGCAGCGCAATGCTGCGTGAGCGCCAGTCATGCCAATCGGCATCGTGCAGGCGCTGACCGTCGGCACGCAGCCAGGTGACATCGCGCTGGTCATGGCCCTGATCCAGTCCATCAAAGAACCGGCGACGGCGGAATACCGGCTGCTGCCGGCGCAGTGCAATCAAGCGCCGGACAAAGGCCTGCAGCTCGCGTTCGCGCGGGCCCCAGTTCCAACGCATCCAGCTGGTTTCGTTGTCCTGGCAATAGGCATTGTTGTTGCCGCCCTGAGTGCGACCGTATTCATCGCCTGCCAACAACAGCGGGACGCCCTGGGAGAGCAGCAGCGTGGCCAGAAAATTGCGTTTTTGTTGATCACGGACACTGTTGATTTGCGGATCGTCGGTCTCGCCTTCGACGCCACCATTCCAGCTACCGTTGTGATCGGCACCATCGCGATTGTCTTCCCGGTTGGCCTCGTTGTGCTTTTGCTCGTAGCTGACCAGGTCGTGCAGGGTGAAGCCATCATGCGCGGTGATGAAATTGATCGACGCGCTCGGTTCGCGGAACCGGGTGGCGAAGATGTCACCGGAACCGGCAAAGCGTTCGGCAAAGCGGCCGAGTTGGCCGCCCTCGCCGCGCCAGAATGCCCGCATGGTGTCGCGGTATTTGTCGTTCCATTCCGACCAGCCGCAGGGAAAGCGGCCGAGCTGATAACCGTTGGGTTCAAAATCCCAGGGTTCCGCCATCAGTTTCAGATAAGACAGCACCGGATCCTGGTGCAGGATATTGAAGAACGAACCGCTCGGATCAAAATGGCCGTCACGACGCGCCAGACTGGACGCGAGATCGAAGCGAAAGCCATCGACATGCATTTCGCTGGCCCAGTAGCGCAGGCAATCCATCATCAACTTCAGCACCTGCGGATGCTCGGCGTTCAGCGTATTGCCACAGCCGGAGAAATTGCGATAGCTGCGCAAATCATCCGGTTCAAGCTGGTAATAGACCTTGTTGTCGATGCCACGGAAGCTCAGATGCGGGCCCAGCTCATTGCCTTCGGCGCTGTGGTTGAACACGATGTCCATGACCACTTCAATGCCGGCCGCGTGCAGCTTTTTGACCATGGTCTTGAATTCGACCGTGGCATCCTTGACGGCATAGCGCCGGTCCGGGGCAAAAAACGCCAGCGGGTTATAGCCCCAATAGTTGCTGAGGCCCTTCTCGGCCAGCATGCGTTCGGACAGAAAGCTCTGGCAGGGCAACAACTCGATTGTGGTCACACCGAGTGACTTCAGATACTCGATCACCGCCGGCACGGTCAGGCCAAGATACTTGCCACGCCACTCCGGCGGCACCATCGGATTGAGTTGGGTAAACCCTTTGACGTGCAACTCGTAAATCACGGTGTCACTGAGCGGCACGGTCGGCCGGCGATCGTTGTCCCAGTTGAAAGTCGGGTCGATCACCACGCACTTGGCCATCACCTGCTGACTGTCCTGACTGTCGGCACGCCACTCCTGCCGGCTGCCCTGACGAAAACCGAGCAGCGCATCGTCCCACGTCACGTCACCCACCAACGATTTGGCGTACGGGTCCAGCAGCAGCTTGTGCGGATTGAAACGGTGGCCCTCTTTGGGTGAATACGGCCCCGCTACCCGATAGGCGTAGACGGTACCGGGCCGCGCCGATGGCAGAAAGCAATGCCAGATATTGCCGGTACGATTGCGTACCGGAATGCGAGCCGTTTCGCGACTGCCGGTGGCATCAAACAGGCACAGCTCCACCGCCTCAGCGTGTTCAGAGAACAGGGCGAAGTTGACGCCGGAGCCTTCCCAGCTGGCGCCAAGCGGATAAGGCCGGCCAACTTCCAGTGCAATCTCGGACATGTCTTGTCAGGCTCCCGCCATCACACCCGCCCCGGCCACTGCTGGCCGAAGCGGTGAAAGAAATCGATCAGATGCTGTTGCACATCGGCTGGCAACGGTCCTTTCGCCAAGGTCTGCAGGTTCCGTTGCAGGCTGCTGACCCGGGTCGTACCGATGATGGCACTGCTGACACCCGGCGAAAACGCGGCAAAACGCAAGGCCAGTTCGTCCGGTGCGTATTCCACCAGCGCAGGTTGCTCGCGACACCATTCGTTGAACGATTGCCAGCGCGGCCAATACACCTGCAGATCATCACGCTCCGGCATGTTCGGGTAGGTCCAGATGGCATTGGCCAGACAGCGCTTGGCAATCACGCCAAGGCCATTTCTGCTCGCCTGCGGCAACAGCGCATGCAGCGCGTACTGATCGATCAGGTTGACCGAACACTGCACACTGTCAAAGCGACCACAGCCAACGGCATAGGCCAGCGCGTCGTTCTCGCCGGAATAGGCAATGGCCCGCACCTTGCCAAGTGACTTGGCCTGTTCCAGCGCCGTGATCACATCGCCCTGCTGCAGATAAGCCTTGCTACAGGAATGCAGGTGAGCGATGTCGAGATAATCGGTCTGCAGTACGCGCAAGGCTTCGTCAATGCCACGGCTGACGGCGTCGTAGGTCCAGTCGGCAACGCCCGGAATGTCGTAACCGACTTTGGTCGACAGAATTATTTTCTGCCGTACTGGCTTGAGCAACTGGCCAAGCCGCCGCTCCGACTCCCCATACAAGCGGGCGGTGTCAAACAGCGTGATACCGGCATCGAGCGCGGCGGCAATCACATTGGCGACCTCGCGATCCGCAAGCGACGCTTCGCCTACCCACTGGGCACCGAAACCAAGCGCCGAGACGTCGAAACCGCAGCGGCCAAACGCACGCTGGGGAATGGCAGAATGCTGTGCTGTCAAAATCAATCACCTTCTCTCAATGTGTTGGCTCGCAGTATTGCTGAACGAACCGGAGCAGCGAAATCAATCCGGCCGCAGCCAGATAGTCGCCAGCGGTGGCAGTTCAACCATGATGGATTGTGGTCGCCCCTGCGCGGGGTGATTTTCAACCTGCAGTCGCTGGCTATTGATGATGCCTGAGCCACCAAATTCCAGCGCATCACTGTTCAGGCATTCCCGCCAGCCAGCAAAACCCGGCACACCGATGCGGAACCCATGCCGCACCACCGGGGTAAAATTGCTGATGACCAGAATCGGTGACGTCCGGTCGATATCCCAGCGGACGAAGGCAAAAATGCTGGTGTCGGCAGCATCGGCCTCAATCCACTCGAACCCGGCAGGTTCATGATCCTGTTGCCAGAGCGCGGGTTGGGCCTTGTACAGCTGGTTGAGCGCCGCATGGAACCGCTGTAGCTGCTGGTGTGGAGCATTGGCCAGCAATCCCCAGTCAAGTTCGCGATCATGATTCCATTCACGCACCTGGGCAAACTCCATGCCCATGAACAACAATTTCTTGCCGGGGTGACCATACTGCAGGGCGTGATAGGCCCGCAGATTGGCAAATTTCTGCCAGTCGTCACCGGGCGATTTGCCAAACATCGAACCCTTGCCATGCACCACTTCATCATGCGACAGCGCCAGCACAAAGCGCTCACTGAAGGCATAGCTGAGCCCGAACGTGATGTCGCCATGATGGTGTTTACGATGGATCGGATCCTTACCGAGGTAACGCAGGCTGTCGTGCATCCAGCCCATGTTCCATTTGAAATCAAAGCCGAGCCCGCCGTCTGACGTCGGTGCGGTGACGCCGGGCCAGGCCGTTGACTCTTCGGCGATGGTAAATGCCCCGGGACATGCCGAGTGGATGGCATCGTTCAGTTCGCGCAAAAACTGAATGGCCTCATCGTGTTCGTTGCCGCCCCGACTATTGGCCAGCCATTCGCCGGGTTTGCGCGAATAGTCGAGGTAAAGCATCGAGGCCACCGCATCGATGCGCAGCCCGTCAAAATGAAATTCCTGCAACCAGTACAGGGCATTCTGGATCAGAAAGGCCCGCACTTCCGGTCGACCATAATCGTAAACCAGTGTCTGCCAATCCGGATGCTCGCCACGGCGTGGATCCGGATGCTCGTACAACGCGGTGCCATCGAAGCGGATCAGACCGTGTTCGTCACGTGGAAAGTGCGCTGGCACCCAATCGAGAATCACGCCAATGCCGGCCCGATGCAGTCGGTCGATCAGTCGGCGCAGATCATTCGGGCTGCCGAACCGTGCAGTGGGCGCAAACAAGCCAACCGGCTGATAACCCCATGAGCCGGAAAACGGATGTTCCGACAGCGGCAGAAATTCGACGTGGCTATAGCCGAGCTCCAGCAGATACGGGATCAGAGCATCTGCCAGTTCGTCGTATCGGTAAAAGCGACCATCGGGGTGGCGACGCCAGCTGCCGACATGCAGTTCGTACACGGCCATCGGCTTCCGCCAAGCCGGCGTACGCTGTTGCGCAACGTTCCAGTCTTGATCACGCCAGGCGAACGCGCGATCAGCAACAACGATGCTGGCATTACCCGGCGCCAGTTCCATGGCACGTGCCTGCGGGTCGGCTTTCTCTCGCCGCTGTCCGTGACAATCGGTCAGCTGAAATTTGTACAGATCGCCCGCGCGGACACCGGCAACAAAGGTTTGCCAGACGCCGTCGTCGCGCCGCTGCATGACGTACTCATCGTAGCGCCAGTGATTGAAATTGCCGGCAACGGTAACGGCTCTGGCATGTGGCGCCCACACCGAAAACTCCACGCCACTGACCCGCTTGCCATCACGCTGCCGACGCACACTGCGCGCACCGAGTTGGGCGTGCTGATTGGGCGAGGTGCGCGTGGCGGTGCTGGCTGCCGTCATCACGCCACCCTCAGGCCGCGACCGGCGTGCCGGTCTCTTCAAGCAGATAGATCACAGCCCGGATCACGGCATTGGCAACCCGGTGTGGCGGCAGCAACATGAACGCCTCCCAGGCCACCCGCCGGTATTCGTTGTAGCGCTCGGCATGATCCGGATGCTGATCGAGCCAGCCCAGTTTGACCGCATAGCTCAACAAAGCGTCCAGCACAATGCTGTCGTTTAGTACCAGCTCAGGATTGGCGCGGAACATCACGGTCAGCGCCATCAGCGCCTCCACGTTGAGGTGGCGGTAGACCGGGTCCGGAATCTCATTGAGCAGTGACTCGAATTGCAGCGCAAACGCCGGTTCACCCGGCGTGGTGGCATCGTGCACCGTCTTGGCATCAAGCCGGTTGCGCTGGTCGTAGCGATCACCGAGCACCAAGCCATCACAATGCTTGAGCAGATGCCAGATATCGGCATGAAACCAGTCAGGGTGCCGACCGACCACGCCAACCCGTTGCCGCCAACTGCGCCAGTCCTGCTCATTGGCACCGAGCGACGGATCGTCTGCAGGCAGGAATTCCACCTGCTTGATACCCGCTTCGGTGTGGAGGTAGTGCAGGCGCTCATTGCGGGCCAGCTCACCGAGCGAACTCTGGTAATGCTCCAGCACAACTTTCAACCGATTGAACACCTCGAACGGTGACAGTGCGCACATGAACTCAAACGCCACATCCTGCGAGACACCGCGCTCGGAGGCGAGCTGACTGATCATCAACAGCAGCAGGTGGCTGGTGCGCACCGACAGCAGCCCCTTGAGCAATGCCGGGTCGGCGCGGACCTGCATGACCAGATAAACCAGCACTTCCTGGTTCAGCAGGCATTCGCGCGGATCCCGCCCGCTGTGTTGTCGCATCAGTTTGTGGATCTTGCTGTTGCGCAGCGGCGTGCTGACCGTGACATAGCTGGCCACCGCGCGACCAAAAACAATGTGGCGCTGACGCGCAATCAACTCTGCAACGGCGTCTTCCAAACCGGCATGCACCTTGTCCAGCACACCCGCGGCGCAGCGCAGCGCCCCCCAATGGCCAATCATTGCGGCTTTGCTGTACAGCTCCTTGGCCAGTGTCCGCAGCGGCAGCGGCTCGTCATGACCAAGGCCTGAATCACAGTCGAGACCGTAGTGATTGGCCAATGACTGCATGATGCGTAGTTGTTCGGTCAGGCTCTGGCTGTGACGCAGCATCTCAATGAGCTGATCGAATGGCAGCTTGCGATCCAGCGGCCGCGGCAAGGGCCCGGCCGACACTGATTGATCAAACGGCAGCAGGTAGCAGCGGGCAATGGCGCTGTATTCCTGGCTTGGCAATTCGGCCGGACAGGGTACGGCCAGTTGCACAGGATTGAGATCGGCGAGCAATTCCTGGACACGGGTCAGCTTGACTGCAACCCCGGCAAACGAACCGGCCTGCAGCTGTTGCAACATCGGCAGCACCACGGCAGCGCCATCGCCATCAATGGCGATCTTGCGCAGCTTGAACAGCATGATGGGCGCGGCTTGCTGGTCCCAGTGCCGGGCCACATAAGACAACTCGGCCCGGAATTGCTCCAGCAACAAACGGTTATCCATCGCCAGATAGAAACTGTGTCGGTTCTGGTATTGGCCAAAGAACAGGTGCAGGCGTTGATCGATTTGATAAGCCTGCGCTGTCGACAACGAACGCAAGCGGCGGAACGGCCGACCGGTCAGACCGAGTTTTTCGTTGCGGCCAAGATCCTGCAACAGACGGGCGAGATCTTCGGCTTCACCAAACCGGATGTCGGGCCAGGCCGATGCGGTATCCGTCGCAATGCCGATGGCCGCCATGTGCTGGCAAACCGACTCGTCTTCCGCGACCACGACAACCCGGACTGGCGGCGCCGGGTGGCGCACCCGGTTGTGCCGACCGAGCGGGTCCAGATCCGAAACCGCCAGCAAACCCTCGGCAAGCAGGTCGCCAACGATATAAAGACTTTGCGCCCAAATCAGCGGAAGGTTGTGATTGGCCAGACGGGTTTGCGTACCGGGTCTGGCGCGTTCGGCATCGATGTACTCGGCCGGCACGTAATACAGCTCCGGCAGCAGTGCCATCCCGTCGCGACTGATGGTCAGTCGGCGCAAGGCTTCGCGATACCGTTCAACCTCATCCCCATCGTTGCGGAACAGCGCGTCCAGCAACAGATAGCAATAGAACAGCGGCCATTCGCACTCGATATTGGCAAAGCTCTTCAGTTCGTCATCTTCGTAATGCAGGCGACTGGTGTCTTCGATGACGGTCTGATGGCCATCCAGCAGGAACCGCTTCAGCCCCCACGGGCCCGCCAGCTTGGCCACCACCTGTTCACGCGTCCGCGCTGCAAGTTCAGGGTCTTCCACGGCAAATGCCGGATAACCAATGATCGACAGCAGCGCCGCATCAACCTCCTTGGACAACGACTCTCGTGGCAACAGCGACTGCAAGGCTGCGCGCGAGCGGGCGATCTCATCCGCCACCACGAAAATGGTTGAGCGGGCGTCGCCATCGCGGCCGAACAGGTCGAGCCCACTCATTGCCTCCAGCGCGGCTTTGGCCATGCCGACCGAGCTCGCATTGATTTCCGGCCGACCGTTGTTGATTTTGTTGCCGCGCTCCCAGATACCGTAATCCGGGGTCCGGTACGCACGGCCGATATAGTGGACGAGGTTCTGGACGAAACTGACTTCATCAAAGTTGGAAATGATGCGCAGGCCAGCGCGCGACATCTGCGCCAGCATGAGCAGATAGATCGAGGTCGCATCGAGTTGCAGATGGCCCCATTTGTCATCAGCCACCACCACCTCACCGCTGCGGGTGTTGTATTTGGCGTGCAGGGCGTCGAGCGGGTCCTGGGTCTGCTTGAAACGTTCGACTTTTTCCGCCTGCTTCATCATGGCAATGAGCAGGCCGCGCATCAGCTTGACGACGGTCTGTTCGAGCAGATAGGCACGGGTATTGTCGACACCGGCTTTGCGGTAAGCCAGCGCCAGTGCCCAGGCAGCCTGGATGCTGTAGACATTGTCGCGCACCCAGGCATCGGTGTAGTCACCATGAACGGTGATCGCCGTGCTGGCCGGAAACAGGCCAGTGACCGGGTCCTGCCGTTGTAACAGCAGCCGATCAACCTGCACGTAAAAGTGATCGAGACGGCGTGCCGTCTCGATGGTGCTCTGGTTTGTGTCCAGAGGGGAACCTTGCATGGCCTCGCTCACGCGCGCATGCTCCGGACTGCACCGAGATAGGCCGGGCACGCGGCATGGATGACATAGACCGGAATCGGCGCGAGATAGCGACGGAATCGGCCTTTGCTGTCAAACGCGGCCCGGAACCCCGAGTGCAAAAAGAAATCACCCAGGCGCGGAATAACGCCACCACCAATGTAAACACCGCCACGGGCGCCGACCGTCAAAGCAAGGTTGCCGGCAACGTTGCCCAGCGCTTCACAAAACAAACCCACTGCTTCGACGCAGTACGCATCGTTGCCGGCCAAGGCATGCAAGGTGATGTCGGCGGCACTGCGTTCCATCACGGCGTTGCCGTCAATGGCCTGAAGCGCCGAATGCATCAATGACAGGCCTGGCCCCGAGATCAGGCGCTCAGCCGAAACGTGGCCTTCAAACCGCGATTGCAGATGCGCCACCACGCGCCACTCGCGCTCGCTGCGTGCCGGGTAGCTGACATGCCCGCCTTCGCCCGGTACCGCAAACCAGTTGCCATCGACACCCAGCAAACTGGCAACCCCGAGACCGGTGCCCGGTCCGATTACCGCTTTGGCGGCGCCCTCGACCGGCGCTTCGCCGCCGACCTGCTGCAGATCAGCGCCGGCCAAATCCGGCAGACTGAGTGCCAACGCCTCAAAGTCGTTGATCACCTTGAACAGCGACAAGCCCAACTCATCCCGGGTTTCGCTGATCGAAAATGCCCAATGGTGATTGGTCATCTGGATCCGGTCACCGAGCACCGGGTTGGCGATAGCGATCACCGCACGCACCGGCTGCACTGACTGCTGCTTGCAGTAGTGCCGATAGGCATCGGCAAAGCTCGGAAAATCATTGCACTTCAGGGTCTGCTCGCGGACAAAACGGCCGCTGCCATCGGCAATGGCAAAACGGGCATTGGTGCCACCGATATCGGCCACCAGATCACAGGCGGCCAACAGTGATTGAGACTGCTCTTTTTCGGAACGGCTGGCCGCCGACATCATCTCTTTCATGGTCAATCTCAGGTCGTGCAATAGACATGTACCGGTACCGCAACTTGATGCAGTACTGCGCGAACCGGCAATTCGGTGATCGGCGCGGCCGCTGCGCGCGCGCGTTGATAGACGGCGGCTTTGCCGGCGCCCGGAATCAGCAACTGGATGCAGCGACTTTGCAACACGGCATCGCGGGTAAGGGTCAGCCGCGGGTATGGCGCGATTTGTGGGTGTGCCACCTGCACCCGTCGCTCATTGCCTTCACGCAGCAGCGCTGACAATTCCGGGGCATCAGGAAACCACGAGGCGGTGTGACCGTCTTCACCCATGCCGAGGACCACGGCGTCAAATGGCAGCGGCCACTGGCGCAGATCGTGATCAGCGCAGGCGGCAGCACCATCAAGACTCTCGCCGGCACGATAGAGCGGTACCAGCGTGGCAGCAGCAGCCGGGCCCTGTAGCAGGGTGGCGCGAATCAATCGTTCATTGCTGTCCGGGTGATCGGGTGGCACAAAACGTTCATCCACCAGCGTCAGCCGCAGGCGCGACCACGGCAGCACCATTTTTGCCAATCGCCGAAACAAGGCTTCCGGCGATTTGCCACCGGAAAACGCCAATTGCGCGAAGCCACGGGTCGCGACCGCTTTTTCGATGCAGTCGGCAAGTTGGTCGGCCGCCGCATCAAACAAATGTTCCTGATCACCAAAGCGGTGTTCGTGCAGATTGCTCACGGCAGCTGACCTTTTCACGTAATTACCAATCGTGTTGTCACTCATGTTGCCGGCAGTGTTGCGGGCAGCGCTGCTCACAGGTCCGCCTCGTGCCATTGGCGACCGTCGCGGGCCAGCAGCATCATGGCCGAGGTCGGGCCCCAGGAACCGGCCAGATACGGTTCGACCCGGCCGTTGTCTTGCTGCCAGCTTTCCAGAATCGGGGTGACCCATTGCCAGGCCGCTTCCAGTTCATCGCGGCGCATGAACAGCGTTTGCCGACCGACAATGGCGTCGACCAGCAGACGCTCGTAAGCATCCGGGATGCGACCGCTTTCGCCTTCGACCAGATTCAATTCAACGTCACGGACATTGACGCCCGAACCGGGCTGTTTGCCGGACAGGATCAGCGTGATGTTTTCTTCCGGCTGAATGCGAATGACCAGTTTGTTCGGCCGCAGACCACGACCATGGGTATCGAATATGGAATGCGGCACTGCCTTGAACTGGACCACGATTTCCGATTCACGCACTGCCATGCGCTTGCCGGTGCGCAGGTAAAACGGCACCTTGCCCCAGCGCCAGTTTTCAATTTCGGCTTTCAGCGCGACAAAAGTTTCGGTCTGGCTGCCGGTAGCGACGCCCGGCTCCTCGCGGTATCCGGGTACGGCCTTGCCGGCGATGGCACCTGCACTGTACTGACCGCGAACGACACTGCTCTGGACATCGGCGGCCGACAGCGGCTTCAACGAGCGCAGCACTTTCAGTTTTTCATCGCGCACCGAGTCGGCATCAAGATCCGATGGCGGCTCCATTGCAACGAAACAGAGCAGCTGCAGCAGGTGGTTTTGCACCATGTCACGCAGCGCTCCGGCCTTGTCATAGAAGCCGGCACGCGATTCCACCCCAATCGATTCGGCCACCGAGATCTGGATATGGTCGATGTACTTTTCGTTCCACAGTGACTCGAACAGCATGTTGCCGAATCGGAGCACCAACAGGTTCTGCACGGTCTCCTTGCCGAGGTAGTGGTCGATGCGAAAAATCTGGTTCTCGTGGAAGAAACGCCCGACCTGTTCGTTGATTTCCCGCGACGAGTCCAGATCGGTGCCGAGCGGTTTTTCCAGCACGACACGGCTGTTGGCATCGACCAGACCGGCCGCATGCAGGTGCTCACCGATCGGGCCGAACAGGCTTGGCGAGGTCGCCAGATAAAACACCCGGGTCCGATCAACCCCGCTGCCGACACAGGCTTGCAGCTGCTTGAACGCGTCCGGCTGCGAGGCATCGATGGCGACATAGTCCAACCGCTGCTGGAACGCCGTCCATTCGGCACTCGCCAGCTGTTCGGCCGTCAGGTAATGGGCGACCTGCTTCTTGACCAGCTCGATATAGTCGGTCCGGTTCATGGCATTGCGGGCCGTGGCGATGATGCGGCCATCGGCCGGCAGCACCCCGGCGACGTGGCGATGGAACAGCGCCGGGATGAGTTTGCGCATCGCCAGGTCACCGGTACCGCCGAATATGACCATGTCAAAAGGAGGGATCGAAGTCTGCATAGGGGCTCATGCTCGCAACCTTGCACCCTGATAGTGCAAAGCCGCCAAGTTGATGGTGACCAAACTTTGCCGCAAGCAGACTGGAATCGCAAGCAATCTGCACAAAAGAAATCGGCATACAGGCTGGCATTCAGCCGCTTTGACAGGCAGAATCGGCCTCAATCTGCCAGCATTGGCCTGTTTCAGACACGCACCAGCGTAGTGCATGACGAGACATTTCAAGGCCGCTGGCGCTGCCCCAAATTGGAGAATTCGCTGATGGCGACACTGCATTCCCGTTTGCGCGAGGTCACCGATCGCATTCGCGCCCGGTCCAGCGACAGCCGGGCCGCCTACCTTGAGCATGTCCGGGCCAGCTACGCCCGCCAGCCGGTCCGCAGTCGCCACGCCTGCGCCAACCTCGCCCACGGCTTTGCAGCCAACGTGCCGGAAGAAAAAGTGCTGCTGCGCTCAGGTGCCAGCACCCCGAACATCGCCATCGTCTCTGCCTACAACGACATGCTGTCGGCGCACCAGCCGTTTGAAGCCTATCCGGCCATTCTGAAAGCAGCGGTCCGCCAAGCCGGTGGCGTCGCCCAGTTCGCAGGTGGCGTACCAGCAATGTGCGACGGTGTTACCCAGGGCACACCGGGCATGGAGCTGTCGCTGTTTTCGCGTGACGTGATAGCGATGAGCACGGCCGTGGCAATGAGCCACGCCATGTTCGACGGCATGTTGCTGCTGGGTGTCTGCGACAAGATCGTGCCGGGCCTTGTCATGGGCGCGCTGCAGTTCGGTCACCTGCCCTGCCTGCTGGTACCGGCCGGACCGATGACCACCGGTATTTCCAACAAGGAAAAGGCCAAGGTTCGCCAGCTGTATGCCGAGGGCAAGGTTGGCCGGGAAGAGTTGCTGGAGTCGGAAGCGCGTGCCTACCACAGCGCCGGTACCTGCACCTTCTACGGCACCGCCAACAGTAACCAGATGCTGATGGAGATTATGGGCCTGCATCTGCCGGGCAGCGCCTTCATCAATCCGGGCACACCGCTGCGCGATGCACTGACCGCCGAAGCCGGCAAACGGGTTTGCGAAATCACCGCGCTCGGCAATAGCCCGATTGGTGTCGGCGCCATGCTCGACGAGCGCAGTTTCGTCAACGCCATCGTCGGTTTGCTCGCCACCGGCGGCTCGACCAATCACACCCTGCACCTGGTTGCAATGGCGCGCGCTGCCGGCATCGTGATCAACTGGGATGATTTCAGTGATCTCTCGGCGGTAGTGCCGCTGCTGGCCCGGGTCTACCCGAACGGTGACGCCGATGTGAACCATTTCCATGCCGCCGGCGGCCTTGCATTCGTCATTCGTGAGTTGCTCGCTGCCGGTTTGCTGCACGGCGACGTGCAAACGGTGATGGGTGACGGCCTGCACCACTACGCCCGTGAACCGTTCCTCGATAACGGCAAGCTGGTCTGGAAAGACGCAGCAGCGGAAAGCCTCGATCGCAATATCGTGCGTCCGTACAGCGATCCGTTCTCCAGCAACGGTGGTTTGCAATTGCTGAAGGGCAATCTCGGCCGCGCGGTAATCAAAACCTCGGCGGTGCCATCGGATCGCCACATCATCGAAGCGCCTGCTGCCGTGTTCGACAGTCAGGAAGCAGTCGATGCCGCATTCAAATCCGGCGCACTCAATCGCGACGTGATCGTCGTGGTGCGCTTCCAGGGCCCACAAGCCAACGGCATGCCCGAACTGCACAAACTGACCCCGCCGCTCGGCGTGCTGCAGGACAAAGGTTTCAAGGTCGCCCTGGTGACCGACGGCCGCATGTCTGGCGCCTCGGGCAAAATCCCGGCCGCCATTCATGTCAGTCCGGAATGCCTTGCCGGTGGCCCGCTGGCAAAACTGCGCGACGGCGATCTGGTTCGGCTCGATGCGACCGCGCAAACGCTGGAGGCGCTGGTCAACGAACAAGAATGGCAACAGCGCCCGCTTGCTGTGCGCGAAGAAAGTGTCGTGCGCGGCTACGGCCGCGAACTGTTCGACTTGTTCCGTCAGCGCAGCAGCGCTGCCGAACTGGGCGCTTCACCGCTGGTGTGATCTTTCTGCAAACTGACAATAACGGAACAGCAACAATGAATGTCACCGAAATTCTCGCCAAAGCCTGGCCGGTCATGCCGGTCATCGTAATCGACGATCCCAAACACGCCCTGCCGATGGCAGAAGCCTTGCGCGAAGGCGGTGTCACTGTCCTGGAAATCACCCTGCGCACCGATGCCGCACTGACCGCCATGCGCGAGATCAGCAAAGCGCTGCCGGATGTCATCGTCGGCGCCGGCACCGTTCTGACCGGTGAGCAATTGGCGAAAGTCACCGACGCCGGCGCACAGTTCGCTGTCAGTCCGGGACTGACCGAAAAACTGGCCGTTGCCGCCCAGAAAAGCAGCATTCCGCTGTTGCCCGGCGCCGTCACCGCCAGCGAGATCCAGCTTGCGCTAGAATACGGACTCAGCACGCTGAAATTTTTCCCGGCCGAAAGCGCCGGTGGCGCTCCGGCCGTCAAATCCTTCCACGGTCCGTTCAGCCAGTTGAAATTCTGCCCGACCGGCGGCATCTCGGTTGCAAACGCCGGCAGTTACCTGAGCTTGCCGAATGTGTCCTGTGTCGGTGGCTCCTGGCTGACCCCGGCCGCCGAAATGAAGGCCGGCAACTGGGCCGAGCTGACCCGCTTGGCGGCAGCATCACGCTTACTTGGCGCGCGCTAAGCCCACAGCCACTTACTGGAGCAACACCGCCATTCTGCATGGCCCTGCGTTCGTTCAACCTGTTAGCATTTACCGGCACCAACTTCACCCGTTGGGGCAATGCCGTTCAGCCAATTGACGCCGTCATTCCCGCGAAGGCGGGAATCTAGCGACTTTGCACAAGTCACTGGGCTCCCGCCTACGCGGGAGTGACAAAAAAACCTTAACTGGGCGAAATTTTCGATGCTGCCCTTTTTTCCATTCGGACCCGACCCATGTCGCAACTGATTACCGAAACCCCGATCTGGCAAGCGTTGACCGAGCACGCACAGTCGATGTCGCGCAGCCATCTGCGCGATCTGCTGGCCGATGAACAACGCAGCCTGGCCATGTTTGCCGAACACGATGGCATCGTGCTCGATTACAGCCGGCAGAATGCTGATCTGAAAACGGTTGAGCTGCTGCAGGATTTGGCCGAGCAAGCTCGTCTTCGGGACAAGTTGACGGCCATGGCGCGTGGCGACGCCATCAACCAGACCGAGGGTCGCGCCGTGCTGCATATGGCGCTGCGCGCCGAGGCAGGTGATGCGTTCGCTGTCAACGGTGAAGATGTGGTGCAGCCAGTACTGGCCGTGCGCCAACAGATTGCCGACTTTGTCGAACAAGTCCGCAGCGGTAAACACCTTGGCGTCACTGGCAAGGTATTGCGCAATACCGTGGTGATTGGCATTGGCGGCAGCTACCTCGGTTCGGAGTTCGTCGCCGAAGCGCTGCGCAATGCCCCGGAAGCGGCCGCGGCCGCACAGGGCCGCACCCTGCGCTTCCTCGCCAACGTCGATCCGATTGATCTGCACCGCGCGGTCAGCGATCTCGACCCGGCTGAAACCTTGGTCGTTGTTATCTCGAAGACCTTCACCACCGCCGAAACCATGCTGAACGCGCGCGCGCTGCGGCATTGGTTGATCGATGCACTCGGTACCGGTGCGGTCAGCAAACACATGATTGCAGTGTCGACCAATCAGAATGCCGTGCAGGCTTTTGGCATCGACACGGCCAACATGTTCCCGTTCTGGGATTGGGTCGGTGGCCGTTACAGCGTCAGCTCCGCCGTCGGTCTGGTTCCACTTGCCTTGCAATATGGCTGGCCCGTGGTCGCCGACTTTTTGCGCGGTGCCCGCAGCATTGACCAGCATCTGCTGAGTGCCGAAACCGACCAGAACCTTCCCGCGCTGCTCGGTCTGTTCGGTATCTGGAACAGCAGCTTTCTCGGTCGGCCGGCCCGCGCCATTTTGCCGTACAGTCAGGCGCTGCATCGCTTTGCCGCCCACATCCAGCAGGTGGACATGGAATCAAACGGCAAGCGGGTCACACTCGAAGGCCGCGAACTACCGTTTGAAGCCGGCGAAATCCTGTTTGGCGAACCGGGCACCAATGGCCAGCATTCGTTCTATCAGCTGATCCATCAGGGCCGGATCATTCCGGTCGACTTCATTGGCTTCCGGCAATCGCAACAGCCGGTGCACATGCCCGGCGAAAGCGTCAGTCACCACGATGAATTGATGACCAATTTCTTCGCCCAGCCGGATGCCCTTGCGCTCGGCAAGACGGCCGCGGAGCTGCGCGCCGAAAAAGTGGCCGAATCATTGGTACCGCATCGCGAGTTTCCCGGCAACCGTCCGTCCAACGTGCTGTTGCTCGACAAACTCGATGCCTACAGCACCGGCCAGTTGCTCGCGCTGTACGAGCACCGCACTGCCGTGCAGGGCTTTGTCTGGGGCATCAACAGTTTTGATCAGTGGGGTGTCGAGCTAGGCAAGGTCTTGGCGAGTTCGCTGCGCAGCCATTTTCAGGCGCATCGCCAGGGTCAGAGCAGTCAGGCAAAGGTGCCGGCGTCAACACAGCGGTTGTTGCGGCATTATTTCAAGACGTGATGTCCGCGACAGAGCCGATGTCTGCAGCAAATGACAAGTCCTGAGTGAAGGCTACATCGAAGTTATTGCTGCGGTCGTTCACTACGAAATTTTGTATCGACCTTCTGGTACACCCTCATCCAAACCCTCTCCCGTCAAGGGAGAAGGCTTTCAACTCCCTCTCCCATCAAGGAAGAGGGGAAGAAAAACTATGCGAAGCGAAAGTCGCTCACGCCGCCTCGTCATCGTCATCGGTTTCCAATGACAACTCGCGCAGTTTGCGGGTCAGCGTATTGCGGCCCCAACCGAGCAGCAACGCCGCTTCCTGTTTCAACCCACCGGTATGTTTCAGCGCGGCCTGCAACAGAATGCGCTCCATCACCGGTTGCGCGACATCAAGCAAATTGCGGTGCCCTGCTGCAAGCGCCTGTTCGGCCCAGGCTTTCAGCCCTTCTTCCCAACTGCGAGCTTCGTTGGCAATCAGCAATTCCGGCCGCATTTCGAGCGGCAGGTGCGCGGCCTGGATGACCGGGTCTGGCACCAAAACCGCCAATCGGCGACAGAGATTCTCCAGCTGCCGGACATTTCCGGGCCAATCGTATTGCTGCAGGATCGGCCAGACCTCGGGCGCAACCTGTTTGCTTTCCACGCCGAGTTCACTCGCTGCCTGCGCCAGAAACACCTGCACCAGCTGAGTGATGTCATCACGCCGATCCTGCAGGCTCGGCAGCGGCACCTGCACAACCGTCAAACGGTGATACAGATCCGGCTGAAATTGCCCGTTGCGGACCAAGGTTTCGAGCGAATGACGGGTGGCAGCAATAACACGCACCGAGACCGGGCAGGGACTGAAACCACCGATGCGGTGAAAATGGCCATCGGCCAGCAATTGTGCCAAGCGCATCTGGGCATCAAGCGGGAGATCGGCAACATCATTCAGAAACAGCGTACCGCCATTGGCTTCTTCAATACGGCCCGCACGAACTACCGTGCTTTCTCCCTGCTGCACCCGCTCGAGTCCAAATAATTCAACGTCAAGCGAGGCACGCGGCAACGCGCCAATGTTGATACCAACGAACGGACCACTGGTGCCGCGACGCTGGTGCAATTGCCGGGCAAACACTTGTTTGCCGGTACCCGGTTCGCCGCGCACCAGTACCGGTACTGAAACCTTGGCCAGTTGCTGCAAGCTGCGCTGCAGCTCCTGCACCGCCGCTGAACTACCAATGAGGCTTTGTCCCGACTGCGGTTCCGGCGCTGGCTGCGCCCGCTCGCGCTGGGTGCGCTGTATGGCGTGCACCAGCGTTGCCGACAGCACGGCATCGGTGGCATCAATCGGCAGATACTCGAAAGCACCTTGCTGGAACAGCCGCAGCGCGCGTGCTGATTGCTCAGGCCGCGCCAACAACACCAGGGCAAAATCCGGATGCTGCTGCAACATCTGCAACAGGGCAGTGTCGCTACGCTCCTCATGTGGCAATTCGCCGACCAGAACGGTCGCCACATCGGCTGACAAGCCCGCCAGCGCCTCCGACCAGTGTCGTGCACTCTGAATGGTGGCCGGCATGGCTTGCGCCGCACGGGTCAGTCGCGTTACCAATTCCGCGCCGACAATCACCAGACGAGCTTCGGTTGCATTCATCATCTTCTGTTCCTGCTGCCCCAAAGAAGTGCATCGGGCACCGGCATGAATCTTGTTCGGATTGATGCATGCTTGTCCAGTACGAAAACAGGCCTGCAAGAAGCAAAGACCGGTTTCAGCATTGCTTTGAGCTTGCCGGACTACCAGATCACATGAAGACGCTGCCTCATGCCAATGCAGGTTCGCGATAATTGCTGCACTCAGTGCAGTCAATCCCCGAGCGGCATCCGCTGCAGCTGCCGCAAGCGGGCATCGTATTCCGGAAAACCTACCACTGCCTGCAAGGCAGCAAATGACAGCAACTGTTGCGGATGATGTTCCGTCTGCAGCGTGGCCAGTGCTTGTTGCATCGCATAGGCCGCTGCTGAGAGCAGCGTCAGTGGATAGGCGGCAATCTTGAATCCAAGCTCGGCCAATCGCTGCGGTGGCAACACCGGGGTATCGCCCTGCTCGACCAGATTCGCCATCTTGTGTCCCGGCACTTCGGTGGCGATCTGCTGCAGTTCCGCTTCACTGCCGGGCGCTTCGACAAACAGGATGTCAGCACCCATGGCGGCAAATGCCTGTGCGCGTGCGATCGCTTCATTGAGGCCACGGGTCGCCCGTGCATCGGTGCGGGCAATGATCAGCAAATCGTGACCGGCCTTGCGCAATTGCTGGCGCGCGTCGATGGCTGCGGCCATACGCTCCAGCGCTGCCTCGCGTTCAATGACGTCCTTGCCGCGGGTATGACCACAGCGCTTTGGCGCCAACTGATCTTCGATCATGATGCCGGCAAAGCCGGCGGTGGCGTAACCGAACAACGTGCGCTGGACATTGATGGCGTTGCCATACCCCGTGTCGCCGTCACCTATGACCGGAATCGTCACGGCCTGACAGATTTGCCGGCCCTGGTCGACCATCTCGCCGTAGGAGATTAATCCGGTATCTGGCAGCCCCAACCGGGACGCTGATACCGAAAAGCCACTCATGAACGTCAGCGGAAACCCTGCCTGCTGTACCAACTTGGCTGACAGGGCGTCGTAACAGCAGGGCATCCGCAGCAGGCCGGGCTGGGCGAGCAGTTCACGCAGCCGGGTGGCTGGGCTGGCAAGAGAAGGTTGCATAAACATTCGGTCCATTCGGGCGGGCAAGATGCCGATCATCGCCGCGAACGAGCATGCAGGCAAACCGGGCCAGCTGGCGCCTGACTGGGTGCGACAGGTTGACCCGACCCGGTCCCGGCCGGTCGACCCGACAAATCGCAGGCAACAAAAAAGCCGCTTGGTAGCGGCTTTTTTGATCAATTGGTAGGCGCAATTGGACTCGAACCAACGACCCCCACCATGTCAAGGTGGTGCTCTAACCAGCTGAGCTATGCGCCTGTCGTTGAGGGCGCGTATATTGCCATCGCGCCTGTACTCCGGCAAGAGGCCGATGCAAGATTTCTGCAAATCCCCAGCGGCCCTGGCCAGACTTTGACCAGCTCAAGCCCGATAAACCCGATCAAGCGGCCTGTTCCGGCGTCCAAATCATTGCCGTTTCATCGCAGGCATTGAGCTTGGGACAGAACTGGCAATCCTTCAGTACTTTGTCCGGCAGATTGTCACGCTGATCGATGACAAAACCGAGTTTGGCAAAGAACTTTGGCACCCGGGTCAGCGACAGCACTTTGCGCAATCCGAGTTGACGCGCCCGCTCGCACAGGTAATCGACCATTGCCTTGCCCTGGCCCAAACCCTGGAATTGTGGCCACACGCCGAGACTGCGGATTTCGGCAATCTCTTCGTTGTAGATATAGAGCGCTGCGCAGCCAACTACGATGCCATCCTTTTTGGCCACGATGAAATCCTGCACGTGCGAGACGATATCGGCGCGCGAACGCGGCAGATTTTCGCCTTCCTTCGCCCAGTGATTGATCAGCGCGACAATGGCCGGTACATCGTGCACGGTGGCATCGCTGACGATCAGCTCATCGCTGTCCGGCTGGCCATTGACCCGCTTCTTGGCGGCGGCAATGGCATCGATGACCCGATTCTTGGCTACTGCGCCGAACACATCGCGCTGCTCCAGACAGCTTTCCAGCGACAGCGCCTCATAGACATCACCGGCGATCAGCGGATGGAACACCTGCAGCTCATCCAGCGTCAGGGCTTCCAGCGGTTTGCCTTGCGCGCTGGCATGCAGCACGGCCCGACCGGCGATATGGTGCGCTTCCCGGAAAGGGACATTCTTGCGCGCCAGATAATCGGCCAGCTCCGTCGCGTTCGAATAACCACGCTGGGCGGCAAGTTTGGCCGCTTCGGCGTTGACCTTCAGACCCAGCAATACTTTCTCAGTGACTTTCAGGCAAACGCTAACCGTGTCGACTGCGTTGAACAAGGCTTCCTTGTCTTCCTGCATGTCTTTGTTGTAAGCAAGCGGCAGTGCTTTCATGGTAGTCAGCATGCCAACCAGCGAGCCGTAGACGCGGCCGCATTTGCCCCGGATCAGCTCAAGCGCATCCGGGTTTTTCTTCTGCGGCATCAGCGACGAACCGGTGCTGACATCATCGCCAAGCGTGACAAAGCCGGCTTCACCGCTGCTGTAGAAAATCAGATCTTCGGCAAAACGCGAGAGGTGCGTCATGACCAGCGCCAGTGACGACATCAACTCAATGACATAATCACGATCGGACACCGCATCGAGCGAATTCCGGGTCGGGCCGGCAAAGCCAAGGCTGCGCGCAAGCTGATGGCGATTGATCGGATACGCGGTGCCGGCCAGCGCGCCGGAACCGAGCGGACACTGATCCATGTGTTCGATCACATCTTCCAGCCGCTCGACATCACGGTCGAACATTTCGACATAGGCCATGCACCAGTGAGCGAATCGCACGGGTTGCGCCCGTTGCAGATGGGTGTAGCCCGGAAAAATCGTATCGACATGCTGCTCGGCCAATGCAATCAGGCCACGCTGGGCAATACGAAGCTCCGACAACAGCAGCACGACGGCATTCTCGACCCACAGCCGCAAATCGGTGGCGACTTGATCGTTGCGCGAACGGCCGGTGTGCAATTTCTTGCCGAGATCGCCGACCCGCTTGACCAATTCCGACTCGACCCACGAGTGGATGTCTTCGGCTCCCGAGCCGAGCATCTCAGCCGGGTTTTCATGCACAACGCGCAGCAGCTGGCGCAGCGCGCCATGCAGACGGGACAACTCTTCCTGCGTCAGCACACCAGCATTTTTCAGCGCAGTTGCCCAGGCCATCGAGGCCTGAATGTCCTGCTCGGCCAGGCGATAGTCGAACGGCAAGGAGTCATTGAATTGCCGAAACAAGGTGTCGTCCGACACTTGTTCAAAACGACCGCCCCACAGTGTGGCCATAGTATTTGCTGCTCCGCTCATCGTCGTTCCTGATCAACCTTATCATGGTCGAAAGGCCAGCAAGAGCTGGCCCGGTGCTTGTACTGCCTTTACTGCCTTATGGGTCCTACTGCATTGGTGCTGCTACAACAACTTTCAATCAATCTGCTTTGCCACTGGCCTTCAGCGCCCGTATCCGCGACGGCAAACTGAACAGCCGAATGAATCCCTCGGCATGAGCCTGGTTGTACACCTCGTCCTTGCCGAAGGTGGCAAAGGCCTCCGAGTACAGCGAGTTCGGCGACTTGCGCTGGGTCACGGTTGCATGGCCCTTGAACAATTCGACGACGACAGTACCGGTCAATTGTGTCGCTAGCGAGTCAATGGCAGCGAACAACGCCCGCGTGGCAGGTACAAACCATTTGCCGTCGTAAACCTTTTCGGCCAAATCCAGCGCCAACTGCTGGCGCAGCTTCAACGAATCCCGGTCATACACCAGCTGTTCCAGACCGCGCACGGCGTTCATCATGATCGTGCCGCCCGGGGTTTCGTAGCAGCCACGCGATTTCATGCCGACCAGACGGTTCTCAATCAAGTCGACTCGGCCGATACCATTCGCTGCCCCCACTTCATTCAATACTTTTACCACCTGATACGGCGACAGCGTTTCGCCATTCACTTTGCGGATCTCGCCATGCTCGATATCGAGCGTGACGTAGGCTGGCGTATCCGGTGTATCCGCCAGCGACTTGGTCCAGTGCCAGATATTCTCGCCGGGCGCATTCCACGAACTTTCCAGCTCGCCACCCTCGGTCGACAGGTGGAATGCGTTTTCGTCGCGGCTGTAGATTTTGGTCACACTCGCCGTGGTCGGGATCTTGCGCTCGGCCAGATAGTTCAACAGGTCTTCCCGCGAACGCATGTTCCAAATCCGCCATGGCGCAATCACCGGCAGTTCCGGCGACAGCGCAGCAAACGTGCTCTCAAAACGCACCTGATCATTGCCCTTGCCCGTGCAGCCGTGCGACAGCGCATCGGCACCCACCTGCTTGGCGACTTCCACTTGCGCACGCGCCAGTATTGGGCGTGCCATCGAGGTGCCGAGCAGATACACACCTTCATAAACGCAGCCGGCTTTTACCAGCGGAAAAATCGCCTCACGGGCAAACTGTTCTTTCAGGTCAACCACATGGCAACTCGAGGCGCCACTTTTGATGGCTTTCTCCTGCACGCCCTTGAGCTCGGCCGGATCCTGTCCGATATCACCAACGCAGCAAACCACCTCGCAGTCGTAGTTTTCCTTCAGCCACGGCACAATCGCCGAGGTATCCAGACCACCGGAGTAAGCCAGCACCACTTTCTTGAAATTCGTGTTCTTCACTTTCTGCTCCATTTCGTAGGGCGCATCGTCATGCGCTGAAAGATGCCGCATCGTCACGGCGGCAGGTTGGCGGGTCGTGACCCGCCCTACGCTTTGTTAAACAACTTCAGCAAGAGCGCGTTCTGGGCATGCATCCGGTTTTCGGCCTGTTGCAACGCCAAGCACAGCTTGCTGTCCATTACCGCGCCGCTGATTTCGACGTCTCGGTGCGCCGGCTGGCAGTGCATGGCGTACTGAGCACCGCTCTGCACCAGCAGGGTTTCGTTCAACTGAAACGGTGCAAACTGCGGTTGCAGCTCGGCCATGGTTCCGACGCAACCCATCGACAACCAGGTATCGGTATACAGCGCATCCTGCTTGCCGAGATCGCTGACTTTATTGACCAGTTTGATACTGCCACCATGCAACGTCGCCAAGGCCTGAGCCTGTTCCACCCATGTCGCCTTCGGTCCACGGCCCACCGGTGTTGCCACCGTAACGTTGGCACCGAGCATGGCCCCCAACACCAGCAAGGAATGGCTGACGTTGTTGCCATCGCCGACAAATGCCAGCTTGACACCCTTGATCTGACCGAAGCCCTCTTTGATGGTTACGAAATCGGCCAATGCTTGACACGGGTGCAATTGCTCACACAGAGCATTGACCACCGGCACTGACGCGTACTGCGCCATCGTGGTCAGCGTGTCGTGTTGATAAACCCGGGCCACAATGCCCTGAACCCAGACAGACAGGTTCTGGGCATAATCCTTGGTGGCTTCGCGGGCACCGATGCGCTCATCTTTGTGGTCGATATACATCGCATGACCACCGAGCTTGTTGATGCCTACATCGAAACTCACCCGGGTCCGCAAGCTCGGCTTCTCAAACAGCAGGGCGAAGCTATGGCCCTTGAGTGCGGTCGAGAACGCTTCCGGTTGTTGCTTTACCCGAATCGCCAGATCGATGAGGCTTTCGGTTTCCGCCGGGCTGAACTCCAGCCCGGTCAAATAGTGCTTTGCCATGTTTTGCTTCCTCGTACTCTTTTGCATCGAGCAGCGCAATCGCCTCCATTGATGGCTCGCGCTGCATTTGCTGAGTCGCGGCGAGAATCGCTTAAGGCCGGACAGTAGTGCCAAACGCTGCGTCTGAGCGCAATCGTCGTAGCTCGCCGGGTTGGAGGAAGCTGGCAATGGTGACCGGCTTGAGCAAGGCGGCGGCGGCGTCGAGTGCGGCGCGCACTTTCGCGATCATCCCGCCGGATATCGTCCCGTCCTGAATCAGTTGTTGAATTTCAGCGCCATTGAGCGATGGCGCATAACTACCGTTGGCGAGCCTTACCCCGGCGACATCCGACAACAGCAGCAAGTGCTCCGCGTTGAGTGCCGATGCGACACACACAGCGGCATCATCGGCATTGATGTTGCGCAGCTGACCACTGGCGTCAACTGCAATGCTGGAGACGATGATCAGCGCACCCGTGGTCAACAGATCTTTCAGAACCGTAGCGTTACCGGGCTTGACCGTACCGACGGCACCAAGCGCCACATCTGGATGCGGCTGGCAGATGGCGATATCACCATCGGCAAGCGACAAACCAACGGCGTTGAGACCGGCCTGCTTGGCCGCAGCAACCAGCGCCTTGTTGACCTGACCGGCCAGCACCGCCGAAATGATCGGCATATGCTCCGGTGGCGATACCCGCAGGCCCTCTTTCTTGACGATTGGCAGTTGCCATTGCTGTAGATGCTGATCAACCTGTTTGCCGCCGCCGTGCACCAACACAACCGGTTGTTGCCCATGCAGCTCGGCAACTGCTTGCATCAGAGCGGCAATGACTTTGGCATCTTCCACCGCAGCGCCGCTCAGCTTGACCACGACCGGATACATTACAGCGCTCCTTTCGGGAGCAGGCCCGTCGTCATCGGCAAGCCAAAGCGCAGGTTGAAGCACTGCACCGATTGGCTGGCCGCGCCTTTCAGCAGATTGTCGAGTGCGCTGAAGATGCTCACTTGGCTACGTGCCACATCGAAGCTCCAGCCGATATCGCAGAACGGGGTCTGTTCGACTTGTTGCACCGCCGGGAATGCCCCCGCGCCGAGCAGCCGTACCAGCGGTTGACCGCTGTAGGCCTTGCTGAACGCGCCATCGATATCAGCAGCGGTTACGCCAGGCTTGGTGAAGGCGTAGATGCTGGCCAGAATGCCGCGCTTGAAATTGCCGAGGTGGGGCGTGAACACCACCGGCACGCCGAGATTCTTTTCGATCTCGGGCTGATGCCGGTGGTTGTGCACGCCGTACGGTGCTAGCGACACCTCACAGAAACTGGAATTGAGCGCGGCTTTGCGGCCGGCGCCGCTGACACCGGACACGGCGCTGATCACCGGTGCGACATCGGCACGTAACAAGCCCGCCTTGAGCAGCGGCGCAAGCGCGAGGGTGGCTGCCGTGACATAGCAACCGGCGCAACCAATGACGCTGGCTTTGTCGAGTCCGGTTACCGCCAGCTCCGGCAAACCGTAGACGGCATCAGCCAGCAAGTGCGGATTCGGATGAGCAAATTTGTAGGTCTGCGGATAAACCGCCGCATCGGCAAAACGAAATCCGGCTGACAGGTCGATGACCGCTTTTGCCTTTTGCAGCAGGGCCGGTGCGAGCTCGGCACTGAGCTCATGAGGTGTGCACAGGAACACTGCGTCGAGGTCGGAGGCCAGTACGTCAAGCGCAAACGGCGCAACGGTCTGCGACACCAGCGTGCGTGCTTTGGGTGCAAAAGTGTGAAACGGCACGACGCCGTTCTCGCTACCCGAATGGAACAGTTGTAGCGTGCCCACCTGTGGATGGGCTGCGAGAATTTGGGTGAGTTCGGCGCCAACATAACCGCTGGCGCCCAGTACTGCGACCTTGAACATTACCGCTCCCGTATTGCGCGGGAGCTGTAATGAGCCTATTTAAAAGGTCTCAATCAGCGCCGCACGCCTGCCAGTTCTTGCAATTCTTCAATCAAATCGGCGGCGTCCGCATCGGAGCGGGTAGCGATGAACAAAGTGTCATCGCCAGCAAGAGTGCCCACCACCCGGGAAAGACTGCTGCGATCCAGTTCGTAACCGATCATCTGGGCTCGACCGGGGCGCGTTTTCAGCACCACCAGATTCGAGGCCTGCTCGATCGACACGAGCAGCGTCTCCAGTGCACGTTTCAGCTCGTTCGTCGTCGGAGCTGGCGTGAGATCGGTGTTGGGCAGGGCGTAACCATTGGGGCCTTTGTAAACCTTCAATTCGGCCAGATCGCGCGACAGCGTGGTCTGGGTGGTTTCGACTCCGCGCTCAGCCAATAGCTCGACCAGCTGCTCCTGACTGTGCACTTCCTGTGTTGCAATGAGGTCACAGATCAGTTGCTGGCGGCCTTGCTTGCCAACCGGCACGGGTTCCCTGTTTCGAACGTTCATGACGTCTCCACGGCGCATAGAATAACGGCTATCGCATTAGTATGCAACAGCTTGCATAAGATTGCATTGAATATGCAAAATGACCGGGGCATTATGCATGGCCCGCCCTGCCCCCACCAAGCGTTTTCGCAAACGCCTACTTATGTAAGCCATTGAAATGACCAAAGAAATTGCCTCAGCCTCAGACCGTAGCGGTCTAGACATTGAAGCCATGCTGCGCCAGCTGGTGGCGGTCAACAGCATCAGTTCGACCGAAACGGCGCTGGATCAGAGCAATGCCGGCGTCATCGATTTGCTGGCCGGCTGGCTTCGCAGCCTTGGCGCTGAGGTGAATATTCATGAGGTGATCACCAATCCACGCAAACTCAACCTGATCGCCAAACTGGGCAGTGGTGACGGTGGCCTCGTCTTTTCCGGCCACACTGACACGGTGCCTTACGATGGTCAGCGCTGGGCCACTGACCCGTTTGTGCTGACCGAACAGGAGGGCCGCCTGCATGGGCTTGGTTCGACCGACATGAAGGGCTTTCTGGCGGTCGCCACTGCTGTTCTCGGGCAGTTTGCCGGCGTGCCGCTGAAAAAGCCGCTCTGGCTGGTGGCGACTTGCGATGAAGAAAGCACCATGTCTGGCGCCCGCTGGTTGCAGGAGGTTGGGCTCTTAAAGGCTGATTATGTGGTGATCGGTGAGCCAACCGACTTGGTGCCGGTCCGCGCCCACAAAGGCCATCTCGCCCACCGACTCTGCGCGCACGGCCATTCCGGGCACTCCTCGGATCCGGCTGCCGGCCGCAATGCCATTGACGGCGTCCATGCGGCAATGAGTGAGCTGATGGCCTGGCGCCAGCAGCTGCAGCACGATCATCATGACGACAGTTTCGCTGTGCCACACCCGACCCTGAATTTCGGACGCATTGCCGGCGGCGACGCCGTTAACCGCATCTGCCCGGATGCGGAACTCGACTTTGATCTGCGGCCACTGCCTGATATGGCGCTGCCAACGCTGTACGCTGAACTGCATCAACAAATCCGCAATGCCCAGGAACACAGCGCCGCCACCCTGGAGCTGAAAGAGCTCTGGCCCGGTACGCCGGCATTTTCGACACCGGCAACGGCAACCCTGGTGACGACTGCCCAAGAATTGACCGGTCAGCCGCCTATCTGCGTCAATTACGGTACTGAAGCGCCGTATTTCCGCGCCTTAGGAGCGGAAGTTATCGTGTTAGGACCAGGCCGAATTGACCGCGCCCATCAACCGAACGAGTATGTCACCCGGGACGAACTGGCCCGGTGTGAAGTACTGCTGAAAGAAATGGTTCAGCGGCTCTGCCTGTAATACGAGCCTCACCGCACGCCGTCAGTGTCAGTATCGGTCGCCACTGACTTGTTCTGTTTAGCAGAACCCGCACTCACCACTCCGGCACCTTGCCGGAGTTGACGGATGTATCCATGACAAGCGTAACCACGCCAAGCAAAGGCTTGTCGGTGCTCGAAGCCGAAAGCATCGAAATCATTCGTGAAGCCGTTGCCGGTGCCCGTAAACCGGCCATGTTGTATTCCATTGGCAAAGACTCTTCGGTAATGCTGCATCTGGCGCGCAAGGCGTTTTACCCGGCCGTGCCGCCGTTTCCGCTCGTTCATGTCGACACCACGTTCAAATTCAAGGCGATGTACTCGCATCGCGCCAAGATGGCGGCCGAATCCGGCATGGAGCTGATCGTGCACACCAATCAAGATGGGGTCAGTGCCAACATCACGCCATTCGAACATGGCTCCAGCTATTACACCGATGTGATGAAGACGCAGGGCTTGCGCCAGGTTCTCGATCAAAAAGGTTTTGATGTGGTATTCGGTGGTGCTCGTCGTGATGAAGAAAAATCACGGGCGAAAGAGCGGGTGTTCTCATTCCGCGCTGCCGGTCATCGCTGGGACCCGAAAGCGCAACGACCGGAATTGTGGAATCTCTACAATACTCACACTCGTGCTGATGAAACGATCCGCGTGTTCCCGCTTTCGAACTGGACCGAACTCGATATCTGGCAATACATTTATCAGGAGAACCTGCCGATCGTGCCGCTCTACTTTGCGGAACCGCGACCGGTGGTCCGGCGTGGCAACACCTGGATCATGGTCGATGACGAGCGGCTACCGCTGCTGCCCGGTGAAAAACCGGAATTGCGCAAGGTGCGCTTTCGCACGCTCGGCTGCTACCCACTGACCGGCGCCATCGAAAGTGATGCAACCACGCTGGAAGAAGTGCTGGCCGAAACGCTGAATGCCCGTTCGTCCGAACGGCAGGGCCGGTTGATCGATTCCGACCAACCGGGCTCAATGGAAAAGAAAAAACAGGAAGGCTATTTCTGACATGGGCCAATCCACGATCCTGCAGGCCAAAGACATCGCCGCTTTTCTGGCCGAGCAACAAGACAAAGACACCCTTCGCTTCATCACCTGCGGCAGTGTCGATGATGGCAAGTCGACCCTGATCGGCCGGCTGCTGCACGAATCGAAAGCCATTTTCGATGACCAGTTGAAAGCATTGGAAACGGAGTCAAAACAGTACGGCACCCAAGGTGAGAAAATCGACTTTGCCTTGCTGGTCGACGGCCTGCAAGCCGAGCGTGAGCAAGGCATCACTATTGATGTTGCCTACCGATTCTTTGCCACCGACAAGCGCAAATTCATTGTTGCCGACACCCCCGGTCACGAGCAGTACACCCGCAACATGGCCACCGGTGCGTCGACCGCGCAATTGGCAGTGATTCTGATTGACGCTCGCAAAGGGGTATTGACCCAGACTCGACGACACAGCCGCATTGTCGCGATGATGGGTATTCGGCATATCGTGGTCGCCATCAACAAAATGGACCTGATTGGCTTTGATGAAGCGGAATTTCGCCGCATCGAAGCCGAATACCGCGAATTCGCAGCCGCGTTCGGCTTCCAATCAATTCAGGCCATTCCGCTCTCGGCGTTGGAAGGCGATAACATCACCACTCGCAGCACGCGTGTAAGCTGGTATGGTGGCCCAAGCCTGCTCGACTATCTGAATACCGTAAATACCACCAACAATGATGACCGAGCGGCATTTCGCCTTCCGGTGCAGTGGGTCAATCGGCCAAATCTGGATTTCCGCGGCTATTGCGGCCGTGTAGCCGAGGGCACGGTCAAAGCCGGTGACAAAGTCAGGATACTGCCATCGGGCGTCACCACGACCGTTAAAGAAATTGTTGTCTGGCAGGGTACTCAGCCCAGTGCGCAAACCGGTGAATCCATCACCTTGACCCTGACTGATGAAGTGGACATCAGTCGCGGCGATGTCATTACCGCTGCAGAGCAGCCACCGGAAGTCGCCGATCAGTTCGAAGCCAAGGTGTTGTGGCTTACCGAGCACCCATTGATCGCCGGGCGCCCCTACCTGCTGAAACTGCATAACAAGGAAGTGACCGCGACCATCACTCGCATCAAATACCGTGAAGACGTCAACACTGGCGCTCATCTGGCGGCAGAGTCACTTGCCTTGAATGAAATTGCTATTGTCAATCTGTCGACCAGTCAGCCGGTGGTGTTCGAACCTTACACGCAAAACCGCACGCTGGGCGGATTCATCCTGATTGATAAGTTGAGCCACGAGACCGTCGGCGCTGGCCTCATTGAATTTTCGCTGCGCCGGGCCGCCAATATTCACTGGCAAGCCCTGGAAATCAACAAGCAGGCCCGCGCTCAGGCCAAGCATCAAACGCCACGCTGCGTCTGGTTCACCGGCCTATCCGGCTCCGGCAAATCCACCATTGCCAACCTGCTGGAGAAACGCTTACACGCAGAAGGCAAACACACTTACATCCTGGATGGCGATAACGTTCGTCATGGCCTGAATCGCGATCTCGGCTTTACCGAGGCGGACCGGGTTGAAAATATCCGTCGCGTTGCTGAGGTCGCCCGATTGATGGTCGATGCCGGCTTGATTGTACTGGTATCGTTTATCTCGCCCTATCGTTCTGAACGCCGCTTTGCCCGCAGTCTTTTTTCTGAGGGCGAGTTTGTAGAGGTGTTTGTTGACACCCCACTGGATGAATGTGAACGGCGCGATGTCAAAGGCCTTTATGCCAAGGCGCGCCGTGGCGAACTGAAGAACTTTACCGGCATCGATAGTTCCTATGAAGAGCCCGAGCAACCCGAAGCCCATATACGCACAGTCGAGAATCACATCGAGCATCACGTCCAGCATCTGACCGACGTGTTGCTGAAATGATCGATGGAATGCTTGTCGCTGCCGGTGCACTGACCGGCTTTGTGGTTGGTTTGACCGGCGTGGGCGGCGGTGCCTTGATGACGCCGCTGCTCTTGCTTATTTTCGGTATTGCACCGCTGACGGCAGTTGGCACTGACCTCTGGTTTGCCGCCCTGACCAAACTCGCCGCCACCCGCGTTCACCATGGCCACGGTCTGATTGACTGGCACGTGGTCCGTCGCCTGTGGCTCGGTAGCTTGCCGGCATCGGCACTTACACTGATCTGGATTCGCCTATCACCGATTGATGCCAGTGCTGTCCGTTTCCTTACCAGTATGCTGGCTTTTACAGTCCTGCTTACCGCTGTTGGCATGCTGGCGCAAAAGGTTTTGCATGACCTTGGCAAGCGGCTGAGACTTGATCACGAACGCGATTTTAAAGCCCTGCAGCCGCCGCTGACTGTCCTTGCCGGCGTCCTGTTGGGTGTCATGGTCACGTTGACCTCAGTAGGTGCCGGCGCACTTGGTGCAGTGCTGCTTTCCTATCTGTATCCTCTGCGATTGACGATGCCACGGCTGATTGCAACGGATGTGGTTCATGCCATTCCGCTGGCGCTTTTTGCCGGCGTTGGACACTTGTTGATCGGCAACGTCAATTTTGGCTTGCTCGGCAATCTGCTGCTTGGCTCATTACCTGCGGTTGTGCTGGGCGCCATGCTGTCGGCACGTTTGCACCACAGTTTGCTGCGCGGCTTCCTCGCACTTGTCCTGCTGGCTGTTGCCAGCAAACTGCTGTGGACGATTCACGGTGCATGAAAAGCACTGAATTCAATTGTCCGGTAAAGACTGACGCACAGAGTGCCAACGTGCATTAAACCTGCATTTGACAGGTTTGACTTCAGTCTGAAGGTTATCCGGGCAGCAGCGAGAAAAGGAACGGATCAGTGCCGTTCATCAACATCAGAGCGAATCACCCGGTCACCGCCGCCCTGTCCCAGTGCTGTCAGCAAGAGATAGCGAAAGTAATGGCGCATTGTGAACGACGTCGACATTTCGCGTTCGTGTTGGACCAAAAGCACTGGATCCGACATGTCCACGCCGCGAATTTGCGCCAAGCCAGTGATTCCGGGACGCACGGCATACAATCCATGCCGTCTTCGTTCATCAATCAATGTTTGTTGGTTCGGCAGGCAAGGCCTCGGTCCAACCAGGCTCATGTCGCCACGCAAGACATTCCAGAGTTGCGGCAACTCATCCAATTTCAACCGGCGCAGCACCGCACCAAGCCGAGTAACCGATGATGCAGCGGCCAGATGCGTAGCCACATGGGGCGTGCCAACCCGCATGGTTCTGAACTTCATCAGCGTGAATAAGCGTTCGTCCCGACCAACCCGCTGCTGCAGCAGCAGCGGTGCACCTGTATCGAACCAGCCTAGCAGTCCGATAAAGAGCATCAACGGCCAGAGCAGCAGTAACCCCACCAAAGCAAACCACACGTCACAATAACGCTGTAATCGGGACTCACCCATGTCTGATGATCACCCGTTTGCCAGCGCGTGCAAGGCGTCGGTAACACCGCGTTGCCAGTTGCGCTCCAGCGGCCCGAACACTTCGACGGTAGCCGTGCAATCCAGCACCGAATACAACGGGCGTTTTGCCGGGGTTGGATAGGCGCTGGTCGGAATGGCATTGACCCTGGGTGCGCGCGGCAATACGCCTGATGCCACCGCTTCGCGAAAGATCTCGTCAGCAAAGCCGTGCCATGTCGTTTCAGGTTCGCCGGAAAAGTGATAAGTACCCCACCAGGAAAAGCCTGGCCGCATAACCTGCTCTGCCATCCGCAACAGCGCCGCGGCGAGGTGTGGCGCGTACGTCGGCCCGCCATGCTGATCGGAAACGACATTGAGAGACTCGCGCTCGGCTCCAACGCGCAGCATGGTCTTCAAGAAATTGTTGGCGAACTCCGAAAACACCCAAGCCGTACGCACAATCAGGTGCCGCTGGCAGTTTTCACGAACGGCCTGCTCACCACGCCACTTGGTCTGGCCATAAACACCAAGTGGATGCGTGCTGTCGCCGGGCAAATAGGGTCTACTACCGCTGCCATCAAACACATAATCAGTGGAGACCTGCAGCAATGGAATCGATCGCCTGTGGCAGGACACCGCCAAGTTGAACGGGCCAATGCAATTGACCTGCTCAGCGCGTTCGATGTCGGCCTCCGCTTTGTCAACCGCAGTGTAGGCAGCAGCATTGATCACGACATCGGGCCGGACAGACTCCAGCGCCCGGTCAACTGCATGCGGGTCAACTATATTCAGAGTTGCTGAATCCATCAGCACCAATTCAAGCCCGTCGTGAGGCGCGAGTTTTCCGAATGACAAGCCCAGCTGCCCCGCGCCACCAGCTACCAGAACTTTCATGACCACAAATCCTTCAACAAAGTCGCATTTGCGTCTTTGGCGGACAACTGCGGACTTTCCACAGGCCACTGGATGCCGACAGCGGGATCATTCCACTGCAGGCAGAGTTCGTCGGTCGGGTCATAATAGTCGGTACACTTGTATTCAAAATCGACTAGTTCCGTCAGCGTAACAAAGCCATGGGCAAACCCGGGAGGTACCCAAAATTGCCGTTTGTTGTCCTCCGACAATTCAACGCCAACCCACTTGCCAAACGTCGATGACCCCTTGCGTACATCCACCGCCACATCAAATACCGCACCGTGCACAACCCTGACAAGTTTACCCTGAGGTTTGGTTCGTTGCAGATGCAACCCACGCAGCACCCCCTTGCCGGAACGGCTGTGATTGTCTTGCACAAATGAAAAGTCAATTCCAGCCCGACGGTAGCGATCGGCCTGGTAGGTCTCCATGAAAAAACCACGGCTGTCACCGAATACTTTCGGCTCGATAATCAGTACGCCTGGAATCGCCGTTTCAATCACATTCATTAGACTTCGCCCCTCAAAACAGCCAGCAGGTAACGCCCATAGCCGGTTTTGGCCAGCGCAGTCGCTTGACTTGCCAGAGTATCGGCATTGATCCAGCCATTGCGGAATGCGATCTCTTCAAGACACGCGACTTTCATACCTTGCCGATGTTCAACGGTCTGAATAAAGTGGCTCGCTTCCAGCAACGAATCATGTGTGCCGGTATCCAGCCAGGCAAAGCCCCGACCGAGCAACTGAACATTCAGCTGCCCTTTCTCCAGATACAGCCGGTTGATGTCAGTAATCTCAAGTTCGCCACGCGCTGACGGCTTGAGTGACTTGGCCATTTCGACTACCTGATTGTCATAGAAGTACAAACCGGTCACGGCATAATTAGACTTCGGCTTCGCCGGCTTTTCCTCCAATGAAACGGCCTTGCCGCTCGAGTCAAACTCGACTACACCAAAGCGTTCCGGGTCTGACACCCGATAACCAAATACGGTAGCACCGGTTTCCTGCTGAGCGGCTTCCCGTAAGTTATCTGAGAAATGCTGGCCGAAGAAAATATTGTCACCAAGCACCAAGCTGACACTATCCTTGCCAATGAACTGCTCCCCGATAATAAAAGCCTGTGCCAACCCATCGGGCGACGGCTGCTCGGCATAGCTAAGCGATATGCCAAACCGGCTACCATCACCAAGAACATCTTTGTAACGTGGCAAATCCTGTGGTGTTGAAATCAGTAAGATATCGCGAATCCCTGCCAACATCAGTACCGAGAGCGGGTAATACACCATCGGCTTGTCATAAATCGGCAACAATTGCTTGGACACCGCCAAGGTAATCGGGTGCAAGCGTGTTCCTGAGCCACCTGCCAGGATGATTCCTTTAACTGTCTTATTCATATCATTTCCACTTTTCACAAATGAAGTCGCGTTTGAGTTATTCATGCTCACCGAGACGCTGTAGCCGGTAGTCGCCCGAAAGTACCCGCTGCCACCACTGGTGATTTTCCAGATACCATTGCACAGTTTTCCGAATACCTGTTTCAAAGGTTTCTTGCGGTACCCAATGCAAATCTGCTGCCATTTTTCCTGCATCAATGGCATAACGACGGTCATGACCAGGCCGATCTTTCACAAAGGCAATCAGATCGGCATAACGTGTAACGCCTGCGGGTTTCTCTGGCGCAAATTCCTCCAGCAAGTCGCAAATGGTGGTTACTACATCGATGTTCTGTCGCTCGTTGTTGCCACCGATGTTGTAGGTTTCGCCATCATTGCCGCGCAGATACACCTGCCAAAGCGCACGAGCGTGATCTTCGACATAGAGCCAGTCACGGACCTGACGGCCATCACCATAGACAGGCAAGGGTTTGCCGTGGATGGCATTCAGGATTATGTGCGGTATGAGCTTTTCCGGAAAATGATACGGACCATAGTTGTTCGAGCAATTTGTGACCACAACAGGCAAACCATAAGTACGATGCCAAGCGCGCACCAAGTGGTCCGACGACGCCTTGCTCGCCGAGTAGGGCGAGCTGGGTTCGTAACGATGATTTTCGGTGAAAGCCGGCTCGTCTTTGGTCAAATCACCATACACTTCATCGGTCGAAATGTGATGAAAACGGAACTGGCGTCTTGCTTCATCCGATAAGGATTGCCAATAAAACCGGGCGATATCGAGCAGATTAAATGTGCCGATAACGTTGGTCTGAATGAATGCACCCGGCCCATCAATTGAGCGATCCACATGTGACTCGGCAGCCAGATGCATCACGCCGGTAGGCTGGAAAGTCTGGAACACTTCAGCCACGGCCGCCTTGTCGCAAATATCGACCCTGAAAAAGCGGAACCGCGGCGAGTCCGAAACAGACTTGAGCGAATCCAGATTGCCGGCATAGGTCAAGCAGTCAAGAACGGCAACTTCGGCGTCGGTTTGCTCAATGAGCAACCGAACAACTGCCGAGCCAATAAATCCTGCACCGCCGGTGACAATCACTTTCTGCTTCATGTTCGCTTCCTGTTCAATATCATTCAAATCATCAACTTCTGGATGCGCCAGTTTCGACGTCCGATGCATGTTTTTTTAGCTCAAAGTCTAACCATGCCAAGCCTCTGCCGGCTTGTATGATCGCATAGTCAGGCCTCCGCAACCAGCGCCCGCTCCCGGAGCTTCAGAATGTCATCCCGGAGCTTTGCCGCCTCCTCAAATTCCAGATTGCGGGCATGATCATGCATCTTCTTTTCTAACTGGGCGATAGTTTTGATTAGCGCTTCACCATGCAGGTTGTCGTAGACACCGCGCTTGTCGGCAACCTTGCGTAACCGTTCACCACGCCCACCTTCACCACCGGTATCCATGACATCCATGACGCGCTTCTTGATGCCAAGTGGGATAATGCCGTTGGCGGCATTGAACTCGGCCTGAATGGTGCGACGACGATTGGTCTCATCCATGGCTTTTTTCATTGAGTCCGTGACCCGGTCGGCGTACAGGATGCACTTACCATTCAGGTTTCGGGCAGCGCGACCGATGGTCTGGATCAGGGATCGCTCGGAACGCAGGAAGCCTTCCTTGTCGGCGTCCAGAATGGCCACCAACGAGACCTCCGGAATATCCAGGCCTTCCCGCAGCAAGTTGATCCCGACCAACACGTCAAAGGCACCAAGCCTCAGGTCACGGATAATCTCCATCCGTTCGACCGTGTCGACATCGGAATGCAGATAACGAACGCGGACACCGTGTTCATTCAGGTAATCGGTCAGGTCTTCAGCCATGCGTTTGGTCAGCGTGGTGACCAGCACCCGCTCGCCAATTGCAGCACGATTCCGGGCCTCTGACAGCAGATCATCTACCTGGCTGGCAACAGGCCGGACAAACAGCTCTGGGTCCAGCAAACCTGTCGGCCGCACCAACTGTTGTACCACCTGACCGGCATGCGACATTTCATACGGCCCGGGAGTCGCTGAGACATAGACCGTTTGTGGGCACAGGCGTTCGAACTCTTCAAACTTCAAAGGCCGGTTGTCCAGCGCTGACGGCAAACGAAAGCCATATTCGACCAACGTCTCCTTGCGCGAGCGATCGCCTTTGTACATGGCGCCAATCTGCGGCACCGTAACGTGTGATTCATCAATGATGATCAATGCATCTTGAGGAAGATAATCGATAAGGGTCGGCGGTGGTTCACCAGGCTGGCGACCAGACAGGTAGCGGCTGTAGTTTTCGATGCCGGAGCAATAGCCGAGCTCAACCATCATCTCTAAGTCATACCTGGTGCGCTGCTCAAGTCTCTGCAGCTCCAGCAGCTTGTTTTCCTTGCGGTAGTAGTCCAGTCGTTCCTTCAACTCTTCCTTGATGAGATCAACAGCCCCCAGAACGGTGCTGCGCGACGTCACGTAGTGAGTTTTCGGGTAGAAAGTGAAGCGGGCCAGTTTGCGAATGACTTCGCCGGTCAGCGGGTCAAACTCGGTAATCCCGTCAATCTCCTCATCGAAGAACTCGACCCGAATCGCCGCCATGTCACTTTCAGCGGGAAACACATCCAGCACATCACCACGGACGCGGAAAGTGCCGCGCTGCAAATCGAGGTCATTGCGTGAATACTGCATGTCGGTCAGCCTGACCAACACATCACGCAGGCCGATGACATCACCCTTTTTTACATGCAACACCATGGCATGATAGTTCTCCGGGTCGCCGAGGCCGTAAATAGCCGACACCGAGGCGACGATAATGGCGTCGCGCCGCTCCAAAATAGCCCGGGTAGCAGACAGCCGCATCTGCTCGATGTGATCGTTGATGCTGGAGTCCTTCTCGATAAAGGTATCTGTTGAAGGAACGTAGGCTTCTGGTTGGTAATAGTCGTAGTATGAGACAAAGTATTCGACGGCATTGTTCGGAAAGAACTCTTTGAATTCGCCATACAGCTGTGCCGCCAGCGTTTTGTTCGGCGCCATGATTAAAGCCGGCCGTTGCAGTTGCTGGATCACGTTGGCCATAGTGTAGGTTTTTCCGGATCCGGTGACCCCCAGCAAAACTTGATGCGCCAGACCAGCCTGCAAACCTTCAACCAATTGCCGAATGGCGTTAGGCTGATCACCAGCGGGCTGAAACGGTGTAGCTATTTGGAAATCTCGCGACATTGTCAGCTGACTCTTTGCAGATTCGGTTGGTAGGGAAACACAATTGCAAATTGCCTCGACAACGTGGTGTCAGTAACTGCATGCCAAGGTTTCAGATCACTTGATTGCTGAAACGTACACAAAGCATCAGCACGTCCCTTTCTGACACCATCATATAGACATCCATACCGCCGAAAAGCGACTCCATTAACATGGGTGTCAGCAAATGTGGCACCAAACAATATGAATGGCCTAAAGCGTATCAATGAAACTGCAGGCATCTATCGGCGGACGCGCTTCAGGGCTGCAGAATGGCCAGAAAGTGACAAAACGCATTGCCATCCCTTTGTGCAAGCCCGCGATTATAAAGAAATTCAGGCATTACGGCGGCTCGAGCAGACTCCGTGGATAGGAGCCTCAACAGTTACCCCAGTAAAACTGGCCCTTTTACAGCAAGAGACTGTCTTGAAGACATGCAAGAGGCACAAGAAAAACGCACATGGTTGGAGGCAGTCGCGGTGAACCACATCAGCGAAACCACTACCGAGCGTCGCAGGCAGAGGCATGACGTCCAAGGCTAAATTGACTGAAGTTATCCACAGGCCGGCCTCTATTTTTAGGGATAAAGGAGCGAAGTCCTCACTTCGGGAAGCAGGGCAATCGGTATCGTTCTGTGGCATTCTGCCGACAGCAAGACAGAAAGTCAGGAGTTGGCGCGAATCCGGACAAGCCCCTTACAGGCTGAGGTATCGAGCACCTCGGTGCCGCAATAGGGCCACCCAAAGGTAGGGTGTCCGTCCAACGCGACCCGAAGATTTGAACACCTTCGTTACACATTTCTCCCCGCTTGCCACGTTTCGGTGCTGTTTCCAGCACCAACTGACACGGCACGGCCAGTGCGGCTCAGTGTAAAAAAGGCCTCATCGCGGCACTATTGCAGCACCCAGAAGCGCAGATCCTGACCGACCGGTCACCGAATTGGCTGAATCTTCACCAATCGCAAGTCACGGATTACGTTGACAAAATTAGCCGTTGCGTCGGCCTGTCAAAGCCATTATCATGCGCGTCCGCTTTATGCGGTACGCCCTGATAGCTCAGTCGGTAGAGCAACGGACTGTTAATCCGTGTGTCCCTGGTTCAAATCCAGGTCAGGGCGCCAATTTCCATAAAGGGTCGCTAAATGCGGCCCTTTTGTTTTTAGTTCTCATTCATACCCTCCGCCATCGCAAAACATGCCCTGCCAGGCCCTGAATAAGTCAACGAGCTCGTTCTTAATACGTTTAGTGAACGAGCTTGTGGCGCACGCAAGGGAAAAATTGGTGCTTGTGTCCAAGGTTGCAATTCACTAAGGTTGCACTAGCTTTCAATGGTTTAGATGCCGCAGTCATCACCCAAGGAGTGGGTGGAATATGGCGAGGCACCGCGAGGCAGACCAGTTTGCTGCCAGGTGAGAAAATCAATGCTGCTTATCGAAAACAGCCGATAGCCAAGGAAGATCATGACAGCAAGACAACGCCAACTCGAAGATCAGTCGTTTTTCGCCGCGTTACTTTCTGCACCTCGGCCGATTAAACGCTTCATTTCAGTCGCAGTAGATTGCCTAGTGCTGCCACTGACAATTTTAATGGCAGCCACACTCCGGCTTGGAAATTTGTACTTGCCACAAACCGCCGGTGAAGCCAGCGCAATCCTCATTACTACTCTGGTTACCGTTTTTGTCTTTGCGCGTGTCGGCCTTTATCGAGCAATACTGCGCTATCTCAGCACACGGGCTATGGGTACCGTTATTTTGGCGGTCAGTATATCGGCGCTCTTGCTGGCGGCGCTGCAATTCATATTCAAAACCAGCATGCCTCGCTCCGTTCCATTTATTTATTGGGCCTTGGCAATCATTGCTGTCGGTGGCAGTCGTTTTGTTGTACGAGCCTATATCCAAAGACTAACTCGCAAACTCAAAACGCCCGTAATCATTTACGGTGCTGGAGCTGCCGGCTCGCAATTGGCAATGGCACTGTCGATTGGCCATGAATACGACCCGATTGCATTTGTCGATGACAACCCGGAACTGCATAACAGCACCGTTCAAGGCTTGAGTATCTATTCTGCGAAAAAGCTACCGATTCTCATTCACCGACATCAAGTCAGTGCCGTCTTGTTGGCATTGCCATCCATATCTGCATCACATCGGCGAGACATTATCCTTGGCCTTGAGCCCTTCAACGTAAAAGTGCAAACCATCGCCGGAATGTCCGACCTAGTCAGTGGAAAAGCCCGAATCGAAGAAGTGCGTGACATTGATATTGAAGACTTGCTTTCACGTGATCCGGTTCAGCCAAACGTTATGTTGCTGTCTCGTTGTATTTCAGCGAAAACGGTCCTTGTTACTGGCGCAGGCGGCTCGATTGGTTCGGAGCTTTGCCGCCAAGTACTTGCACAAGGCCCATCGCAGCTCATCTTGTTGGAGCAATCTGAATACGCGCTGTACAGCATTCATATGGCGCTGGAGGAGATGTGCAGCCTTCTCAAGATAAATGTTGAACTTATACCACTGCTGGGTTCCGTCCAAAACCGTAAGCAAATGCACGCCATCATGAAATCCTTTGGCGTGCAGACGGTATACCATGCAGCTGCGTACAAGCATGTACCCATGGTCGAATACAACATGATTGAAGGCGTTCAGAACAACGTATTCGGCACCTGGAATACTGCCATGGCGGCTATTGAAGCCGGTGTAGAGTCTTTCGTTCTCATTTCAACTGACAAAGCGGTTCACCCAACCAACCTGATGGGCGCAAGCAAACGACTGGCTGAGTTATGCCTGCAAGCACTTGCCGCTCACCAAACCGGTACACGATTTACGATGGTGCGTTTTGGCAATGTTCTGGGCTCATCTGGTTCAGTCGTTCCCCTGTTCAAGGAACAAATCCGCATGGGTGGCCCTGTTACGGTTACTCACCCAGAAGTGCGTCGCTATTTCATGACCATCCCAGAAGCTGCACAGCTGGTTATTCAAGCTGGCTCAATGGGGCTTGGTGGCGACGTGTATGTTCTCGATATGGGCGAACCGATAAAAATTGCCGATCTTGCAAAACAGATGATTCACCTGATGGGAATGAGCGTTCGAGATGAGAAAAACAAAAAGGGGGATATAGAAATACAGTACACCGGTTTACGCCCCGGAGAAAAAATGCACGAGGGATTGCTGATTGGTGATGATGTGACGGGCACCGATCATCCGAGGATCCTACGGGCCTCTGAAGTATTTTTGCCTTACAGTGAACTAAACAGAATCTTGGACAGTTTGCGAAATGCCTGCGCCACAGCGGATTGCGAAAAGGTCAGGCAAATCATGTGCGACGCACCAACAGGCTACATGCCAAATACAGAGATATGCGATCACCTATGCATGATTCAAAAAAACATTCCAAATCTGCATCGGCTGCGACTTCAACAAGTGGTTTCCAATTCATCTATAAACTAAATCGAACTAGTTGTCGCTTATTCTTGCAGATTTGCCAACATCTGCGGCAGCATGTCGTAGAAGTTGTCACGGGGTTTCCAATTGAGCTCCCTGCGAAGTCGCGTGGCTGAACAACTACTGTCTCCGCGGAGTGCGCCAAGTCTGGCTGAGTCGATTCCAATATCAATTCCGCATAGCATTCCGACATTACCCAGTAAAGCGGCCGACCTCCATAATTTCAGCGAGCCAGGCCCGAGCAAATGTGCTCCACATGTCGCGCGTATTGCTCGGTCAACTTCATGTACCAAGTAACGCTGGCCGTCGGCAACATAGTAAATTCGTCCAGTCGCATTTTTTTCAACACAGGCCAACTGCACAGCAGCAGACATATCACCAACAGACACCATCGAGCGCAGTCCTCCAACTGGTAAAGGAGGGACAAATCGCGACTGCGCGCGACGCAGCCACGTTTTAAGATTTCCAGCAACACCAACACCATAAATCAGCGATGGTCTCAGAATAACCAACTCAACAGAGTGTTTCTGAGCCAGCTCACCAAATAATTGCTCTTGCGCAAGTTTATACTGACCATACATTGTTTCTGGGTGAGCAGCTGCTGTCTCATCAATATCACAACCAAACTCGTAACCTGCTTTGCAACTGCTTACCAAAACAACACGATCTACACCAGCCTGTACAGCCCTCTCGAACAACCAACGGCCAGCGTCAACTAGCACCTTTCTATAAACATTGTTATTTACACCATGAGTATGAGCCGGCCCAGCCAAGTGGACCAAAACCTTTGCCCCCTTTAAGAAACCATCTTCAATCTCTTGCGTCATTAAGTTCAGACGGAAACTTCTTTGTCCAAGAACTTCAAATGGCCTAGTAAGCGTCGCGGCATGAACTTTTGCGCCACTGGCCAATAGATCAAAAACCAACTGACGCCCAACAAAACCACTCGCTCCAGTTACAGCCACAGGCAGGTTAAATAGTTTCTTCACAATCACCAGCGCCACCCATGCATATCAAAGAATCGGATAGCCGAAAGAAAAAAGTACTTCCAATGAAGCCACCCCTTACTCGCCGTATTCCCACCAAGATGGCGGATTTTCATCTGAGGCAAATACGCAATACGCCCATACTTTCGCAACCGAAGAACTAAATCATAATCCTCAAAATACAAAAAATATCGCTCATCAAATCCACCTATACATTTCAAAGTCCCGGTCCGCACCAACATAAAACATCCGCTGGCAACACAAAAATCATCCCTTTCGATAGTCCAATCCAAATTTCGCATTTCGTAGTCAAAAACAAACTTGCCGAATAGTCGGCCACGCGTTGCTCGGCCAACAATCGAACGAATGCGCGGATATCTCCTGCATAGGTGTTCAACATCTCCATTTATATTGTATGTTCTTGGAACAATCGCAACGACATCTGGATTAGAGCACAAATATGCCATTCCTAGCGCAAGAACATCTGCCTGCATCTGAACGTCAGGATTCAGAATCAATGTAAACTTTGCATCTGCGCTTCGAATTACTCTATTGTTACCAGCTCCGAATCCGATATTTCCGTGCCCTGAAACAATCTGCGCATTAAGCTGAGGAAACTGTTCAAGCAGCGAAACCAGAATTGAGGCTCGATTACCATTGTCAACAATTTGTAGTGACCAGTTACCTGTTACGCTCGCCAAAGCGTTTGAAAGTGACTGAAGTGTCGAACCAATGACCGAAATTGGTGTCGAAAAATCAACGATACAGATTACAAGTTCGGTTAAACAAACAGAGTTTTCTTCGCCCACGTTATACTCACCATTTTATCGATTTAAAGGCATGTAATCGGCAGCAGCTCCCAATTTTCGGCACTGCGCGAGACCGGCGCAAGCCATCCTCAACCGTTCCACATAGTGTATATCTACGTCAAACCGTGAGAGATATCCTGCATTTCACCAAGTAACCAGAAAAACCTTTGGCGAACCATTTGATATTGCTCGATTGACGCACTCAACGCATGCCTCGTGATTCGGCTTTATTGACAAGCGGAGTTTGCACATGTCGTTTGGCAGCGTTGATTGGCCATTGAGACAAGGCATGCCCGTCTTGCATCAAGCTGCTTTAAATAAGTATGGGGTTTAACCTATCGAGTCAGCGACGGTACTTTAAAACACTTGTAATCCGCTCGTCGAAAAGCCGAATAGTCCATTTCACCGGGACACGCTTTCCGGAAGACGTGGACAATAATGTTAAGAACAGGGCAGCGGGTTTCCTTGCTCTTCTCATTGAAAATTTTCGTCATAGAATGGCAATGGCTTTTGGCTGCGAGAACTTCCCGTAGTTCGGGCCTTTCACGCATGCGCCATGGGCATTGCTCGATGCGCGAGTTTAATTTAACCACGCCCCTGTTAGCGGGACAACGCTAATCTGGAGTTTTCCAATTTCTATCTGCACTCACAGGGTGGCAGGTCACTAGGTCTGCATGGGTTAGTTCGTCGTTTTAGTCCTTATTCCAGTTCCATGCCATGTCTTGCATTTGATTCAGTGTCTCGAAAAGGTACAAATCCATGAACTCCCTCCTGAAAGAGCCATTGCATCGTTCGCCGAAGCCATTTTGCTGTGGCTTCCCGGGCCAGATGTGGGCCAGCTCTACACGATGCAATTTACACCGTTCAATCAGATCCGACGTGATGAACTCCGATCCATTGTTGACACTGATTTGTTCGTGTAAACAGTGTTCTTGTTTCAACTGTTTTAGCTCACGATTCACGTGACCAGCTTGCAGCGAGGTATGGACTTCGATGCCAAGGCACTCCCGCGCCCTTTTATCCAGCACATCCAAAGTCCGGAATTGTCGACCGCAATAAAGCATGTCGGGCATCAAATTCATGACCCATTGCCAGTTTGGCTCGTTAACAACATCTAGTGGTTTCAGCTGATGTTTTGGTAGCATTCGCTCAGTGCGATTTTACTGGCCCAAGCTCAATCAAGCATTACACCCGATAGAAGCGTTTGTGATAGAAGGCATGACCCACCTGACGAAGCCGGAATCGTACTTCCGGAAGCCCGCTGCCGCAGCCCGATTGAGCACGTCTTTCAAGATGTCTCTGCAGCAAATCCTTGGGTCTCCCGCGCGCCGCAATTCCATTACCGCACAGACCAAACCATCAGGCAACCAGATATAAATCCACCAGGCCATCGCCTAGCATCGGTCGGCGGTCCAGCTCAATTTTAGGATGAGGTGTTTACGTAACGAATTCTACATACTCATTTCGGCGAACATTCCCTTGTGCTAACCGTTCTTTATCGAAAATTTTTTCGTCCGCTTAATTTTAGAGGTTTCAAGGACGCCGAATTTGCTCGTCAAGTTCTGGAACGAAGCCGGGCTATTATCCACTGCTTGCGGCATATCTCTTCGACCTTCACGCCAACATCGGCTTCTTTGAGCGCCGCCACGATCCGGCTTTTGGTAATGCGGTTCTTGTTCATCTTCTGTCTACCGTGCTACGTGATCTAAGAAAATGCCGCCTATGCCTGTCCGAGTTTAAAGGAAATGGACACTCATCGAAAATGCACGACGTCCTTATGTTGTTCCTCCATAATGCCTAGGAAAAATATTTTTGGTGATGGACGTCCTTACAAGAGCTCGCAATAGAGCTTACTTCGTCTGTAGTCTGCCGGAAACACCACGAAAACCATGAACTAAACCAGCTACAATCATTTTTAGATTTTCAGATCGTGGTGAGATAAAGAATATGTAGACCGTAATTTTTATTATCATTCGAAAACAGTCCCGAAAAATCCAAGCCAACGGCGCGTAACCAGATTTATACAACAGAATGCGATTGCGGGTAATATAATACTGTCGCAACGGCGAGTGCCATTGTAAGTTCCGAAATACTTGCATTGACCGGCCACCAACTGGCTCACCAAGTCTGTGTTTTAGAACTATTCCTGCAACTCCGCCGATTTCATAGCCAAGCGACTTCACCCTGAAGCACCATTCCAAATCGACATTGTCGATGAATAAATCCTCCCTCATCAACCCAACAGACTCAAGTTTACTTAAGCATATAAGTGTTCCGGAAGTTATAAGGAAGTCTGGGTAAAAAACAGTCCCATACTGATGCTCCGAAGAATAGAATTTGCTATTGCGGAGAAACCCAAATGAGACAAATGGAATCTCACTCCCACTCGTCTCGTCAAAAATTGTCGGCCCGATAGCAATTAAGCGATTATTTTTACGAATTTCGAGTTCGAAGAATGAAAACAAATCCCGCACTAAGCCCTTGCCAGGAACACTATCTTGATCAAAAAGTATGGCGAACCCGAAGCCGTTCGAAATACTCCAACATAGACCAAGATTAATTGCTGATGCGACGCCAACATTTTCTTTATTTTTTAAATAATGGATTGGAACTCCGACTTCATTTAAGCGATAAAACGCACTTTCAGAAACGCCGCCATTATCGACCAAAACGATGCAATCAACCTGGTCGACAAGTGCGGCTAACTGCAATTCAAGAAGCGGGACATCCGGATTGTAAAGTACGGTAATGGCAGATATTTTTATAGCCCCCTCCGCCTTCATCACTTACGCTTTCCTCTGATAAAAAGCATCCAAAATGCGCATGAAGTTGCACCGGCTCTGAAATAGGAAGACATTTTTTTTAAATAAAAAAAACTATCGTCGCCAACCACCGGTCCAAATCTATTTAAAAATTCTGATGCTTGAACGCCAACGCCTCGAAAATAGTCCAGGCGAATAAGCAATAGAACAGAATTCAAACGAGAGAAAAATCCAAATTTACCAACGGGATTTGCCCCAGAACTATTATTAGCGTGCTGTCTGTACAACACAGATGGCTCAGAAATGGAAACAATTCGCCCTAATTCACTTGCGACGATAGCACACCACCAATCATGCATTACAGCAGCAGAAGGTATTGGCGACGCAAGCTTTGCCATGGCTAAATTTATTGCACAAGCGCAGCCGGTTACAGTGTTCACAAGAACAATTTCTCTCAGTCGATTTCGTTGTGGAAAAATTTTTTGATATGTCCAAAGAGAATGGCAAATTGTATTCAGCTTCTCGTCAACCACAATCAAATCAGAGTGAACAAGAATTGGAAATTGTCGATTAGATTCTCCGAAGGAACTTAAAGTCGACGAAAAGCAATCAATCTTGCTTGGCAACCATACATCATCTTGGTCGCAGAAAAAAATATATGCGTCTTCAAAACAATTTCTCTCGCAATGTGTAATCGCGTAGGTCAATAATCTAGAAAACGATTGACAGGGGCCAACATTCGAATTTCCGTCGTTTACGACACACACTAACTCTGGATACAACATGGCAAAACGGTTGAGCACATTTAAAGTGCAATCACTTGAACCGTCATCCCTAATAATCAGCATATCGGGATAAGTCAACTGAGGTAAAACTGAGCGTACTAGCTCATCAAGGAAATCTTCTCCGTTGAATGTCGACAGTAGAACCAATCGGGGAAGTCCTTTACTCGGGGCCATTACTTTACATCCGTATACAATCTGCCAGTCTATGCAAAAGTATAGACGTGTTTGCTCTTTGAAAATCTGAGGAAGTACGAATGTGACCGGACCTTAGTCCGCTTTTCGCCACCCTCATCTAGCCGATTTGAATTGCTTCAGACGCGTACCAATCAGAGAAATTCAAGCTCGAAGGTCATTGATAGCGATTTCGAAGATCCTCTTTCATTCATGCGATAGTGCGTTTACTTTGAAAGGAGAAGGGTAATTTTCAATTCTATTCTTTTTATTTCCAAGCTTACCCAACGGTTAAGGACAAACCCTCAAGCTAGGGGAAAAACATCTTTTCAAGACCACGTCAAAGGCACCAACTTTTTACATATGGGAAACGATTGACTGAATAAGACGGATTGAAAATCAAGTTAGAATACTAAACGATACAAAAAGCATGTTTTCTCACTAGGTACCTTAAGGAAATACAAAGTATGCAACTGTTGCATGAATAATATATCAACCTCTTAAATCACATCCAAAATCACCTGATACTGCTAATAAGCATTCCAGCAAATATCACCACGCCGCCAAGAAAGGTATAGTAGGTTGGATTTTCCTTCAATAATAGCCAAGATAATGTTGGAACAATAACGAAAGATAGGGACATAAATGGATAGGCCACATTTAAAGGTACTTTTCTAAGTACATATATCCACATCATCGTCGCAACTGCGTACAGTATGAGCGCGAAAATTAGCACAGGATCAAGATATCGGAAGATTCCATAGTCTTCTGACAGCTCAATTCTATTCGCGGATACTTTAAACAGTATTTGACCGGATGCGATCATTAAAACTGTAAGTACCAATAATGCATAATTTGAAATACTAATCACAATTACCTCGATTATCTATTGCATCCCTCAATGCAATTACCCTGGCCAGCTTTGTATACTTTCTATCAAAACTCACTAGTTTCGTATAAATAATAAAGACCAACAAAAATAGAATTGCTATGGAAATGAAAAATAATAAATCCGCGCCTCGACCAACGCCGAGAAAGTTCGCGACCGCGCTAGTTGCATCTGGGAAAATACCCATTAGGAAAGCGACGAAAAACAAAAAACCAACAACTGAGCGTTTCCAAACTCGAAATCTGTTATTCAGCGCAATGGTCATAACTGCAACAATTGCGGTAATTAGCACCGTTATCATCATGACCCGATTACCCTCTTCACGAAGAGATCAAACAGTATATTAATTGAGTTTACAGCCTTCTGTCCTTTCGCCTTTGAGTAATCCGTGTATCGAATAGTTGTTGGAAATTCGACAACATTGAAACGACCATCAGTAAGAATTGATTGAATCTCAGACGCATGCGCCATGCCATTCAGCGACACTTGTAAATTCTGGAGTACGGTCTCACCAAGCGCCCGCAGCCCATTGTGAGCATCGGTGAGTTTGACTTTCCTACCGAAATTACTAAAAAATGTGGCTACGCGCAGTAACATTCGACGCGATTTAGGCACTGCTTTTATGCTTTCAGCATCAAGAAAACGAGAACCGATAACTGCATCATATGGCCCGCTAATAAGTAAACGCGCCATACCGAGCGCCTCACGAGGATCATGCTGGCCATCTGCATCGAAAGTGACAACAGCTCTTGCTTTTCTTAATAGTGCGTATTCGAAACCGGTTTGCAATGCAGCACCTTGACCCAAGTTTACCGGATGAGATACCAATACGATTGGTAAAGTACAAAGTATCTCTTCTGTCGCATCTGTGGAGGCATCATTCACTACAACCACATTTTTAAAATGCGCCAATACCTCATTGATCGTTTGGGAAATTACTTGTGCTTCGTTATAGCAAGGTATAACCACCCAGATGTCGTCAACATTCACAACGAATTACTCCTTCTAAATCGCGACACAAGAATGACTGATTGAAATAGAAGTAAAGGGACAACCGGCGCCGCATAGCGGTCTATACCCATTAGAGCAACTGCATGCATCAATGAATATGAAAAAACCACAAAAGCTGGCCAAAACAACACTCCATCCCTTCGTATAAAACCTAGAATTATACTGAACGGGAGAATTATCCAAGATGCAAACATTATGTAATCGTAACCAGGCCTTATAGCATCATAAACCTCTGACACCATCGACCTTTGATAGCGCATTGTATAGCTCGTACGCACTTCCTGAGCTAAGCTTGCCAAGCTATCCGGCATATAGTAGAACTTTGTCTCAGTTACTCCAGCCTGATTTCCAAACACGAACGCGCCGAACATGGATGTTTCTGAGGCCGAATCTGGCGAAACATATAATGAAAATGAGCGCCAAACCCCAGCAGAATAGTTAATTGGGGAGTTAATTATCGAAGCTTTAGTTAAGTCTTTTTCCACAAATTTATCGCTGTTATTTAGTAACGGGTATATATACTCATGAGGAATTCCCGATCGGGGCATCTCTTTATACCTGCTGAGCGTATCTGCATATATTTTCGCTTGGTCACCCAAAATGGCGCTATCGGCTGGAACGACCCCCATCATTAGCGGGAAAAACTGCGACACAACATTCATTCTATTGCTTTGTTTTAATTTTGCATCCCATGGATATATCAATGAAAAAAGAATTGCCATTGAGCAAAACAGATAGGTCAAGTGCCTTTTAAATGATGTTCTAAATTCATCTTTTTCGCACGCCTGTATGTAGATATTCCAGGCAGCGAAACAGATTAGAAACCCAAAAAAATAATACTTAAAATGCGGCTTATAATAATACGACAACGCGCCAACTAGCGCGAGAATGCAATATTGAACGATTCCAGCTGAGTTAAACCTGATACATAAATACACAGTAAGGACCAAGATAAAAGAAAGTCCAGCCTCTGTGAGTAACATGTGCTGATAGATAAGCACCTGTGGTGCAAGAGATATAAGCAGCAAAACTATGTAATAGTACGGCTTTACCTCTTCTCTCTTCATTAAATTAAAAAGTAAAAATATGTTAGCCAAGATAAAAACTGTATTTAGAAGTACAAAACCGAATCCTCCGACACCAAACACAGATGAAAATATTCTTAATAGCGCGGGGTAGATTGGAGTTCTAATAAAGTCCCATTCTGATACATCACCAAAAACCTTTGTTGATAACAAATGGTAGAAATGGCCATCATATGTAATAACATTGTTAAAGACAAAAACACTCATGACCACCATTAACAGAGAAGCATTCCTCAATGCAACGGAAATCTTCATTTAACGCCCCTCCATAAAAAAAGCTCGAAGAGCGCGATGAATTCTTTTCGGAACTATCGGCCGAATTTTCATGTAAAACTTAACTGAAAGGGAGAAGATTAGCGATGGTTTACGAATAAAATCGTTCTGAACGACGTTTGTTGACCTCAGCTCAGGGAAGTCATAATGGGGCTGCGAATAAGAGGCGATCGTCTCGTTGAAGTATTTTATCCATAAAGAAGTTGAAGAGTTCACTTCCAACCAATCAGATGAACCAAAATTGCCGTTACAAGCATGAAGCTGTGAATTAATTGCATACATATAGCCATCAACATCAAGCGTTCTTGATACGATTACGCCGGTATGTTCATTAACAAAATCTCTAACCCCCCCGGAATCTGAACAAACTAACCGTGCACCACAAAGCATTGCTTCAAATGGCATCAAACCAAAACCTTCATGCAATGAGGCATCTACAAAAACTTTTGTCTTTCTCAAAAGTTGAGCTAACGAATATTGGTCAATCGGGAGTTCTTTTATAGTCACCCTATCGGTCCAGTTTTCCGGGATTTTATATTCGCCACTCTTGAATAACAGAATGTGGAGATCAGAACTCCTAATCACTCGATCTATTATTTCCATAACCAGCCACTGGCCTTTGTCGGGTGCGGCTCTGAGAACAAATGTCACGTCAAAAACTTTCTGAACTGCATTGGAATTAAAGAAGACCCCACCATTAACTATAATAGGCAGTCTGACAAGCTCGCGACCATCATTGAGATGTCGAGCCACCATATCTCTAAGCCAAGACGAGGTCGTTATAAACCTCGATCCGTATTCGTAAGACTGAATTACCTCAGCAGCTCGAGTTCCATTATCAAAAAATAATTCATAACCCTGAATGAACTGAATATGTAAGCACTTCTTAGCTTCCGAATAAACGGATGCAACTTTTGCTGATGTGAAAATAGTCGAAACAACAATTTTTGGCCTGACTGCTGCATCATTTACAAAGTCAAAATCGCTCGCATAGTAGAGAAAATTGAATAATACAGGCTCTTTAAAGTTCCTCACATTTGCTTCGGAAGAGACGCCTATGAGCGCGCATGTAGCGTCGATACCCGCGCGTATCAATTCGTTGCAAACAGCAATTACTGCATGTATTCCACCGACTGACTGACTAATTCCTGGCAAATAGAAAATAACATCTGGCGTTAAACGAATATTTCGTGAATCGAACCGACCTTCAATGGCTGATTCAAGCCGTTGAAGTGGAGGATTTTTCTTTACCAGATCTGCAAGCGCCGCATACTCTTTTCCCCATTTTGACATGAAAAGTTTAAAATTCTTCTGTCTATGCGAATCAATCTCAGCTTTATAGTTAAATGTCCCACCCCCAAAATGGTAAACATATGCATTCAAAACGGCGACGCCTCGTTTCCCCATCGAGACGGCTTTCATATTAAGGTCTGTCTCCTCGCCATAACCTATGCCCCACTCTGCAGAAAAACCTTTTGCTCTCGCAAAAAAACTCGCATCCACCATTAAGCAATTTCCAACAACAGTACAAGCATCAACTATTGCCGTAGATGAATCATGTTCAAATGCTTTGCTGCATATTTCACTCATTTTCCTATAGCTTCTTCCTGGAAACATCGGAAAAGTGAGGTCCGGTGAGTTATTTGATACAGGGCAAGATAAAGCTACGCGGGAGTCAGTTTCGAACGCATAGGCAAGTTTCTCGACCACCCCTTCTGTCAAAAGGCAATCGGTGTTTAAAAAAAGAACCAGTGGTGAGGAACAATGACTAAATCCAAGATTACAGGCGGCGCCGAACCCGTGCTCCTCACCAAAGTTCTGGACAAAACGAACGTCGGGGTAGTTTCTTAGAACAAGCTTTAGTTGTTCAAGTTGTTCGACACCGCTGTTATCGTCAACTACGACGACAGAACATATCATAGAGGTTCTATGTCGCATCAACTCCTCAAGGCACCAAGCAACCCAGTGAATGCTGTTATGCACGGGCACCACGACATCAACGTTTAACAAAATCAGCTCCTATGAATTCAGTAAATAAAAACTCTAATAACCCATATCATTTAAATTTAGTTTTACGAAAAAGGTTACGTAAATAGCGAAGCGGAGTCGTCAGACGCATTGATAGACTTGACTTTATCGAAACAATTTCGGCAGTCAATAGAGCATTAACAGCATCTAAGTCTTTATTGCGCTGGATCACATCAGCGCGTTCTTTCAGAATATTTTCAATATAGCTACTCTGAGATTGGAGCTTTGCGTCTCTCGTCGCCAGCATCTCTTCTTTAGACCTTATCAATTCAGAAAGACTCAGAATCTCCTGACTTCTGCCTTCCAAAAGACGCTCCATTTTTAACAGATTTTCATTACGTTCGAGAATCGCTTGTGACATTACTTCTTGGCGATCAAGAAGTTTGTCAAGCTTTGTCTCGAGCTCAAAGACCTGGTCCGTTCTGCGACTCCAATCATTTCTCAATCCAGAGATTACTGCATCACGCTCAGATATTTCCTTTTCAATAAAAGCAATCCGTGAAGTGCTCTCTGCAATCTGAATTCTTTGATGTTCCTTGTCCAAGTAAAGCTTATCTGAAAGCCTCAAAGCGGCCTTCATTAGCTTGAACTCGGACCACCACCCAACTACTTTTCTCTGAAAATCTAAGTTCTCGAGAAAAAGGCGGTCTGCTGCAATCTCTATCGTTTGCGAATATATTTCACTGACTAGAGGAGGGCAACTTTCATCCGCCTTCAAGTCAACAGGCTCAAACACTGTATGACGAAGGTCATTGTCTAAAAATTTCGTTCTGTACTCATCTAAACCATCATTTGAAATAGTCAAATTTAACTGTTGAGAAATACGCTTCAGTTGCAAATCAGGTGAAGCTATTAGATTGTCATAATCAACCAATACACGACGCCCATTCGTACTGTACACTAGGCTAGTAATGACATGATCTAGCCATAGCAAATAGCTTTTCTCACTTTCGAAACCGTCACGCTTCGCCAAAGATTGCACGATACTTAATGGATTGCGAATGGCCAAAACATAATCTGTTTCAACTTCGCAATGTTGAAAAACCACTCGCCAGAAGTTCAATAATTTCGCGACCCTAGGATCTTTGAAGCCAAATATCGTGTGTGCATCCAGTTTTCTACGAATTATTTCGACGGCCCTCAAAAAAAACGGATTTTCTTTTATTTCTTCTTCAGAACGAAACTCCAGTGGACACAAAGAATGCCAGTCGGCGCCTAAAAAATTCATAAGTTCGATATTGAAGGCGTTAATATCCAAATCTTCCCAAAATCCTTTTGAATTAACACCCTCCATTGGCGGCATTAAGTTTGCGCCGAGCTGAACACCTAGCGCTTGCAATGACCTTGCGACTGCACTCGTACCACTACGATGCATACCGAGTACCACAATGAGTCGTTTTTTCTTAACGCTCATCGCTAACTACTCCGCTTTCACTCGACTGCGCCGAATGCACATAAGCTAGACACTGAAAGTCTACTATTCCGGTTGCGCAAACATCCTTCTCACTCAAAACTCTAAACATCGCGACATCAATCAATCTGTGAAGAAAAACCTCACTTTCATTTACATCACCAACAACACCCGCATTTAAAAAATATATGCCAGGATTTAAAGAACATAGAAAGTGGAATTCAACCCTATACTGATTGCCAACCTCAACAAAGGGAATGCTATTTCTAGCAGATGATGCGGACGCGGCCCCCCCAAGTTCGACACCAGTAGTCGTCTTAATGAGCATGCCGAAACGAACGTTACTAGCACTTTTGTCGAATATAACGTCGTATACGTATCGATACTTCCTCCCACGAATAAGATTATTTACCTGTTGATTTTCCGAATTAAGAATCTTAGGTCCAACTATCTGCGCCCCATGAGATTCATAGGCTATCGTACTTGATGGAACAAGAGCGGCATCAAAACTTTCTGGAATCTCTTCCACTCGATTATTGTCCATTTCAGCAGTTACTAAACTTTTCGTGGAGTAATCACTCACAATGAAATCTGAATTACATTCACGCCGTATCTGCTCTCTAACTAGCTCACGCTTTTCATCGGGCACATACAAGAGTTTTTGATATCGACCAACAATCTGCTTCGGCGCCCCAATTGCAAGTTGTTCACCACGATCAAGAAGTATCGCACGGTCACACAACTCCACAACCTGACCACCTGCATGAGATACAAAAAGGATTGTCGCACCATTTGCGCGAATTGATTCAATTTTCGAAAAACATTTACGTTGAAATAACTCATCCCCAACTGAGAGAGCTTCATCGACAACTAGAATCTCAGGCTCGACATTGATTGCGACAGAAAATGCCAATCTCACCAGCATTCCGCTTGAGTATGTTTTAACTGGTTGATCAATAAAATCTCCAATTCCAGAGAATGCCACTATTTCGTCAAAACGAGCATCAATTTCACTTCGACTTAAACCCAAAACAGCTGCATTCATATACACATTTTCGCGTCCCGAAAATTCAGGATTAAATCCTGACCCTAATTCCAGGAGTGCCGCAACTCTACCTTTTGTCGCAATACTTCCGACTGACTGATTGAGCGTTCCGCAAATAATTTGCAATAATGTAGATTTACCGCTACCGTTTCGCCCAATTACACCGACAGTTTCACCCCGTTTAATCTCAAAAGATACATTTCTTAGCGCCCAGAACTCTCGAAAATACGAGCGCTCTGGAAGACGAAAGAATCGCAAGGCTTTTGGCAAAAGAAACTGTTTCAGACGGTCTCTTGGATGCTCATAAATTTGAAAGCATTTGCCAATATTTTGAACACTTATTGCAATCTCATCAGAGAACATCGGAAAAGCCTTTGCGAGTTTTTTGAAACCACGAGAAGCCGGACCAAGCGACGCCAATAGCGATTATCATATATGTCCCCAGCAACACAGGATTTGGCGCCCTACCCCAGTAAAGGACGTCTCGAGCGATCTCAACTACGGGGGTAACAGGATTTAAGTATAGAAACACTTGGTATTCACGTGGAATCGCGCTTGTTGGAAAGAAAATAGGCGACAAAAACATCATAGTCGCGATAACAATCCCGATAAATTGCGACGTATCACGTAGAAACAAACCTAGCGAAGCGAGGAACCAACTGAAGCCCATAATCAGCAGTATAAATGGGAATAGTACCAATGGAAGATATAAGCCCGTCACATGAGGAACACCGAAAAGGAATACATAGGCGACCAACCAAACACTCATGCTTACGCAAAAGTGAAAGAGCGCTGTGCCCATACTAATCCATGGCAAAATCTCCAGTGGAAAAACAACTTTTTTAACGTAGTTTGCATTATTCAGAATCAGTGTCGGCGCTCGATTCAGACATTCCGAAAAAAGATTGAATACCATGAGACCAATAAACAAAATAATTGCGAACTCTAACGTAGATTCACTTTCCGGACTCCAACGCGCCTTAAAGATCGCACTAAAAACAAAGGTATAAACGGACAACATTAATATTGGGTTGAAAAACGACCAAAAAATTCCAAGAATCGACCCACGATATCGCCCAAGAACCTCTCGTTTTATAGAAACAAAAATCAGTCCGCGGTTGCGCCAGAAACTGGCAACTATTTCTCTAGGATGAACTGAAAATTCTCGCATCAGGAACGCGCCTCAGCTTAAAAGATAGATATTTTTGTTGCATCGATTTGTTTTAATATTAGCTCTGGATAGCAGCGCTACACCTGCTATTTAAAAATTCACAGATTCATGGCTAATGCCACAATGTCGGAAATTTCTTCTGTCACTGCCCGCTGAATGAGCACTGCGTCTCTTTACCCAATGACATAAAAAAGGCAACAGTTCGTATTCAGATGTAAAGTCAGAAAGTTGGAGGGGAAGCATCATTCATTTAGTTCTCAGACTAATCCGCGCCCCCCAATTGGCATGCCGAAACTCTGTCACCTACTAAGTATTTGCTAGCTCGCATTGCAATCTAGTAACGATTCGCTCAGCAGCATGACCATCCCACAATGGCGGACGACAACCGTTCTTCTTCAACCCCGCAATAATATTAGTGGCGGCAGCCCTTATCAAATCAGCATCAGTCCCAACAAGCTGGTTGGAACCCAATTCAATGGTAATGGGACGTTCTGTATTCTCACGCAACGTTAAGCAGGGAACTCCCAAACCTGTTGTCTCCTCCTGCAGCCCACCACTATCTGTCATCACAACAGCTGCATCTTTCCACAAATTCAGGAAGTCCATGTATGAAAGTGGTTTGGTGAAGTGGATATTTTTGTTAACGTGAATTCCACATTTATCTAGCATCTGGCGGGTTCTCGGATGCACTGGAAAAACTAAGGGAATCGATTCCGAGACGGCATTCAGTGCAGCCACGATGCGATCAAACACAACTGGGTCATCGACATTGGATGGTCGGTGCAAGGTCACAACGCCATAACGACCAAGCTGCCTTTTTATGGGTTCGCTGATGAACTGAGATTTATCGGCTTGCTCAAGTTGACTGCACTGGAACAGCAAGTTATCGATCATGACATGACCAACATCAAACACCACGTCAGGCGACTTGCCTTCCTTGATCAGATTTTCATATCCTGAAGGCTCAGTGACAAAGAACCAGTCACTGATTGAATCTGTGACAAGCCTATTGATCTCTTCCGGCATGCTCATGTCGCCACTGCGCAGCCCTGCTTCGACATGTGCAACCCGAATTCCCATTTTCTTGGCGACTATTGAACACGCCAAGGTTGAGTTCACGTCACCGACAACAAGAACGCAGTCTGGCCGCTCCTTCTGGCAAGTCTCTTCAAAGGCAACCATGATCTTGGCGGTTTGCTGGGCATGACTGCCACCACCACAACCGAGATGATAGTCTGGTGTTGGTATGCCAAGTTCTTCAAAGAACACATCGCTCATTTCATGGTCGAAATGCTGCCCGGTGTGGACAATGCGAAACTGAAATATGTCATCCCGCTCTTTCAGTGCCCGCACGATCGGTGCAATTTTCATGAAATTGGGTCGCGCACCGGCGATGAGAAATATCAATGGCATGTTATGAAGCATCCGTGCATGAATTGATTATCGTGTGATTGGAGAGAGCCCCATCTCCCCTGCCCAGTGAGATTGACGGAGTTGTGCGACAAATATATCGGCTCACCGGTCGAACCCGAGATATTCGTGTAGATTCGACGGTCATAGAGCATTGGAGTCGTGCATAGGGAATCAGAAAGCCACTGGATTCCCGCCTTCGCGGGAATGACGAGATCGATATTCATTGCTGGCGTCCGTACACGTCGGAGAAGCGAACGATGTCGTCCTCGCCCAAGTAGGCTCCGGATTGCACTTCAATCATTTCCAACGGCACCTTTCCGGGGTTACGGAGGCGGTGCTTTTTACCCAAGGGAATGAACGTGGACTGATTTTCCGTCAGCAGGAAGACCTGTTCATCGCACGTCACTTCGGCAGTGCCGGTGACCACCACCCAGTGTTCGGCACGGTGATAGTGCATCTGCAATGACAAAGAGGCGCCGGGGTTGACGGTAATGCGTTTCACCTGAAACCGGTCGCCCTCGTCGATGCCTTCGTAACTGCCCCACGGTCGAAATACCTGGCTGTGCAGTACTGCCTCCGAGCGTCCAGCCTTGTTCAGCTCCTGGACCACGTCTTTCACGGACTGGGCGTGGCGGCTATCAGCTACCAAAATAGCATCGGCCGTTTCAACCACGATAAGGTTTTCAACACCGACGAGCGCAAGCAAACGACGTTCTGACAACGCCAGATTGTTGCGACTCTTCACCGTAATCACATCGCCTCGGGTCCGGTTGCCATTGGCATCAGCTGGAATCTGTTCGGCAACCGAGGGCCATGAGCCCAGATCAGACCAACCTGCCTGCATCGGAACCACCGCAGCAGATGGCCCATCGGGGATTTCGGCAAGTCGTTCCATCACGGCATAGTCGATGGAGTCGGATGGCGAAGCCGCAAATGCATCTTTGTCCAGACGGACAAAGTCCAGATCTTGCGAGGCTTTCGCCACCGAGGCCTGGCAGGCCGCCAGCATTGCCGGCTGCAAGTGTTTGAGACTGTTGAGCCAGCGGTCGGCGCGAACCAGAAAAATGCCACTGTTCCAGTAGTAGCCACCAGAACGCAGAAAACTGTTGGCGGTTTCGAGATTCGGTTTTTCAACAAATGCCGCCAGCGACAATACGCCGTCGGCGAGTTTCTCGGCAGTTTTCAGATAACCATAGCCGGTGTGTGGCTCAGTCGGCACGATGCCGAACGTGATCACCACACCACGCTCGGCGACGGGAATCGCCGTTGCAACGGCAGCCTGGAACGCAGCCATGTCGGTGATGACGTGATCGGCCGGCATCACCAGCAACAAGGTGTCGGCAGCCTCGCCTGCATGAATGGCAGCCACAGTCATGGCCGGCGCGGTATTGCGTCCAACCGGCTCCAGCATGATGGTGGCTTCAACGTTTTCAGCACGGCATTGTTCAGCAATCAAGAATCGGTGTTCCTGATTTGCAACAATTACGGGCTTGTTTACCGTTACCGGCCAAGTGACAGCATTCAGTCGTCGCAAGGTTTGTTGCAACAGACTGCCGCCATCAAGCAACGGCAATAGCTGTTTCGGGAACTGCTCACGTGACAACGGCCAGAGCCGGGTTCCGGCACCACCGGAAAGAATGACGGGTAGCAATGCGCTACGTGTTTTAGTGGACATCCTTGCCCTCGATTTGCAATGTCAATCCGGGCGCGACTATAGCAAAGTCCTTGATAAATTGGAAAATTTTCTGACACGTCGGATTACCGACAGCGATAAAAAAGGCGCCCTCAGGCGCCCTTTTAATGGCCAGAAACCGCCGGTTATTTGACCGCAAGTCGGCTGGCGTTCTTTTGCAGGGTTGCCGGACCGACGCCTTTCACTTTCAGCAGCTCTTCCACGCTCTTGAATGGGCCATGTTGCTCCCGATGCGCAACGATGGCCTCGGCCTTCTTCAAACCGATACCTTTCATGCCTTTGGCCAGTTCCTTGGCCGAGGCAGTATTCAGGTTCAGGCGGGCTTCGATCTTGCTTTCTTGAACAGTTGTTTCGACCGGTTTGGCGGTTGCTGGCGGATTGGCCATCGCCGGGGCAACAAAGGTAATCAGGGCAAGGCTTGCAGCAGCGATCAGGGTACGCATGACGATTTCTCCATTTTCCATTGGGTTGGCCGCTTTTTTGTGCCTCTTGCACACGCGGCGTTGAACTTCCTTGGAACAACGTGCCATCCGGGCACGGAGCGCAGAATAGGGGTGCCCGTACGGGTGCGCCAGTCTGACTTACAGAGGTTCAGCAATTTCTCACAAGGGATTGGGAGGATTGGAAAACAGCGCTTGGCGACACTGGTTACGGGTTGTGCGTCGGAAGTGACGGAAGGTGCGCGAGCCGTGATTTCATCCACTCCCCTGCCCTCTCCTGCCCCCTCCCATCATGGGAAAGGGACAAGGAAGAGGGCTCGGAGTCGGTCAGGTCAACGTGGAGGCGATGTTCTTGAGCGCTTCGGCCGGATTGGCCGCGCCAGTGATGGGCCGGCCGATCACTAGGTAGCTGCTGCCGGCAGCCATGGCCTCTTTCGGAGTCAGGGTCCGGATTTGGTCGCCAGCATCGCTGCCAGCAGGACGAATGCCGGGGGTCACCAGACAGAAACCCGACCGCGACTGCTGGCGCAGCATCGGGGCTTCTCGTGCTGAACAGACGACGCCATCCAGTCCGGCAGCTTCGGTCAGTTTGGCGAGCGCCGATACCTGTTCATCGATGCTGCGGGTAATACCAATGGCCGCCAGTTGCTCGGCATCAAACGAGGTCAGCACCGTCACGGCAATCAGCAGCGGCCGCTGCGGACCATAAACCTGCAACGCTTCACGGGCAGCAACCATCATTTTGGGGCCGCCGCTGGCGTGGACGTTCACCATCCAGACGCCAAGATCGGCGGCCGATTTGACCGCACCGGCAACGGTGTTGGGAATGTCGTGAAATTTCAGATCCAGAAACACCTGAAAGCCACGTTGCTGGATGGCACGCACCAAGTCAGGACCAAATTTGGTGAACATTTCTTTGCCGATTTTCAGCCGGCATTGAGCGGGGTCGAGTTGATCGGCCAGCGCCAAGGCTTTGGCTTGCTGGTCGTAATCGAGGGCAACGATGATTTTGGGATCGGTCATGGGTAATTCTCTAAAAGCGTTCTGCACGATTGGCTTGGTTTAGTTGCGAAAACGAACTTCACTCTTCCCTGCGCCACGCCCCAGCCATTCGCCTACGGCTCATGGCGCCACGTCGGAGCGAGGCAAGCTTCGTTACTCCCCGCCACTCCCCCCAAGGGTGAGTGACAACAAGACTCACTGGCCCTCGATACCGGTCACCGGTCGTACGCTGTTCCAGGCTTTGCAACCGGGGCAACGCCAATACAGCACCGGTCCCTGAAACCCGCAATGGCTGCAGCGATAAAGTGGCAGGCGCTGGACCAATCGTTGCAGCACGTCCTGCAGCAGCAACAGGCTATCGCGGGTGCTGCCCTGGGCGTGCAGCACATGCAGCTCCACCAGTCGCAGCAACTCGCGAATACTGGGGCGTTGCTTCAATTGTTCGATGAGAAATTCGCCAGCGGCCCGGTCACCAAGCTCAGCCCGCATGCGCTCCGCAACGACGAGCACAACACTGGCGCCGGCACCGGCCTGCATGGCTTCGCGCAGCCAGACCAGCTCTCGCTCCGGATGACGGGTACCCCATTGCGCCAGCAGCGGCAACAGCTCGACAAACAACGCCGCATCTTGCTTCAGCACCAGCGCCAGAGTCGCCTCGAATGCTGCATCATCTGCCTGCGCCACGGCTGCTCGGGCCACAATCAAACTGGCCCGGACACATTTGGTATCCTGCGCGAGCGCAACCTCTAGACGTTGTCGCGCCAGGCCATATTGCTGCTGCGCCAATGCCTGCTCCGCCAACTCGCAATAGAAATGCGCGAGCACAGGGCCAGCGTCACCTGCCCCCTCCGCACACATGGCGTCGGCAATGGCCACGGCTTTGTCCCATTCGCTCGTCTGTTGATACAGGGTCAGCAGTTCTTTCTGGCTGGCGCGCCGGTACGGCGTGTCCGACATCAGATCCAGCAACAGCTCTTCAGCGCGGTCGATGATTCCGGCAGTCAGAAAATCCAGCGCCAGTTCAAACTGGGCGTGACTGCGGTGCGCCGGTAACAATTGCCAGCGGGCGAGAATATTCTGGTGGATGCGAATCGCCCGTTCGGTTTCGCCGCGCTGTCGATACAGGTTGCCGAGCGCAAAATGGGTATCGACGGTTTCCGGATCGACTTTGACCAACTCGACAAACAAATCGATCGCCTTGTCGGGCTGATCATTCAGCACATACGACAAGCCTTTGAAGAACCGCTGGGTACGCGCAGCGGTGCGCCGGGCTTCCTTGCGCCGATGATAGGCCCGGCGCAGAAACCAGCCCGCCCAGAATGCCAATAGCGCAGTCAGCAGTGTCGCCAGCATTTAGCAAGCCGCACCGTTACCGGTGCAGCGCTCATGGAGTAGTGATGGATTTGGCGGCAGCAGCAGTCAGTCGCTGCAGTTCCTGCTCCTGCTGCTGCAGGCGATCGCGCAGCCGGCGATTGACCAAGCGAGCCCGAACCAGGGCGGCACCGCAATAGAGCACACCGATGACAAAGCCAAGCAGGAATACGCCGAGCAGCCAATAGGAAAGCCGCCCGGTTTGGCTGTTGAGCAGATAATTGACGGTCACTTCGCCGCCGTTGGCGGCCGAAAACAACCAGCCGGCAATCAGCAGCAACACGACGACAATGAAAATCAGCAAGCGGCGCACGGGCTAAAACCTTTACTGGCGATTGGCAACGATCATCCGGGGGTCGACTGGCTCGCCACGAACAGACCGGTTGCCCGGTAAACAGTTGATTTGCCATCCACCTTCAGCTTGTCGACATGGCATGGGCAAATCCGGAATGCGGTCAGCACATGGCAGCCGCTCAATCCTCGTCATCTTCGTCGTCGTCATCAAAGGCGATGATATCCACTCCGCCATTGACGCGACTGCGCAATTCCTTGCCCGGCTTGAAATGAGGGACGTATTTGCCATCCAGCATGACCGAGTCACCGGTCTTGGGATTTCGGCCAACACGAGGGGCACGATAGTGCAATGAGAAGCTACCGAAGCCACGGATCTCAATACGCTCACCTTTGGCGAGCGCCTGTGCCATATGCTCCAGCATGGTCTTCACGACCAGCTCCACATCTTTGGAATTGAGCTGGCCCTGCAAACCGGCAAGCCGCTCAATGAGCTCCGACTTGGTCATCCGGCTTTCCTTTAGCCTTCAAGGGGTTACGATTTTGGCATTATGGCGCGGGTTTTTGAAAAATGCACGCCCGGTCAACAACTTAGGTGAATAAATTCGGGTAGTGGGCAAAAAGTCCGACAAAAGGCCAGGTGTTGCCTGAAAAAGCCTCTAACCAGCCATCATCTTGCACTGCCGTTTTATTAAAAGGCTGATCGGTGCCGCTTTTTGCGTGCCAACCCGTAGTTCTGGCTGTCAGTCTGGTTCGTTGGCAACGCTGAAAAAACAAAAAGCCGACCCCAAGGTCGGCTTTTTGTTTCGGGAGACCTCAATTCAAGATCTGCCCCACTCATTACCCGCAAGCGGGCTTCGAGCTTACTCGCGGTTGGCCATCTGGGCCTTGATCAGGTCGCCCAGAGTTGCCGGGGTCACTTCATCTTCCTTGCTGTGTTCGGCAATGGCACGAGCTTCTTCATGCTCATCCTTGGCGCGAACGCTCAGGGAGATGGTGCGTGCCTTGCGGTCAACACCGACGAACTTGGCTTCGATGGTCTCGCCTTCTTTCACTGCCGTGCGGGCATCTTCGATGCGCTCGCGGGTCAGTTCGGAAACGCGAATGTAACCTTCGACGCCTTCGCCCAGATCAATGGTGGCGCCTTTGGCGTCAACAGCAGTGATCGTGCCCGAAACGATGGTGCCCTTGCCATGAGCGGCCAGGTAGTTCGCGAACGGATCGTTCTCGACCTGCTTGACGCCCAGGCTGATGCGCTCTTTCTCGGCGTCAACGGCCAGCACCACGGCTTCCACTTCGTCGCCTTTCTTGTAACGGCGCACGGCTTCTTCACCGGCTTCGTTCCAGGAGATGTCCGACAGGTGGACGAGGCCGTCGATGCCGCCATCCAGGCCGACGAAAATACCGAAGTCGGTGATCGACTTGATCTTGCCCTTGACGCGATCGCCCTTGGCGTGGGTCGCCGAGAACACCTGCCACGGGTTGTTGGCGCACTGCTTGATACCGAGGCTGATGCGGCGACGCTCTTCGTCGATTTCCAGCACCATGACATCGGTTTCGTCGCCGACCGAGACCACTTTCGACGGATGGATGTTCTTGTTGGTCCAATCCATTTCCGAGACGTGCACCAGACCTTCGACGCCTTCTTCGATTTCCACGAAGCAGCCGTAATCGGTCAGGTTGGTGACCTTGCCGCGCAGCTTGGCACCAGCCGGGTAACGGCGGCTGATCTGGACCCACGGATCTTCGCCCAGTTGCTTCAGGCCCAGCGAAACGCGGTTGCGCTCGCGATCGAACTTGAGCACCTTGACCTGGATTTCCTGGCCCACTTCAACGACTTCGGACGGATGCTTGACGCGTTTCCAGGCCATGTCGGTGATGTGCAACAGACCGTCGATGCCGCCGAGGTCAACGAACGCACCGTAATCGGTAAGGTTCTTGACCACGCCCTTGGTTTCCATGCCTTCTTGCAGCTGGCCAAGGAGTTGTTCGCGTTCGGCGCTCGATTCGCTTTCGATAACGGCGCGGCGCGAAACGACAACGTTGTTGCGCTTCTGGTCGAGCTTGATGACCTTGAACTCGAGTTCGCGGCCTTCGAGGTGGGTGGTGTCGCGCACCGGACGTACGTCAACAAGCGAGCCTGGCAGGAACGCGCGGATGGTCTTGATGTCGACCGTGAAGCCGCCTTTGACCTTGCCAGTGATGATGCCCATAACCGCTTCGCCGGCGGTGAAAGAACGCTCGAGAGCGATCCACGATTCCTGGCGCTTGGCCTTCTCGCGCGACAGGCGGGTTTCACCGTAACCGTCTTCGACGGCTTCGAGCACCACGTCAACCACGTCACCGACTTTGACTTCGAGTTCGCCGGCTTCGTTCTTGAACTGCTCGACCGGAATCACGCCTTCCGACTTGAGGCCTGCGTGCACGGTGACCACATCCGGACCGACGTCAACAACGACGCCACGGACCACGGCACCCGAACGCATTTCAACTGCTACCAAGGATTCTTCAAAAAGTTTGGCGAATGATTCGCTCATTGCGACTGTCCTGAAAACGTTTACACGAACAATTCATGCAAACGGTATACAAAACACCTCGAACATCCCGACGAGATGGCTTGCTGCACATGGTCCCGTTTCAATCCTTGAAGGGAACCGCCCACCGCGAAATGTCAGCGATGACAAATCACGGAATTTCGTTTTGCCTATTCGGAACCGTCACTCGACTGGACACCGGAAAAGCACAAGGCCGCGGCGATCATATAAGGACCGGCGCAGCCTTTTTATTGTTCGGTCAGAGTCGGCTTTGCATAACGCTTGCCGCTCTTTCTGCTCACACAGTCCGGCATGCTTAACCGAGGTTCGGGACCTTTTCCCGGACAACCTGGAGCACCCGCTGCAGCACCTGATCAATGTTCAGGTTGGAGCTGTCGATCTCAATCGCATCATCCGCCGGTCGCAAAGGCGCCACCGCACGGTTACGGTCCCGCTCGTCGCGTTCCCGGATGCTGGTCAAAAGGTCGCCAATACTAGCGCCAGACCCCATGGACTGCAACTGCTTGAAGCGCCGTTCGGCGCGGGTTTCAGCCGAAGCGGTCAGAAACACCTTCACATCGGCGCCCGGGAATACTTCGGTCCCCATGTCCCGGCCATCGGCCACCAGACCTGGTGCCTTGGCAAATGCCCGCTGCCGGTCCAGCAAGGCCTGACGGACTCGTGGAAACGCCGCCACTTGCGATGCCATCTGGCTGATATGGTCGGAGCGGATATCCGAGGTGACGTCTTCGCCTTCCAGATACACCCTTGGCTCGCCCTGATCGCCCGCCGCGAACGCGATGTCCATGTGGCCTGCCAGAACGGTAAGGGCTTCTTCATTAACAAGTGCGATACCGTGGTGCTGGGCGGCCAGGGCCACCAGCCGATACATGGCACCACTGTCCAGAAAATGGAATTTCAGCGCTTTGGCGACCAGTAAACCGATGGTGCCTTTGCCGGAACCGCCGGGACCGTCAATCGTGACGACGGGAACCGCTTTGGTCATGACCGACATCCTTTATGTATTACCGCGATGCATCACCGCGAAAGCTGCGAAAGGGCGATCCGGCCCGGAGGGGGTCGGAAAGCGGGCGCGATTCTACGCGAGTTCCATGGCATGTGGGCGGCGATTTGCCCGGAAAACTGTGTACGGGAGTTTCAGACGGACGCTGGGCGTTTTGACACCGGTGCCACCCAAGTGAGGTCGCTGTGGGGTGCTTTGCAGGAGCGGCCGAGGCCGCTCCTGCAGAAACCGCTCAGCCATGACGCTTGGCGAAGTCGTTGAGGAAGCCAATCAGCGCCTGTACACCTGCCATCGGCATGGCGTTATAGATGCTGGCACGCATGCCGCCAACGGAACGGTGACCGGCCAGTGCGAGCAAGCCAGCGGCTTCCGACTCCTGCAGGAACTTGTCGTTCAGCTGTTCATTACGGAGTACAAACGGCACATTCATCCGCGAACGGAACGGCTTGGCAATCGGGTTGCGATAGAACGGATTGCTGTCGAGACAGGCATAGAGCGCATCCGCCTTGGCGGCGTTGTGCTTTTCCATTGCCAGTACACCACCCTGCTCGGCAATCCAGTCGAACACCAAATCGGCCAGATACCAGGCCCAGGTTGGCGGCGTGTTGTACATGCTGCCGTTGTCGGCCAACACCTTGTAATCGAACAGCGTCGGCGTGCGCGCGCCAGCCTTGCCCATCAGATCCTTGCGAACAATCACGATGGTCATACCGGCCGGGCCGATATTTTTCTGGGCACCGGCGTAAATCAGGCCGTAATCACGAACATTGATCGGCCGCGACAAGATGCAGCTCGACATGTCGGCAACCAATGTCCGACCTTCGACCGGAATGCTATGGAGCTCGACACCGCCAATGGTTTCATTCGGGCAGTAATGCAGATAGGCACTGTTGGCACTGAGTGCCCATTCGCTGCGATCAGTCACGGTAAACACGCCATCGCGTTCGACCAGCGCCTTGATCTCGTTGACCGCGCCGAACTTCTTGGCTTCCTTGACCGCTTTGTCGGACCAGATACCGGTGGTGAGGTAATCCGCCGTCTTGCCGTCCGCCAACAGATTCATCGGGATCATGGCGAACTGGTGCGTCGCGCTGCCGTGACAGAACAACACTGCGTAATCGTCAGGAATGTTCATCAGCGCGCGCAGCTTGCGCTCGGCGCTTTCAGCCAACTCGACGAAGGCATCGGAGCGATGCGAGATCTCCATTACCGAACAGCCGCGGCCCTGCCAATCCAGCAGCTCGGCCTGGGCCCGTTTCAGAACGGCTTCCGGCATCGCAGCTGGGCCGGAACAGAAATTGTATTTACGCATTGCAGTCACATACCGCTGTAGGTTGGGCGGAATGAAATGAAGCCCAACAGCGCATTTCGGGACTTGTTGGGCTTCGCCTTGGCTCAGCCCAAGCTACGTTATTGCGCGAAGCCTAGGAAATTACTCTTCGGCATCATCACTGAGCAGCGGGGAGACAACATCTTCGTTGTCACCTTCGTCCACCACGGTGATCGACTCCAGACCGATCAGGTGCTCGCCTTCCAGCACCCGCATCAGCCGGACGCCGGCGGTGTTACGGCCCATCACCCGCACTTCCGAAACGCGGGTACGCACCAGCGTGCCCTTGTCGGAGATCAGCATGATGTGTTCGCCGGATTTGACCGCGACGGCGCCGATGACCTTGCCATTGCGCTCACTGACCTTGATCGACAGCACACCGCGAACGCCACGGCCCTTGACCGGGTAGGCTTCCAGCGCGGTGCGCTTGCCGTAGCCGTTCATGGTCGCGGTCAGGATATCGGTGCCTTCATGGGCGACGATAAGGCTAATCACCGCCTCGCCTTCGCCCAAACGGATACCGCGCACGCCACGGGCCAGGCGGCCCATCTCACGCACCTTGGTTTCGTTGAAGCGAACCACGCGGCCGACATCAGAGAACAGCATCACATCGTCTTTGCCCGAGGTGATATCGACGCCGACCAGCTCGTCGTCATCACGCAGATCGACGGCAATGATGCCGGCGCTGCGCGGACGGGCGAAGTTGTCGAGCGCGGTACGTTTGACCACACCTGACTTGGTCGCCATGAAAATCTGGTGCTCGGCATCGAACGTGCGGACCGGCAGCAACGAGGTGATCTTCTCGTCCGGCTGCAACGGTAGCAGGTTGACGATGGGCTTGCCGCGGGCACCGCGACCGGCTTCCGGCAGGTTGTAGACCTTGAGCCAGTACAGGCGGCCACGGGTCGAGAAGCACAGCAGGTAATCGTGAGTCTTGCAGACGATCAGCTTGCGGACGAAATCCTCGTCTTTCAGATCGGTGGCCGACTTGCCGCGGCCGCCGCGTTTCTGCGCTTCGTAGGTCGAGAGCGGCTGGTACTTGACGTAGCCTTCGCTCGACAAGGTCACCACGACTTCTTCATCGGCGATCAGATCTTCGATATCGATGTCTTCTGCAGTGTTCGAGATTTCGGTGCGACGGTCATCGCCGTATTCGTCTCGGACCTTGACCAGCTCTTCGCGGATCACTTCCATCAGCCGGGCGTTGCTGGCCAGGATGTGCAGGTATTCGGCGATTTCGGTCAGCAGCTCTTTGTATTCGTCGAGCAGTTTTTCGTGCTCGAGACCGGTCAACTTGTGCAGACGCAACTCGAGAATGGCTTGCGCTTGCACCGGCGACAGGTGATAGCCACCGTCAACAAAACCGTACTGTGCTTCCAGATCTTCCGGTCGCGACGCCAGTGCGCCAGCGCGGTCCAGCATCGCCATGACGCCGCCCGGTTGCCAGGACTTGGCGATCAACCGCTCTTTGGCTTCGGCCGGGGTCGGTGACGACTTGATCAGCTCAATGACTTCATCGATGTTGGCAATCGCCACCGCCAAGCCTTCCAGCGTATGCGCTTTTTCGCGGGCTTTACGCAGTTCATAAACGGTGCGACGGGTCACCACTTCGCGGCGGTGACGAATGAACTCTTCCAGGCACTCTTTCAGCGCCAGCGTGCGCGGCTGGCCATCGACCAGTGCAACCGTGTTGATACCGAAGGTGGTCTGCATCTGGGTTTGTGCGTACAGATTGTTCAGCACCACTTCCGGCAGTTCGTTGCGGCGCAGTTCGATCACCATGCGCATGCCGTCCTTGTCGGACTCATCGCGCAGGCCGGTAATGCCTTCGATTTTCTTCTCGCGCACCAGTTCGGCAATTTTTTCGATCAGTCGTGCCTTGTTCACCTGATAGGGCAATTCGGTGACAATGATGCTGGTTTTCTGGCCTTCTTCTTCCAGCTCGTGACGGGCACGAATGACGCAGCGACCGCGACCGGTCTTATAAGCCTGAACGATACCGGCGCGACCACAGATGATGCCGGCGGTCGGGAAATCCGGCGCCGGAATGTGTTCCATCAGGCCTTCGATATCGATCTCGGGATTGTCCATCAGCGCCAGCACGCCGCTGACCACTTCACGCAGGTTGTGCGGCGGAATATTGGTGGCCATGCCGACCGCAATGCCGCTGGAACCGTTGATCAGCAGGTTCGGTACCCGGGTCGGCAGTACCGACGGTTCGTGTTCGCTGCCGTCATAGTTGTCGACGAAATCGACGGTTTCCTTGTCGAGGTCGGCGAGCAGCTCGTGCGCCAGTTTGGTCATTCGGACTTCGGTATAACGCATGGCGGCCGCGTTATCGCCGTCGACCGAACCGAAGTTGCCCTGACCATCGACCAGCATGTAACGCAGCGAGAACGGCTGCGCCATCCGGACGATGGTGTCGTACACGGCGGTGTCGCCATGCGGGTGGTATTTACCGATCACGTCACCGACCACACGGGCCGATTTTTTGTAGGCCTTGTTGTAGTCGTTGCCGAGCACGCTCATCGCGTACAGGACACGGCGGTGCACCGGCTTCAGGCCATCGCGGACATCGGGCAAGGCCCGGCCGACAATGACGCTCATCGCGTAATCGAGATAGGACGTGCGCAACTCGTCTTCGATACTGACGGCAAGAATCTCTTTGGCGAGTTCGGTCATCTGTTTTTTGCCTTTTTGAACAAGGACACGCCTTGTAAGATATTGATTTTATTGGGCTTGTGCCGGGTTGCTTGCGGCACCTGCGAAGCCGGCAATGGTAGCATGCCGGGGTGCTCCGGCTCTACCCGGAAGACAGGGAGAAAAGCATGCAGAACTGGTTAAAAACTGTGCTGTTGGTGGTCGGTTCGGTGGTCATCTTGATGATCAGTGGCACCAGTCGAGCCGAATCCGCCACGCAAACTCTGGCGACGGCCGCACATGCCCATGGCGTTCACGGCATGGTGCTATTTGGCGAGCCCGGCCGGGTATTCGCCTCGCATCTGCCGCTGTACCGGCATCCGCATGACTGGCAGGTGGTGCTGGAGTTGTTCCCGGCGACGGAAACCGCTCAGAAATTCGTCAATGACTTGCTGCAGACTGGCGGCCTGTTGACCCTGGAGCCCGAACGCTTCGATCTGCTGCGTTTGCAGCCGGGCGCTGCCGAGCCGCTGCGCGAGTTCAAGGCGACACTCTATCAGGGCCATTTCGAGCGCGGCGGCAGCAAAGTGGCCGAACTCGACTGGCAGGTCAAAAGCACACCACTGTTCCTGCCGGTCCGTATCGATTCGCAGGCAACCGGCCATGCCTATCACGCCATCGGTCAGAACCGCGCCGGCTCAGCGATGTGGCTGCTGCACCGGGTCGAACGGCGACCCGACCTGGATCAGATCCTGCGCATTCGGCCGCACCAGCCCCTGCCGGCTTCCTTCCGCACAGACCAGCTGCTGACCACCGACAGCGAGGATCCCCGCTTTGCGCTGAAACAGGTGGTCTGGCAGGACAGTGACGATCTGCAGTGAATTGCAGCAGTGAGAATGGAGCCCCCGTCAGCCGGCAGGCATGACGGCCGTTCACCGCGACCGGTATACTCGCCGCCCTGACCTTTTCCCGACCGTTGCCAACATGATCGAAGCCGATTTGCTGCTCAGTGGCCGCTGGCTGATGCCAATCGCGCCACAGCACACCATCCTCGACGATGGTGCCGTGGCAATCGCGGCCGGCCGTATCGTCGCGGTCGGGCCACGCAGCGAACTGCAACACAGTGTCAATGCCCGTCAGCAGCAGCACCTGGCCGACCATGTATTGCTGCCTGGCCTCGTCAACGCCCATAACCACGCCGCCATGACCCTGCTGCGCGGCTGCGGCGAAGACATGGCGCTGATGGATTGGCTGAACAGCCGGATCTGGCCGCTGGAAAAAGCACTGGTGACACCCGAATTTGTTGCCGATGGCGTCGAGCTTGCCTGTGCCGAACAAATTCGCGGCGGTATTACCGCCTTTACCGACAATTATTTCTACGCCGACCGCGCCGCTACCGTGATTCAGAAAGTCGGCATGCGCGGCCTGATGGCAAGCCCCATCCTGTCATTCCCGATGCCGGGTGCGCCGGATGGCAAGGCCGGTATCCATCGCGTGCTGGAACTGCACGACATCTGCCACAACCTGCCACTGGTGAAAGCGGCATTCGGCCCGCATGCGCCCTACACGGTTGACGATGCGCTGCTGCAACAGGTGGCAACCTACGCGGAAGAGCTCGGCCTCATTGTGCACATGCATGTGCACGAAAGCGCACAGGAAATTGCCGACTCGTTGAAGCAATACGGCATGCGGCCCTTGCAACGCCTGAACCAGCTGGGTCTGCTCGGCCCGCAATTTGTTGCTGTGCATGCCGTTCACCTGAATGACGACGATATCGCGCTGCTGAAAGAAAACGGCGTCCAGACCGTGCACTGCCCAGAATCGAATCTGAAACTGGCCAGCGGGTTTTCGCCCGTGGCGAAGCTGCAGGCCGCTGGTATCAACGTCGGCCTCGGCACCGATGGTGCCGCCAGCAACAACGATCTGGATCTGATCGGCGAGCTGCGCACCGCCACGTTGATTGGCAAAGCCATCGCCGGGGATCCGACCGCCATGCGTGCCGAACAGATGCTGTACATGGCAACCCTTGGCGGCGCCCGCACCATGGGCCTCGAGAACGAAATCGGTTCGCTGGAAGTGGGAAAATCGGCCGATGTGATTGCCATCGATTTGTCCGCGCTACCGCTGCAGCCAGTACACAATCCGCTGTATTCACTGATTTACAACGTCCACCGCGATCAGGTCAGCGATGTCTGGGTCGCTGGACAAACGCTGATGCGCAACCGCGAGCTGCTGACCATCGATGAGGCATCACTGCGGCAACGGGTGCAGCGTTGGCAGGCCGATGTGCAAAATACCTTACGCAACTGAAAAATCCCTGTAGGAGCGAGCGTGCTCGCGATTTCACCACCGCATCGCGAGCACGCTCGCTCCTACCAAACCAATTCAGAACAGGACATGCGCCATGACTCACGCCAACGTCGACCGCGCCGAGATCGCCAAATTCGAGGCACTTGCTGCCCGCTGGTGGGATCGCCACAGCGAATTCAAACCCTTGCATGACATCAACCCGCTGCGGCTGGGCTGGATCATTCAGCATGCTGGCGCGCTGGCCGGCAAACGGGTGGTCGATATCGGCTGCGGCGGTGGCATTTTGAGCGAAGCGATGGCCGGTGAAGGCGCGCAGGTGACCGGTATCGACATGGGAGAAGCGCCGCTGGCGGTTGCCCGGCTGCACCTGCTGGAAAGCGGTCGCAACGTTGATTACCGGCAAATGACTGTCGAACAACTGGCCGATGAACAGCCGGGCAGTTTCGATGTGGTCACCTGCATGGAAATGATTGAACACGTGCCGGACCCGGCCTCGGTCATTGCCGCCTGCGCCAAGCTGGTCAAGCCGGATGGCCATGTCTTTTTCTCCACCATCAACCGCAATCCGAAAGCGTTTCTGTTTGCCATTATCGGTGCCGAATACCTGTTGAACCTGCTGCCAAAAGGCACTCATGAATACGCCAAGTTCATACGTCCGTCCGAACTCGGCACCTGGGCCCGGCATGCCGGCCTGCGCGTCGGTGACATGATCGGCATGCACTACAACCCGCTGACCAAGGTCTACTCGCTCGGTCCCGGTGTCGATGTCAACTACATCGTGCATACCCGACCGGTGGATTGATGTTGTGGGAGCGGCTGTGCCGCAATGCCTTTTCTGAACTGCAATCCAACCGCGGCTGACACCGCTCCCACAAAAGACCAAAGATAGCGACATGATTAGTCACCTTCCCCTGCAATGCGTGCTGTTCGATCTGGACGGCACCCTGCTTGATACTTCGCAGGACATGGCCAAGGCATTGAACCAGTTGCTGGTCGAGCGCGGCCGCAAGCCGCTGCCATACGAAGCCATCCGTCCGCAGGTTTCGCACGGCGCTCGCGGCCTGTTGAAGCTTGGCTTTGATATGGAACCCACTGACCCGGCCTTCACGCCATTTCGCGATCGCTATCTGGCGCTTTATGAACAGTGCATGATTGAAGAAACCAACCTGTTCACCGGGCTTGATGAGGTACTCCGTCACTGCGAACAACACAACCTGCGTTGGGGTGTGGTGACCAACAAACCTGGCTATTTGACTCGTGCCGTAATGGAGCACCTGCAGCTCTGGCAACGCGCCGCCTGTGTGGTGGCCGGCGACTGCCTGCCGCAGCGCAAACCCGATCCGGCGCCGATGTTTCACGCCGCGCAAATGGCAGGCGTAGAGCCGGCTGCCTGTTGCTACATCGGTGACGCCGAGCGGGATATTGAAGCGGGCCGCCGGGCCGGCATGCGGACCATTTGTGCGCTTTGGGGTTTTATCGATGCCGATGAGCAACCGCAAAATTGGCAAGCAGACCACTATCTGGACCGCACCGACGCGCTGATCAGCCTGATTGACCAATGGCGTGATCAACCATCAGAGCCTGCAGCATCATGAGCACTGCGCTGACCGACCTGTCAGTTGCCCGGCTGAGCGCGGCTGACTTGACTCTTGCACAATTGATGCAAACTCCCGGCGTCAGTCTTTCCGAGCTGGCGCCCGGCTTTCCGCTACTGCATCTGCGCCACGGCGAACTGCGGGCAACCGTGTCACTCTATGGTGGCCAGCTGCTCAGCTGCCAGCAAGGTGAACAGGCGCTGCTGTGGTCGAATCCATCGCTAATGCTCACCCCCGGCAAAGCCCTGCGTGCCGGTGTGCCAATCTGCTGGCCATGGTTCGGCACACTCGACCCCACCTTGCCATCGCACGGTTTTGTCCGCACCCGGCTTTGGCACGTCGCTTCAGTGCAGCACACCGATACCGCGCTGACGTTGACACTCAGCATTTGCGATGACGACGACACCCGCACAATCTGGCCACATCGATTCGACCTGCAGCTGCAAGTTCGGCTGAGTGAAGTGCTATCGGTGCAACTGCTGATGCACAACCGTGACCAGCACGCCTATCCCGTAGCCGGCGCGCTGCACAGTTATCTGGCCGTGCACGATATCGCCGGCACCACGGTGGCCGGACTCGATGGTGTCAGCTGTTACGATCAGCTGAAGGGTCAGATAGTCAGTCAACATGGCGATATGGATTTTCGGGCAGAAACCGATCGCATCTGCCATTTCGGTGCCGGTCGTTTGCACATTGCCGACGGCCACGCCCGCTTGCAGCTGCAGCAACACGGCAATACCGATACCGTGGTCTGGACGCCATGGTCCGAAAAAGCAGCACGGCTCGGCGACGTCAGCGGCACCGATTGGCGCCAGTTTGTCTGTGTCGAAACCGCCATCGCCAATGATCACGCGGTCATTCTGCCGCCCGGCGCTCAGTACGCAATGGGATTTACCCTGACCGGCAACAAGACAAACGTGGTGGCATGACATGGATGCCCGCACTTTCTGCCGGCAGGATGTAGCGCCGCCGCACAGTGATCTCGCCACTGCCTTGCAAGGGCTTGCCGCTGAAACCGAGCAGCATCTGCTGGGTGCATTCGCGTTTCATCAGCGCGTCTGCGACATTCCACACCGCGCCAGCGAACGGCCATTGGCCGAGACTCAGCTACAGTGGTGGCGCACCCAATTGACCGCCGAGGCGCACAGTACCCATCCCAGCCTGCAAGCGCTCGCCAGTCTGCGGGCGCGGGCGCCGGCCACAACGACGCTGCTGAGCGGTTTGCTGGATACGGTGGAAGCGGATATCGATTTCGCCGGCTTTGCCGAACAGCAGGAACTCGACCAGTTTCTGCAACAACGTGGCGGATTGTTGCTGCAATTGTTGTGTCAGGCGCTCGAGGTTTCGCTGGCCGGTGAAGTCGCCGAAGCCATTGGCGGATTTCTGGAATATGCACAGCTGGTGCACGAGTTTCCGCGCCACGCCAGCGCGCATGTGGTCTATTTGCCCTACAGCCAGCTTGGCCAATACGGGCTCAGTGCCGACCAACTCTGTCAGCCAGCCGGTACCGATTTGCGGGCGCTGTTCAGTGCCCAGAGCGCTCATCAGCGCGAGCTGTTGCGGACCGGTTTGCGACTGCTGGACAAACGAACTGCCAAACGGCTCACGCCCGTTCTGGTTCTGTTGGCACTGCGACATCGCTGGCTCACTGCCACCGAGGCCGATGGCTATGCGTTACAACGCTATCGGTTGCAGCTCGGCGGCTTGCAGCGCTGGCAGACGCGATCCTTCACCAAACTGAAACTGGCGACGGGTTCATTTACCCTCTAGCGTTCTGGTAAGCAAACACACGCAAGCTCGGGATGCCTGCCCTCACAGAAAAAATTTTGGTACGTAGCGGGCTCCATGACGGGCTGTATGACACACGAAATGAAAGCTTTCATGGCTGGCAATCACATTGCCAGCCCGATTTACGAGGACAAACCATGAACCACAAAACCTATCAACCGGCCGCCGACGCGCTGAAAGATCGCGTCATCCTGATCACCGGAGCCGGTGATGGCATCGGCAAAACGGTGGCACTCGGCTGCGCCAAACACGGCGCTACCGTAATCCTGCTCGGTCGTCAGCAGAAAAAGCTGGAGGCCGTGTATGACCAGATTGTCGCCATGGGCGGTGCCCAGCCGGCCATCGTGCCGATGAACCTGCTGACGATCACCCCGGACGATGCCGTCGGCCTCGCCAACACCCTGCTACAGGAATTCGGCCGCCTCGATGGACTGCTGCACAATGCCGCCGTGCTCGGGGAGCGCGCACCCATTGAGCATTACGCGCCGAATGTCTGGCTGGAGGTGATGCAGGTAAACGTCAATTCGGCCTTTCTGCTGACCCAGAGCTTGATGCCACTGCTGAAAGCCTCAGCCGATGCGTCGGTGATTTTCACCAGTAGTGGTGTCGGTCGCAAAGGCCGTGCCTTCTGGGGCGCCTACTCGGTGTCCAAGTTCGCCACTGAAGGCATGATGCAGGTGCTGGCCGACGAGATGGCCGATGACTCAACCATGCGGGTCAACTGCATCAATCCGGGCGGCACCCGGACCAAGATGCGGGCGGCGGCCTTTCCGGCGGAGGACACCAGCAAACTCAAAACGCCGGACGACATCCTGCCGAGCTATCTCTGGCTGCTCGGGCCGGACAGCCGTGGCACCAACGGTCAATCCATTGACGCCCAATAGGCCCAAGTTGGGCTGATTTCTGCGTCAAATTCCCGCCTTTTGCTGCAAAACCGGCAGCCACCTGGCTGCCGGTTTTCTGTCGGAATATTGTCAAAAACCCATGACATCTCAGTCTTGTTCAATTAAATGATTGATTTATAAGGCGTCAATTTCTATTCTGCGCGCTGGCACGGTTCTCGCTATACCCCAATCAGACCCGAACCGTATCTGGCCTGAACCCCATCCGATTCGGTCAATACCTCGCCGCCGGCAGGATTGACTACCGATTCCGATGAGCGGGTTCCGAGCCGTGCCCTGGAGCTGCAGATGTCGAGCCCTACCCTACGCAAAGTCATTGGCCTGCCGCCGGCAGCCCACTACCGCCAGTTGCCCGCCGCGGCGGCGCGCCTGGAAGAAGTGTGTGCTCAGCTGGCACGTGATCTGCCGCGCAGTCTCGATGTCGCCGTGGTGCTGGAAAGCTTTGCCGAGCAAAGCCGGCAACTGGTCGCTTTCGACGCCATGCAGTTCAGCCTCGACGGCAACAGCCCGATTTATCAGAGCGGCAACGCCATTGCCGAGAGCAACACGACAAGCCACCAGGTCGGTTACCTGCTGGAAATCGGCCCGCAGCGGCTTGGTGAACTGCGCATCAGCCGCGCCCGCCCCTTTGGCGAAACTGATTTGAGCGTGCTGGAAACCCTGATGTCGCTGCTCGGCTTCCCGCTGCGCAACGCGCTGTTGTACCGCGATGCCCTGCAGGCTGCCCGTCAGGACGCCCTGACCGGCGTCGGTAACCGGGCCGCTCTCAATGAGACACTGGCAACCGAACTCAGCCTGGCTACCCGCCACGGCAACCGCTTCAGCGTATTGATGCTCGATGTCGACCACTTCAAACGTATCAATGACAGCCATGGCCATGCCGCTGGCGATGAGGTCCTGCGCGCCGTTGCCCAACGCATCGCCGGCCTCGTGCGCACCACCGATGCGGTGTTCCGGTACGGTGGTGAAGAGTTCGCGATTCTGCTGCGCAATACCGATGTGACCGCGGCCGCAATTCTGGCGGAACGGGTGCGCTTGGCAGTTGAATGTGCTCCAGTTCGCTGCAATGACATTGAGGTCAATGTGACGATTAGCTCCGGGCTGACTGGCTACACTGCAGGCAGCACCGCCGAGCAACTGCTCGGAACCGCCGACGAGGCCTTGTACCGGGCCAAGCAGAACGGCCGCAACCAGGTACAAATCGCAGCTTGATTCACGGGGCGGCCCTTCCAGCGACGCCCGGGAGGCCACCATGTCCAACTTGCGCACGATGCTTGAAACCGCGCTCAATGCCGGCCATAACGCACTCGACATGCGCTGTGACGATCTGCCGCTGCTGCGGGACGAACTGTTGCGTTACAACGACTTCACGTCGCGAGCCTGCTATCGCTGGGTCGCCGGCAGCGGCCTTACTCGCATCGACATGCCACATATCACGGTGCCGAACACCGGCAGCTTTGAACAAGCCCTGCAGCACCTGATCAGCCGGCCGCACTTTGCCATCTATCTGTTTGAAGATCTGCGTGACGAATTCAAAGTGGTGTCGACCTGGCAGTTGCTGCGCCGGCTGGTTGCCGACCGCAGCCCGCAGCGCAAACTGCTGATATTTGCCGGCCAGGGCTTACAGGTACCGGATCACATGAAAGACATCTTCATCGAAACCCAGTTTCGCAGCCAGGTACACGGCTCGCAGCGCAGCCGGGTGGCGTGAACAGCAGCCTGAACAACAGATTACCTTGCCCGAACGCGTACGGCCTGCAGTCGTCGTCGCTTGAATGTCGGGAACTCGACCCCACTATTGGTGGTCTTAGCCATCCGGAATACGTTCAAGCGCCCGATCAGGAACAGCCCTGTTTCGCCAACCAACGGTCACGCCAACGTCATCCGGAATGTCTATACTTTGATTGTCGGCAAACCTGCTGACGGAATACAGGACCATACAGTAACGCCATCATGATTCGACATCGTTTATTGAACCTTCTGCAAAAACGCCAGCAACACCAGTCCGATGCGCTGCCACTGCGCCGGAAACGGGAAGCGGCGACCCCCACCACCCTGAGTCCAGCTCCGCTGGCCAAATGAAAAAAGCGAGTCGGTGACTCGCTTTTTTGTTGGTCGCAGAAAACGGCATCAACTGAATCGGGAGAAATCCGGCGCCCGCTTTTCCAGAAACGCCTGAAACGCTTCTTTCGCCTCCGGGCTTTGCAAGCGCTGCTTGAACTCTGCTGCTTCCACCAACAGCGTATCTACCACCGCGCCGCGCAGATGGCGTTTGATCAGTGCCTTGCTGGCGCGCAGCGCTGCTGGCGGTTTCAATGCGAGTTTGCGCGCCGCGGCTTCCGCCATCGCACGCGCTTCACCAACGCCACTGATGCCAGTGATGATGCCGCAGTCTTTTGCCGTGTCGGCAGTGAACGGTTCACCCAGCAGCAAAAGCTCCGACGCGCGCGCGTGTCCGCACAAGCCGGGCAGCAACAGACTCGATGCCGCTTCTGGCACCAGCCCCAGATTGACGAACGGCAAACTGAACTTGGCGTCGCGCGCGGCGTACGACAAATCGCAATGCAACAGCAGGGTGGTGCCAATGCCGACCGCAACCCCTTCTACCGCCGCCACCAGCGGCTTGTGTGCGCCGGCGACCGCAAACAGAAACTTCATGACCGGGCTGTCGGCATCAATCGGCGGCTGATTCAGAAAGTCCGCCAGATCATTGCCAGCCGAAAAATGGCCGCCCTCGCCCCGGAACAGAATCACCCGAACCGAGGCGTCCAACTCTGCTTCCGCCAGATAGGCAGTCAGTTGCTGATACATCGGCGTGGTCAATGCATTGCGCTTGTCCGGCCGATTGATCACCAGATGGGCGATGTGATCGTGCACTTCATACTGGATGCTGCCGCTCATGCTGTGTGGCCTTTTAGTTGGGTGCTGTTTGGGTGCTGGTTGTGTGCCGCTTGCGCACCATCCGGTTTCAAATTTTCATTGGCAGATTCATGTCGGTTGACAAAAATCCGGCCGCGCCGTTATGCAAGTTCTCAGCGCTGCTCAGCCTTGCCACGGTTGACCAGATACTCACCGGCCGACCCGAAATCCATCGGCGCATTGGCGGCAAGCCAGGCCCAGGTTGCGTACACCGCCGTGCTCTGGTTGATCCGCGCCGGTTCGATTTTGTCGAAGGTGTCGTTGCCGGTGTGATGCAGGTCAAAATAGTCGATGCCATCGAGTGCCAGGCCAAAACTGGCCACACCCGACTGAACCAGCGCGCGCAGATCCGGGCCGCCGAACGCATCATTGCCACCGGCCGCAACGCCGAGCGGCGCCAGCACCAGCTGCATCTGCTTGACCAGCGGCAAGGCCTCCGGCTTGACCCGTGAATCGAGCTGATATATCGGGCCCTGACCAAAATCGGCTTCGGCGGCTGCGTGGATCTTCTGCAATTCTTTGGCATGTGCATCGCGATACTGATTGCCACCAAACAAGCCCTGTTCCTCGTTGGCAAAAAGCACCACGCGAATACTGCGCTTCGGTTTCAAGCCGCTGCGATTCAAAAACTCGGCGGCCGCCATGGTGATGGCGCAGCCGGCGCCGTCATCAACAGCGCCGGTGCCCAGATCCCAGGAATCGAGGTGACCGCCAATCAGCACATATTCATTCGGTTTGTCGGTGCCGGTGATTTCACCAATGACGTTGAACGAGGTGTACATCGGGCCGGGTTGCGAACCGAGTTCGAGTTTCAGTTGCACCGGTTGGCCGCGTTTCAGCATGTTGGCCAGCAAATCGGCGTCCGGCACGGACAGGGCGGCGGCCGGTATCTTGTTGACGGCTGCGTCGTAGCGCATGGTACCGGTATGAGGCAACCGGTCACTGTCGGTACCAACCGAACGAATCACCAGCGCCACCGCGCCTTTCTTTGCCGCTTCGACCGCACCGCTGCTGCGCGCACCAACGGTCGGGCCGTAATCACGGCCATCACGGTGGGCGTGCATCTCGCGATTGATGAAGGCGATCTTGCCGGCAACTTTTTCCGGCGCGGCGTTTTTGAGGTCGTCCAGACTGGCAAAGCTGACGATTTCGGCCTGCAAACCGCCGGCCGGCGTGGCAATGCTGCCACCGAGCGCCGTCACCACCAACGGCTGCGGGAACGGTGCCACCACCTCGGCTCGCTCGATGCCGCGTTGCCAGGTCGGAAACGTGACCGGCTCTTTCCAGACCTTGTCGAAACCGAGCTGCTTGAACTTGGCCTCCGCCCACGCCACGGCACGGGCGTCACCTTCGGTGCCCGCCATGCGCGGACCCACTTCGGTGGTCAAGGATTCAACAATCGCATAGGACTTGTTGCCGTCAACGGCGGCATCACGGATCCAGGCGGCGGTCTGCAGATCTCGCTCGCTGAACAAGGGCTCAGCGGCGTGGGCAGGCACCGCAGCAAGCAGTGCGGACAACGTCAGGGCAACAGCGGCAACAATCGGTTTCATGGATACGGAGGAACGGCTGGGATCGGGAAGCCGGAGCCTAGCAAATCGCCGAGGCTTTGCTAAGCCAACTGGTCGTGCCATTCTGGTAACGTACTGTTTCCCCAACACGACCACTCCCATTTTCCGACCGAGGCCGACCATGACCACCCTGCATGACCACACCGCCCTGCTCAACAACGGCACCGAAGTGTCCCTGCGCGAATTCGCCGGCAAGGTCGTGCTGGTGGTCAATGTCGCCAGCAAATGTGGCTATACCCCGCAATACGAAGGGCTGGAGGCGCTGTACCGCAAATACAAGGACAAGGGTCTTGCCGTGCTCGGCTTTCCTTGCAACCAGTTCCTGTCGCAGGAACCGGGCAACGACGCCGACATCGCCAGCTTCTGCAGCACCACCTTCGATGTCACGTTTCCGCTGTTCAAGAAAATCGATGTCAACGGCGACAATGCCCATCCGGTCTACCGCTTCCTGAAAGCCTCGGCGCCCGGCATCCTCGGCACCGAAGCCATCAAGTGGAACTTCACCAAGTTTCTGGTCGGCCGCGATGGCAAGGTCATCGCCCGCTACGCCACCGCCACCAAGCCGGAAGAGATCGATGCCGACATCGCCAAGGCGCTGGAGCTGACGGCATGAGCGATCACGAGTTGATCATCGAGCTGCAAACCAAATTGGCGTTTCAGGAGCAAACCATTCTGGAACTCGACGAGGCGCTGCGTGCCCAGCAACTGCAAATCATCGGTCTGGAAAAAATGATCCAGCGGCTGAGAGATGACTTGGTCAGCCTGCAGCATTCGCCCGATTCGCTCGCGCCAGAGCAGGAACCGCCGCCGCCGCATTATTGAGCGTGAGGTAGCTTGCTTCATCTCGTACATGCCCCCACCCCAGCCCTCCCCCTAGCAGGGGAGGGAGCAGAACACTCCTCCCCCTGCCAAGGGGGAGGCCGGGAGGGGGTCTCCTGTACGAGACAATGCCAACTACGCTTCCCGCAAGAACAACACCATTCGTGACAAGGACCACCCCATGTCCAACTTGCAAAACAAAACCCTGATCATCACCGGTGCCAGCCGCGGTATCGGCCGCGCCATTGCACTGGCCGCCGCCAAGCGCGGTGCCAATATTGTCATCGCCGCCAAAACCGCCGAACCGCATCCAAAACTGGAAGGTACCATTCATACGGTAGCCGACGAAGTACGCTCACTCGGCGCCAAGGCGCTCCCACTGCAGATCGATGTCCGCGATCACGCGCAGGTATTCGCGCTGATGCAGCAAGCCGCCGACACCTTTGGCGGAATCGACATGCTGATCAACAACGCTGGCGCGATCAGCCTGACCACGGTCGAAGACACCCGGCCGAACGTGTTCGACCGGATGATGAGCATCAATGCCCGCGCGGTTTACCTGACCGCGCACGCTGCGCTGCCGTTCCTGAAGAAAAGCTCACACGCCCATATCCTGAGCCTGTCGCCGCCACTGAATCTGGACAAACGGTGGTTGGCTGCGCACGGCCCCTACACGCTGAGCAAATACGGCATGACCATGCTAAGCCTCGGTATGGCGGAAGAGTTCAAGCCACACAAGATCGCCGTCAACTGCTTGTGGCCGCGCACCATTATCGCCACCGCCGCCATTGAGCATGCACTGATGGGCAAGGATGCGTTTGCGCTGTGCCGCAAGCCGGAAATCATGGCCGATGCAGCGATTGCGATTCTGGAACAACCGACCAGTTATACCGGTCAGGCGCTGCTGGATGAGCAGGCGCTGGCGCATGTCGGGGTGACCGAGCTGCGCGATTATGCTTACAACCCAGCCAATGCTGACCGGCTGGGTGCGGACTTGTTTTTGGATGATTGTGAGTGGAGTAAGTAATGCTTGCATCGCTGTTTCTTCTAGCCACCACAGCAACTACTCACGATGCCGGATTGCAGAAAGCACTTTCTGATTTCTATGGAAATTATGACCATGAGAATTCAAGTTGGCTGCAAAAGGCTCCTGCCGACCCTGATGCGCTTCAGCGCACCTACAGCATTTGCCTCGATAAACAAGGGCAAGTTCGGGGCTCTGCAGCTCGATTCGTTGCAGTCTGCGGAAATCCAAGTAGTCAGGAAGGTGGGGCACATGTCGATGTTGGATTGATAGACCTCTATGTCCTTTCTCCAGATAATCAGCTGATGTTTCACCTACCTCAGTTTGCGGCTGGCAGCTGGGGAATCCCTGGAAAGGTCGACATAGTACAGATCGGTCAACACGATCATGCGTTCGTTGCAGAGAACAATTATGGTGGCATGGGTCAAAACGGCATATGGGATCACATAGTCGGAGTTCGTAACAATCAGCTGACTGAGTTGGCTATGGTTGTCACAGCATTCGACAATGAAGGAACCGGTTACTGTGATCCAATGACTCGCGAAGAAATTTTGGATTACCGCAAGCAGTCAGGCATCGAGCTTGATGCCGAGTGTATAAAAGTAACCTACAACTACGATTTCGACCTAACCAGTGTTACGGCCGGCTATGCCGATCTGATAATTCAGGAGGGTGGCGAAATCTCGGGCAAGCCTGCGAATCGCACATTTCGAGTCAAGTTTGATAAATCGTCGGGGACCTACCCGTTGCCAAGTGCGCTCGCTTACGAAATTTGATGCACGACGAACCTTCTATCGATTTGTGTAAACAAGCGTTGGGCGCATCATGATGAGCTTTTTTCTTCCCGCAATAAAACACTGTGTGCCATAACCCGCCCTACTCGGTCGGCTTGCCGCGCATGGCCTTAACGCTGCCGCGTTTGGTTTTGCTGTCCATGCGTTTGGCTTGCGAGGCGCGGGTGGGTTTGGTGGCCTTGCGGGCTTTGCGCACCACAGCCACCGATTTGATGAGTTCCTGCAGCCGCTCCAGCGCATCAGCGCGGTTCTGTTCCTGGCTGCGGGTTTCCTGCGCCTTGATGACCACCACACCGTCTTTGCTGATTCGGTAATCGGACAGCGCCAGCAGCCGTTCCTTGTAGAAGTCCGGTAGCGAGGAGGCGCGGATATCGAAGCGCAAGTGGATGGCGGTGGAGACCTTGTTGACGTTCTGACCGCCGGCACCTTGCGAGCGCATCGCGGTCATTTCAATTTCGCTGAGCGGCAGTTGCACAGCGCGGGAAATCTCCAGCCGCTCGCCGGCAAAGCCAATTTCTTCTTCTTTTTCGGTCATGACAGTTGGACAAGCAGCAAGGTGATGGCAGCCGGCAGGCCCTGCACAAACAAAATGCTGCGCTTGGCGGTGAGGCCGCCGTAGATGCCGGCGACCAGTACACAGCAAAGGAAAAACACCAGCGTCGGTTGGCCGGCAAAGAACAGGCCGAACACCAGACCGGCAGCGAGAAAGCCGTTGTACAGGCCCTGATTGGCGGCCAGCACTTTTGAGCTGGCCGACTGCTCGGGCGTCTGCCGGAAAATCTTGCGGCCGACCGGATGGTCCCAATAAAACATTTCCAGCACCAGAAAGCCGAGGTGCTGGAGGGCGATAAAGAGCGTCAGAGCGATGATAAGGGTGGGCATGTCGGTGGCCAGCTAAAAAATGCTGGTGGCATCGTGTAGGGAAAGCGGGCGGGCTGCAAGAGTGTCTCGGCAAGCCCCCACCCCGGCCCTCCCCCTGACAGGGGAGGGAGTGAAACAATACAGACCCTCACCTCAGCCAGATAGGCGAGCAAGACAGTCCCTCCCCTGCCAGGGGGAGGCTAGGTGGGGGCGTTTTCCGCGACATACGAGCAATAAAAACCGACTCTCCAATGCCTTCCGGCCCGCGCCTTTTCACCTCAACAGAATCACATCTCCCCTTCTCGCGATATCGACCGGCACGCCCGGGTGCCGCTCGTGCAGCTTTGCCTGCAGGCCTTCTTGTGCCAACTGCTCGCCGTGTACCAGCAGCACCGGCGGCAACGGCTTGAAGCCTTCGTACCAGCGCAGCAGGTCGCGCTGGCCGGCGTGGGCGGATAGGCCACCAATGGTGTGGACTTTTGTCCGCACCCGAATCGCCTCGCCCCACAGCCGGATGAAATCGCGGCCTTCAACCAGCGCCCGCCCTGGGGTACCGCGCGCCTGATAGCCAATCATCACGACCTGGGTGGTGTCGCGCCAGACCAGGTGCTTCAGGTGGTGCTTGATGCGGCCGCCGGTGCACATGCCGCTGCCGGCGATGATAATGGCGCCGCTGTGCACGCGGTTCAGTGATTGCGACTGCTCCGGGGTCGGCAGGAATTGCAGGTTGGGCAGCAGCCGGCGCAGGTTCTGCTCGGGCTCGCCCGGGCCGAGCAGACGGGCGGCATCGCCGTCGTAAAGCCCGCGATGGCGCAGGTAGATATTGGTGGCGTCGATGGCAAGCGGGCTGTCGAGAAAGATCTGCCATTTGTGCAGACCCCAGTCGCGATAGTGCTTGGCCATCAGATAGAGCAATTCCTGACTTCGGCCGACCGCGAACGCCGGGATCAGGATATTGCCGCGCTGTGATTGCTCGTTGCGGAATATGGCGCCGAGCTCGTCAATGGTGCTGGCAAAATCGCGGTGATCGCGATCGCCATAGGTGCTTTCCATCAGCAGCAAGTCCGCCTGCTCGACCGTTTCCGGATCGCGCAGGATGGGCGCATCGTACTGGCCGAGATCGCCGGAGAACACCAGCGTGCGTTCGCGGTCTGGTGCCTTCACTTTCAGCTCGACGATGGCCGAGCCGAGAATATGGCCGGCGTCGTGCAGGCGCACCGACATGCGTGCGGTCAGCGGCTGCCACTTGCCATAGTCGAGCGGCTTGAACTGCTTCATGACCCGCTCGACATCATCGCTGGTATAGAGCGGCTCGAGCGGTTTCAGGCCCTTGCGGGCGCGCTTGCGATTCTCGACTTCCTGATCCGATTCCTGCAGATGGGCGGCATCTCGCAACATGATGCTGCAAAGATCGCGGCTGGCCGGATGGGTATAGATGGGGCCGCGGTAGCCCTCTTTCTGCAACCGTGGCAACCGACCGGCATGGTCAAGGTGGGAATGGCTCAGCACCACCGCATCAATGCGGCGGGCATCATAGGGCGAGGGGTCATAATTGCGGGCATCTTCCTTGGCGCCGCCCTGCAGCAGACCACAATCGAGCAGCACCGACTCCTTGCCAAGTGATACCTCGTAACAGGAGCCGGTGACTTCACCGACGCCACCCCAGCACCGCAGTTCCACTCGTTCCATGATGGTAAACCCCGCTCTTGAAATCGTTCCGACCGCCCCTATCTCTTTAACCAGACAGGGCTTCTGCACTGTTGATCCGGGTCAATCTGTTGTGAAGCACTGCGTGCTAGCTTGAGCATGGCAGTGAAGGTGTCGCCATGCGTTTTCTCCCACCATCTGTAAAGGAGACATACCATGAGTCTGATACGCTACCAACCGTGGTCCATGTTTGACCAATTGCATCGCGAAATCAATCAAGTGCTGGACAATCGGCTACCGCGCGCTGGCGAAAGCAAGAGCGAGCTTTACAGTGGCAATTGGTTGCCGTCGGTCGATGTAAAAGACAATGGCAAGGAAATTGTCCTGCTGGCCGATCTGCCCGGCGTCGATCCGGACAAGATCGAAGTCACCGCCAACAACGGTGTGCTGACCTTGAAAGGTTCGCGTGAGTTCAGCAAGGAAAGCGACGAGGGCGAGTTCCACCGGATTGAGCGCAGCTACGGCAGCTTCTATCGCCAGTTTGCCCTGCCGGAAACCGCCAACACTGACGAGATTTCCGCCAAGGCCAATCACGGCGTGCTGGAAATCCGCATTCCGAAGCGCAGTGCCAGCGTTGAAAGGCGGATTGCCATCAGCAAGTAAGTCGCTGACCGGCTGATGCCGGTGAGCTTCAGTTCATTCTCTCCTTTTGCATAGCCGGCCCTGCATTCGGGGCCGTTTTTTTTGTCCAATAAAAAGCCGGCGCGAGCCGGCTTTTTATTGGTACTTCTTGCTGCGACTTCCCGGGTTCAGGCTTGCCGTGAAACTCAATCAGCCCTGAAAGCGCTGCATGACCAGCGTAGCATTGGTGCCGCCGAAGCCGAAACTATTCGACAGCACGGTATTCAGCTTCACGCCAGTGCGGGTCTGCTGCACGATCGGCAGGTCGGCCACTTCCGGGTCCAGTTCATCGATATTGGCCGAGGCGCAGATGAAATCATTCTGCATCATCAACAGGCTGTAGATGGCTTCCTGCACGCCAGCGGCACCGAGCGAATGACCGGACAGCGATTTGGTCGAGCTGATCGGTGGCACTGGTTTGCCTTCAAACACCTTGCGAATGGCGCCGGCTTCGGCGACATCGCCAACTGGCGTCGACGTGCCGTGAGTATTGATGTAATCAACGGGGCCTTTGACCGTGGCCAGCGCCATCTGCATGCAGCGCAACGCGCCCTCGCCGCTTGGCGCCACCATGTCGGCGCCATCGGAAGTGGCGCCGTAGCCGACAATTTCAGCCAGAATCGTTGCACCGCGCTTTTGCGCATGCTCAAGCGATTCGAGCACTACCATGCCACCACCGCCGGCAATGACAAAACCGTCGCGATTCTTGTCGTAAGCCCGCGAGGCTTTTTCCGGCGTGTCGTTGTACTTGGTCGACAGGGCGCCCATGGCATCGAACAGCATGGTCAGCGACCAGAACAGTTCTTCACCGCCACCGGCGAACATCACGTCTGCCTTGCCAAGCTGGATCTGCTCCATTGCATTGCCGATGCAGTGTGCGCTGGTGGCACAGGCTGACGAAATGGAATAGCTCAGGCCCTTGATTTGGAAAGCCGTGGCCAAGTTGGCCGAGGTGCTCGACGCCATCACCCGCGGCACCATATAAGGTCCGATCCGCTTGACGCCTTTTTCCGCCAGGATATTGATGGCTTCGTATTCGTTTTCCGGCGAGTGACCACCGGCGCCGACAATAAGGCCGGTGCGCAGGTTACTGACCTGCTCAGGCGCCAGACCAGCTTGCGCAATGGCTTCTTTCAGCGATAGGTAAGCATAGGCAGCGCCATTGCCCATGAAACGTTTGACCCGCCGGTCGATCAAGGCTTCCAGATCAATTTGCACCTGACCGGATACCTGGCTGCGCAAGCCACGTTCAATCTGACTCTCGTCACGACGAATACCGGAACGGCCTTCGCGCAGCGAGGCCAGCACTTCCTGTTGGTTGTTACCGAGGCAGGAGACAATACCCATGCCCGTGATGACTACCCGTTGCATTACGCAAACTCCGCCATGCTGGTGAACAGCGCGACCCGCAGATCGGTCGCGACATAAATTTCCTTGCCATCAACCTTGACGCTGCCGTCGGCAATCACCAGGTTGAGCTTGCGGGCAATGACCCGCTTGATCTGGATGTGATACTGCACCAGCTTGTTGGTCGGCAGGATCTGGCCGGTGAATTTGACTTCACCGACACCGAGCGCACGGCCGCGACCCGGCATACCTTTCCACGGCAGGAAGAAACCGGCGAGTTGCCACATGGCATCAAGGCCGAGGCAGCCCGGCATCACCGGGTCACCCTTGAAATGGCAGCCGAAAAACCACAGGTCTGGTTTGACGTCGAGTTCGGCAATGATTTCACCCTTGCCAAAGGCGCCGCCTTCTTCGCTGATTTTGGTAATGCGATCGAACATCAGCATGTTGGGGGCCGGCAACTGGGCATTGCCCGGACCGAACATGCGGCCTTCGGCACATTCCAGCAACTGTTCCCGGTTGAAAGAGGACGGTCTCGACATCGAATACTCCGGCGCCACACAAGCAGCTTGTTACAGGGCGCGCGAACCGGACGAGTCCGTCCGCACGTAGGGAAGAGGAAGTCACCGGCGTGAGGCCTTGGGCCGACACCCCGATAGTGGACGCGGTATTATGCCAGTCACACTTTTTACGCTGGTCTGACCAAATGATGACAATTGGTCAGGATCGTTAAGCCGGTACGGAGCCTTTGCCATGAGCCGCATTCCCGCCTTTCTGGAAACCTTCTGGGAAAATGACATTCTGCCCACCCTTGCCGATTACATTCGCATCCCGAACAAGTCGGTGCACTTCGATCCGGATTGGGCAAAAAATGGCCATATGGATCGGGCCATTGAATTGGTCGCCGACTGGTGTCGCAAGCACCCGCTGCCCGGCATGCGCCTGACTGTGCATCGGCTGCCGGGACGCACGCCGGTGCTGCTGGTTGAAGTGCCGGGCAATGGCCAGGGCAATACACTGATTTACGGCCACCTCGACAAGCAACCGGAGTTTTCCGGCTGGGCAGACGGGTTGGCGCCATGGGAGCCGGTCCGCCGTGGCGACAAACTCTATGGCCGTGGCGGCGCCGATGACGGTTACGCCATTTTCGCCGGGTTTGCCGCCTTGCACTGGCTGGAACAGAGTGGCCGCCGCTATGGCCGCACGCTGATGCTGATCGAATGCTCGGAAGAAAGCGGCTCGCCGGATCTACCCGCTTATATGGTGGAGTTGGCCGATCAGATTGGTCAGCCGGAGCTGGTCGTCGCGCTAGACTCGATGTGCGGCAATTATGATCAATTCTGGTCGACCACCTCACTGCGCGGCAACATGCTGGGCACCCTGAAAGTCGAGGTCCTGACCGAGGGCGTGCACTCGGGCGCTGCCAGCGGCATCGTGCCGTCATCGTTCCGGGTGTTGCGACAGCTGCTCGACCGGATCGAAAACAGCAATACCGGCGAGATTCTGCCGGACTTCCTCAAGACCAATATTCCCACCTACCGGGTCGCCGAGTCCGCCTATGCGGCCGAAGTGCTGAGTGAGGAAATTGCCGGCTCCTACCCCTTTGTCAGCGGCATGCGCCCGGTCACCCGTGACTACTGTGAGCAACTGCTCAACAACACCTGGCGCACCACGCTGTGCGTCACCGGCGTTGACGGCATGCCGACATTGGCCAATGCCGGCAATACCCTGCGGCCGTACACCGCAGTGAAACTGAGTCTGCGACTGCCCCCGGATCTCGACGCCAAGCATTGCGCCGCTGAACTGAAAAAACTGCTTGAGCACGAGCCACCATACGGCGCCAAAGTGACGTTCGACATCACCGGCGCCGATACCGGCTGGAATGCACCAGCCTTTACACCGGCGCTGAATGAACAGCTGCAGGAAGTTTCGCAGCGCTACTTCGGCAAACCGGCGGTGGCCTATGGCTGCGGCGGCACCATTCCGTTCATGCGCTTTCTGTCCGACCGGTTGCCTGACGCCCAGTTTGTCGTCACCGGCGTGCTCGGCCCGCACTCCAATGCCCACGGCCCGAACGAATTCCTGCACGTGCCGATGGTGAAAAAGGTGACGGCGTGCTTGGCGGACCTGCTGGCGCGCGGATAAAGTCGATCCAGAGCCCGGTTGATCAGGCTCAACCATCGGGGACACCAAACCCACTCGAGGAGGTAACGATGCGGCCTACCCTGATTGCGATTACCGTCGCGGCGCTGCTGCCGACGTTCAGTCACGCCAGTCAGCAGGTGGAGATACTCCATCGCAACCCGAGCAATCAGGCCGCTCGCTATGTCCGCCTGCAGGGCGTGCCACTGCCCGGCTTCGCCGTTGCCGCCAAAACCCAGCAGCATGCTGTCAGCAGCAAGTTGCTGCGCGATTTTGCCGCGCCAGTGTTCGAACTTTCACCGGCAGCCGCGCGCGCGCTGGACGATGCAAAACCCGACGTCAGCACTAGCGGAGCCCAGCTCTATAAATGGCAACAACATTTCGATGGCATTCCGGTCTGGCGCGGCACACTCACGGCACTGGTTGACGCCAGCTCTCAGCTGCGCGTGCTGAGCGGACAGCCTGCCAAACTGGCGCCATCACAATTGCATGCACGCAATGCCCAAGCGGCCAACTTACCATTGCAAACAGCGTTGACGGCCTTGCGGCACCCTTTAATGCAAGCACCTGACTGGCAGAACTGGTCGTCGCTGGAATGGCGGGCCGATTTGCCGCAAACCACCGTGCGGGCACAGGCCGTGTATGCGGATCACCGAGGCGCGACCGTGCCAGCTTGGCGGTTCGAGATTGAGCTCAGCAAGGGCCGCAGCAGCACACTGCACGAACTGGTAATCAGCCAGGCCGGTGAATTGATTGCCCACATTCCGCTGACCCGCGAGGCCAGCTACCGTTATCTGGTTTATGCCGGCGGTGACGGCAGACCGTTCGACAGTCCCTATGGCGATCTGACCCCGCTTCCCGCCAACTTCACCGACCCGGTACTCGCCAGTGCCGGGACGTTCACCGTCGAAGAAACTGCAAGCGATCACAGTACGCCGTGGCTTCCAATCAACAGCAGCGAGTTGCTCGGCAACCATGTCGACATTTACTTGGATACCAGCGGCAACAACGGCTTTGATGCCAGTGACCGGCGAGCACCTCGCAGTGCGGTGGGAGAATTTATCTGGCCGTTCACGCCCGGAGTAGAACCACTCAGCAGCCCCGGCAACCAGAATGCGGCCATGGTGCAGGCGTTTTATGTCGCCAACTGGCTGCATGACTATTTTTACGATGCCGGCTTCACCACACGTACGGCCGAAGGTGCGGATCGGCTGCTGATTGAACTCAATGACAGCAGTGGTAGCAACAATGCCAATATCAGCGTACCGGGTGATGGCCAATCGCCGCGGATGCAGGTTTTCCTGTTTGATGGCGCTACCGAACGCCGACTCGAACTGACGGGGTCCCTGTCTGGATTGTTCGATAGCACCCATGCCAGCTTTGGTCCCAACAATTTCAGTGTCAGCGCGCCGATCGTCATCTGGAATGATGGCGTGAAGGGCAGCGATTCTGATCCAGACACCAATGACGATCACGCTTCGATATTCGATGGGTGCGAAACCCATCCAGAACCAGCAGCTATTGCTGGAAAAATTGCCCTGATTGATCGCGGCTGGTGCAAATTTCAGGAAAAGGTCGCCCATGCCGAACAGGCCGGAGCCGTCGGCGCAATCATTGCCAATCATCTGGACAACAGTCTGGTCACGATGGCGGCGGTTGATGGCGGACCCAACGTTACCATCGGCAGCTTGTTCATTGGCAAGTCGGATGGCGCCAGTATTCGCAACGCGCTGCAAACCACTTCAATTACGGCGGACATGCGTCGTACCACCGGTGTAGATGTCGATGGCGGCCTTGACTCCGCCCTGGTTGCGCACGAATGGGGCCACTATCTGGTGGGGCGACTGGTGTCGCTTGGCAGTGGTAGCCAAAGCAGCGGTCTCAACGAAGGCTGGGCCGACTTTGTCGCGCTGTTCGCGTTGTCGGCTACCACGGACGGCAACACCGACATGTCCGGCCGGTTCGCTTTTTCCGGCTATGCCCTCAGCGATTTCCTGAATGGCTTTCGCCGCTTCCCCTATAGTGCTGACTTCAGCCACAACGCCCTGAATTTCCGCCACATCAGCAACGGCATTGCCCTGCCGGACGGACGCAGTGGCGCCAGCAACAGTGAAGAACACAACACCGGCGAGATCTGGGCCAGCGCACTCTGGGATGCCTATGTGGCATTGGTGCGCAACCGCGGCCATGCCGAAGCTCAGAACCGGATGCGGCGCTATCTGGTGCAAGCGTTGAAACTCACACCTGCCGATCCGGACTTTATTGAAGCACGCGATGCCCAGCTTGATGCGGTGACCGTGCTGCAACCCAATGACGCCGGCACTCGCGACTTCGAGCTGTTCCGACAAGCATTCGCGCGCCGCGGCCTCGGCATCAACGCGCAAGCCCCATTAAAGACCGACGAAACGCAAGTTGGCACCATCGAAAGTTTTGTCTGGACCGTGACCGCTTTGCCACAGGTCAACGCCGGTCCCGACCAGTCGGTCATCAGTGAAACGCTGGTCAATCTGACCGGAGCAGCCAGCGATGCCGACGGTGCCATCGCCAGCCTGCGCTGGACACAATTGGGAGGCCCGCTGGTTACACTTGCCAGCAATAATGCTGAACAAACCAGTTTCCTGGCGCCCGCTGTCAATGTCGCCACGACCCTGACCTTCGAATTGACGGCCAGCGACAATGCGCAGGAGAAAGCCAGTGATCAGGTCAGCATCATTGTCAGCCCGATCAGCAATGCCGTACCAAGCGTCAATGCGGGTGCAGATCAGTCCGTCATTTCCGGCAGCACCGTCACGCTAAGCGGAACCGCCAGTGACAGCGATGGCACCATCACGAGCTACCGCTGGAGCCAATTGAGCGGCACCGCGGTCACGCTGAACAACAGCAGCACTGCAACCGCCACCTTCACCGCGCCGACCGTCAATGCTGACACGCTGCTGGTGTTTCAGCTGGCAGTGACGGATAACGGCAGCAATACCGCGATTGATACCCTGAACGTCACGGTGCGCAGTTCGACCGCGCCGCCAACATCAGGAGGTGGCGGCGGTGGTGGCAGCATTTCGCCATTGTTTGCCTTGCTCGTTGCGCTGACTGGCACACTTTTCAAGCGGTTAAGCGGGTGGCGACGCAAATTGAACAGCCGCAATCCATAGCCAATCGACATAAAAAAAGTGGTCGCGGTTACGACCTCTTTTTTTTTCGAGCCAGTATTTCAGCTTCACCTTTCCCTGCGTCGATCGCCCACCGACCAAGCCACAGCAGTTATTCCGTTTCCAGCACCGCAAACGCCAGCGCGTGATCACGCTCATCGCTGATACTTAGGTGACAATGACGGGCCCCCATGTCCTGCAGGCGCTGAGCGGCGCCACCATGCAACAGCACATGCGGCTTGCCGCGGTTGTCATTGGCGATCTCGATATCGTTGAGGTTGACGCCTTCCGCAATGCCAGTGCCCAGCGCCTTTGATACCGCTTCCTTGGCGGCAAAGCGCTTGGCCAGAAAGCGCTCCGGGTGTTGCGACTCTTGGAAACGCAGCTGCTCATTCGCGTGTAGGATGCGCTCGACAAAGCGATCGCCATGCCGCGCCATTACCTCTTCGATACGTTTGATTACAACGAGATCGGTGCCGATGCCGACGACGGCCATGGCCTCGCCTCCTCCATCAACCGTTTGATTTCACGCACTGCCTGCTCCAGGCCGACAAACAGCGCACGGGCGACGATCGCGTGACCAATATTGAGTTCATACAGTTCCGGCAGGCGGGCAATGGCTTGCACGTTATGGTAGTGCAGCCCATGACCAGCATTGACGATCAACCCGCGCCGTGCGGCAAATTTGGCGGCATGGGCAATGCGCTGCAATTCGCGCTTCTGCGCCTCACCTTCACTCTCGGCATAAGCGCCGGTGTGCAGTTCGATATAGGGTGCACCACAGCGGATGGCAGCCTCTATCTGCGCCTCATCCGCATCAATAAACAGCGACACCAGAATGCCATGTGAAGCCAACCGTTGACAGGCGGCTTTGATCTGGGCTTCGTGACCAGCAACATCGAGCCCACCTTCAGTGGTCAGTTCTTCGCGCTTTTCCGGTACCAGGCAGCAATAGGCGGGCTTTATCTCACAGGCAATCCCAAGCATCTCTTCGGTGACCGCCATCTCCAGATTCATTCGGGTACCCAACGTTCCCTTCAGGAGGCGGACATCGCGATCACGGATGTGGCGGCGATCTTCACGCAGGTGCACGGTGATACCGTCCGCGCCGGCCTGCTCGGCGAGCAAGGCGGCCTGTACCGGCTCCGGGTAGCGCGAGCCGCGCGCGTTACGAACGGTCGCAATATGGTCAATATTGACGCCCAACAGGCACGGGCCCCGGTGTATGGAATTGGCATTCATTTTTTTCGTTCACGTTGTTGGGAAAACATCAGCTGGAGATTAAGCCGGTTTGCCGGCTACCGGTTCGTCGGCCAACTGCTTGAGCACTTGCCGCGCCCGCCAGAGTTCGCGGGTATGCAGCGGCTGCGGACCAAGATGGGCGGCCAGCAGCAAGCGCAGCAGCCGTTTAGCCTCGACCGGCTGATGCGACCAATTATGGGCGGCGAAGGCCAACAAGTCATCCGCAAGAAAACTGCCTGTTGGCATATCGGCGACAAAAATGCCGCGTTCCGCATGCACCTGATATCGATGTCCCGGTCGCAGCGGTTCGCCCTGTTCATCAGTCTCGAGGGCGATGCCATAACCCAGCTCGGCCAGTAACGCCCACTCGAAGGTGCGTAGTACTTGTGCCGTCTGTGACTCGTCAACCGCGCCATGACTGAGTTGTTGCAGGCTGCTTTCGTAGACATCAAACAGCGCTTCATGGCTGTCCTGCTCCGGTAACAGTCGCATCAACAATTCATTGCAGTAGAGCGCACAGAGGCCGGCATCGGCCAGCAATGGCCACGCCGGCGCCAGCAAGTCTGCATCGGTCAGATAGAGGTAGTCGTGGTGGCGGTTGAGCTGGATATGCAACGGTGCAAAGGCTTGCAGCAGCCCGGCCAGCGGTGACCGTTTACGCCCCTTGACGCCGCGTGCGGCCACCCGCAGCCGCCCGCGCTCACGGCAAAACACATCCATCAACACGCTGGTGTCGCGCCACGGTCGGACATGCAGAATGTAGGCGCGAGAGTCCATCGGAACAGAAACCAGATATCAATCTTCGTTGTAGCCGAGACTGCGCAAGGCCCGCTCGTCGTCGGCCCAACCGTCCTTGACCTTGACCCAGAGTTCGAGGAAGACCTTGCAGCCAAACAGTTTTTCCATGTCCAACCGGGCATCCTGACCGATCTGCTTGATCCGCTCGCCCTTCTCGCCAATTACGATGGCCTTTTGGCCCGCGCGTTCGACAAAAATGACTGCCGAGATTTCAGCGCGGCCGGTCTCGTCATGCTTGAACTGTTCAATCTCGACTGTCGTTGCGTAGGGCAATTCGGCACCGAGGCTGCGCATCAATTTTTCCCGAATGAACTCGGCGGCCAGAAACCGCTGACTGCGGTCCGTCACTTCATCCGGACCAAATACATGGTCGTTCTCGGGAATGTACTTCGTCAGCACCTTCAACAAGGTATCGACATTGCGATCGGACTGGGCCGAGCCAGGAACAATTTCTGCAAAGTTTCGCTTCTGGCCGAGTAACTGCAGGTGCGGTAGCAACTTCTCTTTCGGATGAATAGTGTCAACTTTATTGATGAAAAGCAGTACTGGCGCTTCCGCTTCTTTCAGCCGCTCCAGCACCAGTTCGTCGTCTTCATTGAAGGTCAGGCCATCGACCACCCAGATGATGGCATCGACATCGGCAACAGAAGAAGCTGCAGCCCGGTTCATATACCGATTGATTGCCCGCGCCTCCTGCTTATGCAAGCCCGGCGTGTCTACGAACAGGATCTGCACATCACCTTCGGTATGAATACCGAGAATACGGTGGCGGGTCGTTTGCGGCCGGCGAGAGGTGATGCTGATCTTCTGGCCAATCAGGCGATTCATCAGGGTCGATTTGCCGACGTTGGGTCGGCCGACAATGGCCACGTAACCACACTTGCTTGTCATGACTGGACCTGCGTTGTCAGCTGTTGCAGCAGCAAGTCTGCTGCCTCTTGTTCGGCACGCCGACGACTACTGCCGCGGCCTTCCGCTATCTGACCGTCCTGCAGTGTGCACCGTACGTGAAAAGTCTGGGCATGTGCTTCGCCGTATGTTGCCAGCAATTCATACTGTGGCAGGGACAGATGCTGCCCTTGCAAATACTCCTGCAACCGGGTTTTGGCGTCCTTGTCGGTACCCGTTTCCGGCAATTGTTCAAGCCGACTGGCAAATAGCTGCAGCACTACGCGTTCACACTCGGCAAAGCCGCCATCAAGGTAGATGGCGCCAATCAAGGCCTCCAGCGCATCGGCCAGAATCGACTCCCGACGGAACCCACCACTTTTTAGCTCACCCGAACCCAAATGCAGGACATCGCCAAGCTGCAATTCGACGGCAAGCTCGGCCAAGGTCTTCTCCTTGACCAGACTCGCTCGCATTCGGCTCATTTCACCTTCGCTAGCCGCCGGAAATCGGTGATACAGCTGCGCTGAAATGATCTGGCCGAGCAGTGAGTCACCGAGAAACTCCAACCGCTCATTGTGCCGGGACGACGCGCTTCGGTGGGTCAGAGCCTGCTCGCGCAGCGACTCGTCAGCAAACGTGTGACCGAGTCGCCGCAAAAACGCTGCCAGCTGCAGTTGATTCATTCGGACAACGGCACCCGTTCTTCAAAAAAAACGACAAAATCGACGTTATAAATCATATTCTTTCGGACTTCATAAGTGACCACCAGTTCTCGTGAACCATCGGTGTCCACTTCGACACTGACATCTTCCTTGGTAACGCTGCTGACGCCATCGACATAAAACTGTTTAGTCAATGACGCCCATGCTTTCTCGCGATTAAAGGAACTCGCCCCATCTGTACTGGCTACCTGATTGACGGCCTTCTTCACCGACATATTTTCCATATAGATCGGGAACAGCTTCATTGTCACCAGCGCAATGACGCCAATCGAACCCAACACATACAACCATCCCCAAATTGTCATGCCTCGCTGGTGCTGCATCATGTTCTGGTTCTCCTTGTGAAGCGGCCAAACGCCTATATGGTTGCGTTGAGACTATTCGATACTGCCGATACGACTAAAACTGATGCCAGTTGGCACCCAGCCAAGGAACGGAATATCCAGTTCAAAATCAAGGTGCAGCCAAACCGCAACGGCGCGTCCCTTCAGGTTTTCGTCCGGGACAAAACCCCAGAATCGGCTATCGCTGCTTTGATCGCGATTGTCACCCATCATGAAGTAATGGCCTTCTGGTACCAGCCATTCATTACGACCACCGTAGTAAGGTTGCATGGGTCGGGCGCCATTGATGACCAACAGCTTGTGGCTCTGCTCGCCCAGTGTTTCAGTATAGACATCGGCCGGAATGCCGCTGGTCATGAAGCCAGCCGGGGCCTCCAATTGCCGAGCAACCACATAGGCCTCCGGGCAGGCATTCAGCTCCACTGACCGGCATGCCGGCTGGATATACAAAGTCTTGTCGATGTAGGCGATTCGGTCACCCGGCAAGCCGACCAGCCGCTTGATATAGTCCTGCGACGGATTGGCTGGGAACCGGAACACCACTACCTCACCGCGCTTTGGATCATGGGTTTCGAAAATCTTCTGGTTCAGGATTGGCAGCCGAATGCCGTAGCTGAACTTGTTGACCAGAATGAAGTCGCCTTCAACCAGTGTTGGCTTCATCGAACCGGAGGGGATCCGGAACGGTTCGAACAGAAACGACCGCAACAAGAAAATCGCCAGCAGAATCGGGAAGAACGACTTGGCCTGCTCAACCAGCGCTGACTCTTTCAACGCCGTCACGGCCACCTCGGCTTGACCGGCTTCGGTTGCTGCCGCTGCGGCCAGGCGCCGCCGCGGTGCGAATGCCAATCCATCCACCAACCAAATCACGCCGCATGCAAGCGTCGCTACAAACAAGATAAGCGAAAAGTCCATTCCCACACCTTTTTGAGCCGAAGCAACGTACTACGTCCGGCAATCAAGCATTTCGAACAAATCTCACCAATGCGATCGCTGGTCGCGATCGTGGCATCCGTTTTATTTATCTTTCCCAACTTGCAACACGGCCAAGAAGGCTTCCTGGGGAATTTCGACCCGGCCAACCTGCTTCATGCGTTTCTTGCCTTCTTTCTGCTTTTCCAGCAATTTCTTTTTCCGCGAGATGTCGCCACCGTAGCACTTGGCCAGCACGTCCTTGCGCATCGCCTTGACCGTTGCACGGGCAACAATCTGGGTACCAATGGCGGCCTGAATGGCGACTTCGAACATCTGGCGAGGAATCAGCTCCTTCATCTTTTCGACCAGTTCACGGCCGCGATAGAAGGCGTTGTCGCGATGGGTGATTACCGCCAATGCATCAACCTTGTCGCCATTGATCATGATGTCGAGCCGGCACAGATTGGCGGCCTGGAAGCGGACGAAGTTGTAATCCAGCGAGGCGTACCCGCGTGAACAGGACTTCAACCGGTCGAAGAAATCGAGTACCACTTCCGCCATCGGCAATTCATAGGTAAGTGAAACCTGGCGACCGACATAAAGCAGTTTGGTCTGAACACCGCGTTTTTCCTGGCACAGCGTAATGACGTTACCCAAATGCTCCGGCGGTACCAGAATGTGTGCCTCGCAAATCGGCTCACGCATTTCATCGATGACACCCAAATCAGGCAACCGTGACGGATTCTCGCAATACACCACGTCACCATTGGTTTTCAGCACTTCATAGATAACAGTCGGCGCTGTGGTAATCAGGTCGAGGTTGTATTCGCGCTCCAAGCGTTCCTGAATGATTTCCATGTGCAGCAAGCCAAGAAAGCCGCAGCGAAAACCGAAACCGAGCGCAGTGGAATTTTCCGGTTCATAGAACAGCGATGCATCATTCAGGCTCAGCTTGTCGAGCGCATCGCGGAAAGCTTCGTAATCATCGGACGAGACCGGGAACAAACCGGCATAGACCTGCGGCTTGATCTTCTTGAAACCCGGCAATTGCTCGGTAGACGGGTTACGCGCATTGGTCAGCGTATCGCCAACCGGCGCCCCCATGATTTCCTTGATACCGGCAATGATATAACCGACTTCACCAGCCTTCAGGTGATCAAGTGGTTTCTTCTTTGGTGTAAAAATGCCGAGCTCAGTCACTTCGTAAGCGCGACCGGTCGACATCACCTGCAATTTTTCGCCTTTGCGGACCGTGCCGTTCATGACGCGCACCAGCGACACCACACCGCAATAATTGTCGAACCAGGAATCGATAATCAACGCCTGCAGCGGTGCGTTTTCATCACCTTTTGGTGCCGGAATGCCGCTGACGATTCGCTCCAGCAGATCGTCGATGCCAATACCTTCCTTGGCCGAGCAGCGAACGGCATCGTGCGCCTCCAGCCCGATGACTTCCTCGATCTCCTTGGCAGCCCGCTCGGGATCGGCAGTTGGCAAATCAATCTTGTTCAGTACCGGCAGCACTTCCAGATTCTGATCGAGCGCGGTGTAGCAGTTTGCCAGCGTCTGTGCCTCAACGCCCTGGGCCGCATCAACCACCAGCAATGCGCCTTCGCAGGCTGCGAGCGAGCGACTGACTTCATAAGAGAAGTCAACATGCCCAGGGGTATCAATGAAATTGAGCTGATAGATTTGCCCGTCCTTGGCCTTGTATCGCAGCGTGACACTCTGTGCCTTGATGGTGATACCACGCTCCCGCTCGATCGGGTTGTTATCGAGCACCTGTTCCTGCATTTCACGGTCTTCGAGGCCACCACAGCGCTGGATGAGCCGGTCGGACAGCGTGGATTTGCCATGGTCGATGTGGGCAATGACGGAGAAATTGCGAATCTGTTGAATGTAAGACATGGGGATCCGAAAGCGTGGGTCTGCCCGTCGCTGCTTAAATAAGAACATTCAGCAAAAACAGGCACTGGCCGAAAAAATCAGTGCGGCGGGCCGCCATGGCCCGCCGCAAGTGGCTGATTTTACCCCAAATCCTGACTGGACTGGGCAGGAGATGCCGGTCCCCGCGTCATTCCGGCACCCGCAGCGTCAGGAACCGGGCGCTACCGCGGCTCAACACGTGGACCAGCACGCTCTTGCCACGCGGCAACTTGCTGACCATCTCCCGGAATTTGGGCACCGAGTCGACCTCACGCCGGTTCAGCGACAGGATGATGTCACCCGGCCGTATCCCGGCATCAGCCGCTGGACCGTCTTCCACCTCACGGACCAGCACACCGCCTTCAACGCCGTGTTCGCTGCGCAGGTCATCGGTCAGTTCCGAGACCACCACGCCAAGCCGAATTTGGCCGCTGCCGCCGGTTTCGCGGCTAGCCACGGCATCGTCGGCCTTCTGCTCACCCACCGTAACGGTGATCGGTTTGGCCTTGCCGTCTCGCAGCAGGTCCAATTTTGCGCTTTTGCCCGGCTTGACCCGGCCAATCAGGAACGGCAACTCACCGGAGTCTTCTATCTGCTGGCCATCCACCGCGGTAATGACGTCACCCGCCTTGATGCCGGCCTTGTCCGCTGGACCGGACTTTTCGACCTGCGAGACCAACGCGCCACGGGGTCGATCCAGGCCAAAGGATTCGGCGATGTCATCCGAAACATCCTGAATCACCACGCCAATATAACCACGGGCCACTTTGCCGGTTGTCTTCAGCTGCTGGGCCACATCCATGGCGAGATCTATCGGAATCGAGAATGACAGGCCAATCGAGCCGCCATTGGACGACAAGATCTGGGAGTTGATGCCAACCACCTCGCCGGCGGCATTGACCAGCGGGCCACCGGAGTTGCCGCGGTTGACCGAGGCATCGGACTGGATGAACGGCACATAACGGTTCCACGGCAGACTGCGCCCCTTGGCGCTGACGATGCCGGCCGATACCGAGTGTTCGAAGCCAAATGGAGCGCCAAATGCCAGTACCCAGGCTCCCGGTTTCAAAACATCCAGCTTGCCGATTTTGGCCGCTTTCAGATTGCTGGCTTCGATTTTCAGCAAGGCAACATCGGTGTCTTCGTCATCGCCGATTTTCTTGGCGGTGAACACCCGACCATCTTTCAGGTGCACTTTGATTGAGTCGGCTTCGGCGACAACATGATGGTTGGTCAACACGTAACCATCGGCTGAGATGACGAAACCCGAACCGCTGGCACCACCGCGAGCCCGGCCATTGACTTTGATTTCGGTACTGATGGAGGTGACGATCGGGTTGACCTCCTCGACCAGATCGGTGAAATCGGTCAACGGTACAGCAGCCTGTACGTTCGCCGAATTGACCACAGACAATCCCACCAGCATGGCGGCTACGGCCGCCCGATTGAGCAGATCACGCATCACGATTTGCTACCTATTTAGTCGAAAAAATGAAGTGTGAAAGAATCATTGGCTAACGTATGGTCTGGATTGCAAGACATAACCGGGAACGGGCATTAGTCACCGCAAGAGAAAAGTTTGTTCCACTAGCATCGCTCTTGTCAGCGCCGCGTTGGTAACGAATGTTGTCAGGCCGGCCGGCAACTGGAATCGATGGCAGAGTCACGGCGCAGCAAGCGGCAAAACGGCAACGTCGACCGTGCCTCCAGATGACGCCCCACCCACCGCGCCGATGCCAGCAACACCAGCAACGCCAATCCAGCCTGAACCCGCTCCGGGAACTGCAACCACGCGGCCATCAGCACCGCCAGCACCATCAGCAGCAGAGGTATGCCGTAACTCCACAGCACCAGTTTTTGTAAAGAGGTCGCAGGCAATCCGAGCACGACAATGTCACCCACTTGAACCTGCACAAGGGAAAATTCACTGCTGTCGCTAACCATGAGCTCAATCGGCGCACCCGCTTTACTGCGGCCAAACAGCGCACCACCGCAACCTTGGCCGGCCGCGCAGCGCGCGCAACCCAAGCCTGCCAGTGGAATCAGCGTCAACCGATCAGTCGCCACATGGATGACCTGTGCGCGCTGTTCAAGCAAGGGAGTTGAAGCGAGCACGATGCGCGATCTCAGAGCGATTCGCCAGGTTTGTCGCTCGCGGCTTTACCACTGACATCGCCCGGCCGTTCGGCCGGTTTGACCGAATGGGCGATCCGGCGCGCGGTTTGGCTGGGAATATCGCCAACCACCGTGATCCGGCGTTCCGGATTGGCGGTTTCGACGATGGTCATCGCGCCTTTGCGCCAGGTCCGCTCAAGCGTCCCGACTCCGGCCGGGCTCGCTCCAACATAGACCGAAATGGATGCCACGCCGTCCGTAAACAACAAATGCTGAACGGACGCGCCTCCCTCTTTGGCTTGCTGTTGCTTGTCGCTGAGCAGGGTGAATCCATCTGGCAACCAACTGACCTGCCAGAGCGACGGTTGCGCAGTGTCTGCCGTCGCCTTGGTGTTGAGCACTCGCACGCCATCTGGTGCGCTGACCGAAAAGCCGACGCGCAAGTCCGTTTCCGGGATGACGTCCTTTATTTGCAACGATACCACCTGCCACTGTTCAATGACGCGGCCGGATCGATTCAGCAAATCAGAGCGGAGCAATAAATTGGAGGCGGTGTCGATCCACAGCCGATAGCCGTAGCGATCACCGGCAGTTGAGCGAATCGACAGCTCACGGGCATCGCGACCCGCGATCCGGGCCGGACCATGATCACTGACCTGATAGTGCTGGCGCATTTGCTCAAGATTGCGCAGCAGCGCCTGCGTCCAGACCGTATTGGCATCGGCCTGATCGAGCATGACCGGCTGAGCGCCGGCGAGGTAGGCGGTAATGGTGTCATCCTCGCGAATGACTTCGCGCGGCTGACCGTTCAGATGGACGAGCCGCTCACGCTCGCGGCCATCATCCAGCGCATGAATAAGCCGCATCGGTTCGATCTTGCCGTCCCGAATATAGACAAACGACAAATCGTAATTGCGCTCACGAAACGCCCGAACCATGCCATCCAAAAGCAACTTCGGATCCGGCTCGGCCGCCGACAACGGTAACGACAACAAACCGGCGACTGCGACCGCAACCATCCGCAGTAACGACGGCAACCAGACCTTCATCAGGGATTCACCTCGGTGACCGCCGGGGCCGGTGCCGCGTTCTCAGCCTCATCGCCTGCCGTTTCTGCAACAGGCAATTCGATGCGGTCCGACACCACCCGCGCATACGGCAGCATCACATTCAAACCATTGGCCGACACCGCTTCAGTGTGGTTGATCAGCAACTCTTCCAGTCGGGCGCGTTCTTCATCGGTAGCAGCAACGTTGCTGACTGGCGCCGACAACTCCATCGCCGGCGCGCTGGCGACAGCCGAGCTCGTGGATTCGGGTGCCTGCCAATTCTGGAACCCGACCACGGCCACGGCGAATACCGAAGCCGCCACGGCAAGCCCCGTCACTTGCTGCCAACGCGACGCTGGACGCGGACGTGGGGCCAGCACGGTCGGCTCGTCTGCCAGCGCATCACGCACGGCGGCACTGATATCGCAGGAGTACTCCGGAAGTTCATTCTGCAGGGCATCACGAATCAGGTGATAACGCCCCCAGACCGGTGCCTGGCTTTCATCCGCGAGCAGCATATCCAGCTCGCGGGCGGCAGGCAGGTCGCCATCCATGAATGCGGACAGCTGACTGCTGCGTTGTTCGTTCGGAGTGCCAGACTCCCTGCTGCGGAGCCCACCTGCTTCACTTGCCGTTGTCATCGTTTTTGTCCGACCTCAGGTTTCCAGCAAAGGCGCAATGCGGCGATCCACCGCGTCGCGGGCCCGGAAGATGCGTGACCGCACCGTGCCGATTGGGCAATCCATTACCTCGGCAATTTCTTCGTAACTCAAGCCGTCCATTTCCCGCAACAGCAGTGCCGAACGCAACTCCTCCGGCAACTCGGCGATGGCAGCGTCAATCTCCCGCTTCAGCTCGGCGGTCAACAGCAACCGTTCCGGACTGGCGTTATCCGTTTGACCTGCGATATCGGCCAGTTGTTCCGGCTCGAGCCCATCGACGCTCGCGGTTTGTGGCCGGCGCGCCTCTGCCGCCAAGGCATTCTTGGCGGTATTTATCGCAATCCGGTACAACCAAGTATAAAACTGGCTTTCCCCACGAAAATTCGGCAACGCCCGGTAGGCCTTGATAAAAGCTTCCTGAGCGACATCGGCAATTTCTGCCCGGTTACGGATATACCGGCTAATCAACGCCATGATCCGCTGCTGGTATTTTCGGACCAGCAAGTCAAAAGCGCGCTTATCGCCACGCTGGACCCGCGCGACCAATTCCGCATCGGTCTCGGGTCCTGTTTTATGTTCGCCCATGCTGGCTTGTATTTTCCTGGGGCAAATGCCCGTTAGGCCAAAGTGGGCCATCAATTGGTGCGGTGTGACCGGTTGGCTCGCCGTTAAGTTCCCAGCCGGCGAAAAGTTACCCCAGCCTCGCTGCCCGCTGCCAGTGGCTGCAGGTAGAATGCCGGGCCTCCCGGCCACAGGGTGTTCGCCATTGTGAACCTTGCCGGAGAGTCCGCCAAGGCTTGGCACGCCCAGCCCAGGCGCAACCTGAGGAGGCTTCATGGCTGACCGCCAACATGTGTGTGATGTTCTGGTCATCGGCTCCGGCGCGGCCGGTTTGTCGACCGCACTGCGTCTGGCCCCCCGTGGCAGGGTCGCCGTGCTGGCCAAGGCGGCTGTCACCGAAGGTTCTACCTTTTATGCTCAGGGCGGCATCGCAGCGGTATTGGACGACAAGGACAGTGTCGAGTCCCATGTGCAGGACACGCTGGTTGCAGGTGCCGGACTTTGCGTCGAAGCCACCGTCCGGCACACGGTCGAGCGCAGCCGGGCCGCGATTGAATGGCTGGTCGACCAGGGCGTCAGTTTCTCGACCGAGCCCGGTCTGGACGGCCAGCCGCAATGGCACCTGACCCGCGAAGGCGGACACTCGCACCGGCGCATTGTCCATTCGGCCGATGCCACGGGCCGGGCGGTGGAAACCTCGCTGGTTGATGCCGTCAAAAAGCAGCCGAACATCCGCTTGTTCGAGCGCTACATCGCCATCGATCTGCTGACCACCCACAAGCTCAACTTGCCCGGCAAACGCTGTGTCGGTGCCTATGTGCTGAATCTGGAGACCGGTGAGGTCGAAACCATTGCTGCCAGGTTTGTTGTCTTGGCGACGGGCGGCGCCAGCAAGGTCTACCTGTACACCTCGAATCCCGACGTCGCCTCCGGCGACGGCATCGCCATGGCGTGGCGGGCCGGCTGCCGCATGGCCAATCTGGAATTCAACCAGTTCCATCCGACTTGCCTGTACCACCCGCAGGCCAAAACCTTTCTGCTGACCGAAGCCCTGCGCGGCGAGGGTGCTTATTTGCGCCGGCCCGATGGCAGCCGGTTTATGCCGGACTACGATGATCGGGCCGAGCTGGCGCCGCGTGACATTGTCGCCCGCGCCATCGACAACGAAATGAAACGGCTCGGCGCCGACAGCATGTTCCTCGACATCAGCCACCAGAGTGCCGAGTTCATTACCAGCCATTTTCCAACGGTCTACGAAAAATGCCTGCAATACGGCTTTGACTTGACCCGACAACCGATTCCGATTGTGCCGGCCGCGCATTACACCTGTGGCGGTGTGCTGGTTGACCTGCGTTCGCGTACCGATCTCGAACAGCTTTATGCGGTTGGCGAAGTGGCGTGGACGGGTCTGCATGGTGCCAACCGGATGGCCTCAAACTCCTTGCTGGAGTGTCTGGTATTTGCCGAAGCAGCCGCCGACGACATTTTGGCCGAATGGCATCGAGTTCCCGCACCGCCGCCGCTGCCGGTCTGGGATGAAAGCCGGGTCACCGACTCGGATGAGCAAGTCGTTATCTCGCACAACTGGCATGAATTGCGCCAGCTGATGTGGGATTACGTCGGCATTGTTCGCACCGACAAGCGACTGGAACGGGCGCAACGACGGATACAGCTGCTGCAGGAAGAGATTCGCGAGTACTACAGCCACTTTCGGGTCAGCAACGATTTGCTGGAATTGCGCAATCTGGTTCAGGTCGCCGAACTGATTGTCCGGTCAGCCATGAGTCGAAAGGAAAGCCGTGGCTTGCATTACAACCGCGATCACCCGAATCCATCCGCAGATGGCGGGAAAAGACAAACCATCCTGACGCCTTGACGGTGACCCACCCATGCAAAACGCCGGCAATCAGCTGGCGTTTTTGTTTGGACTTCGTGGTGTTCAGATACTGCCACGCAGTGTCTGCGCCTGCTTTATTTCGTCCTGATACTGTTTGCGATAGAACGCCGGCGCATGATCTGCCGTGATCAAGAGATCATCCAACATCGCACGCGCCATCTCGGTTTCACCGAGTTTGCGCAGCAGTCGAACATAGTGCAGCTTGGCACGCGGGCCCGGGTAGTACTGCGCCAAAGCAGCGAACTCGGTTCTGGCCGCATCAAGTTCACCCACCGATTCCAGACTGCGTGCGTATAGCAAGTGACCCTCCGCCGATTTGTAATCGGGGTTGGCCGCAATCAGTTCATCGAGTGCCTGGCGGGCACCGGTGAAATCCTGACTCTCGAACCGGGCTTTGGCCAACAACAGCAAGACATTCGGATCGTTGACATACAAACCTTTGCGCGCCGTGCCAAGCGCTTCAATGGCTTGCTGGTAGTGACCGGTGTTCAAACACTCTTCCGCAAAGGCGATGACGTTGCCAACACTGTTGTTGACGGTCATCGCCCGCTGATGGTGGCGCAGGTCCTTGGTCGGATCCAGATGGTTGGCAACCACTTTGCGTGCACGTTGGGCGCCGCGACTGCCAGCCAGTGCCGGAACCAGCTCAACGATGAAATACGCCAGGCAACCGATCAATGAGCCGAGGATGATTACATAGATCCAGATGCGGTCACGCCCCGTTCGCAAGGCATGTACAAGGCAAAACACCTGCACTGCAATCGAGAGAATCAGAAATGGCACAATATGTCCTCTGCATTGCCGGCTACGCTGGCTACCGACCGGGATGGTGTTAACCAATTAGAAACTGCTCGCGGCGCTGACCACTTGTTTCGGCCTCCAGCAACCACTTCGGTGCGCGACCTTTGCCGGACCAGGTATCGCCCGTCGCCGGATTGCGGTACTTTGCCGCAGCCGGGGCTTTGCTTTTGCCGGCACGGGCGGCCACGGAAAAGCCCAAATCGGCCGGGGTAATGCCGTACTCCGACATCGTAGCCTTGATGTCCTTAATCGCTTCGGCGATTTCCTGCTGACGGACTTCTTCTGCCTGTTTTTTCAGGGATTCGATTTGCTGCAACAGATCTTTGTAATGCGCCATGACAGGATAATTCCGGGAATAAAAAAATGGGGGGCGATTATAGCGCCGTTGGCGCCGGCATCGCAGGTGATTGCCAGAGCAAGCGACACAGGCGACGGTAATCGGCATCGCCAAGCATGTCCGCGGTGATCAGCAGGCCACGCCAGTGCCAACCATCTCGCCAGCGCAGTGCCACCGCCACCGACAATACCGCCGTCGACGAGTGCCAGTGGACCAGATTACAGGCACCCGACGCATCGCACAGCGACCAGCCATCGGCATCAAAACGGATCGATGCCACACCACTGCATTGCCGCAACTGGCTGTCGAGATGCCACCCAGCCAACAGCAGCAAAGCGGCCCAGAACGTCAGCGTCAGACCCGATAACGCCACCCCACCGAGCGCAAGCAGCAGCACCATCAACGACAGGTTTGCAAGCCGCAACGCGCGCGACGGTTTCAGCCGGAATTCGCTAGGTTCAATGCTGCTGGTTTGAGGCATGGCTCGGCCTGGCCATCACGTCTTTGGCAGGCTGGCGCGAATGGCGGTAATAGCCCGAGCGAGCGCGGGGTCTTCCGGCACGACATACCCCATCAACCAGCTGTAGATATCGGGATCGGGTTCGGACAGCAGCGCGATGAACTCGCGCCAACCGGCCTCATCCAGCTCGGTCAGCGCCCGCTCGAAGTACGGTTGTAAAATGACGTCCAGTTCCAACATGCCACGCCGGCATTGAAAGCGCAGTCGACGCTGTTCGGCGTCGGGCAACATCTTCCCGTACAATGGCCACCTCGTTTAACAGCCCTTTTGGTTGCGGCGGATTGTAGCAATGACAGATCCACTTGTTACCGGTGAAAGGTCGAAGACTGAGCAATCGATGAACGAAAACCCCGCTTCTGTATTGTCATCCTGGCCTCCCCGCTTGCCCGTGCATTGTCGGCTCGACAGCGACACGCGGGATCGTGACCAGCTCGGCGTGCTGCGAATCGACGGCCCGGAGGCCAGCAAGTTTCTGCAAGGCCAACTGACCTGTGATGTCCTGGCGCTGCCGGTTGGCGGCCAGACACTCGGCGCCAGTTGCACCCCGCAAGGCCGGATGCGAGCCCTGTTTCGGCTGCTCCGGCGTGACGACCATTTTCTGGCACTGATGCCGCGCGCTGTGGTGGCAACCACCTGTGAAGCGCTGAAGAAATACGCCGTGTTTTTCAAAACCACCTTGCACGATGCCAGTGCTGACTATCAGCTTTGGGGAGTGCTGGGTGCCGATTCCGCCACCTTGCCCGCAGATGCATTGACGCTGTCGGCCGTGCACGAGGTCAGCCGACACCTGTTGGTGCAGGCTGCCGACGCCCGCCCGCCGGAGCTGCCCGGTGGACGCGCCGACAGCGTCTGGGCCTGGGCCGAGGTCATGGCGGGCGAGCCAGCGGTCTATCCTGAAACGGTCGAAAAACTGCTGCCACACCACGTCAATTTGCCGGGGGTCGGAGGGGTCAGTTTCAGTAAGGGCTGCTATACCGGTCAGGAAATCATTGCCCGGATGGAATATCGCGCCAAAATCAAAACCCACCTGCAGCGGGCTGTCGCCCCTGTGACCGACCCGATTGTCCCGGGCACTGCGGTCAAAAGCGGCGATAACGCGGTCGGCGAAGTGGTCCGCAGCGCCCAAGGCGGGGACCGCTGCTGGCTGCTGTTGACTCTGGCCGACCCGGCAGCCGAACAAAGCCTGCAGCTGGCTTTGCCAGAGGCACCTATACTTGAACTGATTCGCCAGTAAGGCAGCCCACCGGTTGCCGGCTGTACTGGCAGACTACGGAACCCATCCATGAGCCTTGAACAACAATTTCTCGATGAACTACTCGACGCCATCAAAAGCGACCGGCTGAACTTGCCAACCCTGCCGGAGGTTGCCCTCCGGATCCGGGAAGTAGTCGATGACCCGGATGTGTCTGCCGGCAAGCTGGCAACCGTGGTCGGTCAGGACGCCGCCCTGGCGGCCCGCATCATCAAGGTCGCCAACAGCCCGCTGCTACGTGGCCGGGTCCAGGTCGACAATCTGCAACTGGCCATCACCCGGCTTGGTATCACCTTCGTCCGGAACCTTGTCACCGGCTTGGCAATGCAGCAGATGTTCCAGGCAACGTCCGATGCCGTCGACTCCCGTTTGCGCTCGGTTTGGGAGCATTCCACCGAAGTGGCGTCGATCTGCCATGTACTCGCCAGTCACTACACGAAGTTGAAGCCGGATCAGGCGATGCTGGCCGGCCTCATTCACGAGCTTGGCATGCTGCCGATTCTGACCATGGCCGAAGAGTCATCGGAAATGCTGTCGCACCCGGACATTCTTGACCGCGTAATCGACAAACTGCATCCGCAGCTTGGCACCGCCATTCTCAAAGCGTGGGGCTTCCCGCCCGAAATGGTGGCGGTACCAGAGGGCTGCGTCGATTTTGGCCGCAAGTCCGACAAAGTGGATTACGCCGACATCGTCACCGTTGCCAAGCTGCAAAGCTACGCGGGTACCGATCATGCGCTCGCCAGCATCAACTGGAACGATGTGCCGGCCTTCGCCCGACTTGGCCTTGCCACCAACGTTCATGTCCATGACATGGAAGATCTTGGCGGTGAAATCGCTGAAGCGAAGCAGCTGCTAAGCTAGCTGCTGCCTACGCATCAGTTGCATTTTGCAAGCAACAAAAAAAGCCCGCGATGCGGGCTTTTTTTGTTGCGCCTGAACATTAATGGCGATTGCTGCGCCTGCTTATTCACTCTTCAGACGCATCAGCGGGAACAACAACACATCCCGGATGCTGGCGGCGTTCGCCAGCAACATGACAAAGCGATCGATGCCAATGCCTTCGCCGGCGGTCGGTGGCAACCCGTATTCCAGCGCATTGATGTAGTCGGCGTCATAGAACATGGCCTCCTCATCGCCCGCTTCCTTGGCATCAACCTGAGCCCGGAACCGGTCGGCCTGATCTTCCGGGTCATTCAGCTCAGAGAAACCGTTCGCGAGCTCGCGGCCACCAACAAACAACTCGAAGCGATCGGTGACGTCCGGGTTCTTGTCATTACGACGCGACAACGGTGACACCTCGACCGGGTAATCGCAGATGAACGTCGGCTGCATCAGCTTGGCTTCGACTGTTTCTTCGAACACCATGATCTGGGCCTTGCCGAGGCCGGCGTTCTTGTCGACATGCACCTTCAGCCGCTGGGCAACTGCCCGCACGCCTTCCAGCGTCGACAACTCTTCCTTGGTAACGCCGGGGTTGTACTTGACGATGGAGTCGGTCACCGACAACCGATCAAACGGCTTGCTGAAATCGTAATCGACACCCTGCGAATGGAACTGATGTGTTCCGAGCGCCTGCTCGGCGACAAACTTGAACAGTTTTTCGGTGTAGTCCATCAGGTCCTGATAATCAGCATAGGCCCAGTAGAATTCCATCATGGTGAATTCCGGATTGTGCCGGGTGCTGACGCCTTCGTTGCGGAAGTTGCGGTTGATTTCGAACACCTTCTCGAACCCGCCGACAGTCAGCCGCTTCAGGTACAGCTCCGGGGCAATCCGCAGATAGAGCTGCATATCCAGCGCATTGTGATGGGTCAGAAACGGCCGCGCCGCCGCACCACCCGGAATCGGGTGCATCATCGGGGTCTCGACTTCCAGAAAGCCTTCACCAGCCATGAAACGGCGGATGGCATCGATGATTTTTGAACGCAGAATGAAGGTACGGCGCGACTCGTCATTGACGATCAGATCAACATAGCGCTGGCGATAGCGGGCTTCGGTATCGGTCATGCCATGCCATTTGTCTGGCAGCGGCTTCAATGCCTTGGTCAGCATCCGGATCGATTGGGCGTGCACGGACAACTCGCCGGTCTTGGTTTTCATCAGCGTGCCTTCGACGCCGATGATGTCGCCGATGTCCCAGTGCTTGAACGACTCGTAAACCCCTTCCGGCAAATCGTCACCGCGAACATAGACCTGAATGCGCCCGCTCATGTCCTGAATGTGGCAGAAGCTCGCCTTGCCCATCAACCGGCGGGTCATGATGCGGCCGGCCAGTTTCACCTTGATGGCCTGCGCTTCCAGCGGCTCTTTTTCGATCGCACCGTATTGGTCAGTCAGATCCTGCGCCAACGCATCGCGGCGGTAATCATTCGGGTAGGCATTGCCCTGGGCGCGCAGCGCAGCCAGCTTTTCCCGGCGCACGGCGATTTGCGCATTCTCATCAAGCTGCTCGACCGCTGGTTGTACTTGTTCGCTCATGTGTTGGTTCTCTGACTCAATTGTTGTTGTGCCACTTCCATTGGAAGCGGTGGAAATCACAAACCCTTCTTCAAACTCGCTTCCATGAACGGGTCGAGATCGCCATCCAGCACTCGCTGGGTATCGCTCTCTTCATAGTCGGTGCGCAAATCCTTGATGCGCGACTGATCCAGCACATACGAACGGATCTGTTGGCCCCAACCGATATCCGACTTGGTCGCCTCCAGCGCATCCTTGGCGGCATTGCGCTTCTGGATTTCCAGCTCGTACAGACGCGCTTTCAACATTTTCATCGCGCGGTCACGGTTGGCATGCTGCGAGCGCTCGTTTTGGCAGGCAACGACCACGCCGGTTGGAACGTGGGTAATTCGCACCGCCGAATCGGTCTTGTTGACGTGCTGACCACCGGCACCGCTGGAGCGGTAGGTATCGGTTTTCAGATCGGCCGGGTTGATATCGATTTCAATCTTGTCGTCCACTTCCGGCGACACGAACACCGCCGTGAACGAGGTGTGCCGACGGTTGCCGGAATCGAACGGCGATTTGCGCACCAGCCGGTGCACACCGGTTTCGGTCCGCAGCCAGCCATAGGCGTACTCGCCTTCGAACCGAATGGTGCAGGACTTGATCCCGGCCACGTCACCACCGGACTCTTCGACCACCTCGGTCTTGAAGCCGCGGCTGTCACCCCACTTCAAGTACATCCGCTGCAGCATCTGGGCCCAATCCTGCGCCTCGGTACCACCCGAGCCGGCCTGAATGTCGAGATAGCAGTTGGCGTGATCCATTTCGCCAGAGAACATCCGCTTGAATTCGAGTTTGGCCAGCTCCGCTTCGGTACCCAGCAGATCGTTACCCACACCATCAATGGAGGCATCGTCGCCTTCTTCGATGGCCATCTCCAATAACCCTTGGGAATCAGTCAGGCTGGCATCGAGCCGGTCGACCATCGAGACCGTGGCGTCCAGTTGGGCCCTTTCACGGCCCAACTCCTGGGCCCGCTCCGGGTTGTCCCAGACATTGGGCTGTTCGAGCTCGGCGTTGACGTCCTGCAGGCGTTCGACCTTGCGATCGTAGTCAAAGATACCTCCGCATGGATTCCAGCCGTTCACGCTGGTCTTTGAGCTTTTCTTTGACGCCGGTTGCTTCAAACATGAGGTAAGGCCTTCGTTTTCGTCTGGGTGACAGCAGGGACTGCGGACAAGGGGCGCGATTTTACCGGCTGAAGCCAAGTCGCGCACGCGGATTGGCCGATTTTTCAGCCAATTGCAATCCGTTCTGGCTCAAAAGAAACGTTCGACCATCAACTGGACCTTGCGTTGGCCGCCGTAATGGTTCACGTCCAGCCGGTAGGCAACGGTCACGGTACGAGCCGACTCGTCATAGCCCAGCCGCTCTACATTGAAGGCCACGGCCTCCAGAACCGGCCCCTCGGCATGGCGCAAACTCAAACGCCGGTGCCGCTCAGCCAGGGTCCGACGGCCAATGACCTCGAATTCGCCGTGAAACAACGGTTCCGGAAAATGCTGGCCCCATGGCCCGGCATTGCGCAGTTGCAGCGCCAGTTCGTAGTTGAAGCAATCGGCCGGTAGCTCGCCATCGCTCCAGATCTCCCGCGCCGGCGGCTCCGGGCCGAGCTGGCGCGCCACCTCGGCGGCAAACAACTCGGCGAAGGGCGCCAGCTGATCCCGTTTGAGCGTCAGACCCGCTGCCATCGCATGGCCGCCAAACTTGCTGAGCAACTGCGGATGCTGATTGGCAATGGTCGCCAGCACATCGCGCAGATGCACGCCCGGGATCGAGCGACCGGAGCCTTTGAGCAGGCCATCGCCACCGTCGGCCAGACAAATTGCCGGCCGGTGACAGCGATCCTTCAGCCGCCCGGCGAGAATGCCGATGACGCCCTGATGCCAGCTGTCGTCATACAGGCACAGTGCCGGCGGCAAACGGGTCTGCTCGCGCAATTTGCGCAGCAGCTGCTGCTCAGCCGTTGCCAGCATGTCGTCTTCGATCTCGCGCCGCTCGTGATTGAGTGCGTCCAGTTCGGCGGCCAGTGTCATCGCCTCGCGATCCGAGTCGGCCAGCAGGCAATTGATGCCCAGACTCATGTCATCCAGCCGGCCCGCCGCGTTCAGCCGTGGGCCAATCGAGAATCCCAGATCGCTGGCAACAAGATGCTCGCGCTCACGCTTGGCAATCATCAGCAGCGCACGGATTCCCGGCCGGCATTGGCCAGCCCGAATGCGCTGCAAGCCCTGGCTGACCAGAATGCGATTATTGCGATCAAGTGGCACCACGTCGGCGACAGAGCCCAGCGCCACCAGATCGAGAAATTGCGCCAGATTCACCTCACCACCCGGCAAGCGCCTTTCGCGCATCCGTGCTCGCGTGGCAAGCAGCACATAAAACATCACGCCGACACCGGCCAACGCCTTGCTCGGAAAGTCGCATCCCGGGGCATTCGGATTCACGATGGCGGCCGCCTCGGGCAATTGGTCACCCGGCAAATGGTGATCGGTCACCAGCACCGGCACACCCGCGCGATTGGCGGCGGCAACGCCGTCTATCGACGCAATGCCGTTGTCGACCGTGACGATCAACTCGGCGCCGTCGGCAATGACTTCGTCGACGATAGGCGGCGTCAAACCATAGCCATATCGGAACCGGTCCGGCACCCGAAAGCTGACATTTTCCGCACCGAGCGCCCGCAAGCCCAGTACCGCCAGCGCGCTGCTGGTGGCGCCATCGGCATCAAAGTCACCGACGATAACAATGCGTTTTTGCGCGCCAATCGCATCAATCAGCAAATCGGCGGCACGCTCGCTCTGGGCCAGTTGGCCTGGCGGATACAGGTTTTGCAGATGAGTATCGACCTCTGCCAGCGAACTGATGCCGCGATTGGCGTAAACGCGAGCCAGCAGGGGTGGCAGCGATTGCAGCGCCGCCGCAATCGGTTTGGCGACACGCAGTTTCAGGATGGGATCCGTCAACATTGAAGCGGCCTGCATCAGCGTGCCCGCAGCAGGTCGGGCAACGGCGCACGCTGCCAGAACTGCCAGTGGCGCTTTGCCGAAAACGGATAGACAAAACCATCATCGGGATAGAGCTGCAATTCGGCAATGCGGCCTAGGGCAACGGCCTGTTGCAACGGCGCCAGCGTTTCTGTCATGAAGTTTTGATAGGCGATCTGATAGCCGGCCACGTCGCCGTGGACAAACGCATCCTGCACACGTTCATCGATTACCGTTGCCTGCCCTGAATGGTGTTGCAACAGCGCCTCGAGTTGCCGATGCGCAGCCGGGTTGGCCAGCGTCAGCAACGACGGTTCACCGAGTACCGCATGACGTGCGGTCAGGTCTGTTGCTGACGACGCATGATTGCCCCAGAGCCACAAGGAATGCACCGGCGGCAGACCACGCTGCTGGCGCGCCTGATTGAGCGGGCTTTGATTCAACAGCATCTGCCACTCGGTCAACCGTGACTGCCAGCGCAAACCGGCCTCGCCCTGCGGTGCCAGCTGACGCAGATCGCGGCCAATGGATTGCGCCAGCGGCGACCATTGCGTACCGGTACTGTCCGGTAACGCCAACAACCAACGATCTGGCGTCACCGGGTACAACTGCATGCCGTCCTGTTGCAACCAGCTGTTCAGTTCCGCAGCAAAAGCGCCAGCTTCGGCGAGTGTCAATTGCAGGGGCCGCGAACCAAGCAGATAGATGCCGGAGTGTTCAGGCCGCAACCAGACTGGAGCGGCAAAGAGCCAAGCCCCTGCAGCGGGCAACGCCAGCGCCTTGGCAACAGCCGCGGCATCCTGCCAGTGACAGGCTCCGACATGGCGGCTCAGCAGCGCAGCCAGGTCGGCCGGCCGACGTTGCCGGCACGCCGACAAAAGCTGGCGTAACGCGGCGCTGTCGACAGTATGAACCGGGTGTCGGCTCTCGCCCTCCCGCACGGGTGCCAATAATCCCGGCACCAGCAATGACAATCGCTCAAGCATTTGACTTCAACTTGCTGGTCATTCCAATGAAATGAGAAACTGACGCCGGCTCCGTGCGGTCACAACGGCGGCCAACCATTTCGAACGCCGAGCGCTGCCCTGATGCAACGGCAGCACGGCCGCTCAACAGGCAGAACGTCATGCAACTTTCACTCGATACCGGCGGCAATGAATTTGTGGTGCGCGCCTATGAACCGGGCCGCATCCGCATCAATGACACATGGTACAGCGAGCCGATCCTGTTGTCGCCCGGCCGACTGGAAACGGGCGTTCTGCCAGCAACATTTCAGGCATTGACCGAAGAGGATATCCAGCGCTGGTGCGCCAGTGATGCCGAGATCCTGTTGCTCGGCTGCGGGCCGCGCCACCAGTTGCCCAACTTGCGCTGGCTGGCCACGGCCCAACAAGCCGGCCGCACACTGGATCTGATGGATACCCGTGCCGCCTGCCACACCTATGTGGTGCTGGCCTCAGAAGGCCGCAACGTGTTGGCGGTATTGTTTCCCTGAGCGCGCGGTGAGCCCACGTCGATGGCGTCAGTCATCGGATTACGGAAAAAAACAAAGGCGGCTTGCAGCCGCCTTTGTTTTTCCGAAGCAATGCGTATCGCGATGGCTCGGCCACCGGCGCGACGCCATCAATTGATGGCGCTGACTTTCTTGATCGGACCTTTCAACTCATTCTGCTGCAGAACCTGCAGCAATTGAGCCGGCGGCATGTAACCGCCAATCACGTTACCGTCGTTGAGCACAATCGCCGGAGTGCCGCCCAAGCCGAATTTGCGCACCAGATCCATGTGCTTGTCGAGTGAGTTCTTGCACGTTTTGTCTGGCAGCACTTGCCGGTTCTTGGCTGCAGTCATGGCCTTCTTCGGATCGTCGGCACACCAGACGTTGAGCAGTTTCTGGTGCGACGGCGAATTGAGGCCGGCACGCGGATAGGCGAGGTAATGCACGGTGATGCCCATCTGGTTCAGGGCCGGCACATCTTTGTGCAGTTTCTGGCAATAGCCGCAATCGATGTCTGTGAAAACATTGATGGCATATTTTTCGTTGGCGGCAGCAAACGTCAGCATCGAGTTGGGGTCAAGCTTGGCCAGTTCCGCTGCTCGCATTGGCGCTTTTTTGGCATCCAGCTCGGTCTTGCTGATTTGGGTGAGATCGACCGGCTTGCCTTCAATGCCCAGCATGGTGCCACCGAAAATCATGAACTTGCCGTCCGGCGACAGATACACCATCTCGTCGCCCATGGCCGCTTCGTACAGACCCGGATAAGGCGACTTGCGAACCACGTCGACACCGATGTCGGGAAACTTGCTTTCCAGCGTGGCTTTCAGGCGCTCTTCCACCGTACCGGCAGGCTTGTCGGCCGCATGGGCGAACGGCATCAGCGCCAGCAGCAGCACAGGGATCAGACGAGAGAACATGTAGGGCTCCAACAAGGGACGGGCATGGTACAGCGCTTGGACCTATCAAACAGGTAAACGTTACACGGTTTCAGCCACGAGGGTGATGCCGCTCGTGCAGCGCTTTAAGCCGTTCGCGCGCCACGAAAGTATAAATCTGGGTGGTACTGAGGTCACTATGGCCCAACAGCATCTGCAAACTACGCAAATCCGCACCATGGTTCAACAAATGGGTGGCAAAGGCATGACGCAGGCTGTGCGGGCTGATGCTGCTGCGCAGGCCGGCCTCCCGGACGTAATGCTTGATACGGTACCAGAACGCCTGTCGGGTCAATGCTTCGCCCCGGCGGGATACGAACATGGCTTCGGAAAGCTGCGCCTCCAGCAAAACCGGCCGGGATTGCTCGAGGTAGCGCTGCAACCAGTCGATGGCAACCTCCCCCATCGGCACAATGCGTTCCTTGTTGCCCTTGCCGATGACCCGAAGCACCCCCTGGCGCAGGCTGACCTGAGCCAGCGGCAGATTGACCAGTTCACTGACCCGCAGGCCACTGGCGTACATCAGCTCCAGCATGGCCCGATCGCGCAGGCTCAGCGCATCTTCACCGGAGGCCGCCATCAGCAACCGTTCGACATCGAGCTCGGTCATGCTGTTCGGCAACGCTGCCGGTGCGCGCAGGCTTTCCAGCAGGGCGGTCGGGTCGTCAGCACGCCAGCCAAATTCGCGGGCATGGCGAAAGAACCGCCGCAGCGACGACAGCAGCCTCGCGTTCGAACGGTGGTGGTAACCGCCAGCAACCCGCTGTTCCAACATCGCGTGCAGGCTGTCACGCTGGCAATTCAGCAAGTGCTGTTGCCGCGCATGCAGCCAGTCCGACAGGAACGCAAGATCCCGTCGGTAAGCCTGACGAGTTGCATCGGACAAGCCTTCCTGCAACCACAGCTGCTGCAGAAAACGCTCAACCCAGGGTACATCACTCTCCGCCAGCTGGTGCACGGCTTCACGACCGCGCGCAGCAGGCAACTGACGGCTGCGTGGTGCGCCCATCAGTTTCGATCCGCGGTAGCCGCGAACAAATCTGCGGTCTGGCCCGCGTCGCTGATGACGCCTTCATGGCGCAGCAACCAGCGCTTGATGTTCAGCAAGGGTCCATCGGTCGCACCGGCAAAACCGCCATCGCCACTGGCTGATACCACCCGATGGCAGGGCACAATAATCGGCACCGGATTGTGCCGGCAGGCACCACCAACGGCGCGCGCACTGCTGGCGAGCTCCGCCGACAAGGCGCCGTACTGACGCACTTCGCCTACCGGGATCCGGCGCAGCGCTTGCCACAGCCGTTGCTGGAACGGCGTCCCGGTCAACCGCACCGGTACCGTGAATTCGAAATGGGGATTGGCGACATATTGCTGCAATTCAGCCGCAACTTGTTCGGCGAATGCGGTTTGCGGACCACCCGCCGGGCCGGACGGCAAGAACCGGATGGCAACCACTGCCGCGTCGTCACAGCAAACGCCAATCGGGCCAAAGGGAGCGTCGAACTGGAAGCTGTGCATACCTATTGCTGCCTCAACATGCTGACTCAACTTGCCGTTTCAATCATGGACCGGCAAGCGCTCATAAAGCTCCAGCGGCAAACCATCCGGATCGCTGAAAAATACAAACCGGCGGTTGGTAAATTCATCCACCCGAACCGGCTCAACGACTACGCCCTGCGCCTCCAGCTGCTGCTTCCACCGTTCGACGTCCTCGACTTCGAACGCCAGATGGCGCAAACCGCATGCTTCCGGATACGAAGGGCGGCTCGGCGGACTCGGGAACGAAAACAGCTCCAGCTGGGCACCATCAGGCAACGCCAAATCCAGCTTCCAGGAATCCCGTCCGGCGCGGTAATGCTCGGCCACGACCTGCAACCCCAGTATCCCGGTGTAGAACGCTTTCGAGCGCGGGTAATCCGAGCAAATGATGGCAACGTGATGAATGCGGTTCAGGGTCATGGCAACGTCAGCCCAAGCCAACTCATAACTGAAGTTTACGTGAAAGCTGGACGAAGGGTTGGTACCAGTCTTCCGAGGGATTGCTAGCGGGGTGATGCCGACCAGTTCAAACAGGCAGGACCGCCGTTCTGTGCAGCGAATGCCGCTTGCAAGGTTATGGGTCATGGATGGCCCATAACGACAAAACGGCAGGACCGCCGTTTTGCGCGGCGCAGCCGCCCGAAGGGTTGTTGGCCAGGGAAGGCCAACAACGACAAATGCGCAGGAATGCGCATTTGCGCAGAGAAGCGGCCCGCAGGATTATGGGCCATGGATGGCCAACAACGACAACGGGCACCCGAAGGTGCCCGCTGCGTTTCCACAAGGTGGTGCAAAAAGCAGGAATTAATCCAGCTTTTCTTTGATACGGGCAGCCTTGCCGGACAGGTTGCGCAGGTGGTACAGCTTGGCCTTGCGCACGTCGCCACGACGTTTGACTTCGATGCTGCCGATCAGCGGCGAGTAGGTCTGGAACACACGCTCCACGCCTTCACCGTAGGAGATCTTGCGAACGGTGAACGAGCTGTTCAGGCCACGCTTGCGCTTGGCAATCACAACGCCTTCGAAGGCCTGCAGACGCTCACGGTCGCCTTCCTTCACTTTCACGTTCACGATCACGGTATCACCGGTTTTGAATTCCGGGATTTCCTTGGTCATTTGCTCGGCTTCGAGCTGTTTGATGATGTTGCTCATCGGGCATTCTCCTTAATCAACGGAGTGCGAATAGGACTCGCGTTGAAGAAACCACACGGTTTGGCCTTTTCCAGAGGTCCATCGCGTTAGCCAAGACAAAAGCCGCTACGACGTACTTGGGCGATCCTTCGCTCAATTGGCTTCAACTCCGCAGCGGACTGCGAGGCTGAAGTTCAGGCGTTGTCATCCGGCGTTGCCGCCGCACTCTCACGCAATACTTCATCCAAAAGCTTTTTTTCCTCTTTCGTCAGCGCGCGTTGCTGCCATTGCTGGAGCAAATCGGGCCGCCGCTCGAGGGTTCGTGCCAGCGACTGCTTCAGCCGCCAACGGCGAATCTGTTCATGGTGACCGGACATCAATTCCGTCGGCACCGCCCTGCCTTCGAATACTTCCGGCCGGGTGTAATGCGGACAGTCCAGCAGACCATCCGTAAACGAATCCTGCTCGGCACTGAGTTCGTCATTGAGCACGCCCGGTAACAGACGTGCGACGGCATCAATCAGCACCATCGCCGGCAACTCCCCGCCCGAAAGCACGTAGTCACCGATCGAAATCTCTTCATCCACCGCCATCTCGATGGCGCGCTCGTCGATGCCTTCATAGCGACCGCAGAGCAGGATGAGCCGTTCTTCATTCGCCAGCGCCTGCACTTTTGCCTGCGTCAGCGGCTGTCCTTGCGGGGACAGGTAAATCACTTTGGCCGGACCGCCGGCTTTTGCTTTCGCATCCGCAATCGCATCAAGCAGCGGCTGGGCCAGCATCACCATGCCGGGACCACCACCAAAGGTGCGGTCATCGACCGTACGATGTTTATCGCTGGTGAAGTCGCGTGGGTTGATGGCCACCACGTGCAACTTATCCTGCTTCACCGCCCGGCTGCTGACCCCAAACTGGGTCACCGCGTCGAGCATCGGCGGAAACAGGGTGATCACCCCGAACCACATCTGGCTCACCAATCCAGTTGCCAGTCGACAACGATCTTCTTTGCTTCCACATCGACTTCATCGATGTAGGCTTCAACAAACGGAATCATCCGTTCGGTTTCGCCATCGACGACCACCAGAATCGGGTGGGCATCGGTCTCGAACAAGTGGCTGACGGTGCCGAGCACAACGCCTTCGCGATTGACCACCGAGAGGCCTTCCAGCTCATCCCAGTAGAACTCGCCATCATCGGCGTCCGGCAGGGCGTCACGCGCCACTTCGATCGGCACCTGCTGCAGCAACTCTGCCGCATTGCGATCGTTGATGCCTTCCAGTCTCGCGACCACGCCTTTGCCTTGCACGCGGCCTTCGAGCACCTTCACTTCCCGCCACTGGCCCTGGCTGTAAATGTGCCACGGGCTATAGTCGAGAATGTTTTCGATTGGATCGGTGTAGCTATACACCTTCACCCAACCGCGGATGCCATGAGCACCCGTGATCTTGCCGACCGCAAGTCGCTTGGATTGAACTTCACTCATGCGATCGGCGCTGTGTCAGCGAACGAGGCCTTAGGCCTTGTTGGCTGCAACCAGAGCGGCAACGCGCTCCGACGGCTGGGCACCGTGGTTGACCCAGTGAGCATAACGCTCGCCGTTGATTTCGAATTTCACCGCTTTGCCCGAAGCAACCGGGTTGAAAAAGCCGAGGCTTTCGATGAAACGACCATCGCGGGCGCGACGGCTATCAGCAACAACAACGTGGTAGAACGGACGCTTTTTGGCGCCGCCACGAGCAAGACGAATAACGACCATGAGCCTGGAACCTCGATAAGGACCAACAAACAAAAGACACCGGGGGGCAAGTCCCGGCGCCCGTAAGGGCCGCGTATTCTACGCATCCGTCCCCGGAAAGCCAACCGGAATCCTCGCCAGCGCAGGCCGGGCGGGGCTTGTAGCCACCTTGGGGCGCCCCGGCGCAGCAATTTGACAGGCGAAATTGGTTCTAAAGTACCTATTTAGTGAGTATCGCGTCATTTGGCTTGCCCGAACTCGCTGTCTGCCACCTTTATCCGGGCATGCCCGGACATTCGGACGACAGTAGCAATACCGGGCAGATTCGGGAAAACTGAGGGAATCCGGCTCCTTGCCGCTTTAGGACACTTCATGTCGCTGGCCAGCCCCCGCTTTGCCGTATGTCCCCCAACCGGAAGTCGACACCTGTTTGGCGCCCTGCTGCTTGGCAGCGCAGTGTTCGCCAGCGCCGTCTCTGCCGCCGAACCGGAGGAGTTTCAGGAAGACTTTGAGACCGCCAGCGAAGTCAGCGAACAGAAGGACTCCGCTGGCTGGGTACTGGTGCCCATCCCGTTCTCCAACCCAACCCTGGGCAGCGGCTTACAGATCCCGGTGTTGTACCTGCATGAATACAAAGAGGGGTCCGATCGTAACGCCACTTCAGGGCTTGGTGCCCTGGTCAGTGATAACGGCAGCTGGTTTGCCGGACTGATGCACGACAACAACTTCTTTAAAGATGCGCTGCGCGTCACGGCGCTGGCCGGTTACGGCGAACTGGTGCTCACCTATTACCTGCCCGACCTTGGCAATGGCGTCGGCCCCTTCAATCTGACCTACGAACTGGATTCGAGCGTCTTGTTTCTGAAAGCCCTCGGCCAATTGCCCGGTACCGAACATTGGTATCTCGGTGGACACTTCCTGTTCATGGATCTGACCATAGGCTTGCCACTCGACAGCATTCCACCGGAATACCATCCGGCGCTGGAGGAGTTTTTCACCGCTCAGCAAACCAATGCCGCTGCCGGAATCGATTTGACCTATGACAGTCGCAATGACAACTACTTCCCGACTGAAGGCATATTGCTCGAAAGCAAATACGAGGATTACGGCGCCGACTGGGGAGGCGACAACGAATACAGCAAACTGACCTCGTCACTGGCGTTTTACTGGCCAACGCTGAACAACCGGTTCATCACCGCGCTGCGCGTGCGCCACCAGTACGCCGAGCCGGATGCCGACAGCGAAATTCCGTTCTACGACAAACCGTATCTGTCGATCCGCGGTTACGACCGTGGCCGCTATATGGGCGACGCTACCCTGTCCACGCACGCGGAAGTCCGCTACCGGTTCAGCGAACGCTGGGCAGCCATTGGGTTCTACGAATCCGGCTGGGCTTTCGAAGATCTGCTCGGCTACACCAACAAGTCCTACGCCCACAGTTTTGGCGGCGGCCTGCGCTGGAAAGTGCTGGCCGAGAAAGAACTGAACCTCGGCTTTGATGTGGCTTACGCCGACGATGATTTCGTTTACTACGTGAAGCTGGGCGAGCAATTCTGACGACCGCGCCGCTGAGCAAATTCACCTCTCTCTACTGTGTGACGGGAACCCATGATGAACAAAGTTCTGCTGTTGTGCGCTGCGGCGCTGCTGTCCAGCACTGCGATCGCTGCCGAAACCGTTGAGCAAGCGGCCAACCGGATCGCCCACCAATATCCATTGGTGGATGGCCATATCGATGTGCCGCACCGGCTGCATGAAAAATGGGAAGACGTCACCAAGGCAACAGCCAGCGGCGAATTTGATTACCCGCGCGCCAAGGCCGGCGGTCTCAGCGCGCCGTTCATGTCCATCTACACCCCTGCCAGCAGCGAAGCCAATGGCGCCACGGCACTCGCCAATGCCTTGATTGATCAGGTCGAAGCCATCGCCTACCGGGCCCCGGACAAATTTGCCCTCGCCCGCACCGCCGACGAGGTCCGCAAGCAACACAAGGCCGGTAAAATCTCGCTGCTGCTTGGCATGGAAAACGGCGCACCGATTGCCGGTGACCTGGCCAATGTCAAACACTTCCGCGATCGCGGCGTCCGCTACATCACGTTGACTCACGGCCTGTCCAACCATATCAGCGACTCGTCCTACGACAAGGTCCGGCTGTGGAAAGGCCTGAGTCCGTTCGGCCGTCAGGTCGTTGCCGAAATGAACAAACTGGGCGTCATGATCGACATCGCCCACGTGTCCGATGATGCGTTCTTTGAAGTGCTGAAGCTGAGCCAGGTGCCGGTCATTGCCTCGCACTCCTCGCTGCGGCACTTCACCCCAGGCCTGGAACGCAACGTCAGTGACGACATGCTGAAAGCGCTGGCCCAAAATGGCGGCGTGCTGATGATCAACTTTGGTTCCTTCTTCGTGACCGAACAGGCCCGGCAATACTCCGAACAGCGTGACATTGCGGAGGAAGGCTTCAAGAAACTGCACAACGGCACGCCGACCGAAGCGGCCACCCAGCAATTCGAAAAAGCCTATGCGGAACGGCAACCGTATCCGTATGCCACGGTTGCCGATGTTGCCAACCATATTGATCATGCGGTCAAGCTGGTGGGTGTCGATTACATCGGCTTGGGGTCGGATTACGACGGTGTTGGTGACTCACTGCCGGTGGGTCTGAAAGACGTTTCGCAGTATCCGAACTTGATTGCCGAGTTGCTGCGCCGTGGTTACAAGGAAGCCGACATTGCCAAAATCATGGGCGGCAATGTGCTGCGGGTAATGGAGAAAGTAGAGAAGTTTGCCGCCGCACAGAAGTAGCCGGGTCCCAAACCCATAAGAAAAGCCTCCCGCCGGGAGGCTTTTTTGTTTCTTTTTTTGTTTCTTGTTTCGTTACTTGCGGTGGCACAGCTGACAGGTTTGCTGCTGATACTCATCAAACAGTCCAGCCGGATCGTCGTTGTGATCGGCATTGGCATACCGCACCATCCGCTCCGGTAACTGCTGTTGCCGTTCGACAATGGCCGGCAGGAATGCCCAATTGCTTGCCGTCGCAAAAGTCTCGGCGTCGGCCAACCACTTCCGGGCCGCGTCGGCATTGCCGGCCTTGGCTTCATAGTCGGCCATAAACACCATGTAAGCCTCGACATTGTGCGGCCAGCGCGCCGTGTTCTGGCAGGACGGATTGTTCTCGCCGCAAGACTCGGCAGCATGCATCGCCGTCAATCCGCGCTGAAATTCCTTGCTACCAACCGGCTCATCAAACGCCAGCAAGGCCAGCACAAACGAATGAAAATCCGGATTTTTCTTGTACGCCTTCAGAAAGCTGTCGTAGGCCTTGCCTGCCGCTTTCTTGTCACCATCACGGTTAGCCAGCGTCATCTGAATGGGGACCCGCCAGCTCGGAATGCGGTAGTCACCAGTCAATTGTTCAGCACGGCCAAGGAAATACTCAGCAAGGATGACGTGCTGCAAGGTCATCGGGTTCTGTCGCGGTGATTCTGCGGCCAGCCACAGATGGTTCAACCCCAGCAGCAAGTTGGTGCGACCATCGGTTGGCGCGACTGCATACGCCAGCGTCAGCCCTTCCAGCGTATTTTTTCCCTGCTTGGGCTTTTCATTCAACGCCTGAAAGAACTGGGTTTCGGCCTCGACCAATATCTGCTGGCTGTCATTGCTGGCGCCGGCAGGCGTGGTGCTTGGCGCATTGTCGGCAACGACGATGGTACTGAACAACAACGCTGACAGCAGACCTGCGATGGCAGTGAACCTGGATTTCATGGAGCCACTCCTTGGGGAATTGGAATGGCATCAGGTTAGGGGATTGGTTTCAGGTTGGGATGTGCCGGAAGTCATGTCGGCTGATTTTCTCCTCCCCCTGTGAAGGGGGAGGCTGGGAGAGGTAATTGCCGCGCCGAGCTTTTGGTCTATCCAAGCAGCTTGCCAGGCGGCCGGATTGCCCGGTCTCGCCCCGGCAATGGTGGTAGTCGTGCGGAATGATAAAACGGAGAAGGGACCAAAAGAGAAGCCGGGTCATTGCCTCGCAACGACCGGAGCTAAGTGCACTCCATCAACGTTCCCGAAAGACGCGTAATCAGTTTTTTGCATGCAACATCAGCAAATTGCGAAGCCCAAGACTCCACATGCTCAAACTCTGGCGCCAATTTGGCCAATGCCGCCGGCGACCACAAATGCTTCTGAGCTTCCAGCGGCAAATGATCTGTCTCAGACTCAATAGCAACAAACGCCATGAAGTCAGGATCATCATCTCGAACGTTTGCACTCCATCGCAAACGCAAGACTTGGGGCGCCCCTTCGATGAACGATAACTCTCGACTGAGCATCTTCTTCGCAAGTTCTATCAGCTGACGTCGTGCGTCACGCTCTTCGACATTGCGAGGATTCAGCTCAAGGCTTGCCATAATCACCGCTTCGGCATCATCCCCGGCGGCATCTTGCCACCCATGCTGCGCATCAACTTCATCATGCCGCCTTTCGATGAAAGCTTCTTCATCATGTCGTTCATCTGGTCGTATTGCTTCAGCAGCTTGTTGACGTCCTGCACCTGTACGCCGGAGCCCATCGCAATGCGGCGCTTGCGCGAGCCTTTGATCAAATCCGGCTTGGCGCGTTCGGTCGGGGTCATCGAGTTGATGATGGCTTCAAGGCGCAGCAATTCACGATCATTGACTTGCGACTTGGCCGCTTCCGGGATCTGGCCGAAGCCGGGCATTTTTTCCATCATCGAGGTCAGGCCGCCCATTTTTTTCATCTGGCGCAGTTGATCCCGAAAGTCTTCCAGATCAAAACCTTTGCCTTTCTTGAGCTTCTTGGCGAAGGCTTCGGCCTTGTCTTTGTCGACTTCGCGCTCGACCTGCTCAATCAGGCTGAGCACATCGCCCATGCCGAGAATGCGGCTGGCGATACGATCCGGATGGAACGGCTCCAGCCCGTCAAGCTTTTCAGCGATACCGATGAATTTGATTGGCTTGCCGGTGATGGTGCGGATGGACAGTGCGGCGCCGCCACGGGCGTCACCGTCGGCTTTGGTCAGGATGACGCCGGTCAGCGGCAGCGCTTCATTGAAGGCTTTGGCGGTATTGGCGGCATCCTGGCCGGTCATGCTGTCGACCACGAACAACGTTTCAATGGGGTTGACCGCAGCGTGAATACGCTTGGCCTCGTCCATCATGTCGCTGTCGATGTGCAGTCGACCGGCGGTGTCGACGATCACCACGTCGTAAATGCGGCGCTTGGCTTCTTCGACCGCGTCTTTGGCGATCTTGACCGGGTCCTGACCAACTGCGCTCGGGAAGAAATGCACGCCGACTTGTTGAGCCAGTGTTTCGAGTTGCTTGATTGCGGCCGGGCGATAAACGTCGGCCGACACCAGCAGCACCGATTTTTTGTGCCGCTCTTTCAAAAGCTTCGCGAGCTTGCCGGCGCTGGTGGTTTTACCGGCGCCTTGCAGGCCGGCCATCAGGATCACCGCGGGCGGTTGCACGGCGAGATTGAGTTCGTCGTTGTGCTCGCCCATTGCCGCGACCAGTTCATCACGGACGATTTTGATAAAGGCCTGACCGGGCGTGAGGCTGCTCATCACTTCGGTGCCGACCGCGCGGTCTTTCACTTTGGCGATGAAGTCTTTCACCACCGGCAACGCCACGTCGGCTTCCAGCAGCGCCATGCGCACTTCGCGCAACGTATCCTTGACGTTGTCTTCGGTGATGCGGCCTTGGCCCGAGAGCTTTTTCAGGGCGGCGTTCAAACGGTCGGAAAGGTTGCCGAACATGGGGATTCCTGCGTGTTGAGGCGGCGGAGCGTGGTCAGCCGCTGGAAATGGGGGCCTTTGGGCGGGTTTCGAGCCTTGGCGCGAAACCGCTGGCGCAGGCCCGGGATTATAAGGGGCTTGGCTGGGGGAAGTCGTGGGGGCATTGCTGCCGGGGCGCAGCGGGCTGGAGGATTCACCCTCTCCCTAGCCCTCCCCCCTCAAGGGGGAGGGAACCGGATCGCAGCTTTCTCCGAGACCCCTGTCCATCCAGCGCCACCGTGCTCGCGACGGAAAAGAGCACCGAACCAACCCCTCTCCCTTGAGGGGCGAGGGGTTGGGGAGAGGGTGAATGCCGATATGAAGGCGAACCAGCCGACCGCACTGAATCAGCCCGCCATATGCACCACCACCTCGCGCCGGCCCGGCTGGTGCCGATGCTCCCACAGATAAATGCCCTGCCAGGTCCCGAGCGACAAGCGACCATCGACGATGGGGATACTGAGGCTAACCGCCGTCAGCGCCGCTTTGATGTGGGCCGGCATATCGTCGGCGCCTTCGAGCGTGTGCTGGTACAACGCGTCATTCTCCGGCACCAAGCGGTTTAACCAACGTTCCAGATCCGAGCGCGCGGTTGGGTCGGCGTTTTCCTGAATCAGCAGGCTGCACGAGGTATGCCGAACAAAAAGCGTACAAAGTCCTTCGGAAAAGCCTGCCTCCCGCACCAGTTTTTCCACCTCGTGAGTAAACCGATGCAAGCCTTGCCGCTTGGGTTGCAGGGTCAGGGTTCGTATCATGGCGCCCTCTTCCAGTTTGCCGATGTTCTCGGCCAAGAGTTTACGATGACTGCCCCGAATCTCCTGCTGCTCTCTTCCTCCCGCGCCAACAACAGCGGCTATCTGGAAACCTCCCGCCAGTGGATCGCCGAGCATGTTGGTGCGCGTGAGCTGTTGTTCGTGCCGTTTGCCGGTGTGACCATCGATTGGGACGAGTATCTGCAGCGAGTGCAGGATGCGCTCGGTCCGGTTGGTGTGCGCGTCAGCGGCATCCACCGTGCCGGCAATGCCCAGCAGGCCCTGCGCGAGGCGCAGGCCATTGCCGTCGGCGGCGGTAATACCTTTCATCTGCTGAAAACGCTTTACGACTGGAAGCTGCTCGATTTGATCCGCGAGCGGGTGCTGGCCGGAGTGCCCTATGTCGGCTGGAGTGCCGGTTCGAATATCGCGGCACCGACCCTGTGCACGACCAATGACATGCCGATTGTCGAACCGGAAAGTTTCGCGGCACTCAACCTGATACCGTTCCAGCTCAATCCGCACTACAGCGACGTTGTGCCGCCAAATTTTCATGGCGAGACCCGCGAGCAGCGATTGCAGGAGTTTCTCGCCGCCAATCCGTCGAAAACGGTGATTGCCCTGCGTGAAGGCAGCGCACTGCTACGCCGCGGTAGCACACTCACCCTACTGGGCAGCGAACCGGCGCTGCAATTTCGCCATAAGCAAGCGCTGACGCTGCTGGCCGGGCCTGACCTGTCATCCCTGCTGTTGCAATAGCAACAGCATTTTTTCCGACTGACTTGCCAGCCATAAAAAAGGCTGCGCACGCGCAGCCATGAAAACCACCGACCGGCCACTGTGGGTTGGCCGGTCGGTAGTGTTGCCAGGTCAACATAACCCGATTCAGAACGAGTACTTGATTGCAAACTGCACTCGGTTCATGTCGCCATCAATGCCGGCTTCGGTTTCCCGAGTGGCCAGAATCGCCTCAACCCCGACATCCAGTTTCGGATAGGGCGAGTAGATGAGATTGGCATGCAGCGAATCGACGCCTGATGTCGCCGAGGTTCCGGTCAGCGCGATATCATTGTCGATATCGAGGATCGAGTACATAAAAGTTGAACGGGTTTGCCCGGTCCAGTTATGGCGCCAGGCAACGAACGCCGACATCTGATCGATAGCTTCCAGTTCACCGCTTGCATCAAGCACGGCGTCATTGGCAGTGTTCAGGCCAACATAGCGGCCAATGCCGGAGCCGGCAGTCACCATGGCGCGAATATCATTGTCCGGGTTGAAGTCATAGCGGCCGGAAACGGCCAGGCCATAACCGGTTGCCGTGCTTTCCGTGGTGCCGTTGTCGATCCGCAGCTGGCGCGCCACACCACCGACAGACAAATGGCCCCATTTTCCCTTGGTCACCCAGCGCGCAGCAAAATCCGGCGCGGCGTCATCATCCGGGCTGAGCCGGGTACCGCCGCCAAACGGTGTCACCGTGGTTTCCGGATTTTCGACCGCGAACATCCAGTTACCGGTGCTGTAACGCACTTGCGCCTGTCGCACAAACACGGTCGAGTTCGACGGGCCGATAAAGTCAATAGCTTCCGGCAGCGCAGCGACATCCTGAAAGGTGCTCCAGGCCTGACCGGCCAGCCAGCCATTCCACTTGACAAACGCCTGGCGGATTTCCGGCTCATAACCATTGCTGATCCGTTCATCGCCATCGACGGCACTCATGAAGTCCATTTCGATATGGGTCGCCACCGTGGTGCCATCCGCTAGCGGTGTGCTGGTACCGAAAACAAAGCGGGTCTGCTTGGCATGCGCGTCGAACGCGCTGTAACTGTCGGCCACCGCCGCGACCGGAATGGTGGACGGCACATAAAAATCACGACCGATGCTATTGCCTGCGAGTTCACCGTCACTGAAATCTGAATACATCATATCCAGCTTGATGTAACCGCTGTAACTGAAGGTAGTGCCGCTGTCGGCGGCCAGCCCGAGATCTGGCACAAACAGGATTGGCAGAAGCAGGCTGGCCAGTGCAGTCCGCGTGAAACCGGTTCGGTTCTGTTGGATCAGTTTCATTTTTGTCCTCCGGAGGGGTCGGCGCTCAACGCCGCCAGCACGTGTATCAAGTGGCGGCGGCAAGCACAAAAGAGCCATCGCTGCGTGAGCAACACCAGAACGACGGTTGAACCGATCGACAGCAACTACAGAACGACCGCACCACGCTGACTCTGGCCACCGGTATACCCGCCGACTGGTACGGCAGCCATTCGCCCTTGGTCGAAGTTCGACGAAAGTCGAATGGGCGCGCACCGTATTGCCCGCGAGAATTGGCGCACTGCAATAAGAGGATTTCGCGATGAGCCAGACCATTTACCCCGTGCCGGAGCATTACGCCCGCGATACCCTGATAAGTGCCGAGGCCTATCAGCAGGATTACCAACGCTCAATCGAGCATCCGGACCAGTACTGGGGTGAGGTAGGTCACTGCCTGCACTGGCAGCGCCCGTATACCAAGGTCAAGAATGTGTCGTTCGATCCAGATCATCTGTCGATCCGCTGGTACGAAGACGGCGTGCTGAATGTCAGCGAGAACTGCCTCGATCGTCATCTGGCTGAGCACGGTGACAAGACCGCCATCATCTGGGAAGGCGATCACCCCGCTGAGCATCGCCGCATCAGCTACCGTGAATTGCATACCGAAGTCTGTCGGCTCGGTAATGCCATGCGCCGGATGGGCATCAAGCGTGGCGACCGGGTGATGATCTACATGCCAATGATTCCGCAAGCTGCGGTCGCCATGTTGGCCTGCACCCGCATCGGTGCCGTTCACTCGGTGGTGTTTGGTGGCTTCTCGCCGGAGTCACTGGCCGGCCGGATTGGCGACTGCGATGCCCGTTTCGTCATCACCGCCGATGAAGGTCTGCGCGGCGGCAAGCGCGTGCCGCTGAAAGCCAATGTCGACGCCGCGCTTGGCCACAGCGAATGCGCTGGCGTTGAAAAAGTGATTGTGGTGCGGCGCACCGGTGGCGAAATCGCCTGGAAGCCGAATCGCGATGTCTGGTATCACGATCTGCTGGTCGGTGAAGCCGACACATGCGAGCCAGAAGCCATGCTGGCCGAAGATCCCTTGTTCATCCTGTACACCTCCGGCTCGACCGGCAAACCAAAAGGCGTGCTGCACACTACCGGCGGTTATCTGGTCTATGTCACCCATACCTTCAAGGCCGTGTTCGACATTCGTCCCGACGATGTCTACTGGTGCACCGCCGATGTCGGCTGGATCACCGGTCACAGCTATTTGCTGTATGGACCGCTGTCGAATGGCGCGACCTCAGTGTTCTACGAAGGCGTGCCGAACTACCCGGACTGGAGCCGGGTCGGCCAGATTGTCGACAAGCATCGCATCAGCATTCTCTATACCGCACCGACGGCGATCCGCTCGATGATGCGGGAAGGCGACCATTACGTGCGGATGTCGAATCGCAAATCGCTGCGATTGCTCGGCTCGGTTGGCGAACCGATCAACCCGGAAGCCTGGCGCTGGTATTACGAAGTGGTGGGCGAAAGCCGTTGCCCGATTGTCGACACCTGGTGGCAAACCGAAACCGGCGGCATGTTGATTAGCCCGCTGCCGGGCGCCACCGCACTGAAGCCGGGCTCAGCCAGCAAACCACTGTTCGGTGTTGAGCCTGCCATCGTCGATGGTGAGGGCAATATTCTGCACGGCGCCTGCGAAGGCAATCTGGTGCTGCTCGACTCATGGCCGGGCCAGATGCGCACCGTCTACGGTGATCACAAACGTTTTGCCGAAACCTATTTCACGACATTCCGCGGCCGCTACTTCACCGGTGACGGCGCCCGTCGCGATGCCGATGGCTACTACTGGATCACAGGCCGGGTTGATGACGTGCTGAATGTTTCCGGGCACCGGCTCGGCACCGCTGAAATCGAAAGCGCGCTGGTCGCCCACCCGAAAGTGGCCGAAGCTGCGGTGGTCGGCATGCCGCACGACATCAAAGGTCAGGGCATTTACGCTTATGTGACACTGCAGGCCGGCATCGAATCCGATGATAAATTCCGCAAGGAACTGGTCGACTGGGTGCGCCGAGAGATCGGCCCGATCGCCACGCCCGATGTGATCCAGTGGGCGCCGGGTCTGCCGAAGACTCGCTCCGGCAAGATCATGCGCCGCATCCTGCGCAAGATCGCCGCCAACGAAACGGACAGCCTCGGTGACATTTCGACGCTGGCCGACCCGGGGGTGGTCGACGTGCTGGTGCGCGAACGGCATTTACCGGCAGCGTAACTTTGATGTCGACACGTTTGTCGGGCCATCCCCATCCGGGAACCGGGTACCGGTTGGTGACAGATACCGTTACACTCGCCGCAACCGTTCCTCGCTCGGGTACGCTGGGCATGAAGATCCTGATCGCCGACGACCATCCCTTGTTTCGCGATGCGTTGCGGCGCGCGGTGCAATCGTTGTATCCCGAGGCGACCGTGCTGGATGCTGACTCCGTTGCGGCCTTGCAACAGCTGACCGAGCAGCACCATGATGCGGATTTGTTGCTGCTGGATCTGCACATGCCGGGTGCCAGTGGCTTTTCGGCACTGGTCCATATCCGTGCGACGCATCCGGGCCTGCCGGTCGTGGTGGTGAGTGGCAATGAAGACCCCGGCGTCATCCAGCGTGCCATTGGCCACGGCGCCAGCGGCTACATTCCGAAAGCGACCAGCACTGAGCAAATCGGCGCCGCCATTCAAACGGTACTCGATGGCGATATCTGGTTGCCAAGCGGCATTGGCACCGACAGCAAGCTCGCTGCAGATGAGGTGGATATCGCTCGCCGCATTCGCGAGCTGACACCGCATCAATTCCGGGTGCTGATGATGCTGGCGGACGGCTTGTTGAACAAGCAAATCGCCTATGAGCTTGGCGTCTCGGAAGCCACGGTCAAGGCTCACATGACCTCGGTGATGAAAAAACTCGGCGTCTCGAACCGTACCCAGGCGGTGGTCGCCGCCGCCCGCTTGCAACTTGATCCCAGCATGCGATTGCCGGTTATGGAAGATGAGTAACACCAACTCGTCGATCAGGCGTCCAGCCGCGACTGCCAGAGACAAACGCTTTACCGGGCCGACAAGAAAGCCCGCAATGCAGCCGGCTTGATCGGCTTGCGCAGCAGCGTGAAGCCGGCCGCGCGCACTCGCTCGGCCAACATGTCGCTGTGATCGGCTGTCACCAGCGCGCCCGGTAACGGCTGGTCGCCACGGTTGGCAAGCAGCGATAGCAGCGCCAGACCATCGACGCCATCGGCCAGATGATAATCAGCCAGAATCACTTGCGGCCCTTGTTCCATCGCGTGTTCAGCCGAGGCCTGATCCGCCGCCACCAACGCAACGCAACCCCAGCGCGACAACAGCGCCTGCATGCCGAGCAGAATGTCCGGCTCATTGTCGATGCAGAGCACGCGCAAGCCCTCCAGCGCGCCGGGGGGCAGCGTTGGCGCCATCTCAACATCACGCTCACCCGCCGGTTCCGCACGCGGCACCGTTACACTGAAGCAACTGCCACGCCCCGGTTGCGAACGCACCGCAATGTCGTGCTCCAGCAGCCGTGCCATGCGTTGGCAAATGGCCAAGCCGAGACCCAGGCCCTTCTCCCCCCACGGCGACACTTCGCCGGTACGATGAAACTCATCAAAAATGGCGGCTTGATGATGGAAGGGGATGCCAGGTCCGCTGTCGCACACCATCAATTGCAGCAGCGTGCCTTGCCGGCGCACGCCCAACACAACCCCACCGGTGCGGGTATAGCGCAGCGCATTGCTGACAAAATTTTGCAGGATCCGGCGCAGCATCTGGCGGTCGCTTTCCACCCAGAGTTCGGTTGGCAACACCGCCAGCTTCAATCCACGGGTCTCAGCCAACGGGGCAAACTGCAGTTTCAGATCGGCAAAGAGATCCGCGAGCGGAAAGACCGACCGGTTGGGGGTCAGCGCGCCACTGTCGAGCCGCGAGATGTCGAGCAGCGCAGTCAGCAACTCCTCGGCTCCGCGCAGCGAGCCGTCGATTTGTCGTGCCAGCGTGCGCACTTCCTCATCCGGCGTTTCGTGCTGGTTTAACGCGGTGGTGAACAACCGCGCCGCGTTCATCGGTTGCAGCAGATCATGACTGGCTGCCGCGATAAACCGGGTTTTCGACTGGTTAGCCCAGACTGCTTCCTGGCGGGCATGCTCTTGGGCATCGAGCGCTGCCTGCAGCGCTTCGGTACGGTCATGAACGCGCTGCTCCAGCGTTTCGCTGTATTCGCGCAAGCTTTGTTCCGATTGCCGCAGCGCCTGTTCATTGCGCTTGTAGGGTGTGACATCGGCGTAGGTGGTGACGTATCCGCCACCGGCGATGGGCTGACCGCGCATTTCGATCACCCGACCATCGGCACGCACCCGCTCGAACACATAGGCCGACCCGGCTTGCATGAATCCCAGGCGCTTGCGGACGTGTTGCTCCACTTCGCCCGGGCCACATTCGCCGCGTTCGGCGTTGTAGCGAATCAACGCCGCCACCGGGCAACCCACATAAACCATGCCTTCCGGATACTCGAACAACTCCTGATACTGCCGGTTCCACGCCACCAACCGCATGTCGCTGTCGACCACGCTGATGCCGAGCGAAATGTTTTCCATCATCGTGTGCAGCAATTCGCGATTGAACCGTTGCTCCTGTGAAGTCTGGTCGAGCAGTGCGACAACCTGGCCAATGTCCATGCCGCTGCCACGCAGCGCTGTGGTCAGCATTGCCCGTGCTGATGCCGCCCCGATGGCACCGGCGAGCAGCCGTTCGGTAAAGCGGAACCACTGCCGGTCAGCGTTCTGATCCGGCATCAGTGCTTGCTGGCGATCGGCAGCAAAATCAATGAAGGCCCGCAGTGCTGGCTCATTGCCGATGATGCGACTGAGCAGGGCCAGCAGCTCGCCGACCCTGATCCGGCCACAATCTTCGGTTTCGTTGACGGCAATGGGCGAACTGTATGGTTCCAGAAACGGCGCCGCCTGAATGCGCTGATTCAGATCCGGGCGGTTACGCAAACTGAACAGGACAAACAGGCTGATGTTGGCGAGCAGCGACCAGAACACGCCGTGGGTCAGCGCGTCCCACCCACTCAGGCTGAATAGCGATTGTGGCCGCAACCACTGCAAGCCAAATGGGCCTTGTTCGATCCAGCCCGAATCAAACCACCCCGCACGCGCCAGCGTCGGTAGCAGCAAGGTGTAGAACCAGAGCAGAAATCCGGCAATCAGTCCCATGGCAACACCACGGCGGCTGGCGCCGCGCCAGTACAGGCCGCCAATTATGGCCGGGGCAAATTGCGCCACCGCGGCAAACGCCAGCAGGCCGATGGCTGCCAGCGCCTGGAATTGTTCGGTCATGCGGTAATAGGCGTAACCAAGCAAGGTGACAATCAGAATGGAAATGCGGCGAACATTGAGCAACAGCGTCGACAGATCGTGCCGGTTGGCCAGACCAAAGCGTTGCACCTTCCATAGCGCCGGCATCACTAGGTCATTGCAGATCATGGTCGACAACGCCACGGTCTCGACAATGACCATGCCGGTCGCGGCGGAGAAACCGCCAAGATAGACAAACAGCGCCAGCCATTGCTGGTCAGCCAGTAATGGCAAACGCAGCACCGCCATGTCGGCAGTGCCGGCAATGCTTTGCGGTTGCACCAGCGCTGCCAGCGCAATCGGCAGCACCGCCAGGCAAACCAGAATCAGATAGATGCCGAACGACCAACGCGCCGTGCGCAAGTGGCGAACATCGTCACACTCCACCACCGCCACCTGAAACTGGCGCGGCAGGCAGAGCAAAGCCACGAACGCGAGCAGGGTCTGGGCAATAAAGCCGGCTGGCAGCTGGGTTGGTGCCAGCAGGCTGGCAACCCGCTTGTCATCCAGCAAAGTCAGTGGTGTCGGCGAATCAACGGTGAGCGTGTAGAGCGCAAAGCCGGCAACCGCCAGCAGCGCGACCAGCTTGACTACTGACTCCATCGCCACGGCCAGCATCAAGCCACGATGATGTTCGGTGGCATCCAGCCGGCGGGTACCGAACAGCATGGCGAAAACGGCAAGCAGCATGGCGACGATGAAAGCCGTATCGGCAACGGGCGCCCGCGCGCCCGCGCCACTGCCTACTCCCGACAAGGCATTGACACTCAAGGTCACTGCTTTCAGTTGCAGCGCGATATACGGCAGTACGCCGATGACAGCGACCAGCGTGACCAGCACGGCAAGGTGCTGCACTTTGCCGTACCGAGACGCGATGAAGTCGGCAATCGACGTGACGTTGTGCGCCTTGCTGGCAAGTATCAGCCGTTCCAGCAGGCCACGACCAAACATCAACAGCAGCAAGGGGCCGAGATAAATCGGCAGAAATGCCCAGCCACCATTGACGGCCGCGCCGACCGCTCCATAGAACGTCCACGAGGTGCAATACACCGCCAGGGTCAGGCCGTACAGGAAAGAGCGAGTGCGCAGCGAGGTGCCGATGACCTCACGCTTGTCGCCCCAATAGGCAAGCACGAACAACAAGCCGACATAGGTGGTCGACAAGACCAGCAAACCGCCTTCGTTCATGCCCTGCTCCATCGCTGCCGACCGGCAGAGACTAAACCAATCGCGATCACAACTCCACGCCGAGCCCGAATCCGTCGCCGCAAACGCAAATAAAAAAGCACAACCCCGGCCGGAGCCGGGGTTGTGCTGCAGCGAACCCGGTCAATGGGCGTTGAAATTGAGATCCCGGTTCTTGGTCTCCGGCAGGAAGATGATGCCGACTACCAGCGTCATTGCAGCGACGGCAATCGGATACCAGAGTCCGTAGTAGATGTTGCCGGTTGCGGCCACCATCGCCGATGCCACCAGCGGCAGGAAACCCCCGAACCAGCCATTGCCGATGTGATACGGCAGCGACATGGAAGTGTAGCGAATATTGGTCGGGAACAATTCAACCAGGAATGCCGCAATCGGCCCGTACACCATGGTCACGTACAGCACCAGTATGAACAGCAACAGCAGCACCATCGGCTTGTTGATCTGGGCCGGGTCCGCCTTCTCCGGATAGCCCGCGGTAACAATCGCCGCCTTGTAGGCTGCTTCGTCAAAGCCCTTCAACTCGACATCGCTGTTGATGCGGACGACAACCTTGTCGGCACTGTCGGTCGGCAGATCAACCGTGTTGTAGACGATACCGTTTTTGGCCAGGAAGTTCTTCGCCTTGTCACAGTCGCTCGGCTTGTAGGACGGTGAAGGAATGATCACGAAGTTGCAATCGGTCGCAGCAACCGTCACATGATTCTTCTCATGTGCTGATGCCAGAGCCGGGTTAGCGTACTGGGTCAGCCCGTGAAAGATCGGGAAGTAGGTGAAAATGGCGAGCGCACAACCTGCCATCATGATCCACTTGCGACCAATCTTGTCCGAGAGCTTGCCGAACACGATAAAGAACGGTGTCGCCAACGCCAGCGCAATCGCGATCAGGATATAGGCGTCCTGATAAGGGACCTTCAGCGTAGTCGACAAGAAGTACAGCGCATAGAACTGGCCGGTGTACCAGACCACGCCTTGACCTGCGACTGCACCGAACAGGGCGAAGAATACATACTTGGCATTCGGCATCTTGAAGAAACTGTCACGGATCGGCGACTTGGACGCATGGCCACCCGCCTTCATTTCCTTGAACAGCGGCGACTCGTTCAGTTTCAAGCGGATGTAAACCGAGATGCCAAGCAGCACGATCGACAGAATGAACGGAATGCGCCAGCCCCATTGCTTGAAGCTCGCCTCGTCCATCGACAGGCGGCAGACCAGAATCACCAACAGCGACAGGAAGAAACCCAGCGTCGCCGTGGTTTGAATCCAGCTGGTGGCATGACCGCGACGACTGGCCGGCGCATGTTCGGCAACATAGGTTGCCGCGCCGCCGTATTCGCCACCGAGCGCCAGACCTTGCAGCAGGCGCAGCAACACAAGAATGGTCGGTGCTGCCCAGCCTATCGTTTCATACGTTGGCAGGAAGCCGACGCCGGCAGTTGAAATGCCCATCAGGATGATGGTGACGAGAAATGTGTATTTCCGGCCTACCAAATCACCAATGCGGCCGAAAACAATGGCGCCAAACGGGCGCACGGCAAAGCCGGCACCAAACGTCGCCAGTGAGGCCAGCAGCGCTGCAGTTTCATTACCGGGTGGAAAAAACAGCGCCCCGAAGAACACTGCTAGGGTGCCGTACAGATAAAAGTCATACCACTCGAAAACGGTGCCGAGCGACGAGGCGAAAATCACCTTGCGCTCTTCGGCCTTTGTGATGGTCGGGCTGCCGGTGCTGGCACCAAGGCCCGAATCAACCGCAGCGGAATCGCTGATCGCCATGTTGTCCTCCGTAGTCCGGGTGCGTCCCGGCGTGCATTGCCGCCAGCAAGGCTGGCTGTAACGTGCTGCCGGCAAATTTGGCTTTTGTCGACGCTTGGGACGGTACGCCCGCACAGGCAACGGGAAAATTAGACCTTGGTCGAGGAAGCCCCGAAGCAGCGACCATCGGGCGCACCCGCTGCGCTGCAACATCAGGGTAAAATGACTGTCATGACCGAGCTCCCCCCAAAAGCCCAGAAAGGCCGCGGCGCGGTGTCCAACCCGGAAGGCCGCTTCGAAGCCACCATCAAAACGGTGGAGGACGACGGCTGGTTTCGTGGCGACGATGACGACTGGCAACCACGCGCCACGCCGACTCAGTATTTCAACGAACCCGCCCGCACGGTGCTGACCCGCAATGATTCACCGGACGTGCCGTTCAGTCAGAGCATCAATCCCTATCGCGGCTGCGAACACGGGTGCATCTATTGCTTTGCCCGCCCCACCCACAGTTACCTCGGCCTGTCGGCCGGGCTCGATTTCGAAACCCGGATTTTCTGCAAGGAAGACGCACCGGCATTGCTGAAACGTGAGCTCGCCAAACCGGGTTATCGCTGTGAAGTGATTGCCATGGGCACCGCCACCGACCCCTATCAGCCCATCGAAAAGGACAAGCGCATTACGCGCGGCTTGCTGGAAGTGATGGCGGCACACCGGCAACCGGTATCGATAGTCACCAAGAGCACGCTGGTAACACGCGACAAGGATTTGCTGGCTGATCTGGCCAAAGACGGCCTCGCCGAGGTCACCCTCAGCGTCACCACGCTGAGCCACGAGCTGAAACGCAAGCTGGAGCCGCGCACACCGACTGGCCAGGCCCGGCTGCAGGCACTGCGCGAATTGCACGATGCCGGCATCCCGGTTGGCGTGTTGTTTGCTCCGGTGATCCCGTTTATCAATGACAGCGAACTGGAAACCATCTTGCAGCAGGCCCATCACGCCGGCGCCGAATATGCCGGCTATGTGTTTCTGCGTCTGCCGTATGAGGTCAAGGATTTGTTCCGCGAATGGCTGACGGAGCATTACCCGCAAAAGGCCGAACACGTGATGAGCCTGGTGCAGCAATCACGCGGCGGCAAGGACAATGTGTCGGAGTTTGGTGAGCGGATGCGCGGCACCGGTGAATACGCTGCATTGCTGCGCCAGCGCTTTCACTTGACGTGCCGCAAGCTGGGTTTCAACAAATCGACCCGCTGCCAGCTGCGGACGGATTTGTTCAAGGTGCCGGGACAGGCGGAGCAACTGCCCCTGTTCTGAAACAAAAGCCCTGAAACAAGAAACCGCGCCCAAAGCGCGGTTTCTTGTTTGTTCTGCAATAACCGTCAGGCGGCAACGCGGACCAGCAAATGCTTCGCCACTTTGCCATGCAGCCGACCAATCAGCCGGGCGACGTGCAACACCACTGTCAGCGCCAGAAAACCAACCGGCACGAGCACCAGTGACAACGGCCATTCCCGAAATCCATCCAGCACCCATGGCAGATGAATCACGGCGTCATGATGAAACGGCATCAGTTGACCATGAAACGGTGCCAGCATCATCACAAACGATATTGCCAAGCCCAGAATCGCGGCGATGAAGTAGAACACTCCGACCGGCATCATGGCAGCCATGTATAGCAGGGTCGACCAGGTACGCGGATCTTTCAGCATCGCCAGGATGCGCTGGCCGATCCGCTCTGTAGTGGTGTTGCCCTGCGGCGAGTACTGTGGCCGACGCGGCATCCGCTCACCAAGCAGCACTTCGATGATGCGGCCTTCAACCAGCGAAATCAGTCGTACCGACCCAATGAACAACAGGAAGAATGGCACCCCGAAAATCAGAATGGCGAACCCCGCCGACATCGCCGCCCCGGTCACCGCCCAGGTGAAATAGAAAATGCCGGTGAAGAACGCCAGGAACATGTAAAACAGGCTCGCATAGGTGCGCGGATCGACATAGACACCAAAGACCTTGCCAACCAGTGATTGCGGCGCCTTTGGTGTTGGTGCGCGGAGCGCTTTTGCCACCGTGATTTCGGTTTCCCGATACCCCGCCGCTACCTCCTCCGGCGTGCCGAAATGGGCAATGACCTCGGCCAGCACATCGGACTCAGCCCGATGTGATTGCTCGGAACAGGCGGCGCGCAGGTATTCCTCGGCATCATACAGCGCGTCTTGTTGCATCGCCGGATCAGCATCACGCAGGGCCATACGCAGCGCATGCAGATACTCTGTGATGGAGTGAATGGCTATGGTTGTCATCTCAGGCCTCCAACGCGCTGTCGACAAATTTTTTCATTCGCTGCCAGGTCGAACTCCATGCCTGCAGCACATTTGTTCCTTCAGCGGTGATCCGGTAGTACTTGCGCGGCGGCCCGCTGACCGACGGCTCGACATAGCTGTCGAGCAGGCCTGCTGCACTCAGCGAGCGCAACACCGGGTAGAACGCGCCCTGCTTGCCACCGACCAGCTCCGGGTCGGCACTCTCCAGCCGTTTGGCAATCTGGTAGCCATAGAGGGGCTCGTCTGCCCGGCCAATAACCGCCAGCAATACCAGCGAAACCGAACCGGCACTGAGCTCTTTCTGAAATTTCCGAACGTGGGGGTTGTCCGTGTCCATGGGGTTCTCCACTGGTGGGCACGGCACTAGACTGGCCTTCGCACTAGTACGAAGTCAACAGTATAGTTATGTCAAGATATGAACGGCGCGCCCTGATTGCGCAACAGACACCTGAGTCTTGGGGCGGAGACTGTCGTGCCAGAGCCACCTCCGCCACCCTTCGGTTTCGGCAGGCTGCCGGGGCCTTGCCGTCGGTTCCCCGGGTCGGGGGGACGGCTACGCTCGGCACATTAAAGTCAGCTGCCGGCAGCGGTGTCGGCGCCCCGCCGCTGACCTGACCACAATGCCTGCTTCTGACGATAAATCACACCACGCCACATAGCGGGCAATGCGTTCAGAACGAATCCGGCTTCGGCCCATAGGTCACCGTGGATTGTTCCCGGGCCTTGATTTCGGCCAATTGCCGCTGCTGTTCGGCTGCCGCTTTCGTATCTCCATTTCGCTGATAAATGCGAAGCAACAGTTCATGCAATTCCTTGAAACCGCTCATCCGTTTCGCCGCACGTTCAAAATGGCGTTGGGCCACTTCCAACTCACCGCGCTCCAGCGCTTCGAGGCCCTGCAGGTACAAGAAATACGGATCGCGTTGCCGCCGCTCCGCCAATTTCTGCTCAAAGCTCGCGGCCTCTTCCAGCCGGCCTGTCTGTTTCATGATCTGCTGCATGCCGGTCAGTGCGGCGTAGCTGTCCGGGCTCAATTGCAGTGCCAGCGCCAGACTTTGTTCCGCCGCCGGCAGATCCGCCTTTGTCTGATAAAAATGCGCCAGATTGATCCAAATCGACTCAAAGCTTGGGTCCTGCGCCGCCGCCGCATGAAAATTGGCATACGCAGCAGCATCATCATGTCGAATCATCGCTTCCACGGCGAGATTGGAATAGAACATGGCGAGTACGCGCTGCCGGCTCAACGCCACCCCAGCCCGCTGGGAACCGCTCAGATCGGGATCAAAATCAATTACGACTTCACCGGAGGCAGCCAAGCTGCTGGCCATTGAACGTGCGGGCCGCTGGACAATCACATTGATATGCCGATACAGCAGGTTCATGTCGCCACGACGCTGCCAGACACTGGGCACCCGTACTTCCTGAATCCGCGCGGTCAGGCCAAGTGGCTCGGTCAGCGCCAGGGTCATGATGGCAAGCGAAATGCAGTTGCCGCCACGATTCCGCCAGGTTTCCGCAGCAGGCGAGGTATGGTCTGCAATGTAGGGAAAATCCTGCAGGTCCTCGCCGAACAGCATGTCGAGCAGACGCTCGAAGCGCGTACCGCTATCCGGCGTGCTGGCAGCAAACGATTCCAGCTGCTGCACAATGGACTCGTCGAGCGCAAACACCTCGCTCGCCGGAATTGCCAGATCGGCACTCACCGGATAGCCGTAAGCGGAATCACGCCAGAGCGCTGTCGTATCCGGGACGATGCTCACCTCAGCGTGGTGAGCGCAACCGACCAGATGAGTTGCTGCAACCAGCAGCAGGGCTTTCACCAGCACATCGACCGACATGAGCGCTCCCTGCAAGGACAGGTGTCTGCAAGTCTAGCCAGTCAGGACAGCGAGAAATCGTGACTTATTGACAGGCTGCAGGAGTCGCGGGCTTGGCCTCGCTGGAACCTATCCGCTCGACCGGATCGACCAGCGTAGGATTCTTACAGCATCGTCATGTCGATTTGGCTGCCGCAAGGGCCGCTTCTCGAATCAGTTCCGGACCGCGATATATGAACCCGGAATAAATTTGCACAAGACTTGCACCGGCCTTGATCTTGGCAGCAGCCTGATCACCATTGGTGATACCACCAACACCAATGATCGGCATCTGGCCATTCAGGTCAGTGGCCAGCCACTGCAAGACTTCGGTGCTTTTGGCAAAAACCGGTGCGCCGGAAAGCCCACCGGTTTCGGTTGCATGCGGCAACCCCTCGACCCCAATGCGACCAATCGTCGTGTTGGTGGCAATCGCACCATCAAACTTGTGCTTCAGCAATGCTTCCGCAACCTGCGTTACTTCGTCACGCGCCAGATCCGGGGCAATTTTCAGCAACAGCGGCACATATTTACCATGCTTTTGCTGCAAAACGGCCTGCTCAGCCTTCAGCGTGCCGAGTAGCGAATCCAGCGCCTCGCCAAACTGCAGGCTGCGCAGGCCTTGCGTGTTTGGTGACGAGATATTCACGGTGATGTAGTGCGCATATTCGTACACCTTGCGCAGACAGATCAGATAGTCGTCATTGGCTTTTTCAACCGGGGTGTCAAAATTCTTGCCGATGTTGATGCCAAGAATGCCTTTGTATTTGCTCTTGCGAACATTCTCCAGCAGATAATCAACGCCTTGGTTATTGAAACCCAGGCGGTTGATGATGCCGGTTGCCTGCGGCAAACGGAACATGCGCGGTTTCGGATTGCCGGGCTGGGGCCGCGGCGTAACTGTGCCGACTTCGATAAAACCGAACCCGAGCATGGCCAGTGCATCGAGGTAGTCGGCGTTTTTGTCCAAACCGGCGGCAAGACCGACCCGGTGCGGAAACGTCAACCCCCACAGCTCAACCGGATCAGACGGAATTTCTTGCGCAACCACGCCACGCAGCGGCGTGCGTTCCAGCAACCGTAACCCGCCAAGGGCAACGTGGTGAGCAGTTTCAGGTTCCAGACGAAACAGGACAGCGCGAGCGAGGGTGTACATGTCTTTTCTCAGTAGCGAGTTCGGAATGTGCTGCCGAGTGCCAATGGCGTTCGTCACCGCCCGCCAATCTCGACTTGACGGGGGGACTAAACCAGCCATTGATGGCTTGGCACGATGAAATAACGACCCCGGCGGGTGCCGGGGTCGAGTAACGCAACGAACAACCGTCCGTTAGCCGGCAAGCGCTTACCGCTTGCCAGCTGCTTTCTTCGGCTTGGCTGGCGCTTTTGCCTTCGGCGCGGCCTTGGCCTTTGCGTCTGCTTTGGTTTTTGGCTCCGCTTTGGCTTTCGGTTCCGCTTTCGTTTTCGGCTCCGCTTTGGCTTTCGGCTCCGCTTTCACCTTGGGTTCTGCTTTGGCAGCCGCCTTGGCCAGTTTGCCTTCGTCAGCTTCATCCGCCGCTTTCTGCTGCCATTTACCGTCGATGTAGAACGCGCTCCATCCGGTTTGCTTGCCCTCTTTTTCGCTGGCAACAAACTGGGCACCGCTCTTGCGCGAGAAACGCAGCACCGTGACATTGCCTTCCGGATCTTTTTCCGGCGCCGTCAGCAGGTACTGGAATTTCTCGTGCAGTTTGTCCTTGACGACTTTCAGCTCACTGATTTTCGGCGGCCGGGTTTCGCGGATCTTCGGGAACTTGCTGGCCGCCAGAAACAGACCGGCGGCACCGTCACGCAGAATGTAATGGTCATCTGCCTTGTCGCATTTCAGATGCGGCATCGGGATGGGGTCTTCACGCGGCGGCGCAGCTTGACCGCTACGCAGCAGTTTGCGGGTATTGCCGCAGCTGGCATTGGTGCAACCGAAGTATTTGCCGAAGCGGCCGACTTTCAATTGCATGTCGCTGCTGCATTTTTCGCACTGGATGATCGGGCCTTCATAGCCTTTCAGCCGGAACGAGCCCTGCTCGATGACATAGCCATCGCATTCCGGGTTATTGCCACAGACATGCAGCTTGCGGCCTTCGTCGATCATGTAAGCCGACATGGCGGTGCCGCACTTGCTGCAGCGCTTCTTGGCCCGCAGCTCAAGCGCTTCGGCTTCATCGTCCTCGGTTGAAACGACTTCGTCGGCGCTGAGCAGGTTGATGGTTTTCTTGCAGCGCTCTTTCGGCGGCAGATTGAAGCCGGTGCAGCCAAGGAAAACGCCGGTGGTCGCGGTGCGAATGGCCATGGCGCGACCACAATCCGGGCAGGCGATGTCGGTTTCGACCGGCTGCGACCAGCGCATGCCACCACGGTCGCCTTCTGCGGCTTCCAGCTTCTTGACAAAATCGGCGTAGAACTCGTCGAGCGTGCCTTTCCAGTCGGCTTCGCCTTGGGCGACCACATCAAGCCGCTGCTCCATCTGGGCAGTAAAGCTGTAATCGAGCAGGTTGCTGAACGATTCGACCAGTCGATCGGTAACGATTTCGCCCATTTTCTCGGCGTAGAACCGGCGCTGCTTCAGCGACACGTAACCACGATCCTGAATGGTCGAAATGATGGCTGCGTAGGTTGACGGCCGACCGATGCCCCGTTTTTCCAGTTCACGGACCAATGTCGCTTCGGTGAAGCGGGCGGTCGGTTTGGTGAAATGCTGCTTCGGTAGCAGTTCGTTCAGCGTGAGCTTGTCGCCTTCCTTCAGATCCGGCAGCTCGACATCCTCGTCGCTTTTCTTTTGCGGTGGCAGCACCCGGGTCCAGCCATCGAAGCGCAGCACGCGGCCGCGTACCCGCAGCTCGAAATTGCCAGCCATGGCAGCGATACCGGTGGTGTCATATTCGGCATTGGTCATTTGGCAGGCGACAAACTGGCGCCAGATCAGTTGATACAGCTTCTGGGCGTCTTCTTCCATATCCGACAGCGCGCCCGGCTTGATCTGGACGTTGGTCGGGCGAATGGCTTCGTGCGCTTCCTGCGCACCTTCCTTGCTGCTGTAGTAATGCGCGCGTGGCGGCAGGTATTTTTCCCCAAACTCCTTGTTGATGAATTCACGTACCGCATGCAGTGCATCTTCCGACAGGTTGGTGCTGTCGGTACGCATATAGGTGATGTGGCCGGCTTCATACAAGCGTTGCGCCAGCGTCATGGTTTTCTTGACGCTGAAGCCCATCCGGTTACTGGCGGCTTGTTGCAAGGTTGAGGTGGTAAATGGCGCGTTCGGCGTCGATTTGCTCGGCTTGTCTTCGCGCTTGCTGATGACGATGCTGGCTTTTTCCAGTTTGCCGAGTGCAACCTTGGTGTCGGCCTCATTGGTCGGCCGGAATTCCTTGCCGCCTTCTTTGGCCACCTCCATCGTCACGTCGCCTTTGCTTGAACCAAGCTTGGCGTGGACGTCCCAGTATTCTTCCGGAATGAAAGCGCGGATCTCGCGTTCGCGCTCGGCGACCAGCCGCACGGCAACCGATTGCACCCGGCCCGCGGACAAGCCTCGAGCGACCTTCTTCCACAGCAGCGGCGACACCATGTAGCCAACCACGCGGTCGAGGAAGCGCCGTGCCTGCTGGGCGTTGACATAGTTCATGTCGAGATCGCCTGGATCGGCGAATGCATCCTGAATGGCTTTCTTGGTGATCTCGTTGAATACCACCCGCTTGAAGCGCTTCGGCTCGCCGCCGATGATCTCGCGCAGGTGCCAGGCAATGGCTTCTCCTTCGCGATCCAAGTCGGTTGCCAGATAGACGGTGTCGACTTTCTCGGCGGCTTCTTTCAAATCCTTGATGACTTTTTCTTTGCCCGGAAGAATCTGATAACGCGCGCTCCAGCCCTGTTCCGGGTTGATGCCCATCCGTTCAAACAGCTTGGCGCGTTCCTTGATCTTCGGGTCGACGGCCAGCGCCTTGCTTTTTGGCGCAGCTTTCTTGGCTTTCTTTTCGGCGAGCTCTTCTTCGGTTTTGGCGCCGGTGGGCAAATCGCGAACGTGGCCGACGCTGGATTTCACAATGAAATCCTTGCCGAGGTATTTGTTGATGGTCTTGGCCTTGGCCGGCGACTCCACAATGACCAGCGATTTTGACATGACGGTGTCTGTCTTCCCCGTAACGTAAAGCCCGGCAAAGTGCCGGGCGAAAGGACCATCGAACCGATGCCCTACCTATATATGGTTGGCACCGACTTCCGGAATCAGGTACTGCAAGTGCCAGCAAAGGCGCGACACTGGCGGCGCTTTATAGGTGTCGGGGTGACCTCCGGTCAAGCAACCCGATCACCCTTTGTCTTTTTTTACCATAGCGGGTTGGCGCGCTTCCGCCAATGGCCAATCGCAGATCAGGTGGTCTCCCGCAGGGCAATGGCCGGGCTGACATGCTGAATGCGCCGGGTTGCCAGCGTCCCGGAGAACGCCACCACCAAGACCCCAACGAGCGGTGCGGCCAGCCACAACCAAGGGTGAAAACGTGCTGGCAAATCAAAGACTTGGTCATTGATAAGCGCTGCCACGCCCTCGGTCCCGCCGGCAGCCAGCAGACCGGCCAGCAAGCCCAGCAAACTGAACTCCGCCAGCAAGCTGCGTTGGAGGAAACCGCGGCTGGCACCGAGCGTACGTAGTACGACCGCCTCACGACGACGTTCATCCAGGCTCGCCAGCAGGGCCGCAATCAGCACCGCAACCCCGGACAGCAGCAGGAAGGACAGCAGCAGCTCCACCGCCACCACCACCTGGGCAATGACCTGCTGAACGTCGCGAATGATGCGATCAAGCGCGATCACCGTGACGGTCGGGAACGTCTGCACAAACGCAGGCAGCGTGCTCTTGTCATCGGTCGGCACATGCATGGCCGAGATGAAACTGGCGGGATACCCCTCCAAGGCACCGGGTGAAAAAATCACGAAGAAATTCGGCTGCATCGAATCCCACTTCACTTCGCGCAAACTGGTAACCGGCAAGCTGATCTCGCGATCGGCAATGGTGAAGGTGAGTTGGTCACCAACTTGAATGCCGAGGCGCTTGGCCAGCTTGTCTTCCATCGAGATCTGCGCCGTCGTGCTGGCTGCATGCCACGTGCCGGCCGTGATGGTGTTGTTGGGCGGCAGCTCGTCACTCCAGGTCAGATTCAGCTCGCGGCGCAGCTGGTTATCTTCACGCGCGCTTTCCGGCACCATCTCCTTGATGTCTTTGCCGGCCTTGCCAGTCAGCCGGCCACGCACCATGGCATAACTGCGGCTGACCTGCAGCTTGCGTTCTGCCAGAAAGGCCGTCACCGCCTCGTTCTGTTCTGGCGAAATGTTCACCAGAAAATGATTGGGCGCATCGGCCGGCAATTGCTGTTGCCAGCTGGCGATCAGATCGGTCCGCACCAGCGCCACCGACCCCATCAACAGCAAGGCCAAGGCAAACGCACCCAGCTGAATGCTGGCGGCATAGCGATGGCGCAACAACTGCGCGATGCCAAAGCGCAACGCCCCTGGCGACAGCTTGCGCAGCAACTGGCTGCTTTGCAGCGTCAGCAGCGACAAGCCCCAAAGCACCAGCGCAAACGCCGCCAGCGCACCGATAAATATCGCCACCATCTGGACGCTGCCGGCATACCACCAGCACAGCAACACCAGCAGCGACAAACTGAGCAAAACCAGTGCCCAGGCACCGCGGGTCAGCGGCACCATTTCCCGACGCAAAACCCGCAATGGCGGCACTTGCGACAAGCGCAGCAAAGACGGCAGCGCGGCACCGGACAACGCCAGCAGACCGCTGCCGAAACCGGCGATCACCGGCACCGGACTGACCGGCGGCAAGCGCTCGGCCAGCTCCGGCGCAAATGATTGCAGGAGCAACCAGTGGCCACCGTAACCAATCAGCAAACCGAGCCCGCTGCCGACCACGCCGAGCAACAATAATTGCAACGCGTAGAAACTGCGCAGCTCGGCGCTTGCCATGCCAAAGCAGCGCATCAGCGCCGCCTGATCAAAATGCCGCAGTGCGTACCGGCGCGCCGCCAGAGCGACAGCCAGTGTCGCCATCAACAAGCTGACCAGGCTGGCCAATGAGCCGAATTTGCTGGTACGGGCAAAAGCACCGCTGACCGCTTCCGATCCTTCGCGACCGCCAACCAAGCGCTGGCTGCTGGTCAGCTTCGGTTTGCTGTCTTTGACAAACGCGGCGATGGCATCCGGCTCACCGGCGTAAAGATAGGACCATTTGACCCGGCTGCCCGGCTGCACGACTTCGGTTTTGGCCACTTCATCGAGCCGCATGTAGACGCGCGGCGCCAAACCAAACACGGCGCCGGCCCGGCCCGGTTCATCCAACACCAGACCGGCAATGCGAAACTCGGCCGCGCCCACTTCCACGGTATCGCCAACCTGCACATTGAGCAGCGTCAGCAATTGACCATCAACGTAGATTTGACCCGGCGGCGGTTGTGCGGCCTGCACGACACCGGCACTGCCGACATCTTTGGCGATGATGACCTTGCCGCGCAGCGGGAAATGGCTATCAACCGCGCGCACATCGGCGAGCTGAAAAGCATCGCCTTTGGCCAGCATGCTGGCAAATTCAAGACTGCTGCTTTGCTGCAAACTGCCCGCTTCAAGCAACTCCGGATCGACCGGTACCGGGCTGCTCAGTTGTGCATCGGCACCGAGAAAATCACCACCGCGTTCAGTAATTGCACGATCGAGCCGATCGCCAAGAAAGCCGGTGGTGCTGACACTGCCAACACCGATAGCCAGCGCCAGCATCAGTACCCGGATCTCGCTGCTGCGCCACTCGCGCCGCAGCGTGGTCAATGCCAGTCGCCACAAACCTGCGGAACGGGTTTTCATCCGGTCACCTCCGTGACCAGACGACCGGCGGCGAGCATCAGACGGCGCTGGCAACGCCGCGCCAACGCATCATCGTGCGTCACCAACACCAGCGTGGTGCCCTGCTCGGCATTCAGACTGAACAGCAGTTCGATGATGCGCGAACCGGTCGCGCGATCGAGGTTGCCGGTCGGTTCGTCGGCAAACAGAATCGCCGGCTGGGCGGCAAACGCCCGCGCGATGGCAACACGTTGCTGCTCGCCACCGGAAAGCTGGCGCGGTGTGTGCGACAGTCGACTGCCAAGACCAACCCGTTCCAGCCAATGCCGTGCCGTGGTTTCCGCGTCGGCGTGGCCGGCGATTTCCAGTGGCAGCATGACGTTTTCCAGTGCCGTCAGTGCCGGCAGCAAATGAAAAGACTGGAACACAAAGCCGACTTTGCGCGCGCGCAAACTGGCGCGCTGATCTTCATCGAGTGAGCGCAGCGGTTCGCCATCGAGCCAGATATCGCCGTGGCTCGGGGTATCGAGCCCGGCCAGCAGGCCAAGCAGGGTTGATTTGCCGGAGCCGGAGGCGCCCACAATGGCAACGGACTCGCCGGACTGAATCGAGAAATGGATATCGGTCAGGATATCGAGCGGGCCTTCCACGGTAGCAACGCGCTGGCTGACAGCTTCGCAGCGAACAACCTCGCGACTCGGCATGGCCGTGGCGTGGGCACTGATGGAGGGAGAGGGGCGTGACGAATCCATGGGCAGACACTCTGGGCTGGAGGCAGGACGATTGGCAGCCAGCATATCGGGTTGCACGGGCGACGGGCAGCGCAGGGCCGCTTGCCGGTGTAACAGGATTTGACGGCTGCGATGCCTGATACGGCAGTCGGTGCCGGTCGGATGAACCGGACGACATCGTCAGCCAATGCACCGCTCCACCGCTGCTATTCGCTGCGCAGTGCTTCCATCGGGCTGAGCCGCGATGCCCGTAGTGCCGGGTAATAGCCGAAAAACAAGCCGGTGGCGATCGACGAACCGGCACCGAGCAGAATACTGCCACTGTCGATCACGATCTCCATGCCGGTTGCCTTGCCAGCCCCCCAGGCTGCCAACAAACCGAGCGCGACGCCAATGATGCCACCCGCCAGCGCGAGCAAGCCCGCCTCGATCACAAACTGCAACAGAATCGCCCGCGGTGGCGCGCCAACCGCCATCCGCAAACCAATCTCCCTGGTGCGCTCGGTTACCGTCACCAGCATGATGTTCATGATGCCGATACCGCCAACCAGCAAGGCAATACCGGCAACGATGGCCAGAAACCCGGTCATGATGCGCAGCGTTTCGCTGCGGGCGGCCACCGTCTGGGCAAAATTGCGGATTTGGAAATCGTCTTCGGCATTGGCACTGAGCCGGTGACTCTGGCGCAGAATGTCGCCAAGACCGAGCTGCAGCTCATCGAGATTGACGCCATCAGCGGCTTTCACCAGCATGCTGGCGACGGCATCTGCCATCAGCGGATCGCCGAGCAGGTGTCGACGCAACGATTCGATCGGCACCATCACCACATCGTCCTGATCACGACCAAATGCCGTCTGGCCCTTGCTGGCCAGCACGCCGACGATGGTGAAATTGCTGCGGTTGATCCGCAGCGGTTCGCCTACCGGGCTGCGATCCGGGAACAGCTCGCGCGCAATGGTGGCACCAATGACGGCGACACGGGCGGCACTGCGACTGTCAGCCGGTTCGAGAAAGCGGCCATCGGTCATGGTCCAGTTGGCCACATCAAGATGTACCGACGTCACCCCTTGCACTTGACTCGACCAGTTCAGATTGCCGGCAATCAGCTGACCACTGGTATTGAGTTGTGGCGAAACAGCGACCACGCCATCCGCCTCACGCAATATCGCCTCCGCATCACGTGTCCGCAAGGTTGGCTTGCTGCCGGCCCCCATGCGGGCACCGCCAGATTGCGCCGACCCGGAGGTCACCGTCAGCGTGTTGCTGCCAAAACTCTGAATCAGCTTGTCAATACGGGCGGTGGCGCCGTTGCCGATAGCCATCATTGCAATCAACGATGCCACACCAAATACGATGCCGAGCGTGGTCAGCAGGCTGCGCATCGGATTGCCACGCAAGGCGGCCAATGCAGTCAGCAGATAATCGATGCCGTTCATGCGACCTCCGCCACCTGCCGACTGTCAGCCACAATTTGGCCATCGAGAAAAGTGATCTGGCGCGCCGCCCGATCGGCAACACTCTTGTCATGAGTAACCAGAATCACGGTGATGCCACGCGCCCGCAGCGATTCGAACAGCGCCAGAATTTCCTTGCCGGTACGCGAATCGAGCGCGCCGGTCGGTTCGTCGGCCAACAATATGCGTGGTTCGTTGACCAGCGCCCGGGCAATTGCCACCCGCTGATTCTGGCCACCAGACAACTGATTCGGAAAATGCTGCCAGCGGTCGGCAAGACCAACTGCCACCAGCGCCTGATAGGCCCGTTCACGGCGCTGCTCGCGTCGCACACCGGCATAGACCAGCGGCACTGCAACATTGTCGAGCGCATTCAACCGTGGCAACAGATGAAAGGACTGAAACACAAAGCCCATGCAGCGGTTGCGCAGTGCAGCCAGCGCATTTACATCCAGCTGGGTGACATCCTGGCCATCCAGCCAGTAGCGGCCCGAGCTGGCCTGATCCAGCAAGCCGACCAGAGTCATGAAGGTCGATTTGCCGGAACCGGATGCGCCGACAATGGCAACATACTCTCCGGCATTGATGCTGGTGCTGACGCCGGCGAGCGCGACGGTTTCCTGCTCGCCGTTGCGATAGACCTTGCGCAGCTCCTGCACCCGGATCAATGGCCCGGTCATGGTGTTGGCCGCTCACGTCCGATCACGATGCGAGCGCCCGCCTGCAAGTCACCCGCCATGATCGCCGTATAACTTTCGTCGCTGGCACCGAGTTGTACCGATACTGGTGTCAGCTGCTCGTCTTCATTCAGCAGCCAGAGTCGCTTGCGGTTGCCTGCGCCCCACTCGGCCATCATCTGATCCAGTTTGGCCTGCTGATCGGGGCGCAATTCACTGCGGAAATTTTTCAGCACTTCGCGAAATGCGCCGCGGCCACCACCGCCGGCACCCGGCGCACCCGGTGGTGGTGCGCTGTTTTGCTGGCTTGTGACCGCCTGCAAACGCTGCTGCAGACTTTGCTTCTGACTCTCGTCGAGTTGCAGTTGGCTGGCGAAGCGTTCGATCATGCCGGTGCCACCCGGACGCTGACCGCTGTCGCCCGTCTCGCCCGCTTCCGGCTGAAACCGCAACGCGGCATTCGGAACCCGCAGCGTATCGTCAAGCCGGGCGATCTCGATACTGGCATTGGCGGTCATACCCGGCAACAAGCGCTGGCCCGCATTGTTGACCCGGATGATCACGGTGTAGGTGACGACGTTCTGCACCGAAGTCGGCACCATTCGCACCGACGAAACGTCCCCGGAAAACTTCTGCTCACCAAACGCATCGACCGTGAAGCTGACCGGTTGGCCCACTTGCACCACCCCGATATCGGCTTCGTCAACGCTGGCTTCCAGCTGCATTTGTTCGAGCGCCTCGGCTAACACGAACAGAACTGGCGTCTGCATGTTCGAGACCAGTGTCTGGCCGACATTGACCTTGCGCTGGATCACCATGCCATCGACCGGGGCGCGGATGATGGTGTACTCAAGATTGGTTTGGGCGTCGGTCAGCGCGGCTTGCCGCTGCCGAATGCTGGCTTCGGCCACTTCCACTTGCGCCCGTTTGGTCGCGAGTTGTGCGGTTGCTTGCTCGGCCTTCAGGGTTGCCGCTTCAACATCGGTTTCGGCCAGCAGTTTTCGACTGAACAGATCGTGGGCCCGCTGCAGTTGCCGGTTGGCGTCTTTCTGATTGACCTCCGCTTCCAGCAGTGCTGCCCGGGCCGAACTCAGGTTGGCGCGGGCAATGGCCAAATCTGCTTCCGCCTGCTGGATCTTGGCATTGATCTGCTTCGGATTGAGTTTGGCCAACACCTGACCTTGTTTGACAACGGAATTGAAATCGGCATTGAGTTCGATAATTTGCCCCGACACCTGCGCCCCGACTTCGACCGTGGCAACCGGATTCAAGGTGCCCACGACCGCAACCTGACGAATCACCGGGCCGCGGTCCACCAGTACCGACTTGTAGCGCACTCCATCACCTGCACTCGGCCACCACCACCAGATGACCAGTGGCAACACCAGCGCAGGCAGAGTCAGCCAGCGCCAGCGCGATGACCGGCGATTGACCTGACCGGCCCGTGCAGGCATTGAAAAGTCGTTGTCGATGCCCTGGGTGTCCTGCTGCGGGTTGTGGTCCATTGGCTTTCCGTTTGTTCAATCAACTGGGGGTTCGAATTTGTAGCCGACACCGTACACCGAGTGAATCAGATCGGCATGACTTGGCAGTCGTTCGCGCAATTTGCGCCGGACATTCTTTATGTGCGAGTCGACAGTCCGCTCGGTAACGACACGGTGTTCGTCATGGGCCGCATCCAGCAATTGCTGTCGGGAAAAAATGCGGCCCGGCTGCCGGGCCAGTTGGCGCAACAGGCGATACTCAACCAGTGTCAGCTCCAACGCAATGCCATCGAGCCGGGCGGTCAGTGCGGCATCGTCAAACTGCAGCCGCGTGCTTGCCAGCAACGCCTGACCGAAACCGGGCTGCAGTCGGCGCAACAGGGCCTTCACCCGCGCCACCACTTCACGTGGGCTGTACGGCTTGCACAGGTAGTCGTCGGCGCCAAGCTCCAACCCTAACAGGCGGTCGATTTCCTCGACCCGCGCGGTCAGCATCAAAATTGGCAACTGGGAAAACTGGCGAATCTCGCGACATATTTTCAGGCCGTCCTGGCCAGGCAACATCACGTCGAGCAGCATCAGCGTTGGCGGGTGTTGCCGGACATGGCTGACCACGCCGTCACCACGATGCAGGGTTTCGACCTGGAAGCCTTCGCGCTGCAAGTAGCCCGTCAGCAGCTGTGCCAGTTCGACTTCGTCTTCGACGATCAGAATTCGCACATCGGCACTCATGTGACGGCTCCGCCTGTGTTGCCGGTCGGTAACACAATGGTCACCGCCAATCCGCCGAGCGCAGACGCTGCCGCCTGTATCCGCCCCCCGTGCGCCTGCACCAGCGCCTTGACCACACCCAGCCCCAGACCACTGCCTCCGGCGCTGCGGTTGCGTGAGCGCTCGACCCGATAAAATCGCTCGAACAGACGACCAAGATCGGCCTCGGCAACGCCGGGCGCCGAATCGTCGACTTGCACCACCACCGCATCCGGTTCGGTGCGAATCTGCAATTGGATCTCACCACCCGCATCGGTGTACCGGAGTGAATTGTGCAGCAGGTTATCAATGACCTGGCGAACTCGCTGCTGGTCCACCACCGCCATCGCGTGTGCCTCGCCACTGACGCGCAACACCAGCTTTGCCGCGGCAAACCGTTCGGCCCAGTCGGCCGCTGCCGAATCCAGCAAGCTGCGCAGATCGACGGGCTCACGACGCAGGGTCAACGCACCGGCATCGGCGAGCGCCAACTGGTGCAGGTCATCGACCAGTCGGCTCAGTCGCAAGGTGGCATCGTGCAGACTGCTCAGCGTCGCCGCGTCGCTCGGTAAAATGCCATCCTGCATGGCTTCGATTTTGCCTTGCATCAACGTTAGCGGGGTACGGAATTCGTGTGACACATCGGCCATCAGTTCGCGCCGCAATTTCTCATTGGCAGTCAGCGTCATCGCCAGCTTGTCAATGTCGCGCGCCAATTCGCCGAGTTCGTCGCGTCGGGCTTTTGTTTGGCCGGCTATGGTGGTTCGCGCATCAATATCGCCGTTGGCTAGCTGACGCACGGTGCTGGCAAGTGACAGTATCGGTCGTACCAAACCGCGTGCCAGCCAGGCGGCAACCGCCAATGCCAGCAGCATCGCGGCACCGGTGATCAGCAGCAAAGTCTGCTGCTGGCCGCGCAGGAAACGCTGCTCCAAACCATCGCGCGGCAACGGTGGTGCTTGCCATTGCAGATAACCGATTAATTTGCCTGCTTGCTCCAGTGGCTGCCGAGTGCTGACGGCAGAGGCATCCGGTACCAAGCCAACGACAACTTGCTCATTGGCATCAAGCACCTGCAAGCGCTGACTCAGCGGCATCGGCTGTCGAGGTGAGCCATCGCCACGATGGCGCTCCGGCCCGCGCATGAACTTTTCTGATGGGTCAGGTTTTCTTGATGGATCAGGTTTTCTTGATGGATCAACTCCTGATGGATCAACTCCCGAAGGTTCAACTTCGCCTTGTTGATCAACATTGGCCGGCGGCCCGGCTTCGTCCAGTTGGCCGGCGTAGCGTGGCGGCGGCCACCGCTCACCATGCATGGCCATGAGCTCAGGCGGCGGCAACGCGTCATGCTGCCAGCGCGGCCGTCGCTCGTTGACACCACTGGCCTCGACCAGCACGGTCAGCGCTGCCGGCTTGTCCTGCAAAAACTGCCAATCACCATGCTCAGCCCAAGCCGATTGCAAGGTTTCCTTGAGCGGCTGCAGCCGGGCTGACTCCCGCCGTTGCAGGTAATCCAACAATTCCTGCTCAACACTCCAGCGGATAGCCAGCGCCGGCAACACGATCAGCGCGATCGCGAGCACACTCAAGGTCAGGACAAAACGTCTGGTCAGCGACAACTGCACCGTCTAATCACCTCAGCGACAACAGGTCGCCATAACCGTCAGCCACATCTAGTCCGCTCAGCGCTTGCGCGGCCGCTCATTCGGTACGGCCATCAGCTCGCCATGGCGCAGTCTGCAGGTCGCGGCCAGATTCTGCCCGTCTGCCGTGGTCAGGGTTGCCGCAGCACCATCGGACAAGCCTTTGCAGGCCGCCTTGGCTTTCTCCAGACGCTCCAGATGGGCCTTGGGGATGGCCAACAGTACCGCCGGACGCAACGTGCAAACCGCTTCGATCGACTGCCCGTCCGGCCCTGTCAGCGTTACGGCCGTTCCGGCCTGCTTGCCCTCGCAAGCAGCTTCCGCACCGGCCATGAAGCCGTCGCCGCGACCACCGTCAGCAAAGCCGTGCATGCCTTCGCCGCCGGCGTTGGCGGTCGCACCCAGCAATGCCATGGTCAAACCGCCTGCCAGCACAGATTTCGCCAGCCTTGTTGCGCTAATTGCCTGTTTCATGATCGTCTCCTGCCTGATGAAGGGAATGCCGAACCCGGCATGGACAGTAGACGCCAGCATTGCACAGCCAAAACGCAGCTACCGTGGAGAGAATGTGAAACGGCAGACATGACTGGCAACAGTTGTCCCGCTGCCTCCCCTCGTCCAGAGCCCGTGCAATCACGTACGATGCGTCTACTCATCTCGTTACCGCCGACCCTGTCTATCGTGTTGCCGTTGAATCGTCTGTACCGTGTCTTCTGGCTTGTGGCCATGCTGCTGTTGGCCAGTGGCCCGCTGTCGGCAGCGACAGCCAAAACCGTTTTGGTGGTGGGTGACTCCCTCAGTGCCGGTTATGGTCTGGCAGACGGAGAAGGCTGGGTCAAGTTGCTGGCCAAGCGTCTGCAACAACAGGCACCACAATGGACCGTGGTGAACGCCAGTATCAGTGGAGACACCACCAGTAATGGCCTGCAGCGTCTTGCCGGGTCGCTGGCTCAGCACAAACCGGCCATTGTCATCATCGAGCTGGGCGGCAATGACGGTCTGCGCGGCACGGCGCTGCCGGTGATCAAACAGAACCTGACCACGTTGGTGAAACAGTCACAAGCGGCCGGGGCCAAGGTGCTGCTGATGGAAATGCGCATCCCGCCAAATTATGGCAAAAAATACACCGAGCGTTTCACCGCCCAGTTCGGCGAAGTCAGCCGCGAGACCGGCGCTATCCTTGTCCCGTTCTTTCTGGCTGAAGTCGGCACTCGCAGTGAGCTGATGCAAGCCGATGGCATACACCCCAATGCCCTTGGCCAGCCGAAGATGCTGGACGCCATCTGGCCGCTGCTGAATCAGCTCGGCAAGTTTTGAGCTATCCCAGCGCTTCAGCGGAGTCGTCTGAATGAAGCAACTGCTGTTTGCTACTTGTCTATTTTTTGCAGCAAATGTCGCATCAGCATTGACCCTTGTTGATGCGGCCCGACAGCAAATTGGCGTAACAACGATATACGATGGGCGTTATCAAACATTGGCCTATCCAAACGGAGACGTTTCCATTGAACGTGGCGTCTGCACCGATGTTGTAATTCGAGCGTTCCGTCAGTTTGGCGTTGACCTGCAGAAATCGGTTCATGAAGATATGCTGGGAGCTTGGCAAAGCTACCCGAAATCGTGGGGACTCGCCCGACCCGACCGGAATATCGATCACCGGAGAGTTCCCAACCTTGCGCATTTCTTCCATAGACAGGGATGGTCCGTTGACGAAACCAAAAGTCAATATCAAATGGGCGACATCGTCACGTGGATGTTGCCAGGAAACCTGCCGCATATTGGCATTGTGTCAGATAAAGAACTCAACGGACGGCCCTTGATAATCCATAATATTGGTGCCGGTGTCGTCGAGGAAGACATGCTGACCCAGTTCCCTATTACCGGTCATTTTCGACCGCAGTTCCGTTAATGCCAAAGTATTTAGGTGACCGGCTCACCAACAAAAAGGGCGCCTGCGGGCGCCCTTTTTTCCTAACAATGATTCAGCTGGTCGCCATCACCTTGGCAATGGCTCGCTCGAACTTCGCCAAACCTTCCTTCACGTCTGCTTCCGGAATGATCAGGCTCGGTGCCAACCGGATCACATCCGGACCCGCCTGCAGAATCAACAGGCCTTCCGCCAGCGCGGCGGTGACAAAATCCTTCGATTTGCCGGCATATTTCTCCGCCAGCACGCAGCCGATCAGCAAGCCCTTGCCGCGCACCAAGGTGAACACGCCAGTCTTGTCCTTGATGGCATTCAGGCCGCTGAAGAACAGATCATGGCGCTGACGGACACCGGCCAGCGTCGCCGGATCATTGATAACGTCGAACACCGCCGAGGCCACCGCGCAGGCCATCGGGTTACCGCCGTAGGTGGAGCCATGTGACCCCACGCTGAGCGCCTTGGCCACTTTTTCGGTGGTCAGCATCGCCGCGATCGGGAAACCACCACCGAGCGCCTTGGCGCTGGTCAGAATGTCCGGCGTCACACCGTATTCCATGTAGTTGTACAGATAGCCGGTCCGCCCCATGCCACATTGCACTTCATCGAATATCAGCAGCGCGCCGTACTTGTCGCACAGCTCGCGGGCCTTTTTCAGATACGAGGCATCGGCCGGGGTGACACCGCCCTCGCCCTGCATCGGTTCCAACACCACCGCGCAGGTATTTTCATTGATGGCGCCTTCGAGCGCATCGGCATCGTTATATGGCACGTGCTTGATGCCCGGCGGCAGCGGCTCAAAACCTTTGGTGTATTTTTCCTGGCCACCGACGCTAACGGTAAACAGCGTGCGACCGTGGAAGCTATTGAAGGTCGAAACGATTTCAACCTTATTGGCCCCACCGTGTTGTTTGGCGTAAGCGCGCGCCAGCTTGAACGCCGCTTCGTTGGCCTCGCCGCCGGAGTTGGCGAAAAACACCCGCTCGGCGAAGGTGTTGCTGATCAGCTTCTGCGCCAGCTCCAGCGCCGGAATATTGGTGTAGCCATTGGCCAGGTGCCAGATTTTCTGGGCTTGCTCGGTTACCGCCTTGACCATCACCGGATGGCAATGACCGAGGGCATTGACCGCAATACCGCCGGCGAAATCGACATACTCCCGGCCTTCACTGTCCCAGATCCGGGAACCGGCGCCACGAACGGGCAGCATTGCCGCCGGGGCATAAGTGGGAACCATCACCTGATCAAATGTTGCACGCGTTACCGAAGTCATCATTTTGCTCGCTTATCGAAGCTGTTCATCGCCGCTGACGGGCCGCTGGCGTTTTTTACTGCAGCCAAGGGGCCGGTGGCCCCCGTCAAAACGCCGCGAATGATCGCGCCAAATTTGCAAAAAGACCAGTAATTCAACCGCATATTTATGCCGCTGGCGTTTTTGCACAAAGCCTTCGGAGCCCCCTATGCTGCACCCCACTTCGGCCCCTCACGCAGTGGTGGGCCACCATTTTTCTCGCCTGTTGATGGAGAGCACATGAACCGCTGGCACGACCAGATGAACTGGATCGACGCCCAAGCGCCGCGTTTGCGCGAAGCGCTGGTCGGACTCTGCGCCATCAACAGCGGCAGCTGGAATGTCGCCGGAATCGAGCGGCTGCAGGAAGCACTGCTGCCATTGCTGGCACCCTTGGGCGTTGCCATTGAAAAGGTCGCCTTGCCGCCGGTCCGCCAGCTCAGCAAGACCGGCCAGATTGAAGCCCGGCCACTGGCGCCTGCCCTGCGGCTGCGCTGCCGGCCAGATGCCGAGCGACAAGTATTGCTGGTTGGCCATCTCGATACCGTGTTTCCGGCCGATCATCCGTTCCAGCACCACCGCTTCTTCGACGAGAACACCTTGAATGCCCCGGGCGCTGCCGACTTGAAAGGCGGGCTGCTGGTCATGCTGACCGCGCTGCAGGCGCTTGAGCAAAGCCCGGAGCGGGTGAACCTGGGCTGGGAAGTGATCCTGAACCCCGATGAAGAGATCGGCTCACTCGGTTCGGCAAGCTTGTTGGCGGAAGCGCCCAAGCGCCATCACATCGGCCTTTGTTACGAGCCGTCACTGCCGACCGGGGAACTGGTTTCGACCCGCAAGGGTACCGGTACCTTCGCGATCCATGTTCGCGGCAAGGCGGCACATGCCGGCCGGGAGCACCAGCTCGGGCGCAATGCCATCGTCGCAGCCGCGCACATTGCCGCGGAACTGGATGCGCTCAATGGCCACCATGGCGACATGACCATCAATGTTGGATTCATCGACGGTGGCGGCTCGGTCAACGTGGTGCCGGAACACTGCCTGCTGAAAGTGAATGTGCGCGTTTCAACCATCAACCAGCAGCGCGTTTTTGAACAAGCCGTGCAAGCCGCCTGTAGCGCCGTGGATCAGCGCGAGGGCTACCGCACCACCGTACTCGGCAGTTTCCACCGCCCGCCGAAGCCAATGACGCCAGCGCTGGAAAGTCTGTTGGGTCTGCTGCGTGAATGCGGCAGCGCCATCAATCTCGATGTCCGCTGGCAAGCAACCGGTGGCTGCTGCGACGGCAATAATCTCGCCGCCGCCGGCCTTGCCAACGTCGACAACCTTGGCGTTCGTGGCGGCAACATCCACAGCAGCGACGAGTTTGTTCTGCTCGACAGCCTGACCGAGCGCGCCAAACTTTCGGCCCAGTTGCTGCTTCGACTCGCCGCTGGCGAAATCGATTTCTCGCCATTTCGTACCGAAAGCCATCTGAACCAAAACACACCGAGCATAACAACATGATGCGGATACGCCCGGTTCGCGCCGCCGATTTGGACAAGCTGCACGCGCTGGCGCTGCGCAGCGGCATTGGCCTCACCACGCTGCCGAAAGACAAGCAATCGATGAAGGAACGGATTGCCTTGTCCGAACACTCATTTGCCGCGCCGATAGAAAAGCCCGGCGATGAGTATTACCTGTTCGTGTTGGAAGACACCGAGACCGGCGCCATTTGTGGCACCAGCGCCTTGGCCGCGGCCGTTGGCCTCAACCAACCGTTCTATACCTATACGCTTGGCAAGGTGGTGCATGCCAGCCCAGCCTTGAAGGTCCACAATCAGGTGCAGACGCTCTATCTCGGCAACGACTTTACCGGCTGCACCGAGATCTGCACGTTGTTCCTTGACGCCGAATACCGCGGCGGTGGCAACGGCAAACTGCTGTCGCGGTCACGCTTCCTGTTTCTGGCTGAATTTGGTCAGCGTTTTGACGAGCGGATCATCGCCGAAATGCGCGGCGTCTCCGACGACAAGGGCTATTCCCCATTCTGGGATGCCCTTGGCAAGAAGTTTTTCTCGATGGAGTTTCCGGAAGCCGATGCGCTCTGCACCTACGGCAACCAATTCATCGCCGAATTGATGCCGCACTACCCGATTTATCTCTGCATGTTGCCGGAAGAAGCACGGTCGGTGATTGGCAAAGTTCATCCGGATACCCAGCCGGCCTACGACATGCTGATCGCCGAAGGCTTTCGCTACACCGGTCATGTCGACATTTTCGATGCTGGCCCCAGCATCGAAGCCGATGTCCGGTCGATCCGCACGGTTCGGAAGAGCAACCGGTTTGACTGGACCATTGCGCCTGCCGGCACCACGACGCAGCCGGAAACCTATCTGGTCAGCAATACCAAACGTGAAGGTTATCGCGCCTGCCTGACCGAGCTTGCTTTCGATGATGCCGGCAATCTGTTGCTGCCGGCGAAGGTAGTTGACGCACTGGAACTGCAAACCGGCGAACCGGTGCGGGCCTGCAAGCTGTATTGATTCAACAGGTTCCGCGCTGTTGTGGAACTTGCGATCTGATCCCCCTCCCAGTCATGGGCGAGGAAGGTCACAAGCACAGTGCCAGTGCACCGTGCGGTTCCCCGCAACGCCAAATGCTCTGTCATGTGGCTGGGCGGGGCCTGGAGTGGTTGACGCAGCGCGCGCCACCAGCTGAGGAAAAATAATGAGCCTATCCACCGAACTCTTTATCAACGGCACATGGCGAGCCGGTCACGGCGAGCGCTTCCACTCGACCAACCCGGTTTCCCAGCAAACGGTTTGGGAAGGCAACGCTGCCAGTAGCAACGATGTCGACACCGCCATCACGGCTGCACGCGAAGCCTTTTCACATTGGCGTACCCGCTCACTCGATGAACGCATCGCGGTATTGAAGGCGTTTGAAGCCCAACTGAAAGCCCATACCGATGTACTGGCAGACTTGATTGGTCAGGAAACCGGCAAACCGTTGTGGGAAGCCAAGACGGAAGTGGCCGCCATGGTCGGCAAGATCGACATTTCGATCCGCGCTTATCATGAGCGCACCGGCGTAAAAGAAAGCACAACCGGCGACACCACCAATGCTACCCGGCACAAACCGCACGGCGTTGTCGCCGTATTTGGTCCCTACAATTTCCCCGGTCACCTGCCTAACGGCCATATTGTGCCAGCACTGCTGGCCGGCAATACCGTGCTGTTCAAGCCCAGTGAAATGACCCCTGGTGTCGCCGCCAAAACCATTGAGCTCTGGCAGGCGGCCGGCCTGCCGGCTGGCGTGCTGAATCTGCTGCAAGGCGCCCGCGACACTGGTGTGGCACTAGCGCAGCATGCCGGTATCGACGGCCTGTTCTTTACCGGTTCAGCAGGAACTGGTTACGCGCTGCATGCCCAGCTCGCTGGTCAGCCACATAAAATCCTGGCGCTCGAAATGGGCGGTAACAACGCGCTGATCATTGGCAACGTCACGGATCGGAAAGCCGCCGTATTTCACACCCTGCAATCGGCATTCATCACTGCCGGACAGCGCTGCACCTGCGCCCGCCGGCTGCTGGTGCCAAACAACGATGACGGCTACAAATTCCTGTCGGCGCTGGTGGACGCCGCCCGGCAACTGCAGGTCGGCGCCTACAATGCCGAACCCGCCCCGTTCATGGGCTCTGTGATCAGCGTACCTGCAGCCAACAAGTTGCTGAAGGTTCAAGATGAACTCATCGCGAAGGGTGGTTATCCGCTGCTGAAGATGCATCGCCTGCAAGACAATACCGCGCTGCTCTCTCCGGGCATTGTTGATTTGACCGAGGCCCGCGAGATCGCCGACGAAGAGTATTTTGGTCCGCTGCTGTCGGTCTATCGCTACAACAGTTTTGAACAGGCCATTGCGCTCGCCAACGACACCCGTTTCGGCCTCGCCGCCGGTCTACTCAGTGACGACAGAACGGAGTACGAGCTGTTCTATCGCGACATCCGTGCCGGTATCGTCAACTGGAACAAGCAACTGACCGGCGCCAGCTCGGCGGCTCCGTTTGGCGGCATCGGCGCCAGCGGCAATCACCGCGCCAGTGCCTATTACGCGGCCGACTATTGCAGTTACCCGGTTGCCTCGATGGAAAGCGAAGCCTGCACCCTGCCGGCGCAGCTATCGCCGGGCATGAAACTTTAAGCATCTTCACTATCACTTCGGGTGCGGCTTTGGCAGCGAGACTTTTCAATCAGAAAAGTTATAGCCGCCAAGACCCCACCCACGAAAGCAAACACTGCAGCACAAGGCGAAACCAAGATGACGAAAGCCTACGAAATCAATTTTGACGGCCTGGTCGGCCCCACCCATAACTATGCCGGGCTGTCGTATGGCAACGTTGCCAGCATGGGCAACAGCTCCGCCATATCGAACCCGCGCGAAGCTGTGAAGCAAGGCTTGGAAAAAATGTACGCGCTGCACAAGCTCGGTATCCCACAAGCCATTTTACCGCCGCTGATGCGGCCGGATTTGGACACGCTTCGGCGTATCGGCTTTACCGGAACCGACGCAGAAGTGCTGAGCAAGACAGCAAAGCAGGCGCCGGTGCTGCTCGCCTGCGTCAACTCCGCCTCCAGCATGTGGACCGCCAATGCCTGCACGATGAGTCCGTCAGCGGACAGCGCGGACGGCAAGGCGCATTTCACTGCCGCCAACTTGGCCAACCGCTTTCACCGTTCCATCGAAGGGCCGCAGACGTCAAAGCTGCTGCGGGCCATTTTCGCTGACACAAATCACTTTGCCCATCATGACCCGCTGCCGCTTGGTGACCATTTTGGTGACGAAGGCGCCGCTAACCATACCCGTCTGTGTCGTGAGTACGGTGAACCTGGCGTGCAGATTTTTGTGTACGGAAAATACGCATTCGATACCAGCAAACCGGCACCGCAGAAGTACCCGGCCCGGCAGACCCGCGAAGCATCAGAAGCCGTAGCCCGTCTGCACCAGCTGCGTGCCGACAAGGTAGTGTTTGTCCAACAGAATCCTGCTGTCATTGATCAGGGTGTGTTCCACAATGACGTCATCGCGGTCGGCAACCGCAATGTGCTGTTCTTTCACGAACAGGCCTTTCTCGACAAAACGGCAGCGCTGGCCGACATTCGTCAGGCCTATGGTGACGATGAGCTGCATTTCATTGAGGTCAGCACCAAGGCAGTACCGGTCGAAGATGCCGTGCGCTCATACCTTTTCAACAGCCAGCTGGTATCACTGCCGACCGGCGGCATGGCGCTGATTGTGCCCGGCGAATGCGAAGCCAACCCGCGCGTCTGGGCCTATCTGCAGGAACTGCTGGGTCAGAATACCCCTATCAAGACCGTGCATGTTTTCGATGTAAAGCAAAGCATGCGCAACGGCGGCGGCCCTGCGTGCTTGCGCCAGCGCGTCGTGCTGACAGATGCACAGCACCAAGCCGTTCATGCCAATGTGTTCATGAATGACGTACTGTTCAGCGAACTTGGCCAGTGGGCTGATAGCCACTATCGCGACCGACTGACGGCATCCGAACTGGCTGACCCAATGCTATTGCAGGAAAGCAGGAAGGCAATTGAGGCGCTTCAGGCAATTCTAAGGCTCAACTATGTCTAGGAAAGCCCTGATTGAGTCTCTGCTGTCGTTCTTGGTGAGCCCTTCGACGAACTCAGGACGAGCTTGTTTAACCATAAAGACCGAGAAATCAGCGAAGCGCTATTTATCCTTCGACAGGCTCAGGACAAACAGAAACTTAATCAGAAGCTTCTAGGAAGCGCTTGATTCGCTGAGAGGCTGCTGCAAATTATGCGCAGAAGTCTTGGTCAAAATCTGGTTCGGCAGATGCGGAAATACACAAGACTGCCATCTTTCGAGAAGCTCAAAATCGGTCCTGCAATCGATGCTGTAGCGCAGGAGTGATGCCGGTCCAGAGGGACATGTTGGAGCAGTCAATGCCTGAATGCGTTACACGGAACGGTTCGCGGTATTTCCGGCCTCGCCAAAAAAAAACAAAAAGCCCGCGAAAGCGGGCTTTTTGTTTGCATGACAATCAGTTGGCGTTTGCGCAAGATACCGCACGGCCAAACGGGCTGCCTACCGAGTTGTCAGGATACACTCGTCCAGGCGGAGCCACGTTGTCGCGATTGAAGTCGGATGTTATGCCTTCCAACACATACTTTTGATCAGCGAATGACTCCGTCCCGCTAACCGCTGCAGTAATTCGAATACGTACCTGCATCCAGTAAGCATATTGCTGGGCATACAGGAGCTTGATGGTGGCACGACCTGAAGCATTGGTGACAAAAGAGCTGGAAGCATCAATTGCAACTTGATTGCCCGGCGTCAATTGGGGAGGCGTTTGGCTATTAAAATCCTCTCCTGCATCCAACACGCCGTCAAGATCCGTATCTTCATTACGGCAGAAGGAACTGTAACTCTGTGCCCAAGCGGTACCGGTCCATACATGAATGCCCTTCATGTACGCCGCACTATCAGGAACACCCGGATCCGGGTTGGCCGAACCATCATTCGGAAGCGGTACGACTGAAGCAGTAAACGTCTGATTCGGTCGAGCAACGCCATTCGAATCGGTGATGAATACAATGAACTCTTTCAGGTAGCTTGAGCTATCCGGCTCCTGCAAGGAATTGCCTGTACCGATTGAGATGAACAACGGTGTTTGCGCAACGGTCAGCGCAGCACTGTCCGACAATGCAGTTCCCTGCACAGTGCCTGTGATTACCACACCGTTCTGCGCACTGGCAGTGTTCGATGATGTGTAGGTTGTCGATGCGAGACCGCTACTGTCTGTTACAGCCGACGCCGGGAAAATGGAACCACCAGTGGTATCGGACAGCGAGAAAATCACCGTCTGGTTCTTCACCAAGTTGCCGACGGCATCACGGACTACGGCGTTGATGGTGCTTTGCTGGCCGCCTGGCCCAATCGACGTCGGTGAGGCATCGACGCTGATGGCGGTCGGCGCGGTTGCGATAAATTCAATCGAGAGCTGGCCAGTCGGACCGGCTGCAGTACTTGCGGTGATGACAGCAGGGCCGGCGTTGGTTGCAGCAACCGTTACGGTCGCAATACCGCTGGCATTGGTTGCCTTGGTCACACTTCCGACGCCATCCACAGTCCCACGCGTAGTCGTGAACGTGACATTGTCGCTAACCGGGCCGGAAGCGTTCGACCATGTCAACTGGATGGTACCGCTGCCACTGAGCGGAATATCGCCGGCCGGCGCGGTCTTCACCAAGGTAAAAGTTTCTGATGAAATGGTGAAATTTGCTGTCGCGACAACCGTTCCATTCAGCGCTGTTGCGGTAATCGTTTCCGTACCTGCTGTCGTGGCGGTATAAGCAACCGTAGCGCCACCAGTTGCGCCCGTAGTGGGCACAATTGGATTAAAGCCGTTACCGCGAGCTGATGTTAACGTGATGGCTTGGCCTGAAATGCCGATGCCATCTGCATCACGTAATGCAAACGTGAGATTGGCGGTATCACCCGATGCCATGCCGGCGGGTGAGGTTAGAGTCAACTGACTGCCCGTGACGTTTATGGTCAATGTGTCAGAAATTGTCGTCCCAGCAACAGTCGCCGTCACAGTAATGGCTCGGTTCTCCGGATTATTCGGTGTGCCCAGTGTTGCTTTGGCCGAACCCGTCGAATCCGTCACCGGTTGGGTAACGGACAAGGAACCGCCGCCAACCGTTGTAGCAAAGTTAACGGTTGCCCCGGCAATCACCACGTTGTTCACGTCCTTGACGATTGCTGTCAGATTGGCGGTATCTGCTCCGCTCGAACGCAATGTCACCAAGCTGGAAATCAACTCAATCGACGCGGGTACAGGACCCGACGGGGGGGGAGTAGTTCCGCTACCGGAATCGCCGCCCGAACCGCCACACCCCGCCAATAGCGCAGTAGCCAACAGCACCGCCCACCCATGTTTCAGCCATCCGATCATTTTCTTGCTCCTGGTCACGGCATGCGCTCGCGTACAGACAAACCGCCGCCATTAAGGCGAATGGGCTAAAGACTAATCCAAGGGCCTGGCCTTGGCAATCGCGTTGGGTCGAAAATTTCTGTTGGATCAAGGGCTTTTCGCCAGAACTTCGACAAGTTTGGCAATTTGGGACGACCGCCGGCACAGTACGGTCGATTAGCGGTCATTTCATGCGGCTGAAAAACGCCCATTCCGCTTCAAGGGCCGCCGCCAGGGTTTCCGCCCGGCGAAAACCATGCCCCTCGCCGGCATGGACCTTCAGTTCGTGGTCCACTCCGTTGCTCGTCAATGCCGCCGCCAACAGCTGCGCTTGGCTCAGTGGCACTACCGGGTCAGCATCGCCATGCTGGATCAACAACGGCGTCCGGATGTCGTTGAAGTACCGGGAGGGTGAGGCTGTTGCCAGCGCCTGTTTGCCACCGACCAGCTGGTCCAGGTAGCGCGCTTCGAATTTGTGGCTGGCGGCTGCCAGCGAGGGCAAATCCACCACCGGATAACGGACTGCCGCTGCCCGGATCGTTGTCGTCCCTGCCAGCATCCTCAACACGGTCAGCGCACCGGCACTGTTGCCCCTCACGAATATCCGATGCGGGTCGAACTGGCCCGTTGCCAGCAAATGATCAATGACGGCCAGGCAGTCTGCGACATCGGCCTGCCCCCACTGCCCCAGCAGGCTTTGGCGCCAGCGCCGACCGTAGCCATCGCTACCTCGATAATTGACATCAGCCACCGCAACGCCACGGCTGGTCCAGAACTGGATGGCCGCCTGCAACTGCGGCAGCGCCTGTCCGGTCGGGCCGCTGTGGCAGAGCACCAGAAGTGGCGCCAACCCGCCCGTTGGTGGCTGGTAAAGGTGAAACGGCAGTTCGCCTGCCAGCGACGGCAACCGTCGCGTCACCGGCGGCGTGATGCTGACAGCGGCGGGCCAGGCGGGCGGTACCGTCAGCGGAGTCGAGACAAGATGGTGACTGTCGAACGCCAGCACCGATTCACCAGTGCGATCGCCGCATGCAAGGACAAATACCCGGTTCTTGTCGACCGCCAACTGCGGCGCCAAACCATCGAATTCAATCCTGCATTGCTCGGGCGGCCTGCCGGGTCGCAAGCACCACAGCTGCTGCCGGCCATCGACGCTGGCAATCACGTGGATGTCGCCGTCGGCGTTTTCGACCCAGGTTCGGCTTCCAAGCGACCACGGCGCCACTGCACATTCACCGGGAATGGCAGCCAGCACACGCCAATCGCCATCATGATGTTCGGCAAGCTGCCAGAAACCACTGCGGTCGGTCATCGCCAGCAGCCTGCCGGTTGCGGTATAGCCGGCCTGAACGATCGACTCGTCTGGTCCACCAGCAAGCCGACGCCTGTCCGTCGGTGCGCCATCTGCTGACAATCGGGCTTGCCAAAGCTCCGTGCCATCCCACGGCATCTGCGGGTGGTTCCATTGTAACCATGCCAACTGGAAACCATCCGCCGATACCGTCGGTGCGGCATAAAAGTCGGCGCCTTGGGCAATCTCGGTGCAGGTGCCATACAGATCGATTCGCACCAGATCGTTGCTGACGGTTTTACCGTCGTGCCGTTCACGCACGGCGTACAGTGCGCGCCCATTCGGGTGCCAGGCAAAATCGGCAAACCGGCAATTTGTCGTCATCGACGCGGGCAACAGTTCTCGAATTTTGCCATCGCTGCTGCGGAGCCACAGTCGCTGATCGGGGTCGGCAGTAAAAACCAGCTGCTCCTGACGAACAGCGAATTCACCGCCGCCATATTCATGCACACGAGAACGGACACTGAGCGAGTCGGGGGTCAGCGCCTGCACACCGTCGGTAACGGACCAGCGCCGGATTTCACCGCGGCCTTTGGCCTCTGGACGCTGCTCCAGCCAGTACAGTGCTCCACCATCGGATCGCAACTGACTGCGACGAATTGCACCGGCAATGACATGCTCGATGGCCAGCGGTGAAGACGCAGGAGCGTTCGAAGGCGGGATTGCTTTGGTCATGATTGCCGATGCTCGCGTAAACGCTTACCAGCGCACATGCCAAGCTTGTTCGTGCAGCGAGGTCACACCGCGGCTGGCAAAACGCGACTCATGCATCAGGATGTCTTGATCCAGCAACAATTGGCGCTCGGCATCCGGATAATGACCGGCCACTTCTTCGGGTGTGACGGCAAATGGCGGTCCGGACATTTGTGCTTGCGGATAAACCAGCGTCAACAGCAACATGTTGGCTTGCGGGAACAGCGAGCGCATGTGAGCGACATAGGGCTTGCGCATCGCCGGTGGCAGGGCAATCAGTGCTGCCCGGTCGTAAATCAGCCCGCAGCCCGTCAGCTGGGTCATGGTCAGGTCAAAGAAATCACCGCAATACAGCGACAACTGCTGAAAGCGGTACACCGTGAACGGACCGCTGACATCAACCTCAGGTGTCAGTGCCTGCTCGGCGAAAAACTGCTGTACTGCCAGCTCACTGGCCTCGACGGCAATGACTGGATGGCCACGACCGAGCAGCCAGTTCAAGTCCAGCGATTTGCCACACAACGGCACAAATACCGTTTCGGCCTGATTTGGTACCAGCGCCGGCCACAGCGACACCAGTTTCGGATGCGGCCGGGGCAGGTGAAAACCGATCTCACCGCGTTGCCAGCGCTCTTGCCAGAACGAAATGTCCACGCCTTCCCCCTGCCGAATCACCCAACCCAATCAGCGGATGAACCCGTGCCGGTGTGAAGCGCGTTGCCACCAGCGCAGCAGCAATTTGTCGGCAGTGACCAAGGCCGCCAGCGACAACCGGTCGGCCAGTGTCTTGCGGAATTCGTAGTTGACCTCGTACACATCGTGGTCTTCGTACAACGACTGCAGTAATGCATCCGAAGTCTGCAGTTCATCAACGAGCCCGAGCTCGATTGCCTGCGTGCCATACCAATGTTCACCGGTCGCCACTTTGTCCAGATCGACTTTCTCGCGGTGCTGGCCCACGAACGACTTGAACAGCAGATGCGTGTCTTCCAGTTCTTGCTGGAATTTGCGTCGGCCTTCATCGGTGTTCTCGCCGAACACGGTCAGGGTACGCTTGAACTGGCCAGCGGTGTGCTGCTCGTAGTCGATATCAAAACGCTTGAGCAAGCGATTGAAGTTCGGCAGCTCGGCGACTACGCCAATCGAACCGATTACGGCAAATGGCGCCGCGACAATTTTGTCGGCAACGCAAGCCATCATGTAGCCGCCACTGGCGGCCACTTCATCGACCACCGCAGTCAGCGGCAAGCCGGCATCATTGATGCGCTGCAATTGCGACGCTGCATGGCCATAGCTATGAACCAGACCACCGGGGCTCTCTAGCCGCAGAATCACTTCATCGCCCGCATCTTTGTCGGCCACCGACAACACGGCGGTGATTTCCTCGCGCAGACAATGTACCGACGAGGCCTCCATGTCACCGAGGAAATTGAGCACATAGACACGCGGTTTGCGGGCGGGCTCGTCGTCTTCGCCAGCTTCCGCATCACCATCCGTCGCAGGTTCGGCGGCAGGTGGCTCCGCCAGTTTCTTCTGGGCCTGTTTGGCCAGCTTCTTGCGCGCCTTCGCCTCTTCTTTTTCTTTCTTCTGTTCGGCCTTGTGGCGTGCCTTGTACTCGTCGAAGTCGAGCACCTCGGCGTACATGGTGTCAGTCAGATCCTTGTACTCATCACTGAGGTTGCGAACCTCGATCTCTCCCGGCGCCGGCTGATGCCGGTGCTGGCGCGACCGCATAATGCCGCCCACGAGCAGCAGGATGGCAAAAAGGATGGTGGCGGTTTTGGCCAGGAACAGGCCGTAATCGAACAGAAACTGCATCAAGGCAAGGGACTCCACTGACCCGTCCGCTGACGGGGCGGCGATCATAGCAAGAAAGTGACGGTCTGCCGGTGTGGACGGAAGGTCCAAAAACGCCAAACCCCGGCAAGCCGGGGTTTGGCGGGAACCGCAAATACTACTTACGGGGCCGGTTGGACTGCACCGCTGCCTTCGGTTGCTGGCACGGACATACCCATGCTGGCAATGAAGGTGGCAGCCTGTTGCTGCATTTCCGTCCGGACCGCGCACGACGGGTCAAGCAATGGCGGGGTCGTGGTATTGCAGGTCAACAGCGACGAATGCTCGCCACGGGTGAACTTGACCGCAACTTTCAGTTTCGCGTCCGTGGTCTGGAGGGTATCGGCACTGATTTGGGTCAGACCAAACGTCCGGATCAGCGGCTCGGTACCCGCCAGCGGTCCGCTGGCATAGACGGAGTAGGCCGACTGCGTGATCGGGTTGGTATAGGTGCCGGCAATGACAGCGTTCGGCACCACCAGATCGCTTGGTGCCACACCCGGCGTACCGACCACTTCATGCAGCAGTACCGGGATATTCCGCGCTATCAGACGAGCACCGGTGTTGATCGGGTCACCGGCATCAACCATGGTCTGCGCCGACCACAAGAACTGCTCGTAGGCGGCCGTACCGGCGACGATGCCGTTGCCCGCCAAACCGGCACGGATGCGCGGGCCGAACGCCATCGAACCGTCAAGCAATTTGGCCACCGCACCGCCCGGAACCGACAGCATGGCAGTCTTGATGCTGGCATCAGTGCCGGCAAAGGTAATACCGACAATCGAGCCGAGTGACTGACCGGCAAAGGACATCTTGGCCGGATCAATGTCGGCACCGTTGGCAACACCATCGAGGTCCAGCGCCGGGTTTTTCAGGGCCCGTGACAGGCTCAGCAAATCGGCAGCGGCTTCACGCAGGTTGTCGCGGGTGACCAGCAGGTACTGCAGGTTGATGAACCAGGAACCCGAGGTATCGACCTTCCCGTCCGGCACGCCCAGCGCACCGGTGGTGTTGTTCATCAAGTCGAGGCCCATCAGGCGCTCACGCAGGCCGCCGTTGGCATCGGCTGTCGAATGGCCGGCAAAGAACGCATTGGCCAAACCTTGTGAGGTCGGGTCGGTGTATTCCGAAGCAGCCAGCAAGCCATGCATCGGCTGGTCGATGGCGACGGTGACATGGCAGACGCCCGGCGCGGCCAGCGTCGCGGCCAACGGGATCATGTTGGTCCGATTGCCAGTAATGCCGTGCTGGAAGATCACTACCGGGAAACCACTGGCCGGCTTGGTGCAACCCGGGCCCGGATAGGAAACCAGCAATGGAATCGTCTCGGCACCGGTCGGCGCCGGCAACGGGTTGGCATAAGTCAGGTTGGTGCCGAGCGGATTCGGCATCGGGCCACCGCCAAGGTCAACCGTGGCCGGAGCATTCCAGTTGGTCCGGATGACAGTGGGGTCGTTCGAGGTCGCATTGCTGACCAAGCCACCAGCGGTGCCGACCGAGCTGTTGGTATCGGCATTGGTGCTGGCTTTCAGGAAGAACGGCAAAGTCAGGCGGCCTTGATAAAACGTCGCCAAGTTGGCCGGCAAGCCAAACGAGGAGCCCGGAATCGTGGTCGCGCCAGTCATGGTGACGGTCGGCGGGATCGGATTGGTCACGCCCGGGATGGCGTTATTAATGAAGCCATAAACGGCATTCAGGGTTTCATTGACCGACTGCACCGTGAAAACGTACGAAGCAGCGACGGTGTCGCGGGCAATACCGGCACCGGCGGCCGCCTGCAGGTGGGTATCGGTCAGCTGCTGCAATTGCTTGGCCGCGTGACCGTCCGGCAGTGGTGTGGTCTGGGCGGCGACCGCGTAGGTCGAATCCGGCGCAATGCCGTTGCCATTGCTGTCCTTGATGGCATTGGTCAGCACGACCATGTAGCTGGACTGCGGGCTCAACGGCTTCAGCGGCGAAATGCGCAAGGTGCGACCGCTGGCGTCATCGGCAGCCAGCGACACGCTGTAATCGGTGCCCTGAACCAGTTCGGCCTCAATGCCGGTAACCGGGCCAGTTGGCACTTTCGGGTTAGTCGCCGAAACCGGCGCATTCGGGTTGACCGCGCCCGGGCGCAGCAGCGTCACCTTGAAAATGCGAACGCCGGCTGCGAGGGTGGTTGCGTTCAGGCTGGCGCCATCGTTGTTGCGGGTCTTGACCACAAACGGTGCGGTGGCCGACCAGCCATCCAACTTGTTCAGCTGGGCTTGAATGCTCTTGGTGCCATTGGCGCCGCCGATATCGGCATCGACAACGCCAGAGATGTTCAGGGTCAGATCGGTTGTACCAAGGAACAGCAAGTCGTTAGGCAGCGGGATCAGGTAGCCGTCGCCATTCGAATCGGTCGTCTCGAACTCCACGATGGTCAGTGCAGTACCGCCTTGGCCGCCAGTACCGTCCGGAATCTTCGGCTCGGCCGGGCCATCGCCACCACCGCAACCAACTAATCCGAACGTGCTGGCCAAAGCCAGTCCAAGCAAGTGTTTCTTCATGGAATTCTCCCAGTAAGGCTGTTCCACTATTGTCGTTGTCGCATCCACGCGGCATGCCCGCACCCAACTGATCTGGCCAGCATGCGTTTTTGGGCTGGGCCAATCCTAACCGCTCATCGGTCCACTCACAAGACCACTGACCAGTTAGCGGGACACAGTATTTCGGCTGTTTTTTTGCTGCATTGCACCATCACCGGTCATCGTGCCCGCCATGACCGTACAAACGGTTGGTGCGATCGCTCAATGAACCTTTCCGGAGTCGGCCGGTCGTCAGTGACAGCACGAACTGCACCACGATTCAGACCACGAACTACACTAGTACCAAGGCACACGCGCATCGCAATGATTCGCCGACACCGTGGAGGTCGTCATGAGCCTGTTCCAGCATTACCGTTCGCGTTACGAGGAAGCGAAAGAAGACGAGTTGAGCCTTCAGGAATTTCTCGACCTGTGTAAACAGGACCGATTTGCCTACGCCAATGCTGCCGAGCGCATGTTGAAAGCGATTGGCGAACCGGAAATGATCGACACGTCGACCGACTCCCGCTTGTCTCGGTTGTTTTCCAACCGCGTTATCGCCCGCTACCCGGCCTTCAGTGATTTTTATGGCATGGAAGACACGGTTGAACAAATCGTTTCTTACTTCAAGCATGCCGCACAGGGGCTCGAAGAGAAGAAACAGATTCTCTACCTGCTTGGTCCGGTCGGTGGTGGCAAATCCTCGTTGGCAGAGAAACTCAAAAAGCTGATGGAGCGCTGCCCTATCTATGCCCTGAAAGGCTCGCCAGTCTTCGAATCACCGCTGGGCTTGTTCGATGCCAGCGAAGACGGACGAATTCTTGAAGACGAATTCGGTATTCCGAAACGCTATCTCAACACCATCATGTCACCGTGGGCGGTCAAGCGCCTGCATGAATATGGCGGCGACATTAGCAAATTCCGCGTCATCAAGTTGAAGCCATCGGTACTGGACCAAATTGCCATTGCCAAGACTGAACCGGGTGATGAAAACAACCAGGATATTTCGGCATTGGTCGGTAAAGTGGATATCCGCATGCTGGAGCGCTACGCCCAGAATGACCCGGATGCCTACAGCTATTCCGGCGCGCTCTGCCGGGCCAACCAGGGCCTGATGGAATTCGTCGAAATGTTCAAGGCTCCCATCAAGGTCTTGCACCCGTTGCTGACCGCCACGCAGGAAGGCAATTACAACGGCACCGAAGGGCTGTCGGCACTCCCCTTCAGTGGCATCATTCTCGCCCACTCGAACGAATCGGAGTGGCAGGCTTTCCGCAACAACAAGAACAATGAAGCCTTCCTTGATCGGGTCTACATCGTCAAGGTGCCATACTGCCTACGGGTTTCCGATGAAATCAAAATCTATCAAAAATTGCTCAGCAACAGCGATCTTTCGGCGGCTCCGTGCGCACCCGGCACCTTGCAAATGATGTCGCAGTTCTCGGTGCTGTCGCGACTGAAGGACCCGGAAAACTCCAGCATTTATTCCAAAATGCGGGTCTATGACGGCGAATCGCTCAAGGATACCGATCCGAAAGCCAAGTCATATCAGGAATATCGCGATTACGCCGGCGTCGATGAAGGCATGACGGGATTGTCGACCCGATTTGCGTTCAAGATCCTGTCGCGGGTGTTCAATTTTGACCACAGCGAAGTGGCCGCCAATCCGGTTCACCTGCTCTATGTGCTGGAGACCCAGCTCGAACGGGAGCAGTTCCCACAGGAAACCTACGACAAATACATTGAGCACATCAAAGCCTATCTGGTGCCAAAATACGTCGAATTCATTGGCAAGGAAATCCAGACCGCCTATCTGGAGTCCTATTCCGAATATGGCCAGAATCTGTTCGACCGTTACGTCACCTATGCCGACTTCTGGATTCAGGATCAGGAGTACCGCGACCCGGAAACCGGGGAGAACTTTGACCGCGGCTCACTGAACGAGGAACTCGAGAAGATCGAAAAGCCTGCCGGCATCAGCAATCCGAAAGACTTTCGCAATGAAGTGGTCAACTTTGTGCTGCGGGCGCGCGCCAACAACGGCGGACGCAACCCGAACTGGACCAGCTATGAGAAGCTGCGGACCGTCATCGAGAAGAAAATGTTCTCGAACACCGAAGATCTGCTGCCGGTCATATCCTTCAACGCCAAGGCATCGAAGGAAGATCAGAAGAAGCATCAGGACTTTGTCTCACGGATGGTCAAGAAGGGCTATACCGAGAAGCAGGTTCGCCTGCTTTGCGAGTGGTATTTGCGGGTACGCAAGGCCAACTGACGCCGGTTGCCGGCCGCCGCCATTGGGGTGAGCGGTCGGCGCCGAGAGGGCTGCACCGTGTCACGACTGGTTGATCGGCGGCAATGGAGCAAAGGCAAGAGCACTGTCAATCGACAGCGCTTCATCCGGCGTTTCAAGGGCCAGATCAAGAAGGCTGTCTCAGATCAGCTGAACAAGCGTAGCGTCACTGATCTGGACAATGGCGAGAATGTTTCCATCCCGTCACGGGACACCCGCGAGCCAACCTTTCGTAGCGGTCAGGGCGGAGTCCGTGAACGCATCTACCCCGGCAACAAAGAATTTGTCAGTGGGGATCGGGTCAAGCGGCCACTGAATGGTGAAGCCCGAGGTCAAGGCCGTCGCGCCAGCGACCAGGGCGAAGGGGAAGACGAATTCCGCTTCGAACTGTCACGCAATGAATACCTCGAATTATTGTTCGAAGATCTGGAGCTGCCCAATCTGGATATAGCCCAGCTGCGCAAAACGGAGCAGTTCCGCACGGTACGCGCTGGCTTCAAAACGAGCGGCGTGCCAGCGACGCTGAACATTGTCCGCAGCCTGCGCGGGGCGCTGGCACGCAGGATGGCCATGTCCGGGCAATCGCGGCGCGAATTACGGGAATTGGAAGAGGTCGTTGAGCAGGACGAAGTCAGTGAATCGGAACGTCATGCGCTGCGGGCGCGCATCGAGGCACTGCGAGAGCGCATTGCCAAAGTGCCGTTTATCGATACCTTTGACTTGCGTTTCAATGCTTTTGTCAAACAGCCGGTACCGACCACTCAGGCGGTGATGTTCTGCCTGATGGATGTATCCGGGTCAATGGATCAGGCCACCAAGGATATGGCCAAGCGCTTCTTTCTGCTGCTCTACTTGTTTTTGACCAAGACCTACAAGAATGTTCAGGTGGTTTTTATTCGTCATCACACCCAGGCCAAGGAAGTCGACGAGAAAGAATTCTTCTACTCCCAGGAGACGGGCGGCACCGTGGTTTCCAGCGCCCTGAAATTGATGGAAGAAACCATTCGCGCCCGGTATTCACCGCAGCTTTGGAACATCTACGCCGCGCAGGCATCCGACGGTGACAACTGGGGTGATGATTCGCCGGTTTGTCAGGACCTGCTTGCCAACGCCATTCTGCCGCAGGTCCGCTACTACGCCTATATCGAGATCACCAAACGCAATCACCAAAGCCTGTGGGAGCACTACGCCGAGCTGCAACCACAATTTCGAAACTTTGCCATGCAGCAGATTGAGGAACCGACCGACATCTATCCCATCTTCCGTGAACTGTTCAAGCGGCAGCGAGCCTGACACCATGACCACACCGATACCAGGCGGCAAACGCGAACCACTGACCACTCACTCCGAGTGGAGCTTTGAGCTGATCGACAGCTATCACCGGGAGATCGACCGCATTGCCAAGGATTTCGGGCTCGACACCTACCCAAACCAGATTGAGATCATCACGGCCGAACAGATGCTGGATGCCTATGCCAGTGTTGGTATGCCGCTGGGCTACAGTCACTGGTCGTTCGGCAAGCACTTTATTGCCAACGAACAGCAATACAAGCGCGGCCATATGGGTCTTGCCTATGAAATCGTGATCAATTCCAGCCCTTGCATCGCCTATCTGATGGAAGAAAACTCCATGATGATGCAATGCCTGGTGATTGCCCACGCCAGTTACGGCCACAATTCCTTTTTCAAAGGCAATTATCTGTTCCGGACCTGGACCGATGCCGAGGCCATCATCGATTATCTGTTATTCGCCAAGAATTATCTCGCTGATTGCGAAGAGCGCTATGGCATCGACGCCGTCGAAGGCCTGCTTGATTCCTGCCATGCATTGATGAATCACGGCGTCGACCGCTATAAACGCCCCTACCCGCTCAGCCTGCGTGAAGAACAGCGCCGACTGCATGAGCGGGAAGCGTTCCTGCAATCCCAGGTGAATGATCTCTGGCGCACCATACCGCACAGTCGCGACAAAGCGGAAAACAGGGAAGCCAGCCGGTTTCCGGCCGAGCCTCAGGAAAACATTCTGTACTTCATTGAAAAACATGCGCCGCTGCTGGAGCCGTGGCAGCGTGAGGTCGTGCGAATCGTCCGCAAGATCGGCCAATACTTTTACCCGCAGCGGCAAACACAGGTCATGAACGAAGGCTGGGCAACCTTCTGGCACTACACCATCATGAATCGGCTCTATGACGAGGGCCTCATCACGGAAGGCTTCATGATGGAGTTTTTGCACTCGCACACCAACGTGGTTTATCAACCGCCGTTTGACAGCCCGTATTTCTCCGGGATCAATCCTTATGCACTCGGCTTTGCCATGTACATGGATCTGCGCCGTATCTGCGAACACCCGGATGACGAAGACCGGCGCTGGTTCCCGGACATTGCCGGTAGCGACTGGCGCAAGACGTTGGACAGCGCAATGCGCAATTATAAGGACGAAAGCTTCATCGCCCAGTTTCTGTCGCCCAGACTGATGCGGCAGTTCCGTCTGTTTGCCGTACTGGATGATGAGCAGCAATCCGAACTGGCCATCACCGCCATACATGACGATGCCGGGTACAAGGCGATTCGGCAAACGCTGTCGAACCAATACAACCTGTCCATGAACGAGCCGAATATCCAGGTCTGGAATGTCGATGTCCGCGGCAACCGGGGCCTGACGCTGCGGCACACCCCACACAATGATGTCCCCCTCGCCGACGGCTACGAAGAGGTGATGCGTCATCTGCACCGATTGTGGGGGTTTGATGTACGGCTCGACACAATTGACCGCGAAGGCAACGTCCAGACGTTATGTTCGATAAGTGATCGGAACCACAAGGAGCGGGCCTCAGCCTGATCGCATTACAGTGGGTGATTTATTTTCGGTAGTGTTAGTCCAGCAAAGAAAAAAGGCGCCCTTCTCGGCGCCTTTTTCTTGCTGCAGCACGACTCAGATTGCCGCAACCGGCAATTCATGTAGCGAAGTCAATTTGGCGCGCGCTTCCTGCCACAGGCGACCGCTCTCACGGCCATGTTGCCAAATGGCCGAATTCAAGCCGTTCAGATCGTCACGGCGAATGACTTCTGCAAGCGCCCGATAATAGGCCCTCGCCTGTTCGCGCGCCTCGGGCCGCTGGAAATGAAACCGGCCGACGCGATAGTAAATGCTGCGGAACCCGTTCAACACCAGGGTGTATACCGGGTTCATCGACAACCGCGACATCGTGTGGTGCATCCGCCAATCAAACTGGGTAATGCCTTCGGCATCGTCATTGACTTGCTCGCCCTCGGCCAGCAATGCCAAGACGGCCTCGCGATTCCGCTTGGCAGCAGCGCGAATGTAAACACTGCTCAAACTGGTGCGGGCATCAAGCAGCTGATCGACCAGCTGCAAGGAATTCTCATCATCAAGCCGGGTCAGGGTATCGAGGATGTTCAGCCCGGCGGTGTGCCAGATATCGTTAACCTGGGTTGGTTTGCCGTGCTGAATGGTCAACCAGCCGTCACGGGCTAGCCGTTGCAGCACTTCCCGCAGGGTTGTGCGGGTCACCCCGATCAGTTCCGACAATTCACGCTCGGCCGGCAGGATGGTGCCGGGGGCAAACTTGCCCTGCCAAATCGACTCGACAATATATTGCTCAGCAAAGGCCGCCGGACTCTGGGCGCGCGCAGGTTTATTCATGGTTGATCGTTCTCATTATCGGGCGGACAGGTCAGACCGCCAGTACCAGCTTCGGGACAAGCTGGTTGGACCGGCGCTATTAGTAACAAAGGCGCGCGCGGCAAGCAAGGAAACTGCAGCGCTACAAGTCGGACAAGGGCACATTCGCCGCATCAGGATGCGTCGTTTGCATGTGGGTGATCACTTGCTGCAGCACAGCATTCAGCGTCTGCAGATCGTCACTCTTCATGTGCCGCAAGGCTTGCAGAAGTAATCCTTCGACCGGTCCCGGTGCCCGTAGCAACACCGCCGCAGCTGCTTCAGTGATGAACAAGCGCACAACTCGATGATCCGCGTCCGTTCGCTCCCGTCGCAACAGCCCCTTTCGCACCAAGCCGGCCACCAAATTGCTGGTGGTGGTCTGGTGCACACTCATGGTCTGCGCCAGTTCGGACACCCGAATTCCCGGCCGTGCTCGGATCAGCCCAAGTGCCCAGAGCTGTGCCCCGGCCAGCCCACAGGCCTCTTCGATGGTCCGAAAATGCAGCCGGACGTTGCCGTAAATCAACCGGAACTTGCGTAGCACGTCCGCAAGGTCGGCCGACCCAACTGAGGGCCTGAGCGGCGAGTCTGATGGCTGTTCGAGAGCAGGCGGCACAGGTTGTGGCATCACGAAAAATCCAGTGGTGGGTCAGGTTGCAGACCGAGCTCATGCTGGCCTGTTCCGATTTTGCTTGACGCAAATAGGATTTGTACAAATATAATTGACTGAGTGAATTACTCAACTACTAGGTAGTCTTACCTACAGCCGACGACCAATCGGACTCGTCATCCGTCACCGCACACATCAGGGGGTCTCATGCTGACATTCACTGATTCAGCACCGCTGACCCTCGGGGTCGAACTGGAACTGCAACTCGTTGATCGAGGCACTGGCGACCTCAGCCCCACTGCGCAAGCACTACTGGACAGCTTGGCAACACATCCGTTGCATGACCAGTTCAAACCTGAAATCACTCAGGCAATGATCGAGCTGAACAGCGGGGTCCACACCAGTGTCGAGACGTTGGACGCCGACCTCTGCAAGCTGCGGGATATTCTGGTCGAACACACCAATCGGCTCGGCATCGGCATTGCCGGCGGCGGCACCCATCCCTTTCAGCACTGGGCTGATCGGCAGATTTTCCCCAATGAGCGCTTCGCCCAAGTGGCAGTGGATTATGGTTATCTCGCCCGTCGGTTTACAGTATTTGGCCAACATATCCACATTGGTTGCCCTAACGGCGATGCCGCTGTTTATCTGAGTCAGCAGCTACTGCGCTACATCCCCCACTTTGTCGCGCTGAGTGCCAGCTCGCCATACCACCTCGGCATCGATACCGGCCTGCAATGCGCCCGCCTCGCTGCAATCTGGACTTTTCCGCTGGCTGGCCACATGCCGCCACTGCGCAACTGGGCCGAATTCGATCAATACTTTGCTGAATTGCAGGCGCTCGGTGTCGCCGGCAGCATAAAAGACCTGTATTGGGATGTCCGTCCGAAACCAGAATTCGGCACCGTCGAGATCCGAATTATCGACACACCTCTGACGGTGCAGCTGGCCTGTGACCTCGCCGCCTTTGCCCAGATGCTGGCCAAACACCTGTTGGACCAACACTGGCAACCAATGCCGGAAACGTTGCAACTCGTTCACCGTCACAACCTGTTCCAAGCCTGCCGGCACGGCTATGACGCGACCCTGATCAATCCGTTCACCAGGGAAAAAACCGATTTGCAGACCGATCTGCTACGCACGCTTGCACTATTAGGGCCAGCCGCAGCGCAGCTCGGAACTACCGCCCATCTTGATCGACTGATCACACAAACTGCACTGAAGCACAACGGCGCGCGCGACATCAGGCAACTGGTCAGTGGCGGTAAATCCCTGCCAGAAATTGTCGCCGGCCATTGTCAACAATGGTCCACATCATGATTCTGACACACTGCCCGCGTAACATTCGCAGTGACAGGGTTCTTCGGTTCCCGGCTGTCCGCACCGCCGCACCGGCGAAACTGTTCGCGCTGGTCGCCAGCTTCCGCGACACGTTCGCCCATCCCAATCGCCTCGGTTGCCGCTATCGGGACCAATTCCGTCTACCTCCTTTTGAACCGCCCCAACGACGCTTCCCTGCGTTTACATAATCTACACTCAGAGCGGCTCGGGCCGTCCTGAGAAGCCCCACACGAAATCTCGCTTCCGATAACTACCAATTGCTTGGGGAATTCCCACCATGACCTCATCTGCACTGGCGACAAGCCACTTGACTGGCGCAGCACTTGTGCTCGCGCGTTTCCTCGGTCCGGCGCCCGGCTGGTACAAAGTCAGCATTCTGAGCTTTCTGCTGCTGAATCCACTGCTGCTCTACACCGTTGGCCCTTTTGTCTCCGGCTGGCTTATCGTCGGTCAGTTCATCTTCACGCTGGCCATGGCGCTGAAATGCTATCCGCTGCAGTCGGGCGGCCTGATTGCGCTTGAAGCCATGCTGCTCGGTCTGGTCACCCCGGAACTGCTGCAACATGAAATCGAGAAAAACCTCGATATCTTTTTGCTGCTGATGTTCATGGTCGCCGGCATCTACTTCATGAAAGAGCTGCTGATGGTGACCTTCACCAAGATGTTGCTCGGAGTCAAAAGCAAATGGCAGCTGTCGCTGCTGTTTTGCCTGACCTCGGCGGTTCTGTCGGCATTTCTGGATGCGCTGACCGTGATCGCCGTGGTCATCAGCGTCGGCTTTGGCTTTCACGCCATTTTTCACCGCTATGCCAGCAATAAGCTGGAGGCCTCGGAATTTGACCTGCATGACGACGAGGTAGCCGCCGAGCACCAGGCCGATCTGGACCAGTTCCGTGCCTTTCTGCGCAATCTGCTGATGCACGCCGCTGTCGGCACCGCACTGGGCGGTGTCTGCACCATGGTTGGCGAGCCACAGAACCTGCTTATCGCCGCGCGCGCCGGATGGCAGTTCACCGAATTCTTTCTGCGCATGGCGCCGGTAACCTTGCCGGTGTTGCTGGCCGGATTGCTGCTTTGCGTAATACTCGAATGGACCGGCTGGTTCGGCTACGGCGCCAAATTGCCAGACCGGGTTCGCACCGTGCTGGAGGCGCGAGCCGCGCAAGTCAGCCGCGAGATGACCAATAGCCAGCGCCTGAACTTGTGGATTCAGGCCTTTGCCGGGCTCTGGCTGATTGTGCTGCTCGCCACCCATCTGGCGCCGGTCGGCATCATCGGCCTGTCGGTGATTGTGCTGACCACCGCGTTAATGGGGATCACCGAGGAACACCATATTGGTGAGGCCTTTACTGAGGCATTGCCGTTCTCGGCGCTGTTGGTCGTGTTCTTTGCCGTGGTCGGCATCATTGAGTCACAGCACCTGTTTGCGCCTGTGTCGCAGTGGCTGAACAGCATGCAGGGCGGCGAGCAAATCTCGATGTATTTCCTCGCCAACGGCTTGCTCTCGGCCATCAGTGACAATGTGTTCGTGGCCACCATTTATATCGATGAAGCCCGCCGGGCCTTCGACAGCGGCCTTATCAGCGAACCGCAGTTCCATGCCCTCGCCATTGCCATCAACACCGGTACCAACATACCGAGCGTGGCAACGCCAAACGGTCAGGCGGCATTCCTGTTCCTGCTGACATCGGCGTTGGCACCGGTACTCAGGCTCTCCTATGGCCGAATGGTTTGGATGGCATTTCCGTATTTTGTGGTGATGACAACAGTGGCCTATTTCGCCTTGATGCGCTATCTGGTCTGGTAATCGATGTGCTGCCAGACAAATGCCAGACAAACAAAAAGCGGCCAGTTGGCCGCTTTTTGTTTTACCGAATGAAGCGTTTGTTCAGGTCAGCGACCGTCATTACGACTTCTGCTGCGAGGCCAACAAGCCCAGCTTGCCCGCCAGCCACGGCGTCGTAGTGGCCTGAATCAAAATGGTGAACAAAATGGCCAGGAAGGTAACCGCCGCGATCAGTTCCGCGTATGGGGCCTTCATGCCCACCAACAACCCTGCGAGCGCCGCCGGGATCACACCGGTTTCACGGGTCCAGCACATGAACAGCAACTCCTTGAAGCTCCACTTGGCACGGCGGTCGATACCGGCACAAGCAAACACCGTCACCGGACGCGCCACCAGCATGAACACCGCCACGACAATCGAGCCGCCCACCACGTACTGATTCAACAGCGCGAAATCCACCTGCGAGCCAAGCAGAATGAAGATGAACATGCGCATGATAAGTGCTGTCGTGCCGATGAAGTCTTCCAGACCTTCTTCCTCGTGATGCTCCAGTTTGAAGCCGAACACTTCGCGGTTGCCGATCATCAAGCCGAAGATAAACACGGCCATGTAACCCGAAGCGTGAATGCCCGACGCACCGAGATAGCCGGCAATGACCGACATCAGCGTCACCAAAGGCAGGTGCTCACGAAGGAAGCCAAATTTTGTATGGGCGATTAGCACCAGTGCCAGATAGCCAAGAACCGCACCGATAATCGTTCCGATGATGGCTTCATAGGCGAGTCCACCGAGACTCTTGCCAATCGAAAATTCACCGCCCCCCATCGCCACGGCCAGCACTGCAAACACAGCAATGGCCCCCATGGCATCGTTGAACGCAGACTCACTCATCACGGTCTGAGCAACCCTGTCCTTCACCGGAACCTGCTTAAATACTGGAACCAGCGTGGCAGGATCAGTCGAAGCGATTGTGCAACCAAGCAACATGGCCGCAATCATCGGAATGCCCAGCACGTAATATGAGGTAATACCAACAATAGCGGCTGTAATCAGAACGCCTACGGTCGCAATGACCACCAGCGTGATCCAGACCTCTTTCAAGACCTTGAGTCGAACCGTTGCACCGCCGTCAAACAGGATATATGCCGAGCCGAACAGCAAGATGATCTGGTTCAGCGCAGAGTCGGCGGAAATGTTGATTAGACCCAACGCAGCCGGACCGATCAGCATGCCAATGATCAGGTACAACACGATGTCGGGAATCTTGATTTTGTTGGCAAATGCACCACTGATGCTGCCAATTGCGAGAATGATGCCGGCCGAGCCAAGCACGTGTTTCGCGGTATCAATTGCGCTACCGGCTTCCATTACGCCCCCTTTTATGCGTAGTTCTACGGAGAAAAACCGCGCAACTATACCATGCAGGGTAATCCGCTCAAGTCGCACCAGGTCTCTTGACAAGCCGGCCAGTCCCGGGTCCATCAGCGGCCGGATAAACAAAAAGGCCCGGTCGGAACCAGGCCAAATATGGAGCTAATAGTAGTCGGAATGCCACAACCCACGCCCAAGGAGCGTTGCTAGCGAGCCATGGCCGTACGTTCATCGCTGGGGGTCGGTTCAACACTGCGGTCACATTGGCCAATGCTGCGGGCGCCGCAGGTGACACCATCGACCCAGGTAGCAGATTTCAACAGAGCCCCGGCAAAGCCTGCCCCCTTGAGTTGAGCCCCGGCCAACGTTGCCAACTTCAGGTTGGCCGTGCCAAACCGGCCATCGACCGCCTGCAGGCGGTCAAGCCGGGCCCGCTCCAGATCGGCGCCGAGAAAGTCCGCTCTCGGGAGCACTGCATCGGTCAGATCGGCGGATTCCAAATCGGCATACTCAAAATCGACACCGGTCCCGCGCGCCTTGCGCAAATCGGCACCGGTCAGCAAGGCGCGGTCAAAATGCGCTCCGGTCAGACTCGTGCCATCAAGCTTGGCCGCACGCAAATCCGCCGCTGACAGACGGATGTAATCCAAGACCGCACCGGACAGCGTCGCTTCGCGCAAAATCGCGCCATTCAGCAAAGCGTGGTCCAACTTGGCACCACGCAGATTGATACCAGTGAGATCGCGCCCACGCCAATCGACAAAAGACAGATCGGCACCGGCACAGTTGGCACCCGGCTCCGGTCGGCATTCACTGGCACTCACGGTCGGAGCCCATGCGGTCACACCAGCCAACACGCTCAAACCTGCACACAGCAGGGTGAAGACTGCCTTTTTCATGATGACAACCTCCTGTCCGCCCCGCGGACGTCAAACACTCACCGCAATACCGCCTGTTCGAAAAACTGTGACTCACAAAATCCAGAACATCGTCGCGCCAGCGACAATTGTCGTGACAACGAAGTACGGCAGCGCCATCCAGACCATGCGGCCGTAACCAAGCTTGATCAGTGGTGCAATCTGCGACGTCAGCAGCAACAAGAACGCCGCCTGGCCATTTGGCGTGGACATGCTGGGAATTCCAGTACCCATCACCACCGCTACCGACTGGGCATTGAACAGCTCGCGCGAGGTCAAACCTTGTTCAAACGGCACGATCAGTTGATCCATATAAATGGTCGCGACAAAGACGTTGTCACTGATCGCCGACAGCATGCCGTTGGTCAGAAAGATCATGAAAACCTGGGTATTGCCCTCCAGTGTGAGCACCCAATCAATCACCGGCTTGAACATATGCTGGCTTTCAATCATCGCCACCAGAACAAAAAACACCAGCAACAGCGCAGCAAACGGCAGACCCGGCGAGAACGCCTCCGCCAGCTTGTGCTCTTCGGTGATTCCCGCCACTGCCGTGACCAGCACGATAACCGCCAACCCGATCAAACCGATCTCGGCAACATGCAGCGCCAGCGCCAATACCATCATCACCGCGATAACCGCTTGTGCGGTCAACATCAGTCGGTCACGCGGGGTCAGCTGCGCTCGTGCCTTGCGGTCTTCTTCTTCCAGAATGGCCCGCACGCTGTCCGGCAACTCGACGCCATAGCCAAAGAGTCGAAATCTCTCAACCACGAGGCAGGTCAACAGTCCTGCAATAAGGGTCGGAATGGTGGCTGGTGCAACCTGGACAAAGAATTCGGCAAAACTCCAACCCGCTACGGTTCCAATAACAATATTTTCCGGCTCGCCAATCAGCGTGCAAACGCCACCAATGGCGGTACCAATGGCGCCATGCATTAGCAGCGCCCGCAGCCGAGCCCGAAACTGGTCAAGATCGGCCTGAAACTGCGGCTTCACATCACCATCATCCAGGTCCCAGTCATCTTGCAAGCCGTGGCGCGATATCACCCGGTGATAGACTTGATAGAAGCCGGTCGCGACCGCAATCAGCACGGCCAGAATTGTCAATGCATCAAGAAACGCCGACAGCAACGCCACGACGGCAACGGTGCTGAAATTCAGCAGCAACCTCGACCTGATACCGATCAGCAAATGATTCATCACACGGAACAGCAAATCGCGCAGAAAATGCACGCCGGCAACCATAAAAATCACCAGCAGCAACACTGGCAGGCCGTGCTCCACTTCCTTGTAAACGACTTCGGTGTCGGTCAACCCCAAAAGGATGGCCTGCAAAGCCAGCAGACCACCTGGTTGCAGCGGAAAGCACTTGAGCGCCAACGCCAGGGTGAAAATGAATTCAGCCAATATCGCCCACGCGGTCACCACCGGGCCAAACACCCACAGCAGCGCGATATTGCCGAGCAAGAACAGCAAAATCGTCTGCTTGTACCAAACCGGTGCCGAACCAAGAAAACTGTCGAACAGCCGGGCATTGCCCGGCATTGATTCCATGACCGCGGACATGGTGAACCTCACTACCTTGTTTATAGAATTCGGAGAAATGCGAGCGAGGGGGGTCGGCCTAACGGACACATCAGATGCCTGCAGGGCCGCAGGCTCGCATGACCGTAATCGTACGAAAACCGAGCCGTTCCGGCATCGGATAGGTTTCTTAGGTAAAGTTACGCATTACTGCGTAATCAGTTGGGGATAGCGGTTTGCGGTGACATCATCCCGGAAAGCCGTAGGCAGGGATTTGCGAAGAGTGGAATATTTACCTCGGTTTGCAGTTGGCAGCCCCCCCGTCCTGTGCCTTCACTCACGCCTGCCCGGCTGCAAAAGCAAGCGCAATAAATCAGGGATGCGAGACACGCCAAACTTTTCCATGATGTGCGCCCGGTGGGCCTCCACCGTGCGGGCGCTGATGCCAAGCGTTGCAGCGATTTCACGGGCGGTTCCACCAGCGAGCAGGTGATCCAGAATATCGCGCTCACGTGGCGTCAACTTACTCAAGGTCTGTTGCATACCATCCTGACGTTGCCGCTGCTGATGTTTGTTCTGGTGGCGCTGCTCCAGCTCCTTCAAGCTATTCATCAGTTGCTCCTCGTCGACCGGCTTTTCCAGAAAATCGGCCGCACCGCCACGCAGGGCATTACGAGCGGTAGCAACATCACCATATGCAGTCAGCATGATCACAGGCAGTTGAACAAACTGCTGTTGCAACTGTTTGAGAATAGCCAACCCATCGGCGTCGCCCAGCCGCAAGTCGAGAATCACATAGCCTTGCGTTTCGGCATCGATGCTGTCGAGAAACAATTGACCACTGGCAAAACTGCGCACTGAATAGCCGTGCAGGGTCAACAGTAACGACAACGCATCACGCACGCCGGCATCATCATCGACAACATAAATCGTGGCTTTCACTGACATTCCTACGCACACTCCGCTTTGATATGGCCGCCGCAAGATTGGCGAATATCTGATTTTACGTGGCAGTTTCGGCTGGATTCGTTGGCAGTCGAATCCTGAACCGCGATCCGTTTGGCACTGGCTCAAAACTCAGAGTCCCACCATGCGCCTCGACGAGTTGCCGGCTGATGGCCAACCCCAACCCGAGACCTTCCGGTTTGCTGGTATTAAGAGTATGAAACAGATGAGGTTGCAGCGCTTCTGGCACACCGCCTGCGTTATCTTCCAGCACAATATCAATGTATTCATCGTTACCGGCAAGCACGCTGACTTTCACCAGGGCGCCACTACGTCCGGTTGCCGCCTCCAATGCATTGCGCAAAAGGTTGTCGATGACGGTTTGCAGATGGATGCCGTCAGCCACCAACATGGCAGCACCGGAAGCCGGATTGAACTCTATCCGAACGCCGCTGTTCTGGCTGCGTGCCCGCTGGCTGTCAACGACACTACCCACCAGCGCATTGACTGAATGCATCTGCAGGCTGAGTCCGCCGCTGCGAAAAAACTCTCGCAAACGATGTACCACCGCTCCTGCGCGTTGAACCTCATTGCCTATTTTATTCAGTACATCGTTCAGGCTACTGTCTGTTCGCGGTTCTGCCAGCAAGCGTTGGCTGGCACGCACATACAGCGCAATGGCTGACAGTGGCTGATTGAGTTCGTGTGCCAGCGCTGAAGCGAGCTCACTGACTGCCGCCATACGGTTGGCGCGCGCCAGCGCGAGTTGTTGTTGCAACAATTGTCGCTGAGTCTGGCGTCGCTCACTGATCACCACGCCGAGATACAAACCCGTGATAGCGTACGCCATCAGCAGCAATTGCAGATCTCGAATGGTGTCAGCGTCCGGATCACGCGGCCGCATCAACACAATCAGCGCAATTTGGGTAATTGCGACGGCCAGCGTGGCTCCCGGCAACCCTTGACGGATAGCCAGCGCAATCAAGGGCACAAAGAGCAAATAGAACCAACGGAACTCGTCGGTCGACTCCAGCGCAAAAATGTACCAGAGCAGTACCACCAATAGCAGTAGCCAGCCCACATCCTGCCGCTGCCAGCGCATCGGCTCCGTTTGCCCCGGCCAATGCGACAGAATCAGTGGCACCACCACCAGAATACCGATGGCATCACCGACCCAGAACTGCAGCACTGCGTCACCGATCTGCTCACTGGTCAGAACACCGGCAACGTGAAATACCGCAACGAAACAGCATCCAATCAGCAGACTCGCCAACGCAACCAGAGACACAAATGCAGTCACTTGTTGATTGGTCAGCAACCGTCGATCTGGCAGTACCCTGGCCAATGCCCATGCCGTTGCGGCATAACCACCCGCCAGAATTGCACTGGCAAGTATCAAAACTGGCAGTGGGGCAGGCAAATCGCGGACCCACCATTCCGCCAGCAAAGCCGCCACGAACAGCAGGCCGGCATAGCGGAATCCGAACAGCAACAACAGGCAGATACTTAGACCGGGTGGAGGATTCCATGGGGTGATTGCCACCGGCGCAATCGGATGCCAGTAGCTAATCCCGTCAAGACCGACATAAAACAACAGAAACAGCGTCACAATCACCAACGGGTGGCGCAGCGACGATGTGGCCGTAGAAGGGATCATGGCGCTCAGAGACTCAATGTCGATGAGACCCGTCTGGGTTGAGCCAGCCGGGTGAGACTACTTGCGCTGGACTACCAAGCCGGCCCTGCCTGCAGCCTGCCGATTTCCGAGCGACGAGCCGATATTAGGCCATAGCTACAAATGCGACTCACGGGTAGTTCTACGTAGACAAGCGCAAAATTACTGACAGTGCAGGTAGAGCGCTGCGCACCATCGCCTGCAAACCGCGTATCGGCACCAGCTTGATGCGGGTCTATTCTGCCGGTCCCGCCCACTGACGCCACAGGGTCTTGCCACCGGAAGCCTTGTCGAGTGCTGCCAGCCGGGCTTCGTGGGCGGCCAGCTCCTGCTCGTTGGCCAGCAGCACCGGCAGCCGTGCCCGGTTCGGCGCCAGTCGGCGAATGACGCCAGCCTGAGCGCCACCGGCTCCATCCTGCGCGCCAAGCGCAAGCGAGCCCTGGCCGCCGGTCATCCGCAAATAGACGTCAAGCAGAATCTCGGCGTCCAGCAGCGCGCCGTGCAGGTCCCGGTGCGAGTTGTCGACGTCGTAGCGTTTGCACAGCGCGTCGAGGCTGTTCTTCTGGCCCGGGTGCAGCTTGCGGGCCAGCATCAGGGTGTCGAGCACGGTGCAATGATCGGCTATCAGTCCGTACTGCTCGCCACTGCGGCGAAACTCGGCATTCAGGAAGCCTACGTCGAAGGCCGCGTTATGGATGATGAGCTCGCCGCCTTTGATGAAGCTCAGCAGATCATCGACGATGTCATTGAAGCGCGGCTTGTCAGCCAGAAACTCATTCGACAGGCCATGCACTGCAATGGCGCCGGCATCGATTTCCCGGTCAGGATTCAGATACTGGTGATAGCGGTTACCGGTCGGTCGCCGGTTGACGATCTCGATGCAGCCGATTTCAATGATCCGGTGGCTGTCGGGCTCCAGGCCTGTGGTTTCGGTATCGAGAATGATTTGTCGGGTCATGCCAATTCCACTATTTCTCAAGAGTGCGCCAAACGCGCTTACTGAATGGCAATGTCGCTGATTTCGGTAGCGGTGACATTGCCAGACGCCGCCAACACCAACTCAACCCCGCGATTGGCCAGCTGATCGGCGTGTTCATTTTCAACGTGACCCTGATGGCCGCGGACCCAGTGCCATTCGATCTGGTGACGTTTGATTTCTTCGGCCAGGGCCTGCCAGAGATCCTGATTCTTGACCGGCTTTTTATCCGAAGTGCGCCAGCCATTGCGCTGCCAGCCGGCCATCCACTCGGTGACACCGCGGCGCAGGTATTCCGAGTCGGTGGTGACTTTGACATCGCAGTGCTTTTTCAGGGCCCGCAGGGCTTCGATGGCGGCCAGCATTTCCATCCGATTGTTGGTGGTCAGCAGTTCACCGCCACACAGGGATTTTTCATGCTTGCCGTAGCGGAGCAAGGCGCCCCACCCACCGGGGCCCGGGTTACCTTTGCAGGCACCGTCGGTAAATATCTCTACATGCATTAGTTTTCTGCTTTCTTTTCTCGGTAAGTGCGCACAAGACCATGGCATTGATGCATGTTGGCAGTGATTGATTACATGCTGAACCAACAAGCTACACAATGATGCCATAGCCTACAGAGCCCAGAATAAACCCACCAGCAATCAAAGATGCCACTGCAACATATTTGAGCCGCCCCAGTGCATGAGGTACTGCCCATTTGGCAAAGCGATGATGCCATTGCCATGGCACGGCGAAAAGACAAACCGTGGTGATAATCAGCACGATACCCAACGTTGCGAAAGCGTTCTGAAGCGGTAGATAGGGCGCGCGCAGCAAAAATGCCGTACCAACAGCCAAGCGCAATAACAGCTCAAGGTAGTGTGCCGATGCGGAACCCGCAAAACCCGACAGGAAACGCATAGCCATTGGCGGTCTGGTCAGCGATAACACTGCCAGACCGATAAAATAAAGTCCGGCAAGAACAACTACCGTGAGGGCTATTGCGTCAATCATTGGTGACCGTCTCATGCAAGGGCCACACGAATGCACAATCCAAGTTGTCGCATCCGTTGTCGTTTGTGAACTGACTCACTCGGTCTGCGCTCGCATAGCCGGCTCGCGCCGCGGCGCTGGTGTCACCACGCCAGCAACGGGCATCGCCATCAGCTGCCGTCTGGCCAATCGAATTGGCGTCAACGGCAGCACCCGTTTCTGCGCCGCAATCACATACAGCGCGCCGGCATTGCGCCAGGCACGCTGGCCAACCGAATCCATGAACCGCCAGCGCCGTCGCCAAGGCTCACTGCGCAGCGGTGGCAAATAATGGTGATAGCGGGTGATGGCTATTTCAAAACCCAGCAGTTTCAACCAGTCGCTGATCCGCCCGGCGGAAAGGAACCGCGCCTGCCACGGCTCGGCTTTGCGCGGCAATGGCCGGCCTGTCAATGCCCGACGCGCGCCCCACAAACTCCACGGATTGAACCCGGCAATAACCAGGTGACCATCGCCAATCAGCACCCGTTGCACTTCCCGCAGCAGCGCATGCGGATCCGGGCTGAACTCCAGCGTCAGCGGCAACAAGGCGACATCGATGCTGTCGGCCTGCAGCGGCAGGGCTTCCGGCTGGGCGTAAATCTGCGTGCTGCCATTGTCTGCCCGCTCACTTGCCAGCGCCCAGTGATGGCGCACCGGGCAGCCACTCAGATCCAGCGTGCTGGCGTAGGGGCCGAGGTTCAGCAGGTGATAGCCAAATGCACACTGCAGCTGACCGGCGAGTTCCGTTTCCAGCGCTCGCTTCAACTCGGCACCGGCCGGCAGCCGCTGCCAGGGGCAATCGGCGCTTGCAGTGGAACCAGTGGCAGCAGCATTCATGGCTTGTGTACCTGAGTCGGACTGCACTTGAGTCAGACTGCGCCTGTGTCAGACTGCACAGCGTTCTGTGCCACGCGAGTCGTCACGATGCTGCATGTTACCGGAATTCCGGCATTTCACGACAACTACCTCTGGCTGCTGCGGCGGCCCGGTGAGGCGCGGGTAACCGTGGTTGACCCCGGCGATGCCGCGCCCGTGCTGGCGTTTCTCCAGCAGCACCAGCTGGTGCTGGACAGCATGCTGGTGACACACCATCACCGCGACCATATTGGCGGCGTGCCAGCGCTGAAGGCGGCGACGGGCGCGACCGTGTACGGTCCGGCCATCGACCGGATGGCCGAGTGTGACGTGGCACTGCATGGCGGTGAGACCCTCGAACTGCCGGCGCTACAATTGGCGTTCGAGGTGTTGGCCGTGCCCGGACATGTTCGCGAACACATTGCGTTTTACGGCGATGGCCGACTGTTCTGCGGCGACACCCTGTTTTTGGCAGGGTGCGGTCGGGTGTTTACCGGAACGGTTGAACAGTTGTTTGCCTCGCTGAACCGGCTGCAACAGTTGCCGCCGGAAACGCTCATTTATTGCACGCATGAATACACCGCCAGCAACCTGCGTTTCGCCCGGGCGGTGGAGCCGGACCATGCCGGCCTGCAGGCGCGCGAAGCCGACGTAGTGGCCCGCCGCGGCCGTGGCGAGGCCACCGTTCCCGGCCGCCTGGCTGAAGAACTCGCCACCAATCCGTTTCTGCGCTGCGCTGAACCGGCACTGCAACGGGCGATTGCCGCCGCAACCGGCGAACCGATTACCGATGCACGCTCCGGCTTCATCGCCCTGCGTGCCTGGAAAGACCGCTTTTCATGACCGAATTCAAAGGCTTGCCAAACCGGAATACTTTGACAGGTAGGTGACAGCCTTCCTACCATTACGCCCGGCTGTGTCCGCCCGTTGGCGGTGCGCCAGTGCCAATTGCTGATTGCACCGCGATCGGTTGTTCAATTGACGGGAGATGACACATGCGTCGAGGCCTCTGGGCACCGCTCAGCATTCTTGTGCTGACGGGTTGCCAACACCTCGCCACCGACAAGGTCGACACGGCAACGCCGACCCTGCCCAGCACTCCCATCGAGGCGCCACTGGCCGTTGTTGCAACCGAACTCGCCACGGAGCTGAACCCGATTGACCCGATGCTGTCACCGGCAGAAGAACAGCCGGTGCCAGTGACCGATCTGTGGGAGCGCGTCCGGCTCGGACTCGAGTTTGAAACTGTCGAAAACGACGCGGTATTGGCCCAGCGAGCCTGGTTCGAACGCAATCAGGAATACATGGACCGGGTGTCGCAGCGCGCCAGCCGCTACATGTATCACATCGTCGACAGCATCGAAGCGCGTGGCCTGCCACTCGATCTGGCGTTGCTGCCCATTGTCGAAAGCGCTTTTCACCCGTACGCCTATTCGCGCAGCCGCGCCTCCGGTATCTGGCAGTTCATGCCGAAAACCGGCAAGGGTTATGGCCTTGAGCAAAACTGGTGGCAAGACGGCCGCCGGGACGTCGTCCGCTCGACTGAATCCGCACTCAATTATCTGACCCGGTTGCACAAGATGTTTGGTGGCGACTGGTTGCTGGCACTGGCCGCTTACAACGCGGGCGAAGGCAACATCATGAAGGCGGTCGAGAAAAACCGCCGAGCGGGCAAACCCACCGATTTCTGGTCGCTGAAGCTGCGTCAGGAAACCAGCGCCTATGTCCCGAAAATGTTGGCGTTGGTACAACTGCTGCGTGAGCAGGACAAATTTGCGCTGCGCTTCCAGCCCATCCCGAACCAGCCGTATTTCGCTCGGGTCAACATCAACAGCCAAATCGATTTGGCACTGGCAGCCGAGTTGTCGGGTGTCGGTGAAGATGAACTGTATCAGCTGAATCCGCAATTCAATCGCTGGGCCACTGACCCGAAGGGCCCGCACCATTTGTTGGTGCCACTGGCCAATGCCGCCGGCTTTGAAGCAGCGCTGCAGGCAACTCCGGAATCGGAGCGGGTCAAGTGGGCGACCTACACGGTCAAATCTGGCGACAACCTCGGCAAAATCGCCAAACAGTTTCGCACCAGCTCCGAGCTGCTGCGCAGCACCAACAAAATCAAGGGCAACAATATCCGGGTCGGTCAACAACTGTTGATCCCGAAAGCCGGCAGCAAAACTGAAGTGCCCGGCGCGGTTGTCGCCAACCTGAGCCCGCGCCAAAAAGCCGAACTCAATCGGGTCGCCAGCGCTGCCGCCAATGCCAGTGAATACACCGTGCAATCCGGTGACACGCTCTGGTCAATCAGTCGTCGTCACAGCATGCCGCTGAATGACTTGCTGGCCCTGAACGAACTGCACAGCAAGTCGGCACTGAAACCGGGCCAAACGCTGAAAGTCAGTGGTGGCCGTGTTGCCACCGTTTCGGAATCCATCAGTGAAGACAAGCCCGGCAGCAATCCGAATCTGAGTAACCAGAAAATCCGTTACACCGTCCGTAGCGGTGATTCGCTGGCGCGCATTGCGCAGCGCTTCGGTGTAAAGGTGGCGGATCTCGGCCGCTGGAACAACTGGCCGGCCGACCGGGTATTGAAGCCCGGTCAAAAGCTCACAGTATATGTTGATCAGGCGCGCGCGGCGGGCGGCTGACAGCGACAGCCGATTTTCCTATTCGAAAAGAAACAGGCCGCAATGCGGCCTGTTTCTTTTGCGGTACGGTGTGATGTGACGCAAGCAAAATCGAACGGCTCCTGAAGTACTCCAGGCAGGCGCAATGCGGTCGCAGTTTTCACCAGAATGGACTGAACCTGTCGCCCCTAGGCGATGTGAGGTCGCCACACTGCCCAATAACCGTCAACAAAAACGGTCACTTGTTTGGTTTCAGGCAAATTGCAGTCTGACTGAGAAACAACTCAAACGCTTCGTTATCGGCCGCCGACACCGGCTGTTCGCCACGATCAGCATAAACGACGCCAATGGCCTTGCCGTTTACGGTCAGCGGCCCCAGCAGACAATCGGCAGCGCCGGTTTGCCGCAACACCAGACCAAAGGCATGGCGGTCACTGTCTCGCCAGTGCCACAGCATTTGTCCTTGCACAGCGGCTGCCAGCACCGGCACTTCGGATAGCGAGAACTTGAAGCGTGCCAGCACATTGCTGACCGGCCACTCCACAACATATTTTCCGCTCATTTCAGATCGCGACGGATTCAGCAGCGCAATCAGTACACGCGGCAAGCCCGCACCGCGATGCAAGCCCTCCAGCAGTAATTGCAGCACCAAATTGACATCCACTTTACTGGCGCTGACCGTGTTGAGTTCACGCAAAATGGCCAACTGGAGGCGCAGATCCGGCTCACCGCTGAAGGCAGGAGTTTCCGGCTCGGCGACACGGGTCGTTTGCGGTTCAGCGCGTACATAGCCAATCAGACGCGTAGCGCCAGAGGCAGCCAACAATTCTGCGGTGTTGTCGCAGACCGCCAACAGACGGGCGGACAAAGTCGGCGCATCCAATCCGCTGAAAGCCAGCAACGGTTTCAGGGCATCCGCGTCCGCTTGGCCATCTCGCAAGGCCGGAATCAATTTGATGATATCAAAAGCGTGCGCCACACATTGGGTCGCCGGGCTGGCGTCACGACTGCGCAAACTGGAAAGCAAGGTGTCGGAAATTCGCCATTCACGCGCAAGTCCCTGAGTCAGCAGTCGCAGCCGAAACCCGAGAACTTGCTCCTCGGCCGCGTCCGGGGCTACACCACTGGCCTCCACTGCCAGCAATTTGCTGCCGACGTCACCACTGCAGGCCCAGAAACTGATTTCGCCGATTCGGGACAGCAATGCCGCGATGAAAATTTCTTCGACATTGGGGTCTTTGCGCAGCAAGGCCAGCTCACGCGCCTGCATCGCGGCATGAAACGCATCGGCTATTTCCTTGCCAAGACGTTGGCCAGTATCACGACCGAGCAACTCTTCAAGCAACAGCGCGGCCACGCAGATCGAGCGCAACGTCTGGAAGCCAAGCACGATAACGGCCCGGCTGATGGTATTGATACGCTTCTGGGAGGGATTGAAATGAACGCTGTTGGCAACCTTGAGAATTTTTGCCGTCATGATCGGGTCGCGCAGAATAACCCGGGTCAACTCGGCGGCGTGGCTCAACATGAACTCGTTCAATGCCGCCACTTGCTGGAGAGTTTGGCCAAACGCCGGCAACTCAGCCCGAGAAATATGGCTTACCCATTCATCAACCGTCCGCATGCCAATAGCCCTGCCCTACCCGAACGTCTGCTGAAAGTATGGCAGCAAAAGAAAACCCCGCCGAAGCGGGGTTTTCTTTTTTTGTATCGCCGTGTCCGACTTTTGTATCGTCACACCCGGGTTACTGGTTTGCTGCGCGCTTGCTATTGATGAAGTTAATCCAGGAACTGGCATTGCTGCGCACTTTGTCGTACTGCGTGGCCTTTTCCAAGCTGGCAAGCGCCGGCTGGACTTTGCCCTGACTGTACTGCGCAATGCCAAGGTTCAAATACACCCGACCCGGATCCTTCAAGCCACCCTTCTCCAATGCCTTGGAAAACGCGATAGTGGCTTCGTTCCAGCGCTCTTCCTGGGCATGAATCTCACCCTGGTAAAGGAAGTAGGTACCATCGTTGACAAATTTTGCCGCTTCGCCGTATGCAGCAACAGCTTTGTTGTAATCACGGGCGATGCTGTAGTTCTGGCCAATCGAGCGCCAGTTCTTTTCATTTGCCGGAATCTGACCTGCAGCAATGGCCTTCTCGAGCACCTGCGCCGCCTTCAACGGTACACCGTTGTTGGCATACAGACCGGCCAAGTTCTTGAGGTGACCTTCCTGATCGACATGACCTTTCAGGTAAGCCAAATCCAGAATGGCCAACGCGTCAGCGTCTTTCTCTTGCTGCAAGTAAATCGATGACAACTGCAACCACAGGGCCTTGTCGTCCGGGAACCGCTCCAGCGTTTCCTTCAGCACGATGCCGGTGCCTTCCAGATCCTTGAGCTCCATATGGGCCGAGGCCAACAACTGCAGCCAAGGCTTCTTAGCTGTAGTTGACTTGCTCACCGCCAAGTAAGTCGGGCAAATCGCATCCTGATAGCGCTGCATTTGGAAATACAGGCTGCCCAACAAGGCGTACATGTCCGGCTTCGGCGCAACGGCATGCTTGAAGTATTCCTGAGCGGCTTCCAATGCCTTGGCATTGTTTTCTGCCGACATGTAGAAGTAGATCAGGTTCTGGCGCAGCTGCAGTTCTTGAGCCTCCTGCAGCGCTTGCCGTTCGATAGCTGCCTTGGCCTGCTCAATTGCCTTGCTCCACGCTTTCTTGTTCGCATAGACGAACGAGATTTGCATACGGACCCAAGCATTTTCGTAGGCTTTGCCGTCAGTCCGTTCGATCAGCGGCAGCAAAATTTCCAGCGCCTCATCGAACGCCTCACGGCCGAGCGGTTCCTGCGCCTTTTGCATCTGCTTGTAGACGTATTCGTCAGTCAAGCCAAGCTTGCGCTTTTCCTTATCGGCCGGGGCGGTATCGGGCGACAGCGGCTTGCAGTTGCCGGTGTAACGCGTTTCCAACGCCGCACTGGCGACGTTGGACATAACCAGCACCGACACAAGCCCGCAGGCGACGGCACATTTTTTAAGATTTAACAACATTTGCCTTGTCTCCAGCGCCATCAGGCTTCGTCAAGCTTGAAGTCCATGCAGTATTTGGCGCCTGGTTGAGCAACCGGTTTACCGTCAACCATGGCCGGACGGAACTTCCATTTCTGGATGGCCCGACGGGCTTCCTGATCAAATACCCGGCGCGGCTTGGCATCGTACACTTCCAAATCACCAATCGAGCCATCCGGCTGAATGGTGAACTTGAAGCAAACGTAGCCTTGAATACCGTCACGAGCGGCTTCGGTCGGATAGCGCGGAGCCAGTGTTGCGATTGGAATCGCCATACCGTCACCGACAACCCCACCACCTGTACCAGTCAGCAAATTGACCGCACCGCCAACCACCCCCCCCAGTGCCGGGCCACCGCCTGCACCAAGCTGTGACGTGTCGATTTTCAAATCGACCATCGTTGCAACCGGCTTTTCATTGCTTTGGACTCGTTCCGCCGTTGGCGGTGGCGGAGTCTTTGGTGGTTCCGGTTTGCGCGGAACGCGACGTTCCTTTTCTTTGATATCGGATTCGGTTCTTGCCTGTGCAAACTCGACAACAACCCGCTGAGAATTATCAAGCTTGGCTTCACCAAAGGTCACCAAACCCGACATCATCAGCAACAACACGAACGCAATGACAGCGCCGCCGAAAATACCTAAAAGCAGTCTGTTCATGGATTACTCCCTCGCCGCAGCAATGGAGACATCAGTAATACCGGCGGCCCGAACCTGATCCATGACCTGAATCACGATACCAGATTTGGAGCGCAAGTCGGCTTGGATGACCACCGAACCGATTGGCACTTCCTGCTTCAAACGTTCCACAGCAGCACGCACGGCGGTCACTTCAACCGGACGCTTGTCCACCCAAATGGCATTTTCGGCACTGATACCAACAAAAATGTTGGCTTCCGGCCGCGCCGAGGCGGATGGCGCTTTCGGGTGCAGTATGCTGACACCCGACTCCTTGACAAAGGACGCCGTGGTAATAAAGAAAATCAGCATGATGAAGACGACGTCCAGCATCGGAGTCATGTCGATCTGGGCGTCTTCAGTATGCGCGCGTTGCTTTCTGGCCATGCCTTCTGTCTCAGCGTTGATTTAGTGATGTGGCATGCTGTCGGCCAGCTGGTCCGCGCGGTTGCGCGCCATGCCGTCCAGATACGAAACCACAAACAAGCCGGAGATCGCCGCGACCATGCCCGCCATCGTCGGCATGGTGGCGCGGAAAATGCCCCCTGCCATCAGACGCGGGTTACCGGAACCCTGCGACGCCAACGCTTCGAACACCCCGATCATGCCGTACACGGTACCGAGCAACCCAATCAGCGGGCAGACGGCAACGAGGGTCTTGATCAAGGTCATTCGGGCATTCAGCTTCGCTGATGCCTGGCTGAGCCAGGCATCGCGGATCCGGTGCGCGTGCCAGGACGTGGTGTCCTGGCGCGCATGCCACTGGGCGATCAGCTGGCGCGCTTCTTTCGGATAGACGAACTGCAGGTAGACCCAGCGTTCCACGATCATGCTCCACATCAGGAACAAGACCACACCAATCACCCAGATAACCGGGCCACCGGTTTCAGTGAATCGCAGAACGGATTCCCACAGCCCCATCAGCGCGTACATGCTGAGGCTCCTTTATTTGTCAGCGTGCTGAGCAATCAAGCCGACGCTCTGCTCTTCGAGCACTTGCACCAGGCCTTTGCTCTTCGACGACAGCACGGCGTGCATGAACACGAATGGAATCGCAGTCACGATGCCCTGCACGGTAGTGACCAGCGCGGTCGAAATACCACCGGCCATAAGTTTCGGATCACCGGCACCGAACATGGTGATCTTCTGGAACACCTCGATCATACCGGTCACGGTACCGAGCAGACCGAGCAGTGGCGCCAAGGCAGCAAACACCTTGATGATGCCAATACCGGCTTCAAGCTTCGGCACTTCTTTCATGATGGCTTCATCAAGCTTCAGTTCGAGGTTCTCGACATCAGCCGACTTGTTGGCCTGGTAGACCGACATGATACGGCCCAGCGGGTTATTGCCCGGGGTGGCCGATTTGGTCTGAGCCATGATCTTGTTGCCGACCAGAGTCAGGGCAATGATGCGATAGATGATCAGCACAGTGCCGATTGCCAGAATCGCCATGATGACCCAACCCACGGTACCGCCCTGATCCAGACGCTCGCTGAAAGTCGGCTCCTGCACAACGACGGTCAACAGCGGGCCGCGCGACGGATCGACATACAGCTCGCCAAAACCTGACGACAATTGGGCAAACGGCGCCACGGTGTCAAGGAAGCGCGAAGACGGCTGGCGAGCCAGTTCGGTGATCTGCTTGGTTTCCGGGCTATAAATCAGGTATTCGCCGTTCGACAGCAGGTTGAAAGCGCCAACGCGAATCACTTCACGCTCTTCGGTTGAACCGTTGCCGAGCACGACCGGCGTGTTGAAACGCACGACCTTGCCTTGCTGGGTCATTTCCTGAGCCAGCTCAAGCCACAGCTGCTTCAGGCCTTCCAGCTTCGGCAACGCCTTGCTTTGGGCCATTTCTTCGAGGAACTTCTCACGACCCGGGAACTGGGCGCTTACGTAAGAACGGCCAATGGTGGCAGCGGCGTTACCGGCACGCTCACGGACCACACCGAACATTTCACCGAGGTTACCGACGCGGGCGTTCTTCTGCTCTTCGAGCACGGCCAATTCTTTTTCATTGGCGTCGAACTGACCCTTCAGGCGGTCACCTTCGGCTTCCAGTGCGTTCAGCTCGTTCTGCACCTGCTTCAGCAGGGCAGCTTGCTGATCACGGGCCTGGCGGAACTCGGCTTCGCGCTTCTTGTTGATTTCGCTTTCAGCCGATTGGGCCTTGCGGACCATTTCCAGCAGCTGATCGAGGTTTACCGCTTTCGGGGCGGCTGCGTGTGCGCTGGTGGCGGCCAACAGGGCGCCTGCAGCAAGAGTTGTCAGAATGCGTTTCATTATTGCGCAGCCTCCGCAGCAAAAATCGGGAGCTTGATGAGGTCAGGGGCGGACTGCTTGGCGGCAACACGAATGGCTTCGGTTACAGCGGCGTTGAATTCGCCACCCAGCTTGGTCCAGTCACGAGCCGACTGATCCCAGACATAAGCTTCTTTGCCATCCAGCGTCTGATAGACAAACGCGACACGGCCCATCTGCAGGAAGCGGACGGTCTTTTCATCGGCACCGGCGCCAATCTTGCCGTCGTAAGTGCTGACAGCGACGCCGTAATCGACTTCAATCTGGTACGCTTCGAGTATTTGGCGGTACTTTTCGGAAATCGAGATGTCGGCACGCTGCATGTTGGTACGCAGCTTGGCGACCCGCTTGCTGCGCTCTTCGCTCAGGAACGGCACGTCCAACTGAACAAACTGCTCGAGCGTGTCGATCATTTGCTGCATCAGCGGAATCAGGCCTTTTTCGGTGTCATCGACCGAAATGATTTCCTGTTTCATCGAGGTCTTTTCGCCTTCCTGGTTCTTGACCAGTTCCCGCAGTTGGGCGTTGTAGGCTTTCAGGCTGTCGATGCGCTGGAGTGCGGCTTTGTATTCCGACGACATATCAGCCTTCTGCTCGGCCAAGGTGTCAATCGTCTTTTGGCTCTCGGCAGCGGCACGGCTGATCTGCTTTTCCAGGGAAAGAGAAGCGTCCAGCGGACCTGCGGCCAGCAGAGCCCCGCTCATGATGCTGGAGGCACCGGCCACGAAGGCACCGGCCAGCCAACTGCTCTTGATAGGCATAGGCATGTTTGATTCCGACAGTTTGTTGAGAAATCCGGACCCGCTGGGTGGTTTGACCTCTATGCGGGGGTACTACTAACAGGAGGGGGATTACAAACGAGCAAAAAGGAAGGGCAAGCCACAGCCTACCCCACCAGGTCCCCCAACCCGGCAGCAGGGCCGTGAATATAGTTCGGTGTCGATTTGTAAGTCAACGTAAACGCCAAACCGATGAGTGTGAAAAATGCCGTAGAGAAGCGTTTGTAAGAACGGTTCGCAGCGAGAAAACAGGCCTTTCCCGCCCGGGGTACCTGCCATGGCGCCGGACTGAAAACAATTTGCCCCGTGTTAGACTCGCCAGCCGACGCCGCCATGACGCCGACCGAACAGTAACAGGACGTCGTTTGCGGCTATTTTTCAACCAATCCCGCCATTCATATTGTATGGAAACCGGTCATGTCATCGTCTGAAAACAACAGCCAACTCACGGTTGCCCAATTGGAAGCCCAAGCCAACAAGCTGTGGCAGGAAGGAAATACTGAACAAGCCGCGCATGCGTTTGTGGCATTGAAAAATGTCGCGCCAGACAATCCGTCACTGCTGCGCTTTATCGGCATGGAAGCAATCGGTCGCAAGGATTTCGTGGTTGCAGTCAATGTCCACAAACGACTGGTTGAAGTGACGCCGTCTGACCCGGAAGCATGGCTGGCACTTGGCATCGCACTGCTCGGCAATCGTCAGACCGATCTGGCAATGACCGCCTTGCAGCAGTGTCTGACTCGGCAACCGGGTAATGTCGCGGCACTACTCTATTGCGGCCATATTGCCGAGAGTCAGCAACAGCCAAAAGCGGCTTTATCGCACTATCTGAAAGCTGTTCGCAATGCAAATGGTCCTGGCAGCAATCCCCAATTGGCAGACTTCCTGACCTATGCGCGCAACTTTGTTGGCCAACAGCTGGACATCGAGATCGAACAAGCGCTCGCACCACTCTATGCAGAACATGGCCGCGAAGCGCTGGCTCGCATTCGCCAATGCGCTGATTTTTTTGTCGGCAAGGCACAGGCACGTCCAACACACCCGTTGTGGCGCCCCGGTCTATTTTATGTTCCGGGGTTAAAACCGGAAATGTTCTTTGATAACGATGACCTCCCCGACCTGAAAAAACTGGAGGCACACACAGACATCATCCGAACAGAATTGATGGCGCTGTTGGACAGCCAGGATGGCTTTGCACCATACATCAATCACACACCTGGTAGCCGCTCTGCCGAAATTTGGAAAGACTTGAACCAGTCAGCCGATTGGTCGACTTACCACCTTTTCAGACATGGCAAGAAGTTGACAGAAAACTGCGCACGCTGCCCGCAAACCACCGCCTTGGTCGAATCACTTGATTTGGTTCGGATACCGGGCTACGGACCTGAGGTGATGTTTTCCGTGCTGGCACCGCATACGCGAATCAAGGCACACTTCGGGCCGGTTAACGGCCGCGTGATCGTTCACCTTCCGCTGATCGTTCCGGAAAATTGCGGCGCCATCCGGGTCGGTGACCAACAGCGGGCATGGAAAGAAGGCGAATGCCTGGCGTTTGATGACTCGTTCGAACATGAAGCCTGGAATGACAGTGACGCACGTCGAGTGGTCCTGATTCTGGACTTCTGGAACCCTCAGCTCAGCGCGGCCGAGCGGGCGGCCTATACCGTCTTGCACACGGTATCTCAAACGTTCGAGCACCAGTTGTACTCGTAATGACGGCCAGCAGGGGGGCGGCGAGCCGCCCCCCAACCTTGCTGCTATTTCAGCGGAGGTACAGGCCCGTCCAGTTTGAATTGGGCGTTGAATGCAACTGTTATACGCTCGCCCTCACCATGGAAAGGCAGCACCTGATGCGGAACCCAGGACGGGAACAGCACAATCTGTCCCGGTACCAATCGGAAGCTGCGGGCGCCAGCTGCAAAGCGGCCCAAGAAGCGGGCGTTTGCCATATCCACATATGACGTCGTCGACATCATCGGATTGCAGAATTGCAGCTTGCCGCTGTCACTCTCTGGCGCAGGTTCGTGACCGGCACTGACGCAATAGACGCCTGACCATGATGCATTTGGGTGATTGTGCAGGCCAAAGTAGCCTCCCTTTCGAGTGATATGAAACCAGGCATCCGCCCTGATTTTCAAGCGACTCAGAATTTCAGCGTCATAACCATTTAGCTCTCCCACAGCACGGTAAAGTGTCTGCCAGCAGAATGTGCGGAGCTGTTGCACACAAGGATCCGGCCAATCAAACAATCGGAAGGTGCTTTCAAACAACCCTTCGGGGGCATTCACCAACGCTCCGACGTTCTGATAGCGGCTGCCTTCGCTCTCACGAGCGATGAAAAGCTCTTTTAGCTGCGAATTAAGTGCATCTGGCGATGGCAGCGCTGACAACACGAATGGAATGCAAAATTCCGGCGAGATATTGAAAGAAGTAGACATCTGATAGTTCTCACAGACAAAAGTCACTAAATCAAAGCGGCTTGCACAACCCGGCAAAGTCCACCAAACGTTAAACCATTTGGCCGCTGCAACCCCATGCCAACACATTTCCTGAAGCATCATGCAACGGTGCCAATTGCACTTGTTGCAACCCCATAGCAGTAGCGAGATCCTGCATGCCAGCGAGATCCCGAGCATGGGCAATCAGTTCCTGATGCCTGAGCTGCATATCGACATATTGCTGGGCTAGTTGCTCAACCCGAACTTGCGCTGCATTGGCATCACCACTGTTGCGTGCGTAACTCACTGCCTGCAGCAGGGACTCGGCACAACCATGAACCAATTCAGCACAGGCGGATTGCCGCTTTCGGTTGCTGAGCTCGGCAAGCATGGCATTGAACCTGGTTCTCGCCTGAGAAGCGGCGGGATCGCCAGACAACCGTGCGACGCCTTCCGGGGTGGCTGCCTGGGCCGCGAAAAAGCACATTTCGCTTGCGCGAAGAAACAATCCAGCATCGAAAAACCAGGCCAACTCATGCAATTCCGCTGATGCCTGGCGAACAATAAGAGAGCCCTTTGCATGCACAGCCAGCGCCATCCGGCCTTTCGGCCGAAGTACACGTCCGATTTCCGGCAATGATCGTGAGCAATCGGTGTACTCCAATCCGAACTGGCTAATGACATAGTCCATGGTCCGGTCGGCAAACGGCAACTGCTCCGCTGCTGTTTCGTCATGAAACCGGACCAAAACCAAATCGGATTGGCTACGCTGCGACAGCCAGATTGGCGTGATCTTTGCCACGTCAATCGCATCAATCTCGATTCGTCGACTGTTGCCGAGAGTTGTCATGGCGAGTCGAGGCAAGGCACCATTCCCGGTCGCCACGTCCAACACACGACTGGATTCCGGCATCGCCTGAAAAACCAGTTGCCAGAACTCCAGCAGCTGGTTGGATTGAGCCGACTGCGAGCCTTGACAGGATTCAACGAGCCCCGTAGACCAATAGCGAGACCAGCTCTGGAAGCGACTGGTATTTGAGCCGCCATTGCCATGATCGTGCATTCTTTGATTTTCCTGGATGATTGACTTTGCTGACCTAGTTGACGAAAGCAAAACAATCGTCACCGTATCTGATTTATCAGCTTTGAGTCGATATGCCGTTGCTCATTCGCTCCGACCCAGCGCCGCAATCATGGGTTGCAGGTGCTGCTCATAGGCTTTCCAGACCTGGCCGCGATCCTTTCGGATACCATCACGCATCATTACGCTGCTCGCAGTTGAGACGGAATCAGTCCGCTTCTCGATTTGCGTCATGTCTGACTGATATTCCAAACCACAAAACGCCGCCATCTGCTCAGCTGTTCTTTCCGGCTCTGCGACCAATTTGGCGTATTCGACATCGAGTATGCGGCCTGGCAACAGCTCTCGCCAATGGTCCATCAGTTTGATGTAGCGGTGATAGTGGTCAGCAAACTCAAGCTGATCGTAGGAGTATGGACAGGCAAGATGAAACAATGTGCGCAGATTGGACAATCCAACATCTATCGGATCGCGAACCAGATGGATGAATTTGGCTTTCGGCAACGCGCGGGCAATGAAGCCAATATTTTGATAATTTGATGGCAGCTTGTCAGTTACATAGGGCAAGCCATTACTGCGCCAGCGAATTCCACGCAAGTATCCCTCGCCCATTCGGTGATAATCCAACTGGTTTCGCAGCGCGACCACCTCAGCATTGGTTTCGCCCGAAAAATGAATGCCACTGGCACGACGGAGTTGGGTGGTGATGTCATAGGTCTCACCACCGGCTTCAACCAAGCTGTGACCACTTAATACCCGCTCAGCCAAGGTTGTGCCAGAGCGATGCAAGCCGACAATGAAAATCGGCGTCAGCGTTTCATCAACGAATCCATCCTGCGGCGACAAATCGGCTGCCGACCAGCTATACAACGACTGGTACAAACGCACATTGTCAGCCGAACGATAGTTAAGCAACGAACGCTTGGCTTTGCATGCGCGCTGCAAGGCAGTCCAAGCCTGATCATACTGCTTGAGATCGTGTAGTTCATTGTGAAGCGCATAAGCCAGCCAGGTTTCTTGTGCAGCATCGGGAAACTTGGCCAGCTCCTTTTCAATTTCAACTATACGTTTTTCCGGTTCTGGTAACCGGAGCCTGGACAATAGCCAGAGGGAGCCCGGGTCCCCGGGCACTAGCTCGAGACATTTCAAGGACAGCCGAGCTGCTTCCGCAAAATTGCCATGGAACAATTCCGCGGTCGCCAACATGTACAAACTGGGGGGATGATTAGGGTCACGCGCAACACCTGCCCGGGCATATTCACGCGCCAGTGAGCTGGCATTGATCATGTTGAGACTTTGCGAAAGCTCAGACAGGGATTTCGCCGAATCCCACATCGCGGGTGGCAGCTGTTTGGCGATCTCGACCATCATGCGAGTTTCCCCAAGCTGGGCCAGCAGAGAAAATAGCTTCAAAGCCACTTTCGGGCTGTCAAGATTCCCCTGTACCGCTTGCAGCACCAGCGCCCGCGCCGGCCCATGCCGGCGCTCACTCAAGTGCAAGGAAGCCAATTGCAACAGCAGTCCAACATCCCCCGGCATGAACGGCAACACATCGTCCAAGATAGCGATAGCAGCGGCGCTATCACCTTCCGCTGCTAACACTTCAGCCCTTTGAATGCGCCGACGCAAGCGCGTGGGACTCGGTTTCTCATCCGGGAATTGAGGGGGAACTTCGTGTTCGACATTCATGACAGCTTTTCCAACAAGCATTGCACGTTATCTTTTGAACGACGAAAAAAGTCAGTTCTTCCGTAGGTAGGCGGATTGGCACGCGTACCGACAAAGCGCTACCGATTTGATTTTGATTTCGGTTAGCACTTCTTGCCGTCTGTCGCCTTGATTGACCCTGGAAATTTTTTCTAACAGTCAAACATACCGAATGTGTATCCATTCAAGCGGCGCGCCGATGACAAGAATACTGGATCTGCACATTCGCAAACCAATCTATTCTGCTGGAGCCAACCCTGGTAATGGCGGATATTCTCGATTATTTACGCAGACACCTTGCCGTGCCGTACAAAATCCCCAAATGAATTTAACGCGAACCCGAGCGGACGCTCCTGGCATACGGGTAAACAAACCGGCAATGTGCACAAAAAAAACGGGGTCCTTGCGGACCCCGTTTCTGCTTACAACAAACACCTGGTATTAGAACGTTTGCGTGTAGCGAACGTAGGTGTTTTTGCCGTAGGCATCGTACAGACCTTGGTCGTAACCGCGGCCGCTCACGTTCAGCGGGTCCAGAGCCGGTTCTTCGCCAGTCACGTTGTCGATACCAACGGTCAGCTTGCCATTCCACGGTGCGTTCCAGTTAGCCTGGACGTCGTAGGTGGTCCATGCCGGAACAGTGGTGGCATAACCGTAATCACCGTTCGGATCCGACGAAGCGGTCTCATCGATGTGGTTAATGTTCAGCGCGAAGCTGAAATCATCGAATGCCCAAGTGTTGGCCAGAATCGCCCGGAATTGCGGGTAGCCAGCCAAACCGATTTGATCAGCGCCGTCAACCAGGTATTCGTTGGCATAGCTGATGGACAAATCGTTGGTCAGGCGACCAGCGCCACCGAAGTCAAACTTGGTGACAACGTTCAGGTCGACACCGTTGGTTTCCAGGGTACCCAAGTTAACCGAACCACGCTGTGCGTAGATGATTTCCTGAGTAACCGGGTCACGGGCCACACCGAGGCCAGCCGACGGAACCGGCGGGTTGGCGTTCGGATCAAGGTAGCTCAGGCCCGACGGGCAGTTGGTGGTGGTGCCCAACAAGCAGTCAGCAATCGTGCCCGAAGACACGGCGGCGATACGGCCATCGATCATGATGTTGTAGTAATCGACAGTCATGTTCAGCCAGCTGGTGGCTTCCCATGCAAGACCCATCGAGTACTGTTCGGATTGCTCCGAGGTCAGGTTCGGGTTGGCCAGCGAGTAAGCAGTGATTTGCATCTGGCAACCAGCCGGCAGGCCGTTCGCAAGACAGGTTGCCGGATCCGAGATGCCGTCAGCCGAGAATGCCGGCTGTGCAGTCACGATGTCCAGAGTCGGTGCACGGAAGCCTTCGCCCCACGACGCACGCAATGTCAGGCTGTCAAGCACCTGCCAACGAACCGAGACTTTCGGCGAGGTGTCGCTACCGTAATCGCTGTATTCGTCATAACGAGCAGCCACCGACGCTTCGAAACCGTCAAAGAACGGCATCACAGCTTCAAAGTAGGCGGCATTGACGTCACGACCACCGCCAGCCGAGTTACCGGCCGAACCGACGATCTGACCGCTCGACTGCAGGCTGTCGTAGATGTCCTGATACTCTTCTTCGCGAGTTTCTGCGCCGAACGCGATAGCGGAAGTGCCACCGGCCATTTCGAACAGATCCAAGCTGGCGTTGACGTAGAATTCACGCACAACCGAACGCGAGTCACGGTTGATGGTGGCGATCATCGCGTCCATCACGTCGCGCGGGTTGTTGAACGGGTCTTGGACGTTGTAACGACCCGACGAGATGGCTTCTTGAGCCAGACCGCCGACAACGTAGTTACGGCCCAGTTCGATAAACTGCGAATCGCTGATGCGACCACCGAAATCGAGCGACAAATCGCCAATGGTACCTTCAGCGCCCCACATGGCACTGTAGGTGTTCTTGTCGATCAGCGTGTCACGGTTGCCGAGTGCGGCGAAGCGGTGACGCATGAAGTACGGGACAGCCGCGTTGTAACCAGCAGCCGGATCCAGCACTGCCGGGTGGTTCGGCGAACCGACCGGCAAGAAAATGCTGCCACCTGGCCACGGCGACGACGGCACCGGAGCATAACGGCCAAACGACTCAACGTGAGCAACACTGGAGTTCATGTAAGTGGTCCAGTTTTCGTTGATTTCGTATTCGCCACGCAGGAACAGCGCTTCTGTGCCGTATTGGGCTTCGTCAGCGGCTACGAAAGTGAAGTCGTAGAAGCAACGCTCAGCAGCGCCAGTTGCGCCGTTGGTGAAGAAACCCGGATTGCTCGGGCTGTCGCAATCAAAACCCGGGACGGTGTTACCGTAGGTCGGGTTGGAGATCGTGCCACCAGCGCGCCAGCCGTACAGGGTGCCCGGAGCAGCGATGGCGCTGTACAGGGCGTTCGAGTACGACGAGACGCCGCCTGAAGACCACGGACGGTCTTTCTGGAAGATGATGTCGCGGTTGTTCTTCGAGAAACCACCGATCAAGCGAGCCTTGTCGCTCGAGGCACCGAACATGACCGAACCTTCTTCGGTGTCGCCGCCTTCCCACTCCGGCGAGCCCATGCCGATCATGGCTTCGACGCCTTCGAAATCTTTACGGGTGATGATGTTGACAACACCGGCGATAGCGTCGGTACCGTAAATAGCCGACGCGCCGTCGGTCAGGATTTCGACACGCTCAACAGCAGCAAGCGGAATCGAGTTCAAGTCTTGACCAACGCCGGTGTCCGGGGAAACCGGAGCACGACGGCCGTCGATCAGGATCAGGGTGCGACCGCCGCCCAGACCACGCAGGCTCAGTTCGGCAAACGACTGTGCCGACGAACCCGACTGCGGACGGAACGAACCGAAGCTGTTGAAGGTGGTGTTACGCAGCAGATCGGCAACCGAGATTTCGCCCGACAGTTCGATCTGTTCACGATCAATGACGGAGACCGGCAGGGCACCTTCAATGTCCGAACGCTTGATACGCGAACCGGTCACTTCGATGCGCTGTTCGCCTTCTTCTTCTGCAGCAGCTTCATCAGCTGCAAAAGCCGGAACTGCGACAACACTAGCTGCACCGCCGATGAGCGCAAAGCGGATGGCTTTGGCAAGCGGGTTATTACGTAGAGTACTCAATGTCGTTCTCCCTGGGTGTGTGAGGGTTCACTAAGCAACATTTGCTCAGCGTTATGACTCGCCGATGCAAACGAAGCGGTTTCAAGCCTGTCGGCCTGATCTGTCCGGGGCCGATACTAACTACAAGGGTTTTCGACGGTCAACCTTTTTCGTGGTAGCCAGCAGGATGGAAAATCGCTGGATTTTCCGGGGCTGCTGTGCATTTCTTGAGCGAGATGGACAGCCGCTGAACACGCTGTCGGAGAGTGGATTGAACCGTTGCGGTGCGAGTCTTGGTACGGGAAGTCAGCCAAGCCTTGGCAGAACGGGCCCAATCATTGGACGAAACCATTTTGATGCGGCGCACCATTTCGATGCGCCGCATACCGCACCAATTGCCTTTTGACTGAAGCAGCGCCTGCCCAGAATGGAACTGGTCAGCGCAGTGCAGGTGCTCTGGCCAGGGGCTTAAGCCGCTACCGCCTGCTGCGCTGCCCGTCCGTGCCAGGACTTGGCCGCAGCCAAAACAGGAACAAGGACTTACAGCGAACGAAACTGTTGCCGCAAAACAAATGCCGGCTCGGTGACGTGGCGCTCGATGTCTCGGACCCGGCTCTCCAGTTCAAGCAGACAGGCCTCGATGGCAACCGCATCGGCTGCTAGCCAGCCTGCCGGCCCAGTGGGTCGATTTCGGTCGGGGTTGGCAGACCGGAAAGGCGGTTGGTCGAACATCGGCTGACCGTTCCCAGCCCCCGTTTCCGCGTCCCGGGTTGGCGCCTGAAAGGGTGAGGGTTGGCCGGAGGTCTGCTGATACCCGCTCGCGGTGTCGGGCGCCGGCTCCGCTGTCGGTGGCGTGATCGGTCGACCTTGGTCGCGATCCCAGCGGCTGCGGGTTTTCATGACCCAGTCATCCATCTGGCCGCGCAGCCCGCTGGCGTAATTCGGGCTGACTGGGTCGAGAATGAACCAGGCAATCAGATAGGCCGCGACCACGGGAAAGAACTGCGTGAAGATGGCCAAGAGCGCGATACCGAGTCGGACCGGCCAGACCGGCCAGCCAAAATAATCGGCCAACCCGGCACAGACGCCGGCGACCCGGCCGCGAGCCGGGTCGCGATACAGTTCGCGCGGACGCGGGCGATTAGCGGTCATGCCCGGCTCCTCGCTGGTCGCGCCAACCGGGTGACTGGTTGTCAAGAATGGCCTCCAGGGCCGTGACCCGCTGACTCAGCCGCTCGGCGGTATGGGCAAGCCGCTGCAGCCTTACCGCTTCATCGGGGCCCGGCGCCGGCAGATTCCGGCGCTTGCTCCAGTAATGCAGGATGAGCCACAGCGGCAGCACCAGCCCGAACAGCGTGCCGAACATCACCACCAGTGCTATCCCGAAATATTCCATGGTCGCAATTGCCTCTGTCTTTTCTGTAATGAAATGCCGTACACGTATGTTGTTGGCGATGAATGCGCAATGGTGAACAACACGCACCGCACTCCAGACGCTGCCCGCCCGTCAACGTGGCGGTCGGCGCGTGCCAGCTGACTCAGTCACCGGTCTGGCAGTCCTTTGCCGCCAGCTTGGCTTTCAGCGCCGCCAATTGCTGGTCGATCCGGTCCTTGGCCGCCAAGGCTTCGATTTCCTCGGCCAACGTCTGGCGCCGGCCCAGATCATGGGCTTCAAGCTGGGCTTCGAGCGCATCAACATCACGTTCGTACTCGGCCAGATGCTGACCCGCCACCGGCGCCTGATCGAGCTGACGCCGGATCTTCCAGCGCGAATCGACGGTCTGGTGCCGGTTCATCAAGGCCGACTGGCGTGCCCGGGCATCGTCGAGTTTGTCCTGCAACTGGGCGATTTCTTCGGTCAAGCGAGTCAGCGTGGCGTCGAGCTCCGGCATTTGTGCCTGCCAGTCCCGGACCGACTCTTCCACACGGGCCCGTTCGATCAGGGCGGCCTTGGCCAGATCTTCCCTGCCCTTGCGCAGCGCAAGCTCGGCTTTCTGTTCCCAATCCTGCAAATCCAGCTGGCCACGTTGCAACCGGCGCTCCAGATCCTTGCGCTCGGCAATGGTCCGGGCCGAGGTGGTGCGAACCTCGACGAGGGTGTCTTCCATTTCCTGCACGATCAGCCGGATGGTTTTCTGCGGATCGGCTGAGCCGTCCAGCAGATTGCCAAGGTTGCTGCCGATGATGTCGCTGAACCGGGAAAAAATTCCCATGCTGTTTCCCTCTGGGCAGCCGGCATGGCGGGCTGCGTCGAATGGCTCGGGTATCGATGACGTGGACCCTGGTTTGATTTCAGTTGGGCCGACGCACCGCTCGGCCATTTTCATACAACTGCCATGCCAAAAGCTAACAACTTGTTTTTTCGGGATTTTTATCTTGAGCGGCTGGCGAGGAAACGGGTACTGCGGTATAAATCGCCACCCTTTGGTCAATCTGGCCAGATCCGGGAACAGGACCGTCCATGGCAGAGCGCGCGGGAACCCACCAGCTGATTGGTGAATCAGCGGTGTTCCTCGAAATGCTGGAACAGATCTCGCTGGTAGCTCCGCTCGTCAAGCCGGTGCTGGTCATCGGCGAACGCGGCACCGGCAAGGAGCTGGTGGCGGCTCGTCTCCACTATCTGTCGCAACGCTGGGATCAGCCCTTTCTGAAACTCAACTGCGCGGCCATCAACGAAAACCTGCTGGAAACCGAGTTGTTCGGTCATGAGGCTGGCTCGTTCACGGGCGCCAGCAAACGCCATCTGGGTCGTTTCGAACTCGCCGACGGCGGCAGTTTTTTTCTGGATGAGCTCGCCAACACGTCGGCCCGGGTGCAGGAAAAATTGTTGCGGGTGATCGAATACAGCGAATTCGAACGGGTCGGCGGCAGCCAGTCGGTGAAAGTCAATGTCCGACTCATCGCCGCGACCAATGAGGATTTGCCGGCACTGGCCGAGCAGGGTCGGTTCCGCCACGACTTGCTCGATCGCTTGGCGTTCGATGTGATCACGCTGCCACCGCTGCGGGCCCGCCCTGATGACATCCTGACCTTGGCCCAGCATTTCGCCCTCGCCATGACCCGCGAATTGCATCGCGACTATTTTGCCGGATTCGCCAGCCGCGCCGAACAACAACTGCGGGAATACGCCTGGCCCGGCAATGTCCGCGAACTCAAGAATGTGGTCGAGCGCAATGTCTACCGTACAGCGGCCGATCGGATGATCCAGACAATTGACTTCAACCCCTTTGCCTCACCGTGGCGGCCCATTGCGGCGCGCGCCCCGACTGCGGCAATGGAGCCTGTCAGCAATCCGTTGTTGCCCGCGCGCTGGCCAATCGATTTCAAGTCGGTGACCGAACAGCACGAGATCCAGTTGATCAAGCAAGCCCTGCAGCAGGGTCAGTACAATCAAAAAAAGGCAGCCGAGCTGCTGGGGCTGACCTATCATCAACTGCGCGGTTACCTGAAAAAATATCAGTTGCTGAAGGATGAAGGCTGATGCGGCGTTGGTCGTTGACTGGCAGGATGTTGGCTGGCGCCTTGCTGCCGCTACTGCTGACAGCGTGCACCGGCGGAGAGCAGTCGGTGCGGGCAACCGGGCTGGTTTATTGCTCGGAAGGCAGCCCGGATAGTTTCAATCCACAGTTGAGCACCACAGGCACCAGCTACGATGCCAGTGCCCACCCGATCTATGATCGGTTGATCGATCTTGACCCGATCAGCGGCGAACCGGTGCCGTCACTTGCCCAGAGCTGGACCACCTCGCGCGATGGAATTCGCTGGCGCTTCAAATTGCGGCCAGATGTGGCGTTTCACACAACGCCCTGGTTCAGTCCCAGTCGGCCGCTGAACGCCGATGACGTGCTGTTCAGTTTTCAGCGCCAGGCCGATCCGCAACATCCGTTTCATGCGGTATCGGGTGGCAGCTATCCGTACTACGACAACGTCGGCCTGAATCGCCTGATCGTTTCCGTCAGCAAACGCAGCGATTTGGAGGTGGAGTTTATCCTCGCCGAACGCAACGCCACCTTCCCGGTGTTATTGTCGATGGAGTTCGCCTCCATTCTGTCAGCGGAATATGCCGAACAGGTTCGAGTGGCCGGCCAGTTGGAGCAAATCGATCGATTGCCGGTCGGTACTGGCCCGTTCAAACTGGTCCGCTACGAGCCGGGCGCCTTTATCCGCTATGAAGCCCATACCGAGCATTTTGCCGGTGCACCGCGCAGCAAACGGCTGGTGTTTGCCATTACACCGGATGCCAGCCTGCGCCTGTCACGGCTGCGTGCCGGTGAATGCGATGTGATGGCCCAGCCATCACCAGCGCACCTGCCGCTGATTCGGCAGAACAGCAAACTCAAACTGATTAGCCAGCCCGGCATGAATGTCAGCTACTGGGCTTTCAACACCCACAAACCGCCGCTGGACGATGTCCGTGTCCGCCGTGCCCTCAGCCATGCCATCAACCGGCGCGCCATCCTCGATGCGGTCTATTTCGGCGCCGCAGAACAGGCCAAGAGCCCGGTTCCACCGACGGTTCCGGGTCATGATCGCTTGCTTGCGGATTATCATTACAATCCTGCGCGTGCCCGCGAGCTGCTGCAGGAAGCTGGGTTGAGCCGGGGGTTCGAGCTCGCGGTCTGGGCCATGCCGGTCAGCCGACCGTACAACCCGAATGCCCGCAAGATGGCCGAACTCATTCAAGCCGATTTGCGCGCAATCGGCGTCACGGTTCATATTGTCAGCTATGAATGGCGCGACTTCCTTCGCCGGTTGCGTCAGGGTGAACACGACAGCGTGTTGCTCGGCTGGAGCGGAGACGTGATCGACGCCGACAATTTTCTGACTCCGCTGCTCAGCTGCGCCGCCATCAGCTCGGGATCCAATCGCGCGTTCTGGTGCGACAGCAGCTTCGATGAGCTGATCACCGAGGCGCGCAGCAACCGCGACAGCGAACTGCGTGATGCGCTGTATCAGCAGGCACAGCAGCTGTTTTACCAACAGGCCCCGTGGTTGCCAATTGCACATGCCAACCAGTATCTGGCTGCACGCAGCAATATTGTCGGCTTGCACCAGTCAGTCAGCGGTGGCGTCGACTTTCAGAATGCCGAGCGCCAGCCATGATTCGGTTGATCGCGCGACAACTGTTGGCACTGGCCAGTACCTTGTTCGGGGTACTGGTGGTGGCGTGGCTGCTGAGCTTTCGGCTCGGTCCATCAACCGCGGAAAACGCGTCGGGGTTGTGGGCCTTTCTTAGCGCCCGGCTGCAGGGTGATTTTGGCCTGACCATGTCCGGAGAACCCATCCTGACCGTGCTGCTGGGGGTGCTACCGGCCAGTTTGGAACTGCTCAATTCGGCCATCTTCTACGCGGTCGTGTTCGGCATCGTCGCCGGTGTAACAGCCGCTCGTCGGCGCAACCAATGGCTCGATCGGCTGGTGGGTGGCTTTACTCTGGTTGGCTACTCGGTGCCGGTATTCTGGTGGGGATTGTTGCTGGTGCTGTGGTTCTCGCTGACCCTGGACTGGACACCGGTTTCCGGCCGACTCAACTTCCTGTTTGATGTCGAGCGAGTCACCGGCTTCATTCTGGTCGACAGCTGGCTCGCCCGCGAAGATTACGCCTTTGAAGCCTTTCTCGACGCCGCCCATCATCTGATTTTGCCAACGCTGGTGCTGGCGCTTTTGCCCACTGCCATTGTCGCGCGGGTCACCCGCACCGCCATGACCGAAACCCTCGGCTCGGATTACATCCGAATGGCGAAAGGTCAGGGCATTCCGGAATGGCGGCTGATCTGGGTGCATGCACTGCGCAATGCCGCCCAGCCGGTGCTGGCGGTGTTCGCGCTGCATTTGTCGACGCTCATCATGGGGCTGGTGCTGGTCGAATCGATCTTCTCCTGGCCCGGTGCCGGCAAATGGCTGCTGGATGCATTGGCCCGCGGCGATTACCCCAGCGTGCAAGGCGGTGTGCTGCTGCTGGCACTGTTGCTGGTGCTGCTGAACTTCGTGCTTGATTTGCTTGCGCTCTGGCTCAACCCGCAACAACGGCAGCAACAATCATGAAACTGCGCTTCGTCGAACGTTTCCTGAGTCACCCGGCGGCCCTGCCGGCCCTGTTCGGCCTTATCGTGATCCTGCTGCTGGCCCTGCTCGGCCAATACCTGAGCCCATTTCATCCGCTCGCCGCCGACCCGCATGCCCAGATGTTGCCGCCGGTCTGGCAACAAGGTGGCGTCGCCCTGCATCCACTCGGCACCGACGATCTGGGTCGTGACATGTTGTCGCGCTTGCTTGCCGGCGCCCGCCTCACCATGGGCTCGGCCACAGTGGCACTGCTGCTGGCGCTCAGCGCCGGAGTGTTGTTGGGCTCGATTGCCGCACTCGGCGGCGGCATCGCTGATGTGGTTCTGACCCGGACCATGGATGTGCTGCTGGCTTTTCCGTCGCTGTTGCTCGCCATTTTGCTGGCACTGGCGCTCGGGCACGGCATTGCGATCAGTATCGCGGCTGTCGCGATCGCCTTGACGCCGCATTTCTTTCGGGTCAGCCGGCAGCAACTGCGCGAGGAAATCGGCAAGGATTATGTTGATGCCGCCAAGCTGGACGGCGCCGGTCCGGTATCGCTTTATCTGCAGACGCTGCTGCCAAACATGGCACCGGCAATCGTGGTGCAGGGAACCTCGGCGTTTTCGACCGCGGTCCTTGATATCGCCGCCCTTGGCTTCCTCGGCCTCGGTGCCGAAGCATCAGTGCCGGAATGGGGCAACCTGCTGATTGCCGCCCATGACTTCATCCAGATTGCACCATGGACCGTCACCTTGCCCGGTATCGCCATTCTGCTGACCGTGTTGTGTGCCAATCTGGTCGGCGACGCCCTGCGTGATGCCGTCAACCCGCGCGGAGCTCCCAACTGATGCTCAGTTACTCGGTGCCGTTTTCTCGCTCGCTGCATGGCGGTGATTTGCCATGAGTCTGCTAAGGGTTGAAAACCTGTCGGTGGAGTTTCCGGCCCTGTATGGCGACGTCCGCGTGGTCGACAATTTCTCGCTGCAAATGGCGCCGGGCGAGGTGCACGGGCTGGTCGGCGAATCCGGTTCCGGCAAGAGTCTCGCCGCACTCGCCATTCTCGGCTTGCTGGATCCGGCGGCAACCCGCTGGCGCTGTGATCATTTAAGTTTGAACGACAAGGATCTGCTGCGGGTGTCCAGCGGCGAGCGGCAGCGCTGGCAAGCCAAATATGCCTCGATCATCTTTCAGGACGCACAAGCGAGCCTGAATCCAAGCTTCACCATTGGTTCGCAGCTCGACGAGATCATCAAGCTCCACCACGGCGGCGGCCGGGCCGAACGTCGCGAGCGCGCGGCCGATCTGCTGCATCAGGTCGGCATTCATAACATTGCGCCGTCGCTGGCCAGCTATCCCCACCAGTTTTCTGCAGCGATGTGTCAGCGCGCCATGATTGCGTTGGCGCTGGCTTGCGAACCGGCACTGTTGATCGCCGACGAACCAACCACCGGCCTTGATGTGACGTTGCAGGCGCAATTGCTGGAACTGCTGCTGAAACTGAATCGCGAACGCGGCATGGGGCTGCTGCTGATCACTCATGACATTGCGCTGCTGGCCCGCAACGTTCAGCGCACCACCATCATGTACTGCGGTCAGGTCGTGGAAAGCGGCGATGCCGATGCGGTCCTGCAGCAACCGATGCACCCCTATACCCGCGCCCTGCTCGACAGCCTGCCCCGTTTCGATGGCGCGGATCGGCGACTGGTGGCGCTGCGTGGCGCCAAACCCGGCATGTTGAGCCTGCCGGTCGGTTGCTATTTCGGCCCCCGTTGCCCGCGCGCGGCCCGGCAATGCGTGCACAGTGTGCCGCTGTCCGATCACGCCGGTCACCGCTATCGCTGCCGGTTCCCGATCACGGCAGCGGAGATTGCCGTGGAGCCGCTGCCATGACCGCCACCCTGCTGACCGTGACCGAGCTCGGCAAACGTTATCCGGTTCGTCGAGGCCTGTTCCGGGCGACGCACTGGCAAACCGCCTTGCGAGATGTGTCATTTACCCTGACCCGCGGCCACACCATCGGGGTGGTGGGCGAATCCGGTTCCGGCAAATCGACTCTGGCCCGTCAACTGGTCGGGCTCGAACTACCGACCGAAGGCGAGATCCTGGTCAATGACAACAGCATCATTGGTCGCCGCGACGATGCCCTGCGGCAATTGCGCCGCGACGTCCGAATGGTGTTTCAGAATCCGTCAGCGTCGCTGAACCCGCGCCTCAGTGTCGGCACCCAGTTTGATCATGCCTTGCAGCATCTGGCCAAGCTCGGCCCGCGCCAACGCCAGGAACGCATCCACGAAGCACTGGCCAGCGTCGGCTTGCCGGCCGATCACAAGCAGCTCTACCCGCACCAGTTTTCCGGCGGTCAGCGCCAGCGCGTCGCCATCGCCCGTGCCATTCTGTTGCAGCCGCAACTGATCGTGGCGGACGAGCCGGTCTCGACCCTGGACGCTTCGGTCCAGGCTCAGATCCTGAATCTGCTGCTCGATTTGCAGCAGGCGCGAGAGCTGTCGTTCGTGTTCATTTCGCATGACCTTGGCGTCGTTCGCACCGTCAGTGATCAAGTGCTTGTGCTGTATGCCGGCGAGGTCATGGAAATGGGCCCGACGACGCTCATTTTTGAGCGGCCCCTGCATCCCTACACGCGCGCCCTGATTGCCAGCAGCCCGACTGTTCAGCGCGCCTTGCGGGTTTCGGTGACACCGCTGCGCGGCGAGCTGGGCAGCAATCACGAGACGGGCATCGGCTGTCCGTTCGCACACCGCTGTCCGCATGCCGACAGCAACTGCCGGCAACAGCGGCCACTGCCGCGCTGGCTGGGCGAACAGCGCGTCAGTTGCCACAAGGCAGAAATGCTCTAAACCGAATGGCCTGAACAGGGTCATGCTCATACCTGTTCCGACCAGTCAGCAAAAGAGCGCAGGCAGTGGCTGTGTTACACTGCGCGCCGACTTTTCCACCGTCAGAGGATGCGCAACATGGGTTTTCTAGCCGGCAAACGCGCGCTGATCATCGGCCTCGCCAGTGATCGCTCCATTGCTTATGGCATCGCTGAAGCGATGCGCCGTGAAGGTGCCGAACTCGCGTTCAGTTATCAGAATGAAAAGCTGCAGGGCCGGGTCGAAGACTTTGCCAAGGAATTCGGTTCCAGCATTGCCTATCAGTGCGATGTCGCCACCGATGAAAGCATCAACGAGTTCTTCACCAACCTGAAAAAGCATTGGGATGGTTTTGACGTGCTGGTGCACTCGGTTGCCTACGCGCCGAACGGCCAGCTCGAAGGCGATTATCTGGACTGCGTGACCCGCGACGGCTTCCGCATTGCCCACGACATCAGCTCGTACAGCTTCGCTGCGGTCGCCAAAGTCGCCCGCGACATGATGCGGCCAAACGGCTCGATGGTCACCATGACCTACCTCGGCGCCGAGCGCGCGCTGCCGAACTACAACGTCATGGGCGTGGCCAAGGCCAGCCTGGAAGCCAACGTCCGTTACATGGCCGCGAGCCTCGGCCCACGCGGCATTCGGGTCAACGCGGTGTCGGCCGGTCCGATCCGCACACTGGCCGCCTCTGGCGTGAAAAACTTCCGCAAGATGCTCTCGTATTACGAGAAGGTCTGCCCGCTGCGCCGTAACGTCACCATTGAAGACGTCGGCAATGTCACCGCCTTCCTGTGCTCGGATTTGTCCGCGGCCGTCACCGGTGAAGTGGTGCATGTCGACAACGGCTATCACTTCATCAGCATGCCGGAGCTGGAATCGGCTGAGTAATCGGTCGGTTTACGTTTGCAGATTGAAGAAGTTTGCTGGTTGAAGGAATCTGCTGGTTGAAAAGGGGTGGCCACGGCCACCCCTTTTTATTGCCAGTCACCAGGAAAAAATCACAGCCGATGTCGTTCGGGTGACAAAAAAACGGAGCCAGTCGGCTCCGTTTCTTTTTACCCAATCGTTGCGATCAATTCTCAATCGGACGCAACTGCGCATCAAAATATTCGATGTCGACGTTGGCCTTCAGCCACTTCACGTAGGCCATATACTCGGCTTCACCAGCGCTACGACGCAGGCGCTCTTCGTACTGGCTGCGACGGGTCGCGTCCAGGCCTGCAGTGGCCGGCAGCTCGGCTTTCTGCAGCTCGGCCAGCAAATAATCGCCACCCAGCAAACTGGCGCCGGCAATGGTTGCTTGCGCAGCCGGTCGCGGCAATTTGAACAACTGCTCGCGAACCACCGGATCCGGCGCCGGTGAACCACGGTTGATGGCTTCAAACTGCTGCCAGTTGGCGTTCTTTTCGGCCAGTTGGCCACTGACATCTTCACCGGCTTTTACTTTTGCCAGCAACGACTCGCCAAATGCCTTGGCTGCGGCCAGACCGCGCTCTTCGTTGAGTGCGGCAATGATCTGACCACGAACATCCGCCAGTGGCTGGGTTGCTGCGGCCTGATATTCCTTGATGCGAACAATCACGGCCTGCTGATCACCCACACTCAGCACGGCGCTGTTACGACGCTGGCCGAGCACATCATCGGACAAGGTGGCATCCATGACGCCCGGTTTGGCCGCAATACCCAGCGGCGCCGTGCGTTCAAACCAGCCGGTTTCCTTGACCGTCAGGCCGGTCGCTGCGGCCGCTTCGGCCAAGCTGTCCGAGGCCTCGAAGCCTTTTTCATTGAGCAGCTGCTCTTTCTCGGCAAACAGATCTGCCAGCTTGTTGGCTTGCACGGCACTGACAATGCTGTCGCGCACATCCGCCAGTGTCTGCTGCTCTCCGCCCTCAATACCGTTTAACCGAATGATGTGAAAACCAAACGACGAGCGGACCAGGCCTGACACCGGCTCGGCAGTAGTGAGGGCAAATGCTGCCTCATCGAAGGCCGCATCCATCGCGCCCTTCTCCAGCGTTCCCAAATCACCACCCTGTGACTTGCTCAGTTCGTCGCCGGAATTGGCTTGCGCCAGTGCGGCAAAATCCTCACCGGCACGGGCTTTGGCCAGCACGGCTTCCGCCTGTGCCTTCGCCGCGGCTTCGGCAGCGGCATCAGCGCCTTCCGGGACCGGGAATAGGATATGGGCCAGACGACGACGCTCTGCGCGCTTGTATTCGCTCTGGTGTGCCTCGTAATAGGCTTCGATATCTGCATCGGTAACGGTTACGGCATTGGCCAGATCAGCACCGTTTAGTTCGAGATATTCGAGGTTGAATTTTTCCGGCACCGCATAGTCGGCAGCGTGGGCACGGTAGAAGCTGTCGATGTCAGCATCGGACGGTGCTTCGGTCGGGCTGAATGCAGCGACCGGCAAGCGGGCAAAGCGGCCGGTCAATGCCTCATTTTCCAACTGATAGAACCGCTCGGCTTCCGTCGGCAGCGCAAAGGCGGTATCGGCCAGACCGCGCAGCATTTGCGTCGCGATCATGTCCTGTTCCATCTGGCTGCTGAATCGCTCGGTACTGTAACCCGCCTGCGCCAGCACCATTTCCGCCGTTTGCCGATCGTACTTGCCATCGCGCTGGAATTGCGGAATCGACTGAACCTGCTCTTTCAGCCGTTCGGTGCTGATGCGCAGATCCAACGCCTTGAGCGAAGCGGCCAGCGCTTTCTGGGTGACCAGCTGCTCGAGTACCTCACGGCGAAAAGCTTGTTCTTTTTCTTCCGTGTTGTAGAGCTGGCTGAACATTTCACCGTAGCGCTGACGGGCGTTCTGGTAGGCCTGATCGAATTCGGCGCGACCAATCTTGCTGTCCGCCACCTCAGCCAGTTTGTCGCCATCATTGGACACAAAGAAATTGCTGACGCCCGAAAACACGAAGCTGATCACGATGATGATCAGAAAAGCCCAGGCGAAGGGACCACTCAGTCCCTCACGAAAACGATCCATCATGGATGAAATTCTCTTAGGTGTTGACCGTGCACCGCAGGCAGCCCAAGGCTGCCGCGGCAAGCGCCGCATTGTGGCCCAAAGCCCTGGCGATTTAAAGCGAAATGACCGGCCGGGACGGGACTGTCGGAGTACCCGGTTAACCGGCATGGCGAGACGACTTCAGGGAGTTGGCGGAGCGGACGGGACTTGAACCCGCGACCCCCGGCGTGACAGGCCGGTATTC
>JAYSCY010000006.1:0-315859 GCA_041914645.1 Permianibacter sp.
CGCCGACGCCGACGCCGACGCCGACGCCGACGCCGACGCCGACGCCGACGCCGACGCCGACACCGACGCCGACGCCGACACCGACACCGACACCGACACCGACACCGACACCGACACCGACACCGACACCGACGCCGACGCCAACGCCAACGCCAACGCCAACGCCAACGCCAACGCCGGTGGCGAAACATGCACTGATCGGCTACTGGCACAATTTCAGCAACCCGAGCGGACCCACGTTTCCGATCAGTCAGGTTTCCAATGACTGGGACGTGATCATGATTTCGTTTGGTGAAGACGGTGGCAACGGCAGTGTCACCTTTACGCTCGACCCCGGCGCGGGCAGTGAAGCGCAGTTCAAGGCCGACATAGCCGCCAAACGCGCCTTGGGTAAAAAAGTGGTGCTGTCGCTCGGCGGTGAGCAGGGCCGGATGACGCTCAACACCGCCGAGAACGTCGCCAATTTCGTCAACAGCCTGGATGGGTTGATTCGCTATTACGGACTCGACGGCATCGATCTGGATCTGGAGAGCGGCGCTGGCGTATTGCATGGCACACCCATCATTCCGAACATGGTTTCGGCGGTAAAGCAGCTGAAAGCCAGGGTCGGACCGAGCTTCTATCTGTCGATGGCGCCAGAGCACCCGTATGTGCAAGGCGGCTACATTGCCTACTCTGGGATCTGGGGGGCCTATGTTCCGATCATCGATGGCCTGCGCAATGATTTGAACATCATTCATCCGCAGTACTACAACAACGGTGGCCTGTCGACGCCGTATTCACCGAGCGCAATCAATACCGGCACCGTTGATCTGCTGGTCGCTGGCAGCAAAATGCTGATCGAAGGTTTTCCGCTTGCCAACGGCACGGTATTTCAGGGTTTGCGACCGGATCAGGTGGCGTTTGGCGTGCCGTCCGGCAACAGCTCGGCAGGTTCAGGTTTTTTCAGCGTCAGCGTGGTCAATCAGGCGCTGGACTGCATGACCCGCCTGGTCAGTTGCGGCAGCATCCAGCCCAATCAGGCCTATCCGACTTTCCGCGGTGCGATGACCTGGTCCATCAACTGGGACAGGTACGATGGCTACAACTTCTCGGTGCCGGTGAAGAACAAGCTACGCAGTTTGCCGTAGCCAATCGTGCGTTTTCACGGGCGAACAGCAACAGGTTGTTTGCCCGTGTTTGACGTTGGCAATGCGGCAAGATGACAACGTCATCCACATCCTTGAAGGAAGTGGGCCGGGGTAACGGTGCTCTCCCCGAAGTGCCGCCGCCCATCGCTAATGGTGGTCCTGCAAACCGTCTCGCAGTCCAGCAACTCCGATAGAAAAACACCACAACCCGTGTGAATAAACCGTATCGCCGGCCACGCCATCGGCACAGTGGCCAATGGGCCGTTGCCATTGATCGCAGCGGCGCAGCCGGCCAGTTGGCATAAGCCTGCGCAAACAACTCATCGACTTTGATACGGAGAAACCCTGATGACTCGCCACCGCACGCGTGCGTCTTTTCGGACAAATTTGATCCGCTCGGCATTGCTGACAGCCGGGCTCTACTTTCTGCCGCTTGAGCAAGCGGCGGCGGCCTGTGCAAGTTGGACCGAAGGGAATACCTATCCGGCTGGCGTTGTCGTGGCCTATAGCGGCAGCAACTACACGGCGTTGGTCACTCACACGGCGCATGTCGGCGCCAACTGGAATCCGGCTGCAACGCCGAGTTTGTGGTCGCAAGGTGGGGTCTGCGCACCGACGCCCACGCCCACACCTACCCCCACGCCAACTCCAACACCGACGCCCACTCCCACACCAACGCCGACTCCGACACCCACACCGACTCCGACACCAACTCCTACCTGCACCGTTGCCGGTTGGAGCGCCACCCAGGTGTATACCGGTGGTCAGCGCGCCAGCTATCAGGGCGTAATTTACGAAGCGCGCTGGTGGACGCAAGGCGACAACCCGGCGCAATCGGGCGAGTGGGGCGTTTGGAAGCGGATTGATACCTGCACGCCAACGCCCACACCTTCACCGACGCCCACACCGACTCCTACACCGACGCCGACTCCTACACCGACGCCGACTCCTACACCTACTCCGACGCCAACGGGGCGCAAATACGTCACTTATGCCAGTACTTGGAACACCAGCATTTACGATCTGACCACCGGCAATATTCCGAATTACATCACCAATGTGAATCTGGCTTTTGCTCGACCCGATACCGGCTATGTCAAAGGCAGCTATGAGTTTGATCAGGCGGTAGCCGGCTTTGAGTTTGTCGAAGGAGCCAGCACCAACAGCGGTCAACGCAAATTTACCGCCCAGCAAGCACAGGATCTCCGCAACAATGTGACAGCGCTGCGCAATCGCGGTACTCAAGTCTGGCTATCTGTCGGAGGCTGGTCTTACAGTCAGGGCAGTCAGTGGTCGAATTTCAATGCCAAGCGGGTGGTTGATCTGGCTCAGGATCTCGGTGCCTCCGGTGTCGATATCGACTGGGAATCCAGCGGCAGCAGTTGCAACAAGCAAACGGCGGCCAGCTTCAGTTGCAGCAAAGATGGCGAAATTGCCGGCATCATCAGCTCGCTGTACAGCGAGATTCAAAGCCGCAATGCCGGGCTCAAGATCTCGATTGCCGGCTGGTCGACTGGTGCCTACTACGTCAAGGACACACCGTTTGAGGAAGGCAAGGTGCAATGGGGTTCGCCATTCGGTGGCACCATGTATCGGGTAGTGAAAGACCACGGCAACAAAATCGATTTCATCAACCTGATGTCGTACGACGCCGGTGATTACTATGACCCGCGTGAAGGCTACGAGGCTTACAAAGCCATCTACAACGGGCCGATCAATATGGGCATGGAGATTGCACCGGAAGGTTCCGGTGGTGCCATTCTGGAAGTGGCGGCGCCGCCCGGCACGGTCTATGACGCTGACATGTTGAATGGCCAGAACAACATGGCCACGCAGTACTACAACGTCGAAACTATGGTGAAATACATCAAGAACAAAGGCCGTGCCGGAGATGGCTTCATGCTCTGGCAGCTCTGGAAGCAGCGCGTGCATCAGCCGGCCCCGGCAGGTGCGGCGACGGAAAACAGTGCCGGCCAGTATGTCTGCAACAATCTACCGTTGACTGGCAATTGCAACCAGACCATTCCGACCTTGCCAAAACTCTGACGCAGTAACGCCCAACTGCGTTGCACCCGCGTTCACTCCACTCCTGCCGTGGCGTGAACGCGGGCGCATTCACCATGCCACGCGCTACTCGAAGCACGATAGAAAAACACCAGAATCGGAATGAATAGTCTTGGGCGCGTTTTGGCCGGGACGGCAGGATCCTTTCCCTGTTTGCTGCACTGCTGCCGGAGTCTGTCATGACCCATATGCGCCTATCCCCAATGCCAGCGTCTCTTCGCCGCCATTTGCTCGGCCTTGCCATGGTTGGCACGGGTCTTGTTGCATTGAATCCTGGCGATGCAGCTGCAGCCTGCGCTGCGTGGACAGAAGGGAATACCTACCGTGCCGGTGTTGTGGTTACCTACGGTGGCAGCAACTACACGGCATTGATCACGCATACTGCTCATGTTGGCGCCAACTGGAATCCGGCCGCATCGCCGACGCTCTGGCAAACCGGCGGGGACTGTTCACCTACACCTACACCTACACCTACACCTACACCTACACCTACACCTACACCGACGCCGACGCCGACGCCGACGCCGACGCCAACGCCAACGCCAACGCCAACGCCAACGCCAACGCCAACGCCTACACCGACTTGCACGGTTGCGGGCTGGAGCGCCACGCAGGTGTACACCACCGGTCAGCGCGCCAGCTATCAGGGTGTGTTGTATGAAGCGAAATGGTGGACGCAGGGCGACAATCCTTCGCAGTCGGGGCCATGGGGCGTCTGGCGAAATGTTGGCGCCTGCACACCAACACCGACGCCCACACCGACACCCACGCCCACGCCGACACCGGGCATTCCAACCCGCGCGGAAGCGCGCGCCCATGAAGCGCAGCTGACCAGTACGCCGCTATTCAGCACCATCAAGAACTCGATCCGGACCGCGTCAAACGAGGTCGTCAGTGCGGTTACGCCGGGCAACGCCGGAAATCCTGCCAACGTCAAACGGGTCGAGCGGCTGTTGTCAGCCAGCAAATGGGACTTCCTGTTTGTCCAGCGTGAAAGCAGCTACAGCTATCAGCGCTTCCTGCAAGCCATGGCCAAGTTTCCGGCCATCTGTGGCGATTACGACGACGGACGCAATGCCGATGCCATCTGCCAGCGCACGCTTGCCACCATGTTCGCCCACTTCGCCCAGGAAACCGGCGGTCATGTGCCAAACATTGCGGTGCCGGAATGGCGTCAGGGTCTGGTGTATTTGCGCGAATCGGGTTGTACCGAAACGGGAGCCGGCTGCGAGTACAACATGGAATGCTCGGCCAGCAGCTGGATCACCGAGGCGTGGCCGTGTGGCAAGAATCCAGATGGCAGCTGGAAGAAATACTTCGGTCGTGGCGCCAAACAGTTGTCGTACAACTACAACTATGGGCCATTTTCGCAGGTGATGTTCGGTAACGTGCGCAACCTGCTCGACAATCCGGACATGGTTGCCAGTACTTGGCTCAATCTGGCGTCGGCGACATTCTTCTTTGCCTATCCGCAACCGCCAAAGCCGTCGATGTTGCATGTGCTCGACGGTACTTGGCAGCCCAATGCCGCCGATACTGCCAACGGAGCCAGCAACTCGTTTGCCTCCACCATCATGATCATCAACGGCGGCATCGAGTGCAATTCCGGCACCGACAAACCGCAGGCCTTGAATCGCATTGCCTATTACCGCGAGTTTGCTCGCGAATTCGCTGTCAATATCAGTGGTGAGCAGTTGTCGTGCGCCACCCAGAAACCGTTCGATGGCAACGGAGCAGGTGCACTCAGCATTGCGTGGGAGAAAGACTGGCACACCGGCAACGAGTACAAGTGCATGCTGGTGAGCTACCAGACTGCCTACAGTGCATTGATTCCCGGCGACTATGAAAAATGCGTCGAGAAGGGCTGGGGTATCGTGCTTCAGTGAGGCAGGTGCTCAACACGGCCAGCAGCGGCGGATAACTGTGCATGACAATGGGATTCGTGCGGAACGGTTGGGGATAAACTTGGACGGTGAGTTGGCCGTAAGCGGCAACCACCATTAACCAGAGTCGCAAGACTGGATGCTGATTTGCTGAAGCAAACCAATGAGCGAGTCGGGCACCACATTGTCCAGCACCGGTAAACCTTGCTGATTTCGACTCTGTTCGATATCCGCAATCAGCTGGCCGGCAAGTTGCCCAGCTTGCTGCTCCAGGTCGGCGGGTAGTGCACCCTCCTGATCTGGTAGCCGGCCCATGCGCCATGCCGCGACCTGTTGCCAGGCGCGCGCCTTGATCAACAAGTCCGGGTAGGCCTCGATCGGTGATTGGCCCGGCGCACTGGCTTCGACCGCTTGCTGATAAAAACCGTTGCCAATGGCCAACATGGCTTGAACATGACCCAGGGTAGCTGCGGTACTCAGCAATCGCGTGATGACGAGCGTGGCATCCTCGGGCTCACCTGCAAGGGTGGCAATGGGCTGGCCACTTTCACGGTACTTCATCGCCAGCCAGTAGCGGGCCTCGGCGTCATCATTGATCGCCAGTTGCCGAAGGGTACCGGTGTCGTACTGGAGATAGGGCGAGGGTTCCTGTGCCAACTCACCGTTTGCGCCAAGTCGTGTTTGGGACAAGCCACGTTCGCGCTGCCAGTCATTGAGCCGGCGCCATTCGGTGGGGGCCAGCTTGCGGTAGAACTGAATGCTGATCTGCGTGCTGTCCTGATCGCAACGAGCCGTCTTCGTTTTGCCGCCGGCGGTTTTCGCAGTGTCTGCCTGCGTAAATTCCGCCTGCGTGAGATCAGTTGATCGGGAAACAGCGGCAGCTACCTGCAGGTTGTCCGACACCTCGGCAAGCGGCGCTGCCGAGATTGCTGTTGCGCTGCCGGTCACATCGACGGGCCGGTCCGGCCAGAACAAAAGTACATACCCCGTTGTGACGACGGCAATGGCCAGCAGCGGTGCCGCACGCATATTCTGGTTCAGTCTCGACATGCCATGACCATTGAAATCGCACCAGTGGGATTGTTTCGCCGTCATCGCGCCCTACCTTGCAGGTGCTGCAACGGTGCCTCGATCAGACATCATGGTAGGTGTGATAGAAACTGCTGAAGTCGTTGTCCCAGCGAAAGTTGATGAACGAAATGGTAACCGACACGTCAAGACCCTCAACGTAGTGCCAGCAGCCAACCGGCAAGAACAGAATCTCGCCGGGGTTCAACACGCAATCCAATACCTGCGCATTCTGCATGAGCGGGAACCGTTCGATATCGATGTTGCCACCATCAACCTGACTGTAGCAGTGGGTCTGGTTGTAAACATAGGGCAGTTCGCAGGCCGGGATAAGCCGGATACGTTTGCGGCCGATAACCTGTGCCATGAAATTGTTGGTCAGGTCATGATGGAATGGCGTTCGGGTACCGGCGGGGCCAAACCAGAAAAAACCGCTATCGGCAGAGTTGCCATCGAGATACTCCGGTATCTGGACAATGTCCTGCCACAACTCAGCGAGCGCCAGCTTGTTTTGCGAGTTGTTGTTGGCGGTCATGTAGAAGTCATTGGTCCTTCCGCTCCGCTCGATCAAATCAATGTAAGCACCAAATGGCATCGTCCGCTTCAGCCTTGGTTGGTTGATTTCGTAATTCGCATCGCGGTCTCGGCCAAACTGTACTTCCACATCGCGCTGGCCACAGCGTTGGCGGAAATAATCGAGATTCCATTTCTGGCGAGCCGGCCAGTCGTCCATCCTGCCGGTGATGATCACGGCCCGGTTGGCGCAGTAGTAATCACGAAGAAATTCATCGGCCGACAACTGATGCCGGCGTTCGATTGCATGACCAGTCGGATGCAGCCGATTCAGCTTGCAGTGAATGTCATGGACCCAGTCATGTTTGGCGAGCCGGTTGCGCAGGCGATGGGCGCCATGCAGATAGGGACTGGCCAATGCGCTGTTCAATTCGGCTTCGGCGTGCATTGGCGGCACGCCCTGCGCGACCAGTGTATGAAAGATGCTCTCCGGGGTGTTGTCGAGCATCAGATTCTCGGCGATCCAGCGTCGCCATTCGTCATCAATCAAGATGGCAGCAGGTGCAAGTGGCGCGGCAGTCGGCATGGTGGCTCCCGTGCTGGCCGGTTGGCGAGCAGTCAGCACAAGGTGCCAGAGTCAGTCGGGCTTCGATTGGACTTTTCACGCATGGGCAGGGACTATCCTGCCGCGCAGATTGCCACAGTCCGGTTTCACCGGTAGCCGCCCGCATCGAGTTGTCGGAGGGCGGGAACCGCAATTCGCTCAGGGCTGATCGGGCCATATCAGCTCGAAACGGGCGCCGCCGATCGGCGATGACAGCAGCTTCAATCGGCCGCGGTGCAACATGGCTACCCGTCGGACAATGTAGAGTCCAATGCCAAAGCCTTGTTCACGGTCACCGCGTACACGCGGCCGGCTGAACGGCAATTGCCGGCCGAAAACCTGACGCGCCGCGAGCGGAATGCCGGGGCCGTCATCGTCCACCTGCAACACACAACAACCGCGCTTTTGCTGAAATCGAACGACGATGGTGCTGTTGGCAAACCGCCGGGCATTGCCAATCAGGTTGTCGATGGCACGCTCCAGTGCGAAGGCATTTGCATGAAACAGGCCTTCAGCAGGGAAGTGGAATTGAATGGCGGGCCGGGCATTGGCGTTGTGGCGGTGCTGAAGGAGTTGGAAGAACGGACCGGCTTCAACGGCAGGCAGCCGCGCCAGTGAGTGGCTGGCTTCATCATCGGCAAACTGCAGGTATTCGGTGGCGATGCGCTCCAGCTCGCCAACATTGTCGAGAACATCGGTACGCAGGTCTTGTTGCTCGGTATTCAGCATGGCCAGCGCGAAGCGCATGCGAGCCAGCGGAGTGCGCAGATCGTGAGCGATGAAATGACTCATCTCGCGCTGACTTTGCAGCAGCTGCTGGACATCCCCGGATAGCTGACTGATGGCGCGCGCCAGAGGCCAGAGCATGCTGCGACGTGGTAAGGGAAAGTGAATGGGACCGCCTTGCTCTGCCTGTTGCAGGGCAGCCCTAACCGCATCGAGATCACGAAACAGTGGCCACAACCAGAGCAGCAACAGCAAACCGAGCAGGCCAAAGAACAACAGGTACAGCACCAGCGCCAGATTGCCTTGTTCATCCTGAATGGTAACCGGGCCGTAACTGAAGTAGCGCGCTCCGTCCTGTATCAGCAAGGTGGCCGATTGTTCCCCGGAATGCAGCGCCACCACGTCGCCTTGCGCCAACTGCTGCATAAGGGCAGCAGGTAGTTGCACCGCCGACATGGGCAGTTCGCGCAGTTGGCCATTGGCGGCGGGGCAATCGGGTCTTGCTTGGACAGAACAGAAAATCTGGTCGGCTGGCAGCCATGGCATGCTTGACGGGCTTTGCCACGACAACACGCCTTCGATTCCCAATGCCAGCGCTATCATTGACAGCAGTACGGCAAAATAGAAGCGCAAAAACGAGCTTTTCACCGCCACTCTCCGTCGTTGAACCGTACTCGGTCCGGTAATCGAAAGCCATCGCAAAAAAAAATAGACGGCGCTCATGCCATTGCCGAGACGGCATCCTGTTGTGCCGATCAGGGTGTGCCTTTGCAAAACATATAGCCGCGGCCCCAGATCGGTCGAATGGTCCACGGATTGCCGGCAATGGCTTCGAGCTTGCGGCGTAGCCGGCTGACCCGGCCATCGATGATGCGATCCTTGCCGTCGTAGGGACGACCGGTCACGGCCCCGAACAACACATCACGGTTGAGGATGGTGTTCGGGTATTGCGCCAACAGCCACAGCAGTTCGAACTCCTGTCGAGTCAGATCGAGCTCGATGCCATTGGCGATGGCGTGCCGACTGCTGGCATCGATGTGCAGTGCGTCGAGTGACAGTTTCCGCAGCGTGGTGTGCTGTTTGTTTTGTCGCCGCAGTTGAGCCCGGATGCGGGCGAGCAGGACCGTTGGCTCGACCGGTTTGATCAGATAGTCAACTGCGCCACGCTCAAGCCCTTCGATATGGCTGTCGGCGTCGCCGAGGGCGGTCAGAAACAGAAACGGTACGTCGCTGTCACGCCGGATACGATCGAACAGGGTAAATCCATGCTCATCGGGCAACATCAGATCGCAGATCACCAACTCACACAACTGCTGCTGGCTGAAGCGCAAGGCATCGGCGGCGGATCGCGCCCAATGCACGGTGTAGCCCTGTGCCTGCAAGAAGCGGCTGACAAGCTCGCCCAGTTTCAGATCGTCTTCGACTAGCAGCAATTGGCAGCCGGACCCGGTCTCAGAACATGCCCCAGCCATGTCGCCTCCGTGGTCGCAATTCTGCCAATGGCCGTGCCAGCACCACTTCGGCGAAAGCCAACACCTGTTGTGATGACTGTAGTCGCAATTCGAACCGGGCGTTGTCACGCAGTGGGTCGACCAGTTCCACGGAAACATTGCCGGCTTGATATTGGCAATAGAGTGGCTGGCGCTGTGTGGATTGATACAGGCAAATGGCACCACTGAGTTCTGGTGCCTGCCAGCTAATACGCAGCGGCACCGGGCAGCTGTCCTGGCCGCGTTCGAGCACGCACAGGACGGGATCAATCTGCAGGACCGGCAGCGGCGGTTCGGTGGCATAGCTGCCAGCGGAAGCGGCCAGCAGGCAGCTGAGGCAAAGCCGGAAACGCCCGCGCCGGTTCAACATGCTTCAGAACCGGTACTCAATGCCGAAAAATCCGGCGCTGAAACGGGCCTGCTTGATCACGACGGAGTCGGCAATACTGTCGCTGTAATGGTTTTGCCGCACCGTTGCGCGCAACGCCCACTGCTCGGCCAGCGGCAACCAGATATCCAGTTGCAGATGGGCCAGCCAGCCACGTTCGCCTTCGAACGGGCCAACCTCGACCCACTCACCATTTAGCAGCAACTGATCGCCTTCAGGTGGCGTAATTTCACCCAGCTGCGGGGTGTAATAGTAGTCGACCAAATCGGCATCCTTGAACCGGATACCGACAAAGGCATTGATCAACAATGAATGCCACTGCAACGGTTCGGCCAGGCCGAATTCGGTGCCAAGTTCCCAACCGTGATGGATGCCGGTGACGTCACCCGCCAGTTCAACATAACCGCTGAACGTTTCACCTTGCTGGTTGTAGCGCAAACCTGCCATGCCGGAAATGCGGCGTTCGATCGGTGCGATCACCACCACGGGTGCCGCCGGATCAAATGGCCGATTGATCAGCAGCGACGCCGTGCCGCCCGACAGATTGAAAATCAGCCCATCTTCGTTGGGGTACAACACCAGATCCCATTGTTGATGCGCCGACTCAGTCAGTGCGTAACCGAACAGGCCATTGTCGAAATAGGCGCGCTCGCCATACCAGACGATGTCAGGCAAAACGTGAAATGTCAGATCGCTTTCGCCTTCGACGGGCGAATTGACATGGCCATAACCAACGGCCAGCGATACTTCCAGCGTATTGGCTTCGATACCCGGCGTTGCCGCGACAACGGCCAGGCTCACCATGCCGGCAACACCGGCCAGCACACGGTTCAGCAATCGGTTCATCAACATCCTCGGCACCATGGCCGGTAATCGTCTGTGGCTATTACAGCTGCGGTGACCTCCCGGCGCAATCAGCCGGTCGATTGACGGCTCTCCAGAGGAAATATCCAAGTATTGGCAAGTATTTGTTTTGTAATGACAAGTTGAACGCCAACGGCTGCGTTGGCGGGCCGGATTTGGACAGTTTTGCACAATTTTTCGCTCCCGTTTCCCGTTCGGCCGGGATGACACTCGTTGCGCTCAAAAAACCAGCACGGCCATGACCGCTGCAAAGCAACGCCGTCGTCCACCAGGGCGATGCCCGCAGGAAACAGGAGAGCCCATGTTCAATCCCAAACCACTGGCAGTGGTGATCGCGTCCGCGCTGTATGTGGGCGCCGTCGCCCATGCTGCCGGGATACCCGCCACCGAACACCGCGTCAGCCAAATCAAGATGGCTGATTTGCAGAAGCACGCAGGCAACAGTAGCGCCAACCAATCAGTGGCCCATCAGGGTCGGCCTGGTGGTGTGAACCAACAAGTCCGGCCGGCATCCAGCCGTGCCAAATTCATTGCCGAACCCGACCGCACCGGGCAGGACGTGTACATCGTGCGACTGCATGACTTACCGGTGGCAACTTACGACGGTCGGGTCAAGGGTTATGCCGCAACCGCCAAGAGTGTCTTGAAGGCCGAGGCTGCCAAGCAGTCGAGTTGGCAGGGCTGGTTGAACAAGGGCAAAGATTTGCTCGGTCTGGCCACCGAGGAAAAGGCTCGCATTGCCAGCTACAAGAATTATCTGAACCAGAAGCAGCAGGACGTGTTGAACGCCGCACGCAGCAAGGGCATCAGTGCCGCGCCGCGAGTGAAATTCACCGACGCGCTGAATGGCTTCACGCTGAAGTTGACGCAGGCGCAGGCACAGGCGCTGGCCGAACTGCCGCAAGTGGCCTTCGTGCAGCGCTCGGAGATGCTGAAACTGCACACCGATCGCGGTCCGGAATTTATCGGTGCCAAGGAAGTCTGGGTCGGCAATACCGTCACCAACCTGCAGGAGCAGGGTGACGGGATGGTGGTCGGTATTCTCGACACCGGAATCAACACCGATCACCCGTCATTCGCCGACGTCGGTGCTGATGGTTACGATCATGAAAACCCGTTGGGCAATGGCAATTATCTCGGCGACTGCGCCAGTGGTGTATTGAGTTGCAACGACAAACTGATCGGTGTCTGGAGCTGGCCGGTCATCACCAATGATTTTGCCGGCATTCGTCCCGCCAGTGGCGAGGACTACAACGGTCATGGCAGCCATACCGCGGGTACTGTGGCGGGCAACGTCCAGTACGACGTGCCGCTGCTCGGTTCGTCGCTCGGCGATGGTGACGGCATGCCGACCGGCTTCACTTTTGCCGAAGTCAGTGGCGTGGCACCGCACGCCAACATTGTCGCCTATCAAGTCTGTATTCCGGATGGTGGCTGTCCGACCGAAGCGGTGGTGAAAGCGTTTGACCAAGCCATTGCCGACGGTGTTGATGTCATCAACTTCTCGATTGGCGGCAGTGAACGTTTCCCGTGGGAAGATGCCACCGAGCTGGCCTTCCTGTCGGCGCGGGAAGCCGGCATTTCAGTGGCCGTATCGGCCGGTAACGCCGGCACCACCGGCTACAACGATGAAGTGTTCTACTCGATTTCGCACTCGGCGCCATGGGCAATGGTGGTGGCGGCAACGACCCATGATCGGGTGCTGGATGTCAGCGCCAAAACCTTGGCTTTGTCTGGCGGCGACACGCCGGCACCGGAATTTCCGACGACTGTCGGAACTGAATACGGTGGCGTGTCCGAAGGCGGCATCAATGGCACGCTGGTGGAAGCGGCCGACTTTGGTGATGAGTTGTGCGCCAACGAATTTGCTCCCGGCACCTTCAACAGCAGCCAGATCGTGGTGTGCAAACGCGGCCAAATCGCGCGCGTGCAAAAAGCATTCAATGTGCAGGCTGGCGGTGCGGGTGGTTTCATTCTCGTGAACGTGGGCTTCCCTGATGATCAGGATGATCTGGTCAATGACGTCTATCCGTTGCCGGGCATCCAGCTTCACTCCTGGGATGGTCAGGCGCTGATCAGCTGGATGAATGATGGTGGCAGTGGTCACCAGGCCGACATCTCGGCGACCACCTTTGATCGTCATCTCGACGCCTCGGAAGCTGACAAGCTTGCCGACTTCTCCTCGCGTGGCCCGGTCGGCACCTTTGCCGGCCACCTGTCGCCGAACGTCAGTGCACCGGGCGTTGCCATTCTGGCACCATATGCCGATGAGCATCCGTTCAATCCGAATTCGGCGCTGTCGCGCGATTGGGCCATGATTGACGGCACGTCGATGGCAAGTCCGCATGTCGCGGGCGCCATGACATTGGTGCGAGCTGCGCATCCGGACTGGACCGCGGCAGAAGTGCAGTCGGCCTTGCAGCTGACCGCAGTCGAATCAGTGAGCCATGGTCATACCGAATGGGACACGGCTGGCCGCCGTGCAGCCCAGCATCGTGCCGGCGCCGGTCGAATCGATGTCAAGGCGGCAATCGACAGCGGACTGGTGATGGATGAAAGTGCCAGCGATTTCCTGATGGCCAATCCGCGCAACGGCGGTGACGTCAAGCAGCTGAACCTGCCACAGCTGGTCAACAACAATTGCCGTGACATCTGTACCTGGACCCGGACTTTCCGTGCCACCCGTGATGGCAGCTGGACCGTCAGCGCTGACAACTGGGTTTATGATCGCTGGAACACCGGTGAAGGTGAAATGCGGGTCAACGGCGGCAAGCTGGAGGCAACACCGGCCAGCTTTACGCTGCGCGCCGGTGAAAGCCGCACCATCAGCTTCCGCGCCGACTTGACCGATACGCAGTTCCGTCGTGACGCACGCTTGCATGTCAACAGCTCTGAAGAAGTAGAGCTGTGGACCGATGTACGGCTGACGCCATCCGGTGCCGATCAGCCGGCACTGCATCTGCCGGTATCGGTCAACTTTGATCATGGCCCGTTGCCGAAATCGCTCGATATCGCCGTGCACCGTGACAACGGTAGCTACCGTCTGGCCGACGCCGCTTTGCCGGCAATGAACAGTGTCAGCTATCGCGCTTTCGGTGCCACCAAGGCGGACATTGAAACGATTTCGCTGCCACAGGACATCGATCATGTTCCCTATCTGGATGATGGTGATGCCAGCCCCGGACATATCCAGACCCTGCTGCTGAATGTTCCGGCCAATTCGGCGCGTCTGGTCGTAGACGTGCTGGCCAATGAAAACACCACCGCAATCGAGCTCTGGCGGCGTGGCTGGATGACCGTGGCCGTTGGTATTGATGCCAATGGCAACGGTGCACCTGATGTCGATGATGAGCTGCTGTGTGTTTCGAACACCGAAATCGAACTCAACTATTGCAGCATCACCAATCCGGATGCCGGTCAGTACTGGGTGCTGCTGAGCAACGTCCGCACCGGTTCTGGCGATGGCGAAGCCATCGATATCGTCGACACTTACAAGGTTGCGACCGCTGTCGTTCCGGCCAATCCGAATCATTTCAGTGCCAGTGGCGCCAGCCAGACTGACGGCAACCCGGTGGACATCGACCTGTCGTGGCAGCTCGATGAGCTGACAGAAGGTGATGTGGCTTACGCCGGTTTTGATGTCGGAACCGCATCGATGCCAGGCAAGGTAGGCTTTGTTCCGGTGAAACTGCGTCGCGGCGTCAACGATGTCAGTCTCCACACCTCGCAAACCCGTGCCCGTGGTGGCGACGTCATTGATGTCACGCTGCATGTGCTGGAAAACCTGAGCGGGGCTGACCGGAGCATTGATCTGAGCAGCAGTTTGCCGGCCGGACTTACGTTGGTTCCTGGCTCGGTGAAAGTCAGCAGCAAGGCACAGAAGAGCAATCTGAGTGTCAACGGTCAAACGATTGCCATCAGGGGTACGCAGCAACACTCTGAGGGCTGGGCGCGTGACTATATGATCACCACCAGTGAAGACGACGCAAGCTGCCGGACGCCGGTGTATCGCAGCAATAATGGTGCAAGCAGTGGTGGTTTTGTCGGTCTCGTAAAAAATCTGGGTTTTACCCCGGACTTCGGTGGTAATGCCTTTGACTGGACGGGCGATGCGTTCCTGTTGCCACTGGCCAACTACTGGGGCGACGGCAGCAGCTATGAGCTGTACAACAATGTCGGCTACGGCAGTCCGGTGCTTCGTTTGTCGCCGCAGGGCTGGGTGACGCTGGATGGTTATGCCGGCATGCCGGCCGTGCACCAGAAATTCCCGTACTACAGCTCGCCATACACTCCGATGATCGGCGTGCTCTGGAAAGGCGAAGTGAGCAGCGGCGACTGGATGAGCCAGACCGGTGCATTTCTTGGCACGCCGTTGAATGTGGATTACTTCAATCCGTCCAACAGCTCGGGCATGTTGATGGCCATGGAAAGCAACAGCGGAGATCTGGTGCTGGAGTGGGTCAACGCCCGCAGTCAGGAAATGGAAGTCTCTTGGAGTGGCGCCAACTTGTTGTCTGAAGGGGATGACCGCTACAGCTTCAACCTGATCCTCAACCCGAATACCCGATTCGGCGAAGGCCAGTTTGAATTGATGATGGCCTACGACGACCTGAACTTTGCCACAGACAGCGGCAAGGGCTCGATCGGCCTGCATGGCCATTACGGACCGCTGGACATCTTTGGCTACCCCTACCAGTTCGAAAGCGGCAAGAGCTTTGCCTACAACGACCTGAAATCGAAGCTGAAGAACAATTTGGTGGTCTGCTATGACTATGTTGGTCCGGAGTCGACCCAGTTTGATGTGAGCTTCCAGGTCCGTATTGCCGAAACGGCATCCGGCAAGACCCTGCCGATTCAGTTTGCCAGCACCGTCACCGGCATGGGCACGCAAACCGTCAGTGCCAACATCGAAGTGGCCGGTACCTTGACGGTTATGCCGATTGCCAATCAAACCGTGGTTGAAAACACGACTTTGGAAGGCATCGAAGTTGTCTATCACGATGTCGCCGGCACACCGAATGCCATTTCGGTATCGGGAGACCATGTGCAGGCAGTCATGTTTGGTCACAAGTCAGGCGACAAATTCAATTTGATTCCTGAGGCCAACTTCGAAGGCAGCACCGAAGTGACCGTGACCGTGTCGGATGTGGACAATCCGGCCGACAAGTCTTCCACCACGTTCACGCTGGTGGTGACCAAAGGCACGGACGTGACATCGGCGGAATCGGGCAGTGGTGGTGGCGGTGGTGGCTCGGTTGGTGCCGGTGCATTGCTGTTGCTGGCGCTGTTTGGCTACCGTCGGCGGTCACTTTATTTGCAACGAAAAAATTGATCCCGAGCGCGGCATCGGAGCCACCTGGAGTGGTGGCTTCGTGGCCGAATAACGAGAGGAAGTCGTAGCATCAACTTCAGGCGGCCCGGATGGCCGCCTTTTTTTATCTACGCTGCCGCAAGCAACTTGGGGTGCTTTAAGGAGCCGGACAGTTTGCTGGTCAACTGTGATGCCGTATTGCTAACATCAGACACGGGAGTGGAATCGGCAGGAGCGCCAAATTCGAATAAATAGAGGGGTTGAACCATGATGTTAAAAAAATGGACTGACACGGTTTTGCAGCGTCTTGAGCGACGCTGCCTAGAGGATGAAGCGCACTATTTGCGGGAACATATCCATGACTGTTCCCGGCGCATCGAAGACTTGCAGCGCATGCGGTTGAAAATGCAAAAAGATCTGCAGCGAATCAGCCACCAAGCCCAGCGTGAAAACGGCACCCGCGACAGTGACGGCGCCACCGAGGCACAAATGCCGTCCCGGCTGACATCGGCATACTGAAAAAAAACGGGGTGCATTTGTGCACCCCGTTTTCATTACGGACGTGATCATTGTTTCCGGATTGGAGTCCGGCAGCAAAAGAGTTCACTGGGCTCAGAGAAAAAGACATCCTGCGGACAAGCGTCCCTGCGGCACCTGCCAGCCGGTACATCCATGTACCGGCGTTCGGCAGCAAAAGAGTCCACTGGACTCTTTTGAATTACTGCCTCACCCCTCTTTCCGGAGCTTTTCCATCAGGTAATGAATGGTGGTGCCGCCGCGCTGGAAGTTCGAGTCATTCATGATCTCGCGCTGCAGGCTGCTGTTGGTCTTGATACCGTCAATAACCAGTTCGTCCAGTGCCATCCGCATTTTGGCAATGGCGGTGTCACGATCGTCGGCAAAGGTAATCAGCTTGCCGATCATCGAGTCATAGTTGGGCGGCACTTTGTAACCGGCATAGACGTGTGAATCCCAGCGCACACCCAGACCGCCCGGCGGATGGAACCGCTGGATCAGGCCCGGGCTTGGCACGAACGTCTTCGGGTCTTCGGCGTTGATCCGGCATTCGATGGCATGACCACGAATGCGGATATCCTCCTGCTTGACCGAAAGACCAAGGCCGGCGGCAATGCGCAGCTGTTCCTTGATGATGTCGATGCCGGTGATCATCTCGGTAACCGGATGCTCGACCTGTACGCGGGTATTCATCTCGATAAAAAAGAACTCGCCTTTTTCGAACAGGAATTCGAAAGTGCCGGCGCCACGGTAGCCGATCTCGACGCAAGCCTTGACGCAAAGCTCGCCAATGCGCTTGCGCTGCTCCGGGGTGATGCCGGGGGCCGGTGCTTCTTCCACGACTTTCTGGTGCCGGCGTTGCATCGAGCAATCGCGCTCACCGAGGTAAATGGCGTGGCCATTGCCATCGGAGAGGATCTGGATTTCGATGTGACGTGGTGCTTCCAGGAATTTCTCCATGTACACCATGTCATTGTTGAACGCACTCTTGGCTTCAGCCTTGGTGGTTTGCACGGCGCTGTGCAGATGCGCCTCTGAATGCACCACCCGCATGCCGCGACCACCGCCGCCGCCGGAGGCCTTGATAATGACCGGGAAGCCAATCTTGCGGGCAATCTTGATCTGCTCGGCCGGGTCGTCGGTCAAGGCCCCTTCAGACCCTGGCACGGTCGGTACGCCCGCTTTCTTCATCGCATCTTTGGCGCTGACCTTGTCACCCATCAGGCGAATGGTATCGGCACGCGGGCCGATGAAGACAAAACCGCTCGATTCGACCCGTTCGGCAAAATCGGCGTTCTCCGCCAGAAAGCCGTAACCGGGGTGAATGCCAACCGAATCGGTGACTTCTGCCGCAGAGATCAGCGCGGGAATGTTCAGGTAAGAATCTTTTGATGGCGGCGGGCCGATGCAGACTGACTCATCGGCGAGGCGCACATGCATCAGATCAATGTCGGCCGTCGAATGGACGGCCACCGTTTTGATATCGAGATCGCGGCAGGCACGCAGAATGCGCAGGGCAATTTCGCCGCGGTTGGCGATCAACACCTTGTCCAGCTTTTGGGCAACCGGGTTGCTCATGGTATCCCTCTGATAAAACAGATCGGGTAAAACAGATCGGGTAATGCAGATCGGACCGTTCCGCCTTCGCCTGGCGTTGGCGGAACGGTGTGAGCAGTTTTTTCTTAAAACAAAACGACCGCGTTATTCAATGATAAACAGCGGCTGATCGAACTCAACCGGTTGGCCGTTCTCGACCAGAATGGCCTTGACCACGCCAGCCTTGTCGGACTCGATCTGGTTCATCATTTTCATGGCTTCGACAATGCACAGCACGTCGCCAACTTTCACTTGCTGACCGACATCGGCAAACGATTTCGCGCCCGGGCTGGCCGAACGGTAGAAGGTGCCGACCATCGGGGACTTGACGGTGTGACCACTGGCTGCAGCCGGTGCCGCCGCTGCTACCGCCGTGGCGGTTGGCGCAGCTGCCGGTGCCGGCTGTGGGGCGGCCATAGGCACCGAATAATGCATCGGCTGTGGCGCGGTCGAATGGCGCGAGATGCGCACCGACTCTTCGCCTTCCTTGATTTCAATTTCCGCGATGCCTGACTCTTCGAGCAGTTCGATCAGCTTCTTGATTTTGCGGATGTCCATCTTTTCTTTCCCCATGGGTAGAACCTTCAAGGTGGTGAATGCGAATCGTGGTGTCGTGCCGAGCCTAGCTCAGCCGCGCACAGGCGGCGCGAACAGCGAGTTCATAGCCGTTGGCGCCAAGGCCGGTAATGCTGCCGACGGCAATGTCGGCAAAATAGGAGTGATGCCGGAAGCTTTCCCGGGCGTGCACATTGGATAAATGCACTTCAATGAACGGAATGGCCACGGCCAGCAGCGCATCACGCAGCGCGATGCTGGTATGGGTATAGGCAGCAGGGTTGAATATGATGAAGGCAATGCCGTCGGTTCGGGCCGCGTGGATACGCTCGATCAGGGCGGGTTCGCCATTGGCCTGAAAGCTCACCAGCTGGTGGCCGAGTTCGGTGGCCAATTTGCTGCAGCGGCTGTCGATGTCGGCAAGGCGGTCGTGACCATAGGTGCCCGGCTCGCGGGTACCGAGCAGGTTCAGGTTGGGTCCGTGCAGAACCAGCAGTGTTGCCATCAATCAGGATTCCGTCGTGGTCGAGGCGCTGCCGGCATCTGGTGCCGATCGTGCGCCATTCCGGCCATTTTGAGTCGCGTTTTGGCGACAAGTTGCTACGATGCGGCATCCCAGCCGAGGGCGGCTATTGTGCAGGGCAGCGGCGGGAAAGTCCATTATGGACAGGTCTAACCACAAGATCCCACCATATTTGGCGACGTTTGACGCCATTCGACACAAAATGCTGGGTTTTGAATTTCCAGTCGGGGCTGGAGTGGGGCGGGCGGCGGCTACGATAGGCCGAATGCCGGCGCGGGTCAATCTGGCCAGGCTCGCCCGGACCTGCTAATCCCGGCCTAAACAGTGGAGGAGTGCGGAGTGACAGGCTTGTTGACTGGCGTTCGGGTGCTCGACTTGTCGCGCATTCTGGCGGGGCCTTGGTGTACCCAATTTCTCGCCGATTTGGGCGCAGACGTGGTCAAGGTCGAAAAACCGGGTGAAGGTGACGATACCCGGCGCTGGGGCCCACCGTTTCTCAAGGATGCCAGCGGCCATGACACCGGCGAGTCGGCCTATTTTCTGGCGGCCAATCGCGGCAAGCGCTCGCTGGCCGTGGATTTCACCACGACGGAAGGTCAGGCACTGGTGCGCCGGCTGGCGGCCCAGGCCGATGTCATTGTCGAGAACTACAAAGTCGGCGGCCTTGCCAAATACGGCTTGGCGTACGAACAACTCGCGTCGACCCAGCCCCAGCTTATCTATTGCAGCATCACGGGTTTTGGCCAGTCCGGTCCGGACGCCGACAAGCCCGGTTACGACGCGATGGTACAGGCTCGCGGTGGTCTCATGAGCCTGACGGGGGTTGCGGACGGTGAACCGGGTGCCGGCCCGGTCAAGGTGGGCGTCGCCGTGTGCGACTTGATGACCGGCATGTATGCCGCCAGCGCGATATGCGCGGCGTTGTACCGGCGCCAGCTTAGCGGCCGTGGTGAATACATCGATCTGGCGCTGCTCGACACCCAAGTCGCCTGGCTGGCCAACCAGGGCATGAACTATCTGGTCGGCGGCAAAGTGCCGGTCCGTGAGGGATCGGCCCACCCCAACATTGTGCCATATCAGGCGATGCCAGCCAGTGATGGCGAGTTCATGTTGGCGGTCGGCAACGACAACCAGTTTCGCGCTTTTTGCAGGCTCGCCGGTGCCGACGCATTCGCCGATGATCCGCGCTATGCCCGCAATGCCGACCGGGTCCACAACCGCCACGAGCTGATCGCGTCACTGCAAGCGCTGACCCGTCGCCTGCCGCGCGAATTCTGGTTGCGCGAACTGGCAGCCGTCGGCGTGCCGGCGGGGCCGCTCAATGATCTCGCACAGGTGTTTGCCGACCCTCAGGTAGTGGCACGCGGAATGGTATGTGAGCTGGCGCATGCCAGTGGTTCAATCGTGCGCCAGCCGAACAATCCATTGCACCTGACCAACCATCCGGTGCAACTGCGAAACGCCGCGCCATTGCTCGATGCCGACCATGATGCGGTCTTGAAGGACTGGCTCGGTCCGGACAACACCTGAATCCGCATCGAGCGGCACTGTCCAGCTTCTCGCTGATGGTGAGCAAAAGGTATCTGGCCCGCCTTGTCGACAGACCGCCAATCACCTACTTTCAATGATGTTTGGGCGCTGCGCCTGTGCCGCATTGCAGGCTGCCTGCAATACGGCGGCGAGTGTCCAACAGGGGCACGGTTGCCCATCCCACAAGCTTGGTTGCGGCATGATGAAAGGGCTTGGTCATGTCGAGTGAGGTTTCCGTTGTCTCGTCAATCCATCGCCAACCCGACATCGCGTGCCACGCAGCGCCGATTGCTGCTGCTCATGCCATGGCTGCTGACCGCAACCGTGGCCAGCGGCCATGAACCGGTGAATGAAGAATCCTCGCAGCAGCTGTTCAACCTGTCGCTGGATGACTTGCTGCAATTGCGGGTGACGGGGGCGGCAGTGCGTGATCTGGGTCTGGACACGCCTGCAGCCACCGGCAATCCGTTCTCGTTTCATATTGCCGAGCTGCCCGTTTCGGTGGAAACCATTGACCACGACACCATGCAGGCACGCGGGCTCGGCAACGTGGTGGAAGCGGCGGAGAATCTGATCGGCGTGTTGTCCGGTGATTCGCCGGCCGAGCCGCACAGTTTCAGCATGCGCGGATTCTCCCGCGATTCGGTCAATGTGCTTTACGACGGTGTTTCGATGGGACTTGCCACGCTGAATATGCGACCGCAAGGAACCTATAACCTTGATCGTCTGGAAATTGTCAAAGGCGCGGCAACGCTGCAACACGGCCAAGGGGCTGCTGGCGGGACCATCAATCTGATTAGCCGTAAGCCGGTGATTGGCACGGCATCGGTCAGCGAAGTGATCCTCGGTTACGGCAGCTACGACAGCACCGAACTCAGTGCCGGCCTGACCGGCCCGGTCGGTGAACACAGTGCGTATCGCCTCGATTTCAATCACACCGCATCGAACGGCTGGGTTGACCACGGTGACTCCGAGTCGCTCAATCTGAACGGCGCATTGGCCTGGCAGCTGGCACCGGATGTTTTGCTGACCCTGTCACTCAATGCTCTCAGTGACACGTTGCCGGCCTACTGGGGTACACCACTGGTACCGCGTACCGTTGCACGTGATCCGCTTGGTGGTGTGGTCAGTACCCGTGATGACCGCGTGCTCGACGCCGCCACCCGATTCAACAACTACAACGTGGCGGACCACGTCATCGACTCGGAAAGTCTGTGGCTGCGTGCCGATCTGGCCTGGTCAGTGTCAGCACGTTCCGCGTTGACCGCGTCTGTCTATCAGTTCGATGCCGACCGCAGTTGGCGCAATGCCGAAAGTTACAGTTATAACGCCACGACCGGGCTGGTTGAACGCGACCGCCTGCTGGTGGATCACGACCGTGATCTCACCGGTATGCGGGCGGGCTGGCTACATCATGGTGACATCGGTGGCCACCTGAATCACTTTTCGATCAATGTCGAATACAGTGACAACGATTTTGCCCGGACAGTGGGTTTTGATATCGACAATCCGGAGCCATTTGTCGACGCGGTCGATCTGTATGAGCCGCAGCCGGGCGTGTTCGGCGAGGTCGATTTGCGGCCTGACAGCCTGCGCAATCAAATCACGGCCATTGTGCTGGAAGACGCGCTCGACCTGACCGACTCGTTGCGGCTGGACATTGCGGCCCGATTCGAGCAGGCTGAACTAGACCGCCGCCGGTATACATTCGCGGGCACTCCCGTGCCGCGGACAACGCTGGCAAAAACATTCGACCAATCGAGTTTCCGAATCGGTTTGCTGCAGCAGTTTGGTGAGCAGTTCAGTGGCTATGCCCACTACAGCCAGCAGCACGATCCCATCGAAGGTGATATTACGTCGGTGTTCTTTGCCAATGTCTTCGTACCATCCGATGTGGAGCAGGTCGAAGTCGGACTCAGTGCCTGGCTGGATGACAAACAGACCGAGCTGACATTGGCCTGGTTTGATCTGCAGAAAGATCTGACGCAGCAGCGGCCAGACCTTTCGTTCGTCGACAGCGCACAGAACTCGACCGGTGTTGAATTTGCCATACGCAGTCAATTCGGTGAGCAGTTCCGCATCGGCGGCAATCTGACACACATTGACGCCAGCTACGATGCCTATTACGACGCAAATGCCGGCGTTGATGTTGATGGCAAGACGCCGACCAACGTACCGGAGTGGATGGCCGGTCTGTGGGCCAGTTTCGATGGTGTGGGTGGCTGGCCTGTCGAGATTGGTGCCGGCGCCCAGTATGTGTCAGACCGTTTTGCCGACAGTGCCAACACGGTCACCTTGCAGGAATACACCTTGCTCAGCGCCTTTGTCGCCTATTCCCAAAAGCGCTACCGGGTAGCACTTAATATCCGCAATGCCACCGATGAGATTTACTCGCCCTGGGCTGATCAGACCTATCCAAACCAGATATCGCTTGGCGCGCCGCGAACCGTCGATCTGAGCCTGCAGGTGAAATTCTGACTGTTGCCTGGCAGGCCAAGACAGCAGCAAACGACAGCATCAAACAACAATGGCGCCGAGGCGCCATTGTTGTTTTCAAATCCATTGCAGCCGGCTAGTGCGCCAATGTCGCCTGCACATGGGCAGCGAATTTTTCCGCAGTCATGTAACCGGTCACGCGATGGTTCGCTTGTTCGTTGCCGCGGCCATCAAAAAACAGAATCGACGGCAAACCGAGGATGTTGAAGCGGGCCATCAACTCGCGGTCGGTGTCATCGTTGGCGGTGACATCAGCCTGCAGCAGCACGGTGTTGGCGAGTGCGGCCTGTACCGCCGGGTCCGGAAAGGTGTAGTCGGCGAATTCGAAACAGGCGACGCACCAGTCAGCGAAAAAATCCAGCATTACCGTTTTGCCAGCGGCATTGGCACTGGCAATTTCCCGATCCAGATCGGCACTGGACTTGATGCGAGTGAAGCCGGCATGGGCATCAACGGACTTGCTGGTTGCAGCACGGTTGTCGCTGCTGACAAAGTTCGGCAGCGGTTGCAGTGGATTGCTCTGACCCGACAGCGCGCCCAGAACCAGAGCAACACCGTAAACGAGAGCGGCATAGCGCAGGCCTTGCAACAGATACTGCCAGGCCGTGGCCGTTTGCAGACGGCTGAAATAACCGGCCAGTGACAGCATGAACAGCGCCCACAGCGCCAGTCCGGCGCTTGCGGGCAGCAAGCGGTTCAGCAGCACGATGGTGACCGCGATCAGGCCGAAGCCGAACAAATGCTTGACGTTGTCCATCCAGGCACCGGCGCGCGGCAACAACTGACCACCGCCGACCCCGGCAATCAACAACGGAATACCCATGCCGATGCCGAGCGCGTACAAGGCAACGCCACCGCGCAAGGTGTCACCGGTGCTGGCGATAAATGCCAGCGCGCCGGCGAGCGGCGCACTGATGCAGGGCGATACTACCAAGGCCGACAATGCGCCCATGAATACCACACCGGCCAGCGAACCGCCTTGGCCACTGTTTGCCAGACGATCGCGCAGCGCCGCGGGCAACTGCAATTCGTAGGCGCCAAACATGCTGAGCGCCAGCAACACAAAAAGTAGCGCCGACGGCACAATCAGCCATGGCGATTGCAGGTAGCCTTGCAGCGCCGCACCGGCACTGGCGACCGCAACGCCGAGGACTGCATAAGTGAGTGCCATCGCCTGCACATAAACAAACACCAGCAAGAACCGGCGCGCGGTCGAGATCTGTGCGCCCTGACCGCCAATCACGGCCACGGTGATCGGAATCATCGGCAATACGCAGGGAGTGAATGTGAGTCCGATGCCGGCGACCAGTGCAAACGCAATCGCGGCCCACAGGCTTTCGCCAAGTGCGCTGGCGAGCTCACCACCGGCGGCGCTGCCGGCAATGGCAGGGGCGGTGGAATCTGTAACGGTTGCGGTGCTGGCAGCAGCGGCAACACCATCCTGGGCTGTGGTGGCTGCGCCGCCATTGATGGCCAAGGTGCGCGTGGTCGGGGTGTAACAAAGGCCAGCTTCGGCACAACCCTGAAAGCTCACTTTCAGATCAAAGGCATCCGGGCCGGATTGTTTTGGCAAGCGCACTTCAACAAAGTTGAAATAGACAATCTGCTCGCCGAGGTATTCATCGAATTTGAGTTTGCCTTCCGGGTATTCCGCTGGCGCGAATTCGACGCCGTCGGCCTTGAAGCGGAACTGGCTCTGATACAGGTAGTAACCGTCAGCAATGGCAAACCGGATCAGCACGACGCCATCGACCAGACTGGCTTCCGGCTTGAACGCCTCGTCCACTTTCAGAAAGGCGGGCTCGGCTTCGGTGCTGGCTGCCGCGCGCAATTGATCGGCAGTCGATGCCGCTTGCACCGGCGCAGCCAGCAATGCGATCAACACCGCCATCACGGACAGGATGCCGAGCAACCACAATCTGGCTTGCCGGCGGGCTCGCAGCAAGTGCGGAACGAAGACAAAAAAACGGTGCGGGGTGCGGGCAGGTGGCACGACAGCAGCGATACGGCGAGTCATCGAAACGGGTGTCCGGTTGTGGGCCGGTGCCCACAGGGCAGCGACCGGTTCAGTTCAGCGCATCGTGCAACCAGCGGCCATAGGCGTCATTGACATGGCTGGCCGGCAGCACGGTAAACGCCGGAGTCTGGTAAGGGTGCAGCGCCAGCAGCCGTTGTTCCAGTGCAGGCAGATGCGCGGCATCGGATTTCAGCACGAGTAGCCACTCCGTGTCGCGGCACAGTTCACCCTGCCAGCGATAAAACGACACGACCCCGGGCAAGACGTTGACGCAGGCAGCGTGACCTTCGTTGACCAGCGTTTCGGCCAGATAGTGGGCCGCCGCTTCGGTGCCGACCGTGGTCAGGCAAACCCGGATGTAGCCATCGGTCATGGTGCGATCCTCCGTTGCCGGGGCGCCCCGCTTTGCCTGGCAGCGTCAGCTGGCTTGGCGGACGGTGTTGCCACCGGCCTCCTTGGCCCAGTGCAGGGCTTTTTCGGCGGCATCCCGCAGGGCGCCGGGCGCGCCGCCATCATGCTGGGCGACCCCGGCAGAAAGTTGCACGACCAATTGCTGGCCGGCAAAACGCAACGGCTGGGCGGCCAGATCGGCGCGCACTGCTTCGATGATGCGCACGGCATCGTCAGCCCGGCAGCCCGGCAGCAATACGCCAAAGCGATCGCCACTGAGCCGCCCGACCGGATCGCTGCGGCGCAGCCGGCGCAGCAGCAACCGGGCGAGCTGGCGGACCACGGCATCACCGGCGCCGTGGCCGGCACTGCGGTTCAGGCTGCCGAGTCGGTCGATGTCGAGCTGGGCAAACGCCAGCGGTTCGCCGGTACGGGTGACCTGAGCGCAAAGATTGTCGATGGCCTGATTCATCGCCGACAGGTTCAGTACCCCGGTCAGGCCGTCGCGGCTCCACTGTTGCTGCAGCACCCGACTGCGCGAGATGCGGGTCAGCACGGCTTTTTTGAGTTCGTCTGCCTTGACCGGCTTGAGCAGGAAATCGTCGCCGGAGATGGCCATGGCCGCCGCCTGCTTTGCCGGATTCTCCTCGGCCGACAGGAACAACACCGGTACCGTCCGCCAGCCCGGCAACTGCCGCAGCACCCGGGCCAATTCCAGCCCGCTGCAATCCGGCATCTGCATGTCGAGCAGGATGAGTTCCGGCTGCAGCGTATACAGCGAGTCGAGCACCTGCAGGGGGTGATTGACCACCGCCGTGCTGCAGCCCGCCTCCTTGAGCACCTTGTTGTAATGCATGCTCTGCGATTTGGAGTCTTCGACGATCAGCACCCGTGGTGCTTCGCCGGCACCGACCGGGTTGACCTCGTCGATGGCTTCGATCAGCGCCGCCACTTCCAGCGGCCGGGCCAGAAACGCCGCGCCGCTCTGCCGGATGGCATGCAGCCGGGCGACCACGGTGTCGTCATCGGCGACCACAATCAGCGGCGGCAACTGGTCGCCATAGCGGGCACGCAGATCGCTGATTTCGCCGGCATCGGCCACCAGCGCCACAGCGGCCACGTCCGATTGCGGCATCGACTGCACGGCGTAACCGAACAGCTGCAACTGCTCCGTCAGCGCCAGCCGCTCCGCTTCCGGCAGCGCCAGCCACAAGGGTTGCAGCGCCAGGCTTTCGCCGGTCGGTGGCGGCGGATTCGGGTCCTCGATGGCAGGTTCCGGTTTGGCGAGGCTGGGCCGGCCATCCAGCTCTTCAGCCAAATGGTTCAGCTGCTGGACGATCGGCGCGCACTCGGTCGGAACCGGTGCCTGACACTGGCCCTGCGCCTGTTGCAACAGGCGAGCACAGGCGGCAAAACCGAAGCTCTCGCAACTGCGGATGCTGTGCTCAAGCTGCAGGCTGCGCTGGCCACCAAGGGCGGTCATGGCTTCGCCGTCGAGCAGGCGTTGCAGGTAGCCGGCTACTTGCCGGAGTTTGCCGGGCAGCCGCTTGGCAAACAGCCGGCGCAGTTCTGCTTTCTGTTGTTCGGACGCACTGGACATGGGGCGAGTGGGCTAGCCGGGCAAACCGGCACTGACAGCAGGGTGGTTTCACTATAGCTGAGCGTTCCGGCTTGGCAGCGCCCTGCGCAGGTGCCGAAGGCGACGAACGTCACAAAAGACGAACGGCCCAGATGGGCCGTTCGGAAAGATGCGGGATTGTCAGTGTTCAGCGACGACGGCGGGCCATCATCAACAGACCGACGCCGAGCAGGGGCAGTGCCGCCGGTACCGGAACCTCGGTCGGCGGGGTGGCTTCGGCGTCATGCGAGAACGGCGCGAAGACATAGCGCCGACCATCGTTGATGTAACCGAATCCGTCGAAATGCAGCACATCGAAATCACCGGCCATGGTCACGCGATAGGCATTGATTTGGCCCAGGAAGGTGCCCGCCGCTTCGGCCGGAAAGCCGCCCTGGGTGGCGTCGCCAATCAGCGAATCGGTCAGCGTGAAGGCGCCAAGATCAAACTGTTGCCAGGCAACGCCGGCCTGGTTGAAAACGCCATGGTCCGGCAGTACCGGGTGGTGGCCGCTGCCACTCAAGGTGGCCACAGGCGCGCTGGCCAGCGAATTGTCGGTGATGGCACAGCAACCGGCCAGTTCCGGGGTAATGCTCAGGTTGGCCAGATCGCCACCCATCGCCGATACCACCAGGCTGACGCCGCCAACCCCACCGAGCCCGGTGATGGAGCCGCGCTGGCCGGTGTTGCCAATCACCCAGACGGTGAAATCATTGTCCGCGACAACCCAGGTCTGGCTGGCTTCATCGTACTGGCCACCTTCGACATAGAGCTGAAGCACGGGAATGGCCTGAACGGCCGGGGCAAGGGAAGCGGCAAGCAGCAGCAGGCCGCGGGTAAAGTTTCTGAACAGCATAATGATCCTTATTAATCAGAAGCGTATGGAATGAAAACATCCCGCATGGCCGCTAAGGCAGGTTCCATGCCAGCCCAGTGTTTCCAATGCTTGGCGGGCAAATCGCCAAAAAATTTACAGCGCTGTGTAAATTTTACTGACAAACCCGTTCCAGCCGTGCGACGCCGGACATTCCTTGCACTCTCCCTGCCCGAGTGCCAAAATTTAGCACTCGCGCCCCTTGAGTGCTAAAAAGGCACCCCCATCAAGGGGCGACCAGTTTTAGGGCCCCGGTTTCGGGACCTGTCTATCCATATGTTCCATTGAGGAGAAAACGCAATGAACCTGCGTCCGTTGCATGACCGCGTTGTGGTCCGTCGCCTGGAAGAAGAGCGGATGTCCGCTGGCGGCATCGTGATCCCTGACAACGCCACCGAGAAGCCGAGCAAAGGCGAAGTCGTGGCTGTCGGCCCGGGCAAGCGTCTGGACAACGGCAGCGTCGCTGCCCTGTCGGTGAAAGTCGGTGAGAAAGTGCTGTTCGGCAAGTACAGCGGCACCGAAGTGAAAGTCGACGGCAAAGAGTTTGTTGTGCTGCGCGAAGAAGATCTGTTCGCGGTGATTGGTTAATCGAGCGCCGGTTTTTGCCCGCTCCGTTTCCAAACCTGATTTGATTTGAGAGGAATTCAACATGGCTGCTAAAGACGTACGCTTCGGTGACGAAGCTCGCGCAAAGATGCTCAACGGCGTCAACATTCTCGCCAACGCTGTCAAAGTGACGCTGGGCCCGAAAGGCCGTAACGTCGTGCTGGACAAGAGCTTCGGCTCGCCGACCATCACCAAAGACGGTGTCTCGGTCGCCAAAGAAATCGAACTGGAAAACAAGTTCGAAAACATGGGCGCCCAGATGGTGAAAGAAGTTGCCTCGCAGACGTCTGACGTCGCTGGTGACGGTACCACCACCGCAACCGTGCTGGCCCAGGCCATTCTGGTTGAAGGCATGAAGCTGGTTGCCGCCGGCATGAACCCGATGGATCTGAAGCGCGGTATCGACAAGGCCACGGTTGCCATCGTTGCCGAACTGAAGACCCTGTCCAAGCCGTGCTCGGACGACAAGGCCATTGCCCAGGTCGGAACCATTTCGGCCAACAGCGACGAAGCCATCGGCCGCATCATTGCTGACGCGATGAAGAAAGTCGGTAAAGAAGGCGTCATCACCGTCGAAGAAGGTTCGGGTCTGGAAAACGAACTGAACGTCGTCGAAGGCATGCAGTTCGATCGCGGTTACCTGTCGCCGTACTTCATCAACAAGCAGGAAAACATGAGCGCCGAGCATGAAAACGCGTTCGTGCTGCTGGTTGACAAGAAAATCTCCAACATCCGTGATCTGCTGCCGGTGCTGGAAGGTGTTGCCAAGGCCGGTCGTCCGCTGCTGATCATCGCCGAAGACGTCGAAGGCGAAGCGCTTGCCACGCTGGTGGTCAACACCCTGCGCGGTATCGTCAAGGTTGCTGCGGTCAAGGCTCCGGGCTTCGGCGATCGCCGCAAAGCCATGCTGGAAGACATCGCCGTGCTGACGGGTGCCACCGTGATTTCGGAAGAAATCGGTCTCAGCCTGGAAAAAGCCACGCTGAAGGATCTCGGTCAGGCCAAGCGTGTTCAGATCACCAAAGAAAACACCACCATCATTGATGGTGCCGGTGATCCTGCCAACATCGAAGCCCGGGTCAAGCAAGTCCGTGCCCAGATCGAAGAAACCAGCTCGGATTACGACCGTGAGAAGCTGCAAGAGCGCGTCGCCAAACTGGCTGGCGGCGTTGCCGTGATCAAAGTCGGTGCCACCACCGAAGTCGAAATGAAAGAGAAGAAAGCCCGCGTTGAAGACGCGCTGCACGCCACCCGTGCTGCCGTTGAAGAAGGCGTGGTTGCTGGCGGCGGTGTCGCGTTCATCCGCACCCTGAAAGCGCTGGACGGTCTGAAAGGTGCCAATGCCGATCAAGACGCCGGCATCAACCTGCTGAAGCGCGCCATCACCGCGCCGCTGCGTCAGATCGTTGCCAACGCTGGCGAAGAGCCGAGCGTGATTCTGGACAAAGTGCTGACCGGCAAGGGTAACTACGGTTACAACGCGCAAACCGGCGAGTACGGCGACATGATCGAATTCGGCGTGCTGGATCCGACCAAGGTCACCCGTTCGGCGCTGCAAAACGCCACCTCGGTAGCCGGCCTGATGCTGACCACCGAAGCCATGGTAGCCGAGCTGCCGAAGAAAGACGCCCCGATGATGCCACCTGGCGGCGGCGGCATGGGCGGCATGGATTTCTAATCCACGCATCCTGTTCTGCAAGAAAACAAAACCCCGCTTCGGCGGGGTTTTGTTTTGGCGAGGCGAGTCGGTGCGACATCAGGTGGAGCGCGATTTGGCGGTCGTCAGATCGCGCTGTACACGGCCAGCGCTCAACTGGTTTTCAACATCTGGTGTGCCTGCCGGGCGGCCGTCAGAATGCTGACCACGCTGGTGATGGCGCCGACCAGCAATTTGCTCAGATCGCCGCCGGTGTAGGCAACCCAGATCAGAATGAGCACGATGGCCAGCCCCAGTGGGTACTGCAGCGTGCGCCAGAGATCATTCTGCGGCAGTTGCTGCCATTGCTGTTGTTCGGTTTCCGACGGTGCGTTCAACACGAACGCTTGCAAGCTCTTGCTGCTTATCACCGGATGAGGCTCCAGCAGCACCAGCTGTTTCTCGCGCAAGGATTGCAGTACCTCCCGGTGGCTGTGCAGCGGGTAGCGATGCTGGGCGATCAGGTACAGCATTTGCCGTTCTTGCTCGGACAGTTGCTGCCATTGCGTCTCGTACCAGTGTTGCACCAGTTGACCGCTCTGGCGAACCAACTCCGGCAACGCCTGCCCGGTGTCGAGCCGCTCGACCAGATGTTGCTGCATGCTTGCCGACAGCGGCACCAGTTCATGCCGCAACAAATCGCGGACGGCGAGATCGTCGATCGCCTGCCAGGTGGCGGGCAGTGGCGGCAACATGCTGCCCAGCACTTCGTTGTCGAAGCTGCTGGCCAGCATCGTTTGCAGCAGGACGCGGATGCCGAGATAGGTCATCACGCAACATACCAGCAGAATCAACAGCAGCCGATAACCGGGCAGCAATGACAAGGTCGGAACGTCGGCGGCAAATGATTCGCCCGATTGTCGTGCATCGTTGACACAGGAGGTATTGGCATCCAGATCCCCGGCGGGATAGCGCATCTTGTCGGCCTGGATACGGGCAGTACCCGCCGCCAGCAAAGCGGATTGTTCGGTAGTGAGATTGCCGGCCAGTTCGAACGCCCATTGCACGAAACCTGGGCTGGATTCGGTGCGCGGCCGACATGAATGCGCGGTGTCATCCGGCTTCTTCTGATCGCCATAGCGGTAGTGACGAACACCACTGACCTGAGGAAACTCGCGAAGCAGTTGTCTTTCAACGGCAGCCGGCAAGCGGAATTTTTCCCCCAATTCAAACCGGTCCGGATACAGCACATTGCCGAGCTCTTGCAGCTGCTGTTGACGGTCGGCAAAACGGTTGGCAAGTGCGACGCCCGCGATATGTTCCAGCCGGCGTTCGATTGACCAGCCGCATTGGTGCAGAAACACTGCCGTCGGAATCCAGATCACGTTGGCGACAAACAGCATGGCCCACAACTGATAGTGCCGCCGGAAGCGCCGTTGTTCGCCGGCAGTGAAACTGGCAAGGCCTGTATCGGCAGGGTCGGGGCAGGCCGCCAGCTGGCGTAGCTGAACGATCTGTATGCCATGGCAGAACAGCAACAGTATGGCGGTACTGAATACCGAAAGCATGATGCCGGTACGAACCACCAAGGCGAGCAAAAAGACGTGCAACAGCAGCGTCAGGCCATACATCAGCAGCTGCCATCGCGACAACTCGCAGCTGGTGTCAGGCATGCCGATGGACAGCAACCGCCAGATACGGTTTGCGACGCGGCCGCTGGTGCCTTGACGAGACAATTTGGAGGCGCGAATGAGCTGACCGCTGCTCGCCGTAACGGTAGCCACCACCAATAATGCAACTGCGACATAGAGGCTCCGCCCTTTCAGCGCCGAAAGTGCAAACCAGCCGAGCAGGAGATGGCCGGTCAGCATGACGGCCAGCGGGCCGTATTGCAGGCGATGCTGCCACTGTGGCCAGGCCCAGGCGCTGCGGCGACGCATAAACCGTGCGGCGAGATAGCAAGTTGCCAGCGCCGCCAGCGGCAGTAGCACCAAGACCAGCGTCAGCAGGCTGATGTTGACCAATGCCAGCTGGACGATTTCCAGATCCGCAATGATCACAATGGACCATGGCACATCGGTGAGCGGTTGCACCGCGTACAGCACTCGCTTGCCATGATAGCGGCCACGAAAACTGTCGCGGGTGCCGTAGTTGATGGCGGCATGCAACCGGGAGTTGTGATGGCTTTCATCAAACAGGTTTTCGGTCATGGCCCGGTTGTGGTCGCTGTGAAACAGCGTGGTGCCGCTGTCATTGTCGATCACCGCGTAGGTGAAGCCGGGTGGCACCATCGCGAATTCGAAACTGTGGGCAGCGACATTGCCGCCGAGGCCAACCTTGTCATTGCCCTGTTCAAAGCGGGCCGCCAGCTGGGTGATCAGGCGGGCATCCGTGCGACTGAACAGGCGCTCGACCACGAACTGCGCCGGCAGTTGTTGCAGCGAGTGATTTTCTGTCTGTGGATTGTCGGCCGGTTGATTGTCCGTGCTTGGTCTGTCTAGCCAAGGCCAGGCGGTTCGGTTGCGCAAACGCTCAACGTATTGGCGGCCGCGCGAACTGACTTGTCGGCCATAGGCGGGCAACAACTGGCTGCGTTGCAGTACCGGGCCCAGAATGGCGCCGTCCGGCTCGAATTCAAAGGTGGTGACCAGTCCAGGCAGTTCGCGCGGTGTTCGCGGACAACCCTCGTCCGGATAGGGGGTGGAATAGGCGTCGGTGTCGGTTGGTTCGGATTCGCTCACTTCCGCAGCGGCAGCCTCTGCGGGTGGCGTGTCGGGCACGGAGCCGGCGTCGGTATCAGTGGCGGTAACAGACGACTCGCCAGCGATGGCGGCGTCGCTGTTGTCGAGCCAGTCTGGCGCAACGGCGCAGGCATCCCGTTCGGCGACACAGGCCCGCCGTTTTGACGCCAATTGGGCGGTACCCGCTACCCGATAGCATTGATAACTGATGTTTTGGTCAGCGTTGGGGTCGCGCGCCGTTACCACTTCCAGCTCAGGGGTCGGTGACGCGAACTCTTTCCAATTATTGCCGGTTTTTGCATAGGCGCTGACTTCCGCGAGATCGTCCAGCACGCCACGGTTGTTGTGCAGCGCGGTGAACGCTTGCCGCAGTTCCTGTTGCCAACTTGCCTCCATGGCGTTGGCCAATGTAAACGCACGCTCGGTCAACAAGGCCACACTCTGGTGATAGCTCAGATAGGCCCACAAACCGACACCGACCGGCACCGCGGTTAGCAGCAAAGACAGAACAAGGGCGCGCAAGGTGCCTGGCGCGATGGCCAGCAAGTGTTGTGAAAACAGCAAACTCAGCCAAGGCCAGGCCAGCAACGCGATCAGCAGTACACACAGCCACAACAGGTAGCTGCCGGGTGCCAGCGAGTTGGCCGCCGACAAATCATCGGTGAGCCGCGCGCCGACAATCAGCAGGGTTTCCCGTTGGCAGGCCGGCGTGCGATCGGCACACACCTGCACGGGCACCGTCATCTGGTGGATGTAGGCATATACCTCATGTCCTTCCAGTGTCACCGCCTTGATGGTTGGGCCGATTGCGGTCAATGTCGGTTTTGCGCCGGCGCCGACTTCCTCGGTCTTCAACAAGGCCGAAAGGTCCTGCAAGCGCGGCAATACGGTCGGGATGCGATACATGCTGTCAACGGCAAGCGACGTTTCATGCTTGCCAAGATTCAGCAGCACCTTGCCGTCGCTGTTGGCCACATAGATTCCATCAAGGGCGTCGAACCAGGTCCGTTGATTGAGAAAGGCGCCAAACTCGATATCCACCGCGAGCTTCATCCGTTGCTCGCCACAATGGTAAATCCGCGCACGACTGTCGCGGTTGGACTGATGCTGCCAGAACGCGACATGCACTCCACCCGGCTGCTGGCAGCCCTCGAGATGTTTGCCAAATGCGATTGGCGGTGGCGCCGATACCACGGTCAGGCCTGCGTGCATGCGGCTGGCCAACTGTTCGGCCGCTTCGGATTGCTGCGGGATCCAGGCGGCGAGATTGGTCAGGGCGCAGGTATCGTGATGGGTGGCAGCGTTGGCCTTGCAAACATCGCTGGCCCGTTGCAGCAAAAACGCCAGGGCTTTTCGTTCCCGTTCGACGTCCGTGAATACCGGGTCCTGAAACAGTTCGCACAAATCACCGCGATAGGGCCAGCGGCGGTCCAGCGGACGTGATTGCGGATCGTCGGCAGGCATCTCACAGCGCAGGCCGTTCGATATCCGTTCGGCGTAGCGCACAATCGATTCGTCTTTCCTGACCTGCAGCAGCGTGCGATAGCTCGCGAGCGTTTCGGCAGAAAATTCACCGTCGCCCTGCATGGTGGTCAAGGCCGCCAAGAGCTCGTTGCCGAGATACTGGCTGAGACTTTCCGGTGTCAGCGACTTGTCCAGCGACTGCTCGCTGGAGATCTGCTGCAGGAATTCACCAATGTGTTCGGGGGCCTTGCGACTCAACCATTCGTTGACAGCAGAACTGACGTCGGCTGGTGCAGCCACCACATCGTTCGGGTTGGTCAGCCAGCCGCGCTGATTGGCGAGTTGGGCCAACTGGGCATGAAAGGTTGTGGTGGGTGCGAATTGGGTATAGGCACGGGCGGCTTCCATTGCCTGCTGCAATTGCGCTTCGACTTCCCGCAAGCTGCGGAACGCCCGCTCATCGCGATAGGCAATCTGGTTTTGGATGAAGACGTAGTAATACAGCGCTGCCGGCAGCAGGATGACCAGCAGACACAGCAGCAGAATGCGGGCCGCAGACAACGATCGCTTGAGCAAGCCCGGATTGCCTTCCGCAGCGGTGATCGGCCCGGCCGGAACGGACGAGCGGGTAGGGGCCGTCATCAATTTGTCTCCCTGACGTTGCCGGTCTGGCCGCGGGTGCGTCAGCCGGGTGCGGCCTCATCCTGTACCAGCGAACAACCCAGGATGGTTACCGCTACTGAATAGCCCGAGCCTTTCCCACGGTCAAGCCAGGTTAACTGACTGCAAGTCATGTATCAGTCGTCGGAAGACTTTACAAATCGCTTTTCGTTTAAGGAAATAAATTAAGTTAAATCAATGACTTAACGATATGGCACGTGTTGTGCACTGCGACAGGGGGCGTTACTGGATCTGAGACATGGAGGCCAGCCAGTAACAAGACTCAAATGCATTTCACTGAATCCAAATGGGAGGAATCCATGCGTCATCTGAAGCAACTGGCAGCGTGTCTCGCGCTGGCCACCGCCGGCCTCGCCGCAGCGCCGGCCTACGCCGATGCCATCATCACCAATGGCTCGGGTCTGTATCTGGGCGTCAATGACGAAGGTCATTTGAACGTTACCGATGGCAGCGTTGCCGTCAACTCCGGCGCTACTGGCCTGTCGTGGACTTGGGGCGACGGCGCTATTCGTGACGCTACCTCGCCGGGCTGCTACTGCGAAGGTTATGGTTTTGGTGCCGATAACGGCGTCGTTCACACCGGTTATGCCAACGAATCCGCAGGCATCAGCAATATCGTTGCTGGCGCAATGAGCTCGACCGCCAGCACCGCCAATACCACTGCCTCGCTTGGCTCGTTGGCCGGTCTGGTTATCACCCATGCCTACGCTCCGTCGGTCAGCCCGAATGCCTACGAAGTGACTGTCACCATCACCAACACCACCGGTGGCACCGTCAATGACGTGCGCTACATGCGGGCGATGGACTGGGACATTCCGATGACTGAGTTTGCCGAATACGTCACGCTGTTCGGCTGGCCGGCAACCAACCTGATCGCCACCAGCAATGACGGTTTCGACGAAAGCAATCCGTTCGGTGGCAACCCGGCCGATATCGGTGGTGGTTGCGGTCAGAACGTGAACTTCACCGATTGCGGTGCCTATGACCACGGCGCAGCGTTCATTTTCGGCTTTGGTAGCCTGGACGATGGCGAATCGATCTCGTTCCGTATTTTCTACGGTGCCGGTGACAATGAGCGCGAAGCCTTTAACGCGTTGGCAGCCGTTGGTGCCGAAGTCGGTTCGCTCGGCTATTCCAATGATGGTGCTGGTGGCCCGAACCGTGGTTCTCCGGTGTACTTCTTCGGTTTTGCTGGCGTCGGTGGTACACCGATTCCGGAGCCGAGCGGTATTGCTCTGTTGGGCTTGGGTCTGCTGGGCTTTGTTGCGGCGCGTCGTCGCAACAAATAAGGCAGTCAGTACGCCAATCTTTACGCAGTACAGTGAAAACCCCGCTTCGGCGGGGTTTTCTTTTGGCTCACGAATTCCACCCGCTGAATGGCTGCCGGTATCGGCGCCGTTTGCTAGCATGGCCGCCTGTGTCCTGGTGGGAGAATGACCATGATTGAACTGTTTACAGCGGCTACTCCGAACGGCTTCAAAATCGCGATTGCCCTGGAAGAGTTGGGCGTGCCGTATCAACTGCGTTTGCTTGACCTGAAAAAGAACGAGCAAAAAGAGCCCTGGTTTCTTGCCATTAATCCGAACGGCCGGATCCCGGCCATTGTTGACCACGACAACGGTGATTTTCCGGTGTTCGAATCCGGCGCCATTCTGATTTATCTTGCCGAAAAGACCGGCAAGCTGCTGCCGCGAGAGCCGAAAGCGCGTTCGCAAACCCTGCAGTGGCTGATGTTCCAGATGGCCGGTGTCGGCCCGATGCAAGGTCAGGCCCATCATTTCCTTCATTACGCACCGCAACACGTTCCATACGGTGTCGACCGTTACACCAAGGAAACAACAAGGTTATACGGTGTACTGAACCAGCAGCTCGGCCGCAGCAAATATCTCGCCTGCAACGAGCTGACTATTGCCGACATTTCAACCTGGCCATGGATTGCGGCCCATGCTCGCGCCAATCAGGATCTGAACCACTTCCCGGCGCTGAAGCGCTGGCATGATGAACTGGCGGCACGGCCAGCGTTTCAGAAAGGCAAGCTTGCGCTGACGGCTAACTGACCGAATGAGTCCGATATTGGTATTGCTGCCAGGACTCGATGGCAGTGGTGAGTTGTTTGCACCACTGCTGAAAGAACTGGGTGGGGAACTGGAATGTCTTGTGCTGCCGCTTCCGTCGGCAGGTAGTCAGGATCAGCATTCGCTTGCATTGCGTCTGTTGCCGCTTTTGCCACAAACGCCATTTGTTTTGTTGGCCGAATCTTTTTCTGGTGCCATCGCGGTTGAAATTGCTACCTGTAAACCTGTCGGATTGGTTCGGATAATTCTGGTGGCCACATTCTTGCAGCCACCTAGGCCATTTTTGCTGAGCCTTCCTCGATCGTTCTTCAAGTTTGGCTGGGCTCTGCGCCGACCGCTGGCGCCGTTGTGGTGGTTGTTCTGCGGGGAACGGCATGACAAGGCGTTGAGGGAGTCCGTATTGGCTGCTCTCGACCGACTGTCGTGGACCATTCTTTTCGAACGGTTGCGTGCAATAAAAGAACTGAAATTGATTTCCGCAACGCCGCCTTGTCCGGTCCACATTATTCATGCCAGGCATGACTGGTTGGTGCCGTCGTCAGTGCGTGCGCGATTGAATTTTATGGGCACTCCAACGACCGTTAACGGTCCACACTTTCTATTGCAGTCCGAGCCAAAATCAATGGCGGCGTTGCTGAAAGGAACGCTGTTGTTTTCAGACGGAGGCTAGCCTCCCGGCTTGATTCCGCCGGGCGGTTTGGCTGGCATCACGGCAGCGCGGGTACCAGGAATGGCGCCTTGCGGCGGTGGCTGGGTCAGTACCGGGTCGTCCTGTTTCTCTTCCTCGGTCGGTTCGAGTTCAAGGGTGAAGCTCGGTTTCGGCGAAACCGGTGCGGTTGGTGTCGGTGCTGCCATACCGGCGGTTGTGGATCGGGCTGGCGCGCTGGGTCGCTCGATATGGCTGTTCGGGTCTTCGCCGGCGGTTTTGCCTTCGGCCAGCGTCATTTTCAGTTTCAGATTGTTCTTCGAGTCGGCATTTTTCAGCGCTTCATCCATGGATATGCGGCCTTCGCGCCAGTGTTTGAACAGCGCCATATCGAAGGTTTGCATGCCGATATTCTCACTCTTCTCCATCACTTCCTTGATCAGACCGACTTCGCCTTTCTTGATCAGGTCCTGCACCAGCGGCGAGCCAATCAGTATCTCGATGGCAGCCGCACGTTTGCCGTCAACGGTCGGGATCAGTCGCTGCGAGATGATCCCGCGCATGTTGAGCGACAGGTCATTCAGCACTTGCTTGTGCCGCTCTTCCGGGAAGAAATTGATGATGCGCTCAATGGCTTGGTTGGCATTGTTGGCGTGCAAGGTCGACAGGCAGAGATGGCCGGTTTCGGCAAAGGCCAACGCATGCTCCATGGTTTCGCGGTGGCGGATTTCACCGATCAGGATCACATCCGGTGCCTGCCGCAGGGTATTGGCCAGCGCATCCTCATAGGACAATGTGTCGGTACCCACTTCGCGCTGGTTGATGATGCAACGCTTGTGGCGGTGAACAAATTCAACCGGATCTTCAATGGTGATGATGTGACCGGACGAGTTGGTATTGCGGTAATCGATCAAGGCGGCGAGTGAGGTCGATTTGCCGGAGCCGGTGGCACCGACAAACAGAATCAGGCCGCGCTTCTGCATGATCAATTTGGTCAGCACTTCCGGCAAACCGAGCGAGTCGTAACTTGGGATCTCGGTCTTGATGGAGCGGATCACCATCGACACTTCGTTGCGCTGGCGAAAGATATTGACCCGGAACCGGCCGATACCTGGCAGCGAGTAGGCGAGGTTCATTTCCGGGCGGTGCTGAAAGTCCTGACGCTGTTGTTCATCCATGACGCCGAGGGCGATTTGCTCAACCCGGCCAAGTGGCAGGGGTGCCGGGTCGAGCGCCACCAGCTTGCCGTGCGCCTTGAAGCTGGCGGCAGCCCCCGTCGACAGATACAGGTCGGAGCCGTCTTTTTCGACCATCACTTTCAGGTAATCCACTAATTCCATGGGGGTTTCTGCCGGGTTCAGATCAACAAACAGGCTGAAAGTATAGGTCGGGTACCGCCAATGGCTGGTGTTGTGGTTGCCATCACATTTTTGTTGCGCTGCGCAATCTAGCCTTTCTCGCAAGTCATTGGCGCTTGGGTCTGCAACGTCCGAGTGGCCATGTCGGCCGTAGTCGCCACCGTCCTCCGCGCTGAATGCCGGGGTCGGTAGCGAGTCATCCCGAAATCTTGCCAAGGATGGTGCAGGAATCGACGCAGGACGCATTTGCCGTGGCCCGTCCTAAGGGGCTGGCCAACGGAGGAGTCCCGAAATGACTGCAGCCATTACCGTCCAGCTGGCGACCACAGTCGCCCAACTCGCCGACCATCATCGCCTGCGCTATCAGGTTTACTGCGTGGACCGCGGTTTCGAACCGGCAGAAAGCAGTGGTGACGGCGAAGAGCACGATGCCTTTGATGTTCATTCCGTGCATTTTGTTGCCTATGACGATGCCGGTGATGCGTGCGGGGCGTTGCGCCTGGTGTTTCCCGTCAGCGATTTCCCAGCCGCCCAGGTCACCCGAATTGACCGTGCTGTCCTGGCACCACTGAGCGGCCGGGTGGTCGAGCTATCGCGGCTTTGCCTGCGTCACCCCGATGGCCACGCCACCGGTGAGCTGTTCCATGGTTCCGACGTCATGTTGGCAATGTTGCATGCGGCGTGGCGGTATTGCCGTAGTCAGGGCATCAGCCATTGGCTGTGTCTCATCACGCCAGCGCTGGAGCGCCTGCTTGGCCGCTTGCAGGTGCCCTTCACTGCGGTTGGCGACAGCTGCCATTACCGTGGCCGGCGCCGGCCGCTGCTGACCGAAATCCACCCCATGATGCGCGCGGCCATCCGCAGTTGTCAGCGGGTCGAACAGTTTGTCCAGCAACGCGACCATAACGCCCTGACCGAACTCGCAGCCGCCTGCTGACCGTGGTGGTGATTCACCGCGCCGCCGACGCTTTCAGCCATTGTTGGACCGCCATGGACGGCGGCTGACAAGGCGGGTCCGCGTCGCCGATGGCGCCGCCCCGCAACGCACTTACCAGCATCTCAGCTGACATCCCCTGTCAGCAGCCACTTACCAGAATCGCCGGCCTTCCCTACACTGGCAGCACTTTGTTGGAGCGGCTCCCTTATCTCCCATGCTGACCACTCTTTCCCTGCGTGACTTCGCCATCGTGACCCGTTTGCAACTGGAATGGGCCGAGGGCATGACCGTGCTGACCGGTGAAACCGGCGCCGGCAAATCCATTCTGATTGATGCGCTCGGCATCGTGCTCGGTGACCGTGCCGACAGCACGGTGGTGCGCCACGGCGCTGAGCAGGCCGAAGTGCTGGCCGGGTTTGCCGTCGCCGGCAATCGCAGTGCCCTCAGCTGGCTTGCCGAACAGGCCATGGAACACGACGGCGAGGTGCTGCTGCGCCGGGTCATCGGCAAGGACGGCCGCTCACGTGCCTTTATCAACGGCACTCCAGTTACGCTGACCATGCTGCGCGAACTCGGCGGTTTTCTGGTCGAGATCCACGGCCAGCACGAACACCAGCGGCTGCTGCATGGCAGCGCCCAGCGCGACATGCTTGACGACTTCGCTGGCCACGATGCCGACCGCAAAGCCGTGCGCGACAGCTGGCAAAGCTGGCAGAAACTGCGCGACGAATACCAGCAATTGAAAACCGCCGCTGCCGATCGCGGCGCAAGGCTTGATCTGTTGCAATTCCAGACTCAGGAACTGGCCGCCGCGCAAGTCGACAGCATCGACATTGCCACCATCGAGCAACAACACAAGCGCGCCGCCCATGCCAGTGAAATGGCACAGCTGGCCTTGCAAGCCGCAGAATTGCTCGAAGGCGAAGAGGGCGATGGTGCGGCCGACCGGCTCGAAACCGCACTGGAAAAATTGCAGCGCATCGCCCATATCGACAGCAGCCAACAAGGCGCGCATGACAGTCTGCTCGATCTCCTGAGTCAGCTGCGTGATCTCAGTGCCGAGGTGCGCCGCTACGGCGAACATATCGACATCGACGAGCAGCAATACCGCGATCTCGATGCCCAGCTGACCACGCTGCACCAGCTCGCCCGCAAGCACCGCTGTGAAATGGCCGAGCTGCCGGCGCTGTACCAGAAACTGCAGCAGGAACTCGACACCCTGACCCATTCCAGCGAACGGCTGGATCAGATGGAGCAGGCCATTGCCAAGGCGCGGACTGCGTATGCCGCAGCGGCAGAGAAGCTGACCGCCGGCCGCCAGAAAGCCGCCCAGAAAATGGCGAAGGCCATCAGTGCGACGCTCGAACAGCTGAACATGAAAGGCGGCAAATTCGAGGTCAGCTTGTTGCCGCGCGACGAAAGCGAGTGGGCCATTGATGGCCGCGAAAAAATCGAGTTTCTGGTCAGCGCCAATGCCGGCCAACCACCACGTGCGCTCAACAAAGTCGCGTCCGGCGGTGAGCTGTCGCGTATCAGCCTCGCCATCCAGGTGCTGATCTCACAAAAGAGTCAGCTTTCTTGCCTCATCTTCGATGAAGTTGATGTCGGTATTGGCGGCGCCACCGCCGAAATCGTCGGCCGCCTGCTGCGCCAGCTCGGCGAGAAAGCGCAGGTGCTCTGCGTCACCCACCAAGCGCAAGTCGCCGCACTGGGTCATCACCACTATCGCGTCCAGAAAGCCAGCGACGGCAAATCCACCAGTACCGAAGTGGTCACGCTGGTTGCCAAAGACCGCATCGAAGAAATCGCCCGCATGGTCGGCGGAACCACCATCACCGACACTACCCGGAAGCATGCCAAGGAAATGTTGGCAGTGATGTCGAGCATCTGAAGCCTTGATGTGGTGTCGATTCGACAGCCATCGTGATAGTTGTGGTTTCCGTGAAAAATTCGAGAAAAGAGTCACGGGAATTTCAGGTAAGGCCTGATTATGGCTTGTGCTCACCGCCAGCTTCATCTACAGGGAGATGCTTGGCCAGAAATTTTTCCAATGTCAAATAGAGTTTTAGCCTATTGCTGGTCTTTCTGAATCCATGACCCTCGTCTGGCAGAAACAGAGTCTCCACCATTTTGTTTTCGCGCTCGAGAGCTTTTTTCAAATTCAAGGCCTGTTTTACATCAACACGAGCGTCCTGACTGCCGTGAACAATGAGTACTGGAGCCTCAATTTTTGATACATCATGGATAGGGGATGCCGCTGTCAATCGTTCAAAATCTTTTTTAGGGTCTCCATACATTGCCTTCATGATTGGGAAGAAAGACTTCTGTTCATCCGCCGCCAGTAGCATGTTTATGTCGTAAAAGCCTGCGACAGCAATGACGCAGCGATAGTTATTAGGATGGAGCGTGGCTGCCCGTAGCGCTGTGTAAGCACCAAAACTCGTGCCGACAATGCAAACGTTTCCACTTGAGCCGTAGCCATTTTTCTTCGCCCATAACAACCCATCTTCAATATCATGCTGTATTGCATAACCCACTTCGCGCAAGCCCTTTCTGAAGTGTTCAACGCCATATCCAGTGGACAGCCTGAAATTTGGCTGAAGCACTGCGTATCCGATTGATGCAAAAAACTGTACCAATGGCTGATAGGTTTTTGTGTCCCTGACGTGAGGGCCTCCATGTGGCAATATAATTAACGGAATGCTCCCGTTGTTCTTTTTTGGCTGTGTTAGATAGCCTTCAATTTGTAATCCGTCCCTTGCGATATAGTGAATGACTCTTGTCTCAAAAAGGCTTTCTTCATTTAACCACTCTGCTTCGGAGAGTAATGGTCTTAATGTTTTCTTTTCAACATTGTAAATATAGTACTCACCAGGATTTCGCTCGTTAGAGCTGTGCACAATCAACTGCCGTCTATCCGCTGACGCGCTAACAATCTTATTGAATCTATTTTGCAATACGCCATCGATCCCTTTCATTGTTCTAGCTGTTGTTTGTTCGACGTAGTGAATTGTCGGAATGTCGCGGTCATACTGAAATCCATATGCGTCACCGGAATAGGGGTAGTAAAGCACCTGAGCATCTACGTCGTAGGATTGGTCAGTAACAATCGGCTCTCCCAGCTTCTGCGAGTCAAGATCAAGGATTCTTACGTCGCGTCTTGGTCCTTCATTTGTGGTGACATACAGGAGATTGTCGTGAGGGAATATGGCAAGTGGGTGAATCTGTTTTTCGCCATAAAATGTACCAGAATATAGCGAAATCTTACTTTTTCGGTCAGACGGGTAATAGTTAATCGAGTAAGTGTCGCCATCCCATTCCTCAAACACGCGTGTATTCAGTCGAACATCTGGAATGGCCCTGTCAAGCTGGTTGGTGAAGCGAAGTTCTTTGATAATTTTGTTTGTTTTCAGATTTAGTTGAAATTGATAGTAGCCATACCCGTCCTGCGCTGTCCTGAAACGAACAATGTCGTCAGTGTAGGAAAAAGGCGGATTTAGATGCAGGCTAACGAAGCGATTTTCATTAATGTTTTGATGTTCTGTGAGCTGCTGAATAGTGTCTTTCGATGTGTGAATTCGAAATATTTGAGCTATATCGAATGCATCGTCGGAGACTGCCAGTATTTCTTGGTCATTAATCCATTCAACCTCCGACACATTGCCAATTTCATGTGCAATTGCTCTTGGCTGCAGATTCTGAGTGTCGAGTAGGTAGATTCGCTGCATTCCCCCACTCAACATTGATGTTGCAAGAAAATTCCCATTTGGTGATACTTTGACGAATGATACGTCCGATGCTCTTGCAAAAGAAGCAGCCGACGGAATAGCTGGTTCGCCAAGTGTAATCTCAGCTTGAGTTAGCGAACCAGTTGCTGAGGCTGCCACAATAAGTAGATTCCAGAAATTATTTTTGATTTTCATTGCCGGCCTGTTGATGTGGAGGTAAAGATGTCTTTTTTTTATATGAAGTGTGTATCAGGAGTGTTGCTGCTTTGCAGTATTTTCGCGCTGACTGGTTGCGCAAACAAGATACCGACATTAAAGGCAAATGAAAGCATTGGCAACGAGGAGGGAATACTGGCTATTGTCAGCCACTCACCTTTCAATAATGTGGTGTATGAGTTTCGCGCTGTTTCTGGCGCAGGTTCATGGAGAAACGAATCTGAACCATTTCAAGCAGGCGTAGAATTCGGGCTGCTCAGGTTGCCTGCTGGCGTTTATGTTTTGCACCGAGTGGTAGTTGGCACACATTCAATTCAATTTGATAAAGGTAAAACAAAATTTGAAGTTAAACGAGGGCAAATAAACTACTTCGGCGACATGTTTCTTTCTCAGAGCCAACCTGGCTGGTTAGGTGTTCAATGGGTGGATAAGCAAGAAGTGCTCGAAATCTATTTGGCCGCAAAACATCCTACAGTTTTAAGCTCTTATCCAGTTACGTTCGCGACAATGCACTGAGTTCATGTTTTTGGCAATGACGGCTGATTGGTTACACGAATTGGCCGTTAAACTTCTTCAAAGTCGTTGTCGTTAGTGCTCGTTTTCGTGGTTGTTTAAACATTTTCCTTAATGAAATACTCAGGTTCAGCTTCGCATAGTCCTGCTTACAAGATGTCCTGCCTTCTGACAACTCTCACAAAATCCATATAGCTGCAATATTATTACTATTCGAAGAATTTCGAAGGCAACTGGCCGCTTGAGTTTGGGTATGTGGCGTAATGCATTGCACCCTACTGCCACCTTGCGCGAAAAAAAGAGACCCTGAGGCCCCATTTTTTCCACGCATGCTGTGTTCAATGCGCTTTTTGGCAGCTCTCGCAAACCCCATACAGATACAGTGAGTGATCGGTCAGTTCCATCTTGTACTTCTCGGCGATGGCTTTCTGGCGCTGCTCGATTACTTCGTCGATGAATTCGACCACCTTGCCGCATTGCAGGCAGACCAGATGGTCATGGTGGCGGCCGTGGTCGAGTTCGAATACCGAATGGCCGCCTTCAAAATGGTGGCGCAGGACCAGACCGGCCTGTTCGAACTGGGTCAACACCCGGTAGACGGTGGCAAGGCCGACGTCGTCACCCTGCTCGAGCAAGGTCTTGTAAACGTCTTCGGCGCTCATGTGCCGGCTGGGGGCCTGCTCGAGGATCTGCAGAATTTTCATTCGGGGCAGGGTGACCTTGAGGCCGGCTTTTTTGAGTTGTTGGTTATCCACGCACAGTCACTCCAGCAATGGCGTTGGTGGTCAGGGGCACGGCCGTTCGGGAACCAGACGCTGATCGCGCGGTCTGTCTGGCTGTCGCCGCTGCCGGCATTCCGGTAGAATCGGCCGGTTTCCCGCCCTGTCGGGCCCTCTCAAGTTGTGCGCCAGTATACGTCATGAAATTGCGTCCGTTGCTCGTTTCCTCCCTGCTGGTGTGGCTGTCTGGTTGTGCGGCTGTCGACTGGCTGACATATAAGTTGCCGGTCAACCAAGGCAATATTCTCGAACAAAAAGACATCGACAAGCTCAAGCCGGGCATGACCCGCGAGCAGGTTGTATTCGTGCTGGGCGAGCCTTTGGCCCGGTCCAGTTTTCAGGCGGACCGCTGGGAATATGTCTACACCTCGGTCGCCGGCCGGCAGGAATACACCAGCAAACGCCTCTCGGTCTTGTTTGCCAATGAGCAGCTGGCGCAGGTGACCGGCGAGGGTTTTTTGATCCCGGCGGGCCTGGGTACCAACAAGCTCAGTGATCCGGCAGCCACATCACTGGCGGCCGAACCGGAGCAGGCCACTCCTGCGCCGGCCACGCCCGCATCCACCACGCCGGCGGCTGCGGAAACCGCTGCGGTCAATCAATAACCGGAATATTCCCCCTTTGGGCGCTGTAACAGTCGTGGCGCCCATTCACTCCAACGGTCCTCCGCAATTCTCGAGGACCGTTCATGGCTTCATTTCTGCACCGCTGGCACCTTGGTCAGCAAAACTTCATTGAACAATGGCTGCGACCGCTGGACGGCTTGCCGTTGCTTGGCCTGCGCTTGTACCTGTTTCCGGTGTTCTGGGATGCCGGCCGTCAGAAGCTCAATTGGACCAGTGGTGATGGCCTCGACCGGCTGACCGTCAATCCTGCGACGGTCGAGTGGTTCGGCAATGCCGATTGGGGCTTGGGTTTGCCGTGGCCACAGCTGCTGGCCACGCTGGCGGCCTATACCGAGTTTTTTGGTGCCGGCTTGTTATTGCTGGGCTTCGGGGTGCGCTGGGTCAGTGTGCCGCTGCTGCTCACGATGATTGTGGCCATGCTGACTGTTCATGCCGAACATGGCTGGCTGGCGATTGCCAGTGGCGGCGGCTTCTGGGCCAGTGACCGCACCATCGCTGCGCAGGAGCGTTTGGTGCAGGCGCGCGAAATACTGCAGCAACACGGCGATTACCAATGGCTGACTGAAACCGGGTCCTTCGTGGTACTGAACAACGGCGTCGAGTTTGCAATGACATATGCCTTGATGCTGCTGGTGTTGCTGTGCTTTGGCGCGGGTCGCCATGTCAGCCTTGATCACTGGTTGCAGCGGCGTCTGTCGCGTGCCGGTTGAGCGCGGAAGTGGTTTGGCCGGTCAGCCCACAACGCGATTGCGACCTTGCTGTTTGGCTTGGTAGAGATGTTTGTCGGCGGAGGCAATCAGGTCGCTGACCGACATGCCCGGCTGCCAAGCCGCAACACCGATGCTGATGGTAAGCGGCCGCAGCGGCCAGTCACTCTCCGCGATGCTGGCGCGCGTGCGTTCGGCGAGCAGGCGGGCGCCGTCCAGACTGGTTTCCGGCAAGATAAGAGCGAATTCCTCGCCGCCGTAGCGGGCAACCAAATCGCTTTTGCGGCCATGTTCCTGCAGCCGTTGTGCAACCTGCTGCAGTGCCCGGTCTCCTGCCGGGTGACCGAACTGATCGTTGAAGGATTTGAACGCGTCGATATCGACCAGCAACAGACACAGTGCTTGCTGATAGCGTTCGGCGCAGTAGATCTCGGTATCGAGCTGGCTGTCGAACCGGCGTCGGTTGGCGATACCGGTCAGCGCATCGGTTTGGGCTTCCGAGCGGGCCATCTCGACGTCAGCTTCCAATGCCTGTTGATGCTGAGTCAGCAGTTCGCGCTGCCGTTGCAATTCTGCGACCGCTTCATGCAGTTCCAGCAAGGCGACGGTCTGGCGCGCCAGTGCGCACAGCGCGCGACGCTGCTCGTCGCGCAATTGATGTGGCTTTTGGTCCAGCACGCACAAACTGCCCAGTGCAAAACCATCACGAGTGACCAGCGGCGCGCCAACATAGAATCGCACGGCCATCGGACCGGTCACGGCTGGATGCCCGGCAAATTGCGGGTGCAGCCAGGTATCGGGGATTTCCAGCAGGTGTTCGGGTTGCAAGATGGTGTAGGTGCAGAATGACATCTCGCGCGCGATGACCCCGCGCTCGCTACCGGTAGCGGCTTTGGTCCATTGCCGATCGCGGTCGATGAAATTGATCAGCGCGGTGGGTGTCTCGCAGATTAGCGACGCCAGCAAGGTAATGTCATCAAACCGGGCTTCCGGCGCGCTGTCCAGAATATTCAGACCATGTAGCCGTGCCAGGCGGCCGGCTTCATTGGCAGGAACGGGAACAGTGGTCATGATGGTCACCCGACAGGTCGACAACCTGATCAGCATAGTTCACGCCATGGTGATGAACAGGTCCGGCAACACTGACAGGTGGGCATTCGCCCTCTACAATCCCCCCCACTGCTGTTATCGCCCGAGGCGCCGAATGGATCTGGTTTCTGCTACCGTCACCCTGTTTCTGGTCATGGACCCGCTCGGCAATGTGCCGATGTTTCTGGCCCTGCTGAAAGATCTGGAACCGCGACGCCGGCGCCGGGTGATTGTCCGGGAAATGCTGATCGCGCTGCTGATCATGGCGATCTTCCTGTTCTTTGGTTCCAGCGTGCTGGGTTTTCTCGGGCTCAAGTCGGAAACCATCAGCATTGCCGGTGGCATCGTGCTGTTTCTGATTGCGCTGCGGATGGTGTTCCCGCAGGAAGGCGGGGTGATGGGCGAGATGCCGGGCGGCGAACCGTTTATCGTGCCGTTGGCCATCCCGTTTGTTGCCGGGCCGTCCACACTGGCGACCCTGATCCTGTTCTCGCAGCAGCAGGGGCATCTGATCGAGTCGTCACTGGCGATGCTGATTGCTTGGCTCGCCACCGCCGTGATCCTGATCTTCTCGACCAAGTTCTACAAGATACTGGGCGATCGTGGCTTGGCGGCCATGGAGCGGCTGATGGGCATGCTGCTGATCATGATCGCGGTACAAATGCTGCTGAATGGTGTGCTGGAGTTCGCGGCCGATTTTGGTCTGCTGAAAACGGTGAAGTGAACCCGCGGAAACCATGCCGTTCAGGTTGGCGAACGATTCACCAGTTCCTGATACAGCGCCAGTGTCTGGCCGATCATGTTGGCAAGCAGGAAGCGCTCATTCGGCTTCGGTTTGCTCGGTTGCTGCAGCAGTAGCAAGGTGCGGGCAAGCAGCTCGTCGTGATTGCGCAAGGGAACCCGGCCGGCCGGGAACAGTTCCGCCAGAATTTCGCCGACACCACCGTGGTCATAGCCAATGACCGGTCGGCCCAGTGCCAGTGTCTCCAGCACGGTGCGACCAAACGACTCCGGTTTGGTAGACAGCGAAAACACCAGATCCGACACGCTGTAGAGTTCGCGCATGTCGCTGCGGTGGCCCAGGAAGTGCACCGCCTCGGTCAATCCGGATTCGGCAATCCGGGCCCTGATTTCCCGCAAATAACCCTGCCGGTTCGGGTCATCGCCCCCGACGATGATGGCCTGTGCCGGTACGCCTCGCTGATGCAATGCCGCAATCAAATCAACGAATTCAAGGTGGCCCTTCAACCGGGTGATTCGACCCGGCAAACACAGCAGTGGCTTCCCGATAAGCTGCGGCATTTGTTCGTGCCAGCGCGTCAGCCATTCGCTGGATGCTTGAAAGCCGTAGGGAAACGCTGCCGGGTCAATGCCGCGGTAAATGCGCCTGACGTTGGCCGCCGCGACCTGTGGGTAATTTTCGGCGATATAGCGCTCGATGGTTTGCGAAACCGCAATCACCGCTTCGCCGCGGGTCATGATCGCGCTATAGGCATTGACCGAGTAAAGCCCATGTACGGTGGTCACGAAATGTGGCCGACGGTCAGGCGGCAGGGTTTTCCAGGCGAGATAGCCCAACCAGGCTGGCACGCGCGAACGGGCATGCAGGATATCGGGCTGCAAGGATTGCAACAGTCGGCGCAATGGCATGATCTGCATCAGCGAACCGAGCCGTTTGCGGTGCACCGGCAGCGTGATGTGTTCACTGCCATCTCGCTCGAGCTCCGCCACCATGCGGCCGCCGGCCGAAATGACAATTGATCGGTGACCGGCCGCCACCAGACCTTTGGCGATCTCCAGTGTGCCCCGTTCGACGCCGCCACCATGCAGTTCCGGTAGCAGTTGGACGACAGTCAGTTTGCTAGTGGCAGCGCGCACGCGGAGATCCTTGGCTTCAAATCAGTTAGAACAGGTGTCGGGTTGGACTGCACTATTGGTAAAAGGATGGCTCGCCCGGCGGGCGGGTCTTGAATCGCCGGTGGGTCCATAAATAATTGGCGGGCTGCTGGCGCAAATCGGCTTCCAGAAAGTCGCTGACCCGCTGCAGATCCTGTTGCACATCGGCCCCGGGGAACGCCGTCATCGGCGGGGAAATGGTGATCACAATGCCATCTCGCTCCCGGCTCTGGCGCATCAACACGGCGGGTGCGCCGCTGATCCTGGACAACCGTGAGATCGATTCGGCCCAGGCGGTCTCGATGCCGAAGAAACGGGCAAATTGACTGTTGCGAGCGCCAAAATCCTGATCCGGCAAAATCATCATGGCCAGATTTTCTTGCAGGGCCCGGATCATGTCGCGCGGATTCTTGCGCTCAATCATCCGTTTGACATATTGCGACCGGCCACGATGGATAACGGCTTCCAGTGCCGGATCATTGTGTGGCCGGTACATGCCGCCGCACCCAAAACGCTGGGCAACCGCCATGCAGCAGATTTCCAGCGTGGTGTAATGAAAACTCAGCACCAATATCCCGTGTCCTTTTGCCAAAGCTGCCTCAAGGTGCTCACCACCTTCTATGCGAACTTGTTGTCGCAGGCGGGCGGGTGACTCCCAGGCAATGGCCGCTTCCAGAAAGCCCTTCATGGTTTCCTGAAAATTCTGCTTCACCAGCGCTCGACGCGCAGGTTCAGCCATTTCCGGAAAGCAACGACTGATATTGATGTCGGCAATTCGCCGACGCTTGCCACCGAGGGCGAACATGACGCTGCCAAGCACGTTGCCAAGGCCTTGCAGCAGTCGCCATGGCAATGCCGCCAGCAGGCGCAGCGGCAGGCGCAGCAACCAGACACGAATTCGCAGGTTTCGGGGGAGTGAGCTGACGTCAGTCATGGTGCCGGGCAGTGAGCGGGGATCGCTGGCATTGTAGCAAAGTCGCGGACCGGCTCAGGTCACTTGCTATACTGGCGGCCTTGTCTGCTTCGGTGACGCTTTGCACGTGACTGACCTGTCCGCACCAGTGAAGACGCCTTCGGCCTCGACCTGTCCGACACCGCTCCACCCAAACCACGCGCCATTGGTGATTTGGCGGTTTTGTGATGGCAAGGCCGGCCATGAGAAACAGTCAGAAGGTTTGTTGCTGGCTTTGCAAGCCGAGCGGATTTGTCAGGTGCAGACATTCCGGCCGCCGTTTGCCGCCGGATTTGTCAGCTGGCTGCTGGCATCGTTTGATGCTGCCGGTGCGCCCGCACCCGACCTCATCATTGCGGTCGGCCATCGCACCCACTGGCCGGCGCTGGCGGCGCGCCGCGCCCATGGTGGCAAACTGGTGGTGCTGATGCGGCCATCGTTGCCATTGTCATGGTTTGACGCTGTGGTGATGCCGCAGCACGATGCGCCACCAACGCGGCCGCAGGTGCTGGCAACTGAAGGCGTGCTCAATCCTGTTCGGGCGGCGCCCGTGCGGGGCGCACACACCCTGGTGTTGATTGGTGGCCCGTCGAAGCATTTTGTCTGGCAAAACGACGCAGTGCTGACACAACTCCGGGCGATTGTGGCGACGCTAGACGGGCCGTGGGAGCTTGCCGATTCCCGCCGGACGCCGGCCGAATTGCGGACCGTGCTGCGCCAGCAGTTTCCGGAGAATTTTCGACCGGTTGACGCGATGCCGGCGGACTGGCTTGCCGCGCGCATGAACGATGCCGATACCATCTGGGTCAGCATGGACAGCGTCTCGATGATTTTTGAAGCGCTGACTGCCGGAGCCCGGGTCGGCTTGCTGGAGTTGCCGGCAAGCAAAACCACCCGCTTGGTGCGCGGCATTCAGGCCTTGGTGAAGGCGAACCGGGTGGTGACGTTTTCAGCCTGGCAGGCTGGCCAGCCATTAGCACTGTTGGCACCGCTCAATGAAGCGCAGCGTTGCGCCCGCTGGTTGTTGCAGCGCTGGTTCGCTGCCGGAGATCGATCCTGATGCTGACTCTTGTCATTGCCGCCGCGTTGTTCACGGCCGCGTTTTCCTGGCGCTATGCCTGGTGGCGGCCGACTGCGGACTATCACTACCCGCGCATACTGATGTATCACATGATTGCCGAGCATCGGCCAGGTGCCCGATTCAATGGTCTGCGGGTGCCGCCGGCCCAGTTCGCCAAGCAAGTGCAATGGCTGCGCGAGGATGGCTGGCAGTTTTTTACCATGAGCGAATTGCAGGCGCTTGGTGCCAGCGCGCCTGCAAAATCGGTCGCGCTGACCTTTGACGACGGCTACGCCGACAACCTGCACGCGGCGCTGCCCGTACTGAAACAGTTCAATGCCAAAGCCACCATCTACGTTGTCGTTGATCGGCACAACCGGGATTGGTCGGTCTACAAGAAAAGTCATCACACTGGCGGCGAACTGGCCGCAGAACCGAAACTCAGTGACGATGACATTCACACGCTGCTGGCGTCAGGCCTGATTGAACTGGGTTCGCACACGCTCACTCACGTCAATCTGGCAACCGCTGACGAGACAAGCTGCCAGCGTGAACTGCAGGCGTCGCGGGAGCAGCTGCAGCAGCAGTTCGGTGTGCCGGTCACCAGCCTGGCCTATCCGTTCGGCATCTGGTCACCGCGTGATGCCGAAATGGCCCTGCAATGCGGCTATCACAATGCAGTGACTACTGACGACGGTCTGGTCACCAGCTGGCAAGCGCCGTTTGCCTTGCGGCGAGTGAAAATCAGCGGCAAGGAAGGATTGTTTTCCTTTCGCTTGCGGCTGCGTACCGGTCGGCGCAAAGCTTGAGGCCAGCCGATGAGCTCCGATAGCCAAATCCCGCCGAGCCAAAAGCCTGCTCGCACCGTCTGGTTGCTGACCGACGGTGCACCCGGTCATCTGAGCCAGAGCCGCGGCCTGGTAGACGCACTGGCCTGCCTGTCGCCGGTGCAAGTGGTTGACGTCAAACTCGCCATTCATGGCAAAAATCTGAAACGACTGGCGCGGCTGCTCAGCCGGTTTGGGCTGTTGCCAAACGCGCTGGTTCAAGCGGTCTACCGCTGGCAACTGCCGAGCGGGCGGCCCGATGTGATCGTCGCTTCGGGTGGCAATACCTTGCTTGCCTGTGCAGCGCTGCGCCGGCAATTTGAGGTGCCGGCGTTTTACAGCGGTACCTTGAAGGGGTTTTCCGGTTCGTTGTTCAGTGCCGTGTTCACGGTGACGCCACAGCCGGGCAAGAACAATGTGGTGCTGCCACTGCCGCCGGTGCCGCGCTCGCTGGTCAATCTGACTCCCGCTGCACTCCCTCCCGATGCGCCACTGCTGTTGCTGCTGGGCGGTGATGGCGCCGGTTACGCTTACCGTGAGTCAGATTGGCGTGCGTTGGCGCTGGCAATGAACCACTTGAGCCAACAAAGCGGCCGGCGCTGGTTGCTGACCAGTTCGCGCCGAACCGGCAACGCCGCCGAACAGGCGCTGCAAGCCATGCTGGATCCGACTGTGATTGCGGAAGCGGTCTGGTGGTCACAAACACCAAGGCCGGTCGTGCGGGAATTCTTGCAGCGGGCGGCAGCGGTTTTTGTCAGCGAAGACAGCCTGACCATGATCGCCGAGGCCATCTATTCCGGCCGACCGGTATTCAGCTTTCATGCGGAAATTGGCCGCGTCGATGACAATGACATCACGGCGCTTGCTGGCTACGTTGCCTCCGGCCGCTTGCAACGCCGATCGATCGTTTCACTGGCTGACTTGTCGTCCCCTTTCTATCCGACGCCACCGGTTCCGGATGTGCATGCCTTGATGGCCAGTGCCATGGTTCCGGCATTCGCTGTGAATGTCAGCAACACAAAGAACGGTAACTCGGATAAAAACGACTCAACTGGTAACAATGCAGGCAACGACGCTTAATCGCGTTCAGTGCAGGAGTGAGCTGTTGTGCATATTGTCATGTGGGGGCGCGAAGGTGGCTATGGCCCCGATTACCCGCGCAACCGGGTGGTGTTGGCGGCGATGCAGGCTCTCGGCCATTCGGTCAGCTTGTTCAAACCGAAATTGTCGATCAGTGCCGATTGGGAATATGCCCTGCGGCGGTTACCGAAACCGGATCTGATCTGGGTTCCGTGTTTTCGTCAGCGTGATGTCGCTGCCGCGGCCCGCTACGCCAAACGGCATGCCGTCCCACTGATATTTGATCCCCTCATCAGCGCCTACGATAAGCAGGTGAACGAGAAGCAGAAATTTGGCGCCGACACGGCGACGGCAAAACGGCTGCTGCGTTGGGAGCAGCAACGTTTCGCCATGGCTGATGTGCTAATCGCCGACACCGAGGGGCATGCACAGTATTTCTCTGAGCAACTGGGCTTTCCGCGCGAGCGCATCGTGGTGGTGCCGGTTGGCGCGGAGGAGTCGCTGTTTGTACCGACCCCGTTGCCAGCACGTTCGGCCGATGAACCGCTGCAATTGGTGTTTTTTGGCACCTTCATCGGCTTACAAGGCGTCGAGGTGCTGGTCGAGGCCATCGGTCGCTACGATGGTCCGCCGGTGCATTGGTCTTTGCTCGGTGAAGGGCCGCTGAAAGGTCACTGTGAACAGCGTATTGCACACCTCAATGCCGAACGGGCTCAGCGTGGATTGCCGACGCTGCCGGTGCAGTTCGAAGGTTGGCGCAAACTCGCCGAGTTGCCGGCACGTCTGCAGCAGGCCGACGCCTTTCTCGGCATTTTCGGTGCGGGCGACAAGAGCCGGCGGGTAATTCCAAACAAGGTGTACCAAGGACTCGCACTGGCGCGACCGGTGATCACGGCGGCGACGCCGGCTTACCCTTCGGCGCTGCTGCGCGATGAGCAACAAGGCCTGTTCTGGTGCGAGCCAGGCGATGCCGACAGTCTGGCTGCGGCGGTACAACGTTTTGCTTTGCAGCGTGCAGCAATCGCGCACCTGGCAGCGACCGCACGAGAGAGTTACGAGCGCTTCTTTTCCCAACGGGTCATCAGCGCAACGGTGGCCAAAGCTCTAAGTCTGGCCAAAACAGTGGCGCAGCTTCCATAGCCGGCGCCAACGCGACCAACCGTGGTGGTGCGGCAATAGCTGGTCGCGCAATGCAATGCTCTGCCGTAACCGTGACCAGTCGCTACGCTCCGGCGTATTCATCAGCAACAACCAATCGCACAATTCCGTCTTTCCCGCTGCCCGTAGTGCAGCCAGCATGCGGTCGACTCGGGTGGCGACGGCGGTTGCTGACGCCGCGACACGACGGCGGTCACGAAGTTTGTGTTGCTGGCGCCGAATCGCCGGATTGTTGGCGAGATTGTTGTTGTGCATCCGGTGCTGGCACGTTGGGGTCGGAAGGTAACGAATGCCGCTGCCACAACTTGCCAGCAACGCCAGCCAGTGATCGTACAGCATGCCCGGTGGCACCGCCCCCGCTTGTGTCAGCAAGGCATGTGACGCCACCAGATTGTGTCCGGACACGCTGTTGTTCAGCAGGAAGAAGCCGGGTTGTTGGCCACTGATTGCGGTGGTGTGGTGAAAGCGCAATTCGCTGGCATGCAACGTGTTGCCATGTTCATCGATGACGCTGGCATCGCTGTAGCACAGATCGGCCCCCTGCAGCAGTGGTAGAAAGCGTTCGATTTTGTCCTGCAGCCAGATGTCGTCCTGATCGGCGAAGAAGACCCAATCGGCACGGCTCAACTGCCAGGCCGTCTGAAAGCTGGTGTTGACACCCTGATTCGCTTCCTGTGAATGGATGTGCACCCATGGCTTGTCTGCGGCCCAGGACTTCAGCAGCGCAACACTGTCATCGGTGGAACAGTCATCGACAATGATGAGCCGCTCCGGCCGCACCGTTTGATTGGCAATACTGTCCAGTTGCTGCCGCAAGTAGCGGGCGCCATTGTACGTCGCCATGATAACCTCGATGTGAGGTGTGGTCACAGGCATGGTCATCACTGTTTGCAACGGTGTGGGCGTTTCAACTGGCATAAGTGCTGATCAATTCACGCAAGCGATGGGAATAGGTATGTGCAGACAGCACTGTGTGCTGGCCGGCACGGGCAATCTCGGCCAGCTTTGCTTCACTGATTTGTGCCAATTGTGTCGACAGCTCCGCCGGGTCTTTAAATGCAATCACATTTTCACCGGGGACAAATATCCGTTCCAGATCGGTGATGTGTTCACTGACCAGTGCGGCGCCTGCCGCCGGCGCTTCGAAACAACGCATGTTCAGGCCGCCGCTGACATTGTCCCGGTTGATGATGTTGAGTACGCGCTGGTGCTCGCCATACAGGCGGGCGAGTTGCGTCTGCGAAATATTGTGGGGCTCCACCTGATGTGGCGGCAGCGCCGGCCAACCCTTGCCAATGATGTGCAGGGGCTGATCAATGTGGGCCACCATGTTCTCGCGATTGCGGGACCATGCGGCCACCAACAATAACCGGTTCGTTCTTGTCGGCCAGGCTTGCTGATGCCGATACCGGGCAGGATCAACTGCGAGTGGAAAATAGCGAGCCGACAAGCCCATGTTTTCCGCCGCTGTCACGAAGGCAGAATCGGTCATCAGAAATTCGCGCACACAACGATTCTGCTGCAATCGCTCATCGAAACTGTCGCCAACCCATTGCAGCACCGGCGCATGCTGGCTACCGAGCAATTCGACCAGCGCCTTGCTGAGGTAGTAGCGGTCCGCGATCAGAATCAGTTGAGGCGGTTGGTGACGCAGCTGCTGGGCAATTTTTCCGACAATATAGTCGTCATAACGCCCGCTGCTCTTGCCAAGTACGCGGCGCACCAACTGCTCACCGACATGCTGGTGGTTGAGAGCTCGTCCGGTCAGACGCACGCCGGGCAAATCCTTGCCGGCGGCCAGCAGATGCTCGAACCAGCGCAGGATACCGCCGCGCTTGCCGAGAATCAGCACTGTGGTCATCAGGGCAGCTCCTTGCCGACAGGGCATTCGCCTATCGGCAGCATGAAAAAATCGGGCTACAGCCTAACAAATGCCGGTTCGCGCGACCAACAGAAAGATAGCCGGGATGGCATTAGCATGAAATAATTTCCAGCCTGCGGCGCGCGTTCGCCGGTTTTGATTTGGGATATGGATGTGACCTCTGCCTCAACCCCTGTGACGGACCTCGAACCGACGGTGGTTAGCCGATGGAATGATGCATTTTGGCTCGGGCTGCTCCTGACCGTGCCGTTGCTGTCGGTAGAGCGGTTTTATGCCTATAACCTGCTGGCTTTGCTCGGGTTGTATGCCTACGCCAGAACTTCGCGGACTGACCGTGCTTTGTCTACCGCGAGTACAACGGCAGTCATGCTCTGCTTTATTGTTGTGCTGTCGGCACAACTGCTGGCTGAGGTTCCGCAGTCGGTTGCCATCGTCGGCGTGCGCGACAGTTTGCGTGGCACGTTCTGTTTCATACTGCCGTGGTTGTTGATTCGGGCCGCGCCGTCGCCAGCCCCCGCATTGGTTGAAACCGTGGTGTGCGGCTTGCTGCTGTTATTGCTTGGTGTGCATGGCTATTACGTTTGGCAAGTAGGTCTTGACCGCGCCGAGCTCAGCAATGCAATGGATGCCTTCGAAAATCGCAACCTGTGGGCCATTGCCGTCTCGGCCACGCTGTTGCTTGGCTGGGTCACGGTGTTGCTGGCACACGGTCGTCGGAGATGGTGGCTGGCTATTGCGGTGCTGACCGTCGCGTTGTTGCTGCACACGCTGAATCCCTCCCGTGGTGCCATGGTCAGCACGGTGACGGTGGCGTTGTTGCTGGTGCTGGTGCGTTTCGTTCGGCAGCGGGCGATGGTCGTGGCGGCATTCTTTCTTGGTTTGTTATTGCTGCAGCTGAGCTATTTCGCTTGGCTGCCGCATGCCGCACCGGAGATTTTCAAAGAAATTGACCTGTGGTCGACCTGGCGACTGACCATTCATTTGCACACCGTGCAGGAAATTCTCGCTGATCCGCTAACCGGCTATGGCCTGCGGTCCTTTTCGGATTTGATCGGCAGTCGCTTTGTCACGCTGTTTGGCCAGCACATCGACTCGCCACACAATCTGCTGCTGGATGCGGCCTATACGTTTGGCATCCCGGCGACGCTGCTGTTGCTGCTGGTCGTCACGCGCTATGTTGGCCGCGCCTTGCGGGACCGGCTGCAACAGGCGCCGTCGTTTACCACGCTGTGGTCGTTGGCACTATTGGCTCAGCTTGCCGTGCATGGCCTTCAGGAGGGGACTTTGTTTCGCCCGTATACGCTGTCGGCGCTGGCGGTGGCGTTGGCGTTGCTGAGCAAGCCATTGGTTCGTTCGCCTGCTGGCGCGGCCGATACCACTCGCCGCGTCTGATTCGTATTACTGGCCACTCAGCTTGTACTGCGCACCGCAGTAAGGGCAGGCGGCATGGCCGGTTTTTTCAATCGGCAGATACACTTTCGGGTGCATGTTCCACAGCGTCATGAACTTGCCGGGACAGGACAGCGGCAGGTCCTGGCGGGAGACTTCGTAAACCTTGCCAGCGGTGCTCGGGGAGCTGGCGGTCGGGGAGCTGGATGCGGAGTGCGACACGGGTGGCCTCATCGGGCGGCTGGGCAGGGCGCGAAGTATACCAGCGCCGCCGAAGCACGCCATATCAGCGGTGGCGCTGTGCAGTGGCAACCGGCGGTCATTCCGGGGTGGCGAAGGTCTGCTGCCACAGCGCGCTGACCGTTTCCCGCTCCCGCGGATAGCTGTCGTTGTCGATGAGTGCCGGCTTGTCCTGCAAGGCCAGGCGGTTGACCTGTTGCCGGTATTCCCGGTAAATCTGGCGCAGGCTGTCGGCTGTTGTCTCAGGGATCTCGTCGCGTTCTGCCAGCGCCTGCAGCAGCGAGGCGCTGTGGCTGTGCGCCAGCGCCTTGCCAAGGCGCGCCCCGGCCCGCAGCACCCAATACTGAACCAGGAACTCGATATCGACGATGCCGCCGTGACCGTGTTTCAGGTCCCAGCGCGTGGCGGTGCTGCGGTCGAGCACTGGCCGCATGCGTTGACGCATCTTGGCCACTTCCGCCGCCAGCGTTTTCGGCTCCCGCGGCCGCGCCAGCACTTCCCGCCGCAGACCGGTGAAAATCTGCATCAACGACATCGAGCCGGCGACTGCCCGTGCACGCACCAGCGCCTGATGCTCCCATACCCAGGCTTCCCCGTCCTGATACTGCCGGTAAGCTTCAAGGGTACAGACCAACAATCCGGAATTGCCGGACGGTCGCAGCCGGGTGTCCACTTCATACAGCACGCCGTTACCGGTACGGGTGGCCAGCATGTGGACAATGCGTTGAGCCAGGCGGCTATAGAACTGATCGACACCAATTGCGCGCTCGCCATCGGTTTGGGCGTGGACATCGCCGGTGTAAAGAAACACCAGATCCAGATCCGAACTGAAGCTGAGTTCGCTGCCACCAAATTTGCCGTACGCGATGATCAGAAAATTCTTGTCGGTCAGCGTGCCCGGTGGCCGACCATGTTTCAGCTCCAGCTGTTCCCAGGCCAGTTCCAGTACCTCGCCAAGAATGGCCTCGGCCAGCGCCGTCAGGTGCTGGCTGACCTTGCTGACGTCGAGTGCATCAGCCAAGGTTGCCGCTGCAATGCGCAGCATGTGGCTGTGGCGGAATTCGCGCAGGGCATCGAGCACTTGCTCCTGATCACTGTGCTCAATGCGCAGCAGCGCCAGCTGCAGGTCGGCGCGCAGGCTGTCCGGTGCCGGTGGCGTGTACAGCGTTTTGGCGTCAAGCAGATCGTCGAGCAGTATTGGATACTGACAAAGCTGTTCGGCAATAAACGCGGAACCGGCCATCAAAGTGGTCAACTGGGTCAGGGTGCCGGGATTCTCGGCCAGCAACTCCAGATAGGCAGTGCGCTTGCAAACGGCACGCAGCAGTTGCAACACCCGGCGCAGGGTGTCATCCGGCGCACTTCCGCCACGGGCCGCTTCAGCGCAGCGTTCAAGCAGTTGCGGCATCAGCAGATCAAGTCGCAGGCGGCCGCGCTCGCTGAGCGAACGCACGGTACCGGCTTCGCGGAATTGCATCAGGAATTCCAGCGTGCCGGCCGCGTCCTGAAAACCCTGTTGAGTCAGCAGCGACATGCTGTCTTCATCGCTGAGTTGGCGCAGCCAGACGCCGCGATACGGCGAGGGGGCGCCCGCTTTGTCAGTCAGCGGCGTTGGTTCCCCGAACACGGCGCGAAACAGCGCGTGAACACCGTCGCGGTGATGGTCAATCTGGGCTTTGAAGCTGTGGTAATCGGTAAAGCCGAGTGCGGCGGCCAATTGCAGCCGCCGCTCCGGTTCCTGCGGCAGCAGCTGGGTCTGTTCATCGCGCTGGGCTTGCAGGATGTTTTCGGTCTTGCGCAAAAAATAATAGCTGTCGCGCAACTGTTGGGCTTCGGCGGCGCTGAGCAGACCCAGTGCCGGTAATTGCGCCAGCGTTGTCAGCAGACTGCGGTCGCGCAGGGCCGCTTCCCGGCCACCGCGAATCAGCTGAAACGCCTGCACAATGAATTCAATCTCGCGGATGCCGCCGGCACCCAGCTTGATGTTGTCGCTTTGCTGTTTGCGACGCTGGTCCTGATTGATCAGTGCCTTCAGCCGGCGGATGGCTTCGAGCACGCCGTAATCGATATAGCGGCGGAACACGAAGGGCTTGATCAGTGCATCGAAGCGCTGGCGCACCACGGCATCGCCATGCAGTGCGCGCGCCTTGACCATGGCAAAGCGTTCCCATTCCCGACCCTGATCCTGGTAATAATCTTCCATGGCATCGAGCGACAGCACCAGCGGGCCACTGTCGCCATACGGGCGCAGGCGCATGTCGGTACGAAACACGATGCCGTGTTCTGTCGGCGTTGACAGCAGGTGAATCAGACGCTGGCCAAGCCGGGTGAAATACTCGACGTATTCGAGTTTGCGCGGCCCAGACGTTTCCCGCTGGCCATTGTCATCATCGCCGTAGGCAAAGATCAGATCGATATCGGACGAGAAGTTGAGTTCGCCACCGCCGAGTTTGCCCATGCCGAGGATCAGCAGTTGCTGCGGCTTACCGGCGTCCGCACCGCTGTGATAGATCGGCTGGCCGAACCGACGGGCAAAATCGTGCTCCAGAAACTGCATTGCCGCGCTGATTGCGGCATCGGCGACGGCGCTCAGGTGGCGCAGGGTTTCATCGACATCGGCCAGCCCGCAGAGATCGCGCCAGGCAATGGCGACCATGGTGGCGGTGCGATGCTGGCGCAGGGCGGTCATGAACGCGGCTTCGTCGGTTTCGTCGGCGGCATTCAGGAACGTTCGCTGGATGTCGGCCACCCGGTCGCTGCGACGCAGTGACTCGCTGACGTGCAGTTCATGCAGCAGCGCCGGCCGCCGCTGCAACTCGTCGGCGACAAAATCGCTCAGCGCCAATGCCGTGACGGCCTGGGCGCGCAGGCTGCTGTCCGCCGGCGGCTCCTGCCGCGCACACAACGCCTGCCAGCGTGCTTCGCCGCGTTCTTGCAGGGCATCGTCGAGGCTGGGGCTGAAGTGAGCGGGGTTCATGGCGGCGCAGGCATGCTGAGGGCGGATTAATTGAGGCTTGGATGATAGCGCCGCTTGCAGCGCCGCCGGCAATTCCTTTTAATGCGGGATGCCCGATGGTCGGGTACCGGGCTGCCTTCGTGGCAGACGGGATCGGCAAGGAGTGAGAAATGACTGGCTGGATTGTGTTGGCGCTGATTGTCGCGGCGGTGGTCTGGGTGATTGGCATGTACAACGCGCTGGTGGCCCTGCGCAACCGGTTCAAGAACAGCTACGCCCAGATCGATGTGCAGCTCAACCGCCGCCATGATTTGATTCCGAATCTGGTCGAAACGGCCAAGGGTTATCTGAAGCACGAGCGGGAAACGCTGGAAGCGGTCATCGCCGCACGAAACGTTGCCGTGACGGCCGGTCAGGCCGCGGCGGCGCATCCGGAAAATGCCCAGGCCGTGCAGGGCATCAGTCAGGCCGAAGGGGCGCTTGCCGGCGCGCTGTCGCGGTTCTTTGCCGTCGCCGAAGCCTATCCGGACCTGAAAGCCAGCAGCACGATGAATCAGGTCATGGAAGAGCTCAGCAGCACCGAAAACAAAGTGGCATTCGCCCGTCAGGCCTACAACGATGCGGTGATGGCCTACAACACCTATCGCGAGCAATTCCCGCGCAACTTCATCGCCGCCCAGTTCAACTTCAACGAAGCTGCCTTGTTTGAGGTAACCGAAGAGCAGGTGCGGGCGCCGGTCAAGGTGTCGTTTACCTGAGTCGTTAACCAGAGTTACATACCAGAAACCGGCCAGTACAGACCGAGCGCGCAGCGGGAGTCGCAGCAATGGATTTTTTTGGCCGGCAGGAATGGGCGCGCCGGCGCAGCAAGTGGTTGATTGGCTATTTCGTGGCGGCGGTCGTGCTGATTGTGGCGGCGGTCAACGTGGGCAGCTGGTTTGGTTTGCGCTTGTCCGGTGCGGTTGATCTGACGCTGGGGCAGTGGTGGCAATCGGCCGGCGCGCTGGCAGCTTCGCTGCTCACGCTGCTGGTCATTGCCATTGGCAGTGTCAGCAAGCTGCGACAGCTGGCCGGCGGTGGCAAGGCCGTCGCCGAAATGGTTGGTGCCCGCCGGGTGCTGCCGGAAACCGGTGATGTGCTGGAAAAGCGGCTGCTGAACGTGGTCGAGGAAATGGCCATCGCATCCGGCACGGCGATGCCGCGCGTGCACGTGCTTGACGATGAATCCGGCATCAACGCCTTTGTCGCGGGCCTGACCGCCAATGACACCGTGTTGGTGGTTACCCGCGGCGCCCTGCAACAACTCAATCGGCAGGAGTTGCAGGGGGTGATTGGCCATGAATACAGCCACATTCTGCACGGCGACATGCAGCTCAATGTTCGTCTGATGGGCGTGCTCGCCGGCATTTTGTTGCTCGGCCAGTTTGGCGAATTTCTGTTGCGCAGCATGCGCCACGTTCGCGTGGGCGGTTCGCGCAAAAGCGGCAACGTGGCGGGTGCCGTGGTGCTGCTTGCCGTCTCGTTGGTGGTGATCGGCTATGCCGGCCTGTTCTTTGGCCGGTTGATCAAGGCGGCCATCGCCCGTCAACGCGAATTTCTTGCCGATGCCAGTGCCGTGCAATACACCCGCGACAACGCCGGCATCGCCAGTGCGCTCGGCAAGATCCAGCTGGCTCCCGGTCAGGCCTTGTTGCGTAATGCCCACGCCGAAGACATGAGCCATCTGTGTTTTGGTGCCTCGGTCAAGGTGGCATTTTCCGGCTGGTTGTCGACCCATCCGCCACTGGCTGATCGTATCGAGGCCCTCGGCTTCACCCCCACCGTGTTGTATCGACGCCTGAAAGAGTCGGCCAGCACCTCGGCATCTGCCCCTGACACATCAACAAGGGTAACCGCGACGGCGCCGGACGAACTGCCGGTGATGGCGGCAGCGCCGGTGACGTCAGGTGCTGCGGGCAATCGCCCGCTGGCATCGGCGCGGGTCGGTCATGTCACCCCGGCCCATGTCGAGCAGGCGCGCGAGCTGCTGGCCAGTCTGACACCGGCCGTGCAGGCCGCCAGTCAGGATCGGTTGCAGGTCGGCGCCCTGATGCTGGCCCTGATGCTCACCGAAAACGACGCCCGCCTGCATGATGCCCGGGCACTGCTGGCGAGCCGGTTTGACCGGCCGACACTGATGGCAGTCAACGCTTTGCTGACAGTGGTGCAAACCATGCCGGCAGCAGCGCGACTGGCCGTGGTCATTCGCGCCCGACCCGCGCTGGAAGGACTCAGTGAGCCGGATCGCCGGCAGCTGCTGGATGGTCTGCTGGCGCTGGCCCGGCTTGATGAGCTGTTCACTCCGTTTGAATTCGCCTTGACGGCGCTGCTGCGGCACTGGTTGTTGCCCGAAACCACGCCGGCCGGTCCGGCCCTGCGCCGTTACACCGACGCATCGGCTGAACTGGCACTGGTCTGCGCGTTGATGGCGCAGGCATCGGGCGCCCGCCACGACGATGTCGGCCGGCACTACCAGCTTGCCGTTCGCAGTTTCGGCATTGAGCCGCCGCCGTTGCCAGAGAGCTTCGACGCCGTTGCACTCGACAAGGCACTGCGTCAGCTCGACCGGCTGTTGCCGCTGCTGAAAAAACCTTTGTTGAACACGCTGGCCGAACTGGCGCTGGGTGATGCCGAGCTGACCGCGCGCGAGCAGGAATTGCTGCGGGTGGTGGCAGAGCGGTTGAACTGTCCGCTGCCTATCGTTCTGCCAGTGTTGCCGTGACCGCAACCGCGACATGCGGTCTGATGCTTGCCAGCGCGGCCAAGGCCGATCACACTCTCAGCGCCCCAATTCAGGGAGGAGGCAAAACGATGAAAACCGGGTGGATGATGATTGCTGCCATATTGGCAGCGGGTAGTGCCCAGGCTGAAGTAACGGTCTGCAAAATGGCTGACAACGTCCGGAAAGTGTCGGTCGTGCATCAGGACAACGATCCGGCCAAAGCCTGCGATGTGCTGTACAGCAAAGACACGGAAAAGCCGGGCGAAGCGCCGGTGGTGCTCTGGCACTACAACGTGGAAGTCGCACAATGTGCTGCCAAGGCGCAAGGCATGGTCGACAAGCTCAATGGCATGGGTTGGAGCTGCGCTGCCGAAGCCGCAGCGGAGCCTGCCACCGAGATGCCGGCAACCCAGCAGTAAGCCGTTCTTGTTGCAACCACAGCGCCCGCCGCTCGGAGACGATCGGTGGGCGTTGCGGTTTATAGGAACCACCTTTTCGGAAACGGTCTTGCCGGGGCCGTCTTTTCGGTTCGGCAGTGATGCGAGCCGTGCCTGCGACTGCGGCGCTGAAGGGGGCGCCGTAGCGTCATGCAAGTGCCACGGCGGGCCGGATTTGCCCCGCCGCCTGTGGCGCGCGACAATGCCCGCTGCCATCGTCACTCACGAACGAACCGACCATGCCGGCCACCGTCAGCATCATCATTGCCAACTACAACTACGGTCAGTATCTGGCCGAAGCCATCGAGTCTGCGCTGGCACAAAGCTGGCCGCATTGCGAAATCGTGTTCATCGATGACGGCTCGTCCGACGACAGCGTGGCTGTTGCCAGTCGCTATCCCATCACCGTGCTCAAGCAGGCCAACCAGGGCGTGTCGGCGGCACGCAACAATGCGGTGGCGCAAGCCAGGGGCGAGTACGTGTTGTTTCTTGATGCTGACGACCGGCTGCTGCCGTCCGCCATCGAGCAGCTGCTGAAAACGCTCGAGAGCGCCCCAAGCGATGTCGCCTATGCCTACGGCCAGATGCAATATTTCGGCTACAAGAGTGGGCTATTTGCTGCCGCCCCGTTCGATGCCAACCGGCTGCGCCGTGAAAACTACATCTGCGTGACCTGCCTGATGCGCAAAGCCGATTTTGTACAGGTCGGTGGTTTTGATCGCACCATCAAGAGTCGGGAAGACTGGGAATTGTTTGTCCGGCTCTGGCACGCCGGCCGGCGCGGCATGCTGCTGGCCGAACCGATCATGGAATGCCGCAAGCACCGGCCCCCGGCGGTCCACGGCGTCAAAGACAAACTGCAAAAAGCCACTGCCACCGCGCGGCTGTTCTGGCGCTACCCGCGCTTCTTCCTGCCACTGGCCATGAAGAAACCATTCCGGCATTTATGGGTGCTGTTGACCCGTGCGGAAGCACGTCGCCCGGGCGCATTTGGGCCGACCGAAATACCGACCACGGTAAAAGCTGCGTAGTCAAATTAAAGCGTAAGGCGGTTCATGAACCGCCTTACGCCCGCCTTCTGATTTCGCCAACATCTCGGTGCGTCACGACGCGCCGTATGGTTAGCTCCCGTTACTTTTTCGCCGTTTCGTCCTTTACCCGATACCGCTCAAACCAGGCCGAGGTGTTCAGCACCTGCGCCAGCATCTGACTGGGGCGAATGTTGATGGAATGGGAGGCGCCGGGAATGCGAATCAACGCGGTGTCCACTTTCTGCAGCTTCAACGCCTGGTAGTACTGCTCGGATTCCGAGATCGGCGTCCGGTGATCCGATTCGCCGGTAATCAGCATCGTTGGCGTCTTGACGTTTTTGACGTAGCTGATCGGCGAGCGCTTCATGTAATGCTCGACATGATCCCAGGGCTTGCCGGGGAACCAGTAACGGCTGAAGAAACCGTAAGCATCGGAAGTCAGCACAAAGCTGTACCAGTTGATCACCGGTTTGGCGACCACGGCGGCGCGGAAGCGCTCGGTGTGGCCAACAATCCAGGCAGTCAGCACACCACCGCCGCTGCCGCCGGTGACAAACAGGTTGCGATCATCGACGTTGCCCTTGGCAATCACTGCGTCGACACCGCTGATCAAGTCGTCATAATCCTGGCCGGGGTAGTTGTGATGGATCAGGTTGGCAAATTTCTCGCCGTAGCTGGTGCTGCCACGCGGGTTGGTATACAGCACCAGATAGCCCTTGCTGGCATACAGCTGAATTTCCGGGGCGAAGCGAGCGCCATAATTGGCGAACGGACCGCCGTGAATTTCCAGCAGCAGCGGGTACTTCTTGCTGGCATCGAAGTTCGGTGGATACACCAGCCAACCTTGCACTTCCTGCTGATCAAAGGATGACTTCCAGGTCAGCTCTTCCACCTTGCCGAGTGCGCGGGCGGCGAGCAGGTTCTCGCTCAATCCGGTCAGCACTTTCGGCTTGCCACCGCGTGCCACCACGGCGAGATCGGCCGGCCGGTAATTGCTGTTATGGGTATAGGCCACTTTTCCGGCTGCGACATGCATGGCTCCGCCATCGTACGGGCGGCCCATCGCCGTGCCACCCATATCGACGGCGACGGTTTCGACCTTGCCACCGCTTGCCGATATCCAGCCAATCTTGGTGACGCCACGATCATCGTAATGAAAATAAATGCCGCGATCGCCATCCCACTGCGGGTTATCAATGCTGCGGTCAAAGTCGGTGGTGAGTTCGCGGTTCTTACCGGTTTCCAGATCGAGCACTGACAGCACCGTGTTTTGGTAACCGAGTTCACGGTCTTCAAAACCGATGTAGGCCACTTGCTTGCCATTGGCTGACAGCGTTGGACTGAAGTCCGGGCCGTTGCGCGTGGTCAGTTGGGTCAGCGTTCCATCTTTCACCGCGACCGAATACAAATCACTTTCGACCGGGTCGAGGTAGGACTCGGCTACCGGATTGGCCGACACGATGAGCGCACTGCCATCCTTGCGCCAGACCAGCGGACCTTCGAAATCATGATCACCGCTGGTGATTTGACGCGGTGCGCCGCCGTCAGCGCCGATCACAAATACGTGGCTGTAGCCAGGTTCCAGATAGCCGGCGCCATCCGCGCGATAAACAAAGCGATCGATGACTTTGACCGGGTCGGCCCATTGCGCCCCTTCCGGCGGCTTCGGCATGTCGGTGGCAAGCGGCTTGGTATCGGACGGCACCAGTTGGGTAAACGCAATCCAGCGGCCATCCGGCGACCAGGCCAGATCGCCCGGACCTTCCTGCAACTGGGTCAGGCGTGCGGTGGCGCCACTCGCCAACCAGCGTACGAAAATTTGCGGCTTGCCGTTGTCACTGGAAACAAAGGCAATGCGCTTGCCATCCGGTGACCATGCAACCTGACTATCGTTGCTGCTGCCGCTGGTCAGTGGTTGTTGTGCACCACTGGCGACGTCGACCAGCCAAAGATTGCTACGCCGGGCATCCTTCATCGGATCAAAGAAGCTGCGCTGGTAAATCACCTGCTTGCCGTCCGGTGACAGCACCGGATTGTTGGCCCATTCGAGCGCAAAAACATCTTGCGGAGAAAAGGCCGGAGCCGGGTCGGGCGTCGCGGCGGAAAGCGCCGGGACGGCCATCAAACCGGTCAGCAGACTGATTGCAAGACTCGATCTCCATCCGTGAAGCAAGGTCATTGGCGACTCCATTAGTTGACGATGGGCTGGTTATGCCAGCGAGCGAAAAAGTGGTCAGATATTACACAAGTGCCGGGCAAGCGCCGCGAAAACCGGTGCTGCATCGCATCATGCGCTTGCCGGACGATGGCGTGGCGTTCACGGTTCCATCTTCAGCTTGCCATCGGCATCGAACAATTCCGGCGCATCCTTTCGCGAGAACGTGATTGGCTTCGGGAAAATCCAGCGGAACAGCGCATAGGCGCCGAGCAGCACCATGACAACAAAAGCCAACGCGACCAGATTATCGTAGATTTTCATGGCAACGATTCCCGAGATACTCCACTGTGCAGTGATCAGGCCTGCTCTGGTGCCCTGGCGCTGGAACCACGCACCAGCAACTCCGGAATGAAACTGCGACTGGTCGCGCCTTCCTTGTGACTTTCTGTGTCGTGCTGCCGAATGCGTGAAATCAGCATCGAGGTCGCCTGCTGGGCGATCATCCGGTTTGGTTGATGAGCGGTGGTCAGTTGTGGCCAGGTTTGCCGCGAGAAGGGCGAGTCCTCGAAGCCGACAATTGATAATTGTTCCGGCACCGCAATGCTCATCTGACGGGCGGCGAACAATGCGCCGGCGGCCATCTCGTCGTTGCTGGCGAAAATGGCAGTGGGCCGGTCCTTGCGCGCCAGCAGTTTTTTGGCGCCGTCAACGCCGGAATCGAAACTGTATTCGCCGTCAATGATGAAGCGATTGTCCACTTTCAGTTCGTGCTGCATCAGCGCGGCTTTGTAACCTTCGAGCCGTTCGGTACTGGAGCGGTGCTCCATGCCACCACACAAAAAACCGATCCGGCGATGGCCGGCATCGATCAGATATTCGGTAATGGCAAATGCCGCCGAATGGTCATCGACAAATACGCAGCTGTTGGCGTATTTGCCACGTTCAACGCCAGAGACAATACGGACGAATTGCACGCCGTGCTGATCCAGCGCCTTGATCAGCGCCGGCATTTCGGAAAACGGCGGCGTCAACACCAGCCCGGCGAGACGGGTCTGGTTGACCATGGCGAGCAGTTCTTTTTCGATCGCCGGTGAACGGTGGTTACACGGGTGGATCAGCAGCTCAAAACCCTGTCGACGGCTCTCCGCCAAAATGCCGTTTTGCATGTCGATGACGTAGTAGGCGTTCGGGTTGTCGTAAACAAAACCAATGGTATAGGAGCGGGTGCCGGCCAGATTGCGGGCGGCTACGTTGGGCTGATAGTTCAGTGCCTGCATCGAGGCTTCGACTTTTTCCCGGGTCGCAGGTGTGACCGAGGGTTCATTGTTGATGACCCGCGAAACGGTCTTCATCGATACCCCGGCATGCAGGGCGACATCGGTAATGGTGGCAGCCATTCGCTCTCCGGCGCTGGGTAGGGTGTGCAGGCCCGTCGGCTGAAGCTGCGGCTCGCCTGCGTCCCTGACTACCGCTGTCATGGCGGCGGTGCCGGGTGTCTGGCTCGACCGGCGGCTTCGCGCGGCATGTAACGCAGTGTAACCGGCCACCGCCGTGGCGGCGACCGGCGACTGCACCGACCTGCTGTCGGGTAAATTGACAGCGCTGTCATTTTGGCGCAGAGTCGACCCGCTCATGGCCGTGGCCCGACGCTGGTCCACGCCTTTCCGCTTCAGTCAGGAGTGCCGCCGTGCTGATGCCTGTTTTCGAATCGACTGCCGCCACGGCATTGCAGGCACGACTGTCCGCCGCAGGGGTGCTGCCGGTGCTGGTCATTGACGACCCGACCAATGCCGTGCCGCTGGCGCGGGCACTGGTCAGTGCCGGGTTGGAGGTGCTGGAGGTGACCTTGCGCACGGCCGCGGCGTTGACGGCGGTCAGCGCGATTCGCCGGGCCGTGCCGGAGGCGCTGGTGGGTGTCGGGACGGTGTTGACCGCCACGGACGTGATGACGGCCCATCGCGCCGGGGCCCAGTTTCTGGTCAGCCCCGGTTGCACCGACGCCTTGCTCTCGGCTGCCAAGCGGGTAGCGCTGCCGTTTATCCCGGGTGTGGCCACCGCAAGCGAGGCCATGCGCTGTTACGAAGCCGGCTATGCCTTGCAAAAATTCTTTCCGGCCGAAGCCCTTGGCGGTGTCGCCTTGTTAAAGGCGCTGGCCGGTCCATTGCCGCATTTGCGCTTCTGTGCCACCGGCGGCATCACCGAGCAACAGGCGCCGGCCTATCTCGCACTGAGCAATGTGGTTGCCGTTGGGGGTTCCTGGCTGACACCCAATGCGGCGGTAGCGGCTCAGCAATGGCAGGCGATCAACGAAGCGGCGCAACGGGCGCGACTGCTGCGCGGCTGAATCACGCGATTCGCCAACGACCTAATGACGGGTAGAAAAGCGGGAGAAAGAACATGAGAGAGAAAACGAGCATTCGCCTGGCCATCAATGGTTTCGGTCGCATCGGCCGCAATGTGCTGCGGGCGCTGTATGAGTCCGGTTATCGTGATCGGGTGCAGGTCGTTGCCATCAATGATCTGGGTGATCTGGAGACCAGCAGTCACCTGCTGCGCTATGACACCGTGCACGGCCGCTTCGCGGCGGTGGTCAGTCACGATCAGCACAGTCTGATCGTCAATGGTGATGTGATTCGCTATTGCCAGCAGGCCAAACCGGCGCAACTGCCGTGGCGCGAACTGGCTGTGGATGTCGTGCTCGAATGCACCGGCCGCTTCACCCGTCGGGATCAGGCCATGCAGCATGTCGATGCCGGGGCAAAGCGGGTCCTGATCTCGGCACCGGGCGAGGAGGTCGATGCCACGGTGGTGTTTGGTGTCAACGACCAGACGCTGCGGCCGGAACATCGGGTGGTATCCAATGCCTCCTGTACCACCAACTGTCTGGCGCCGCTGGCAAAGGTGCTGCATGACGCTTTTGGCATCGAGCAGGGCATGATGACAACCATTCATTCCTATACCAACGATCAGCAACTGCTCGACCTGAATCACAAGGATATCTATCGGGCGCGTGCCGCTGCGCAATCGATGATTCCAACCAAGACCGGTGCCGCCAAGGCGGTCAGCCTGGTGTTGCCCGAGCTCAAGGGCAAACTCGACGGCATGGCGGTGCGCGTGCCGACCATCAATGTCTCGCTGGTGGATTTGAATGTCCGATTGAACTGCGAAACGACCATCGCGGAAGTCAATGGACGCGTTGCGGCTGCCGCCGCTGGCGCCCTGAACGGGGTGTTGCGGGTCAACAGCGAACCGCTGGTGTCGATTGATTTCAATCACGACAATGCCTCGTGCATTTTTGACAGCACGCAGACCAAAGTCGCTGGTCACTGGGTCAAGCTGATGGCGTGGTATGACAATGAGTGGGGTTTCAGTCACCGGATGCTGGACAGTGCCATGGTCCTGGCGCGCTTGCCGGAGCCGGTTGCAACAGCTGCTGCATAGTCGCTGTGAGGTCAAAAAAAACGGTCGCCGCGGCGACCGTTTTGGTTTTGGTAACGATGGCGATTCCGGGACTTCAGATTCGCCATTACGGTTTCTGTCTCACCGCGCCGGCTGATACCCCTTCAGGGCAAACGCCAGAATGTAGGCATAGCAGGCAGCAACCACGACAAAGCTGTATTGAAAACCAATGCCGGGGAAATCGGACAGCCAGCCCTGCAACAGCGGAATCAGGGCGCCACCGGCGACCATGCTGACCAGAATGCCGGAGCCCTGGCTGGTGTGCTTGCCGAGGCCCTTCAATGACAGCGGGAAAATACACGGCCACATCACCGCGTTGAACAAGCCAACCAGCACCAGCAAGGCCAGCGACAGCGGGAACCGAATCGGTTCAAAGCTGAGGGCGAAAGGGTCGAGATTCAGCACCATGACTCGCATGTCGATCCAGACATCCAGCAGCAGCCCCGATATCGCCAGGCCGACCAACAACAGTGCGCAGCCGGCGACCCAACGCAGCATGGTTTCGGCAGCAATTTTCTGGCCGACAATGGCACCGATCAGGCGGCCAATCATCGCGCTGCCCCAGTAATAGGCCACCAGCGAGCTGGCTGCTTTTTCAATGGTCAGGCCGGCAACGGCAGCACTGCCGAGTTGAATCAGCTGTTCCTCGACAAAATAGAGAATCAAGATGCTGCCAATGGCCACCTCGGCGCCGACATAAAAGAAAATGGCGCCTGCGCCCCAGCGCAGATGGCGGAACTGCCAGGCATTGCCTGCCAGCTTTTCATTGGCATTGAGCTCGGTAGCAAGTCGCGGCAACTTCAGGAAATACAGCAGTGCTGCAATGCCGATGGTGATCAATGCCAGCACCAGATATGGGCCCTTCACCGCTGCGGCTTTTTCCAGCGGGTCGGTCAGGCCGTGCGGCAGAATGTAGGCAGCGCCGATGATCGGACCGATAAATGTGGCCGTTGAATTGGCGGTGCCGCCCATATTCAGTCGTGCGGCGCCGGTTTGTTCCGGTCCGAGCGCAATGATGTACGGGTTGATGGCGACTTGCAGCACGGTCAGCCCGGTTGCTACCACAAACAGTGCGAACAGGAAGAACGGGTACAAGGCCAGCATGCTGGCGGGAACAAACAGAAACAGGCCGGTCGCCATCGTGGCCAGTGAAACAGCCAGACCTCGCTTGTAGCCAATGCGCTGGATCAAATGGCCGGCCGGAATCGACATCAGTCCGTAGGCAATGAAGAAGCAAAACTGAACCAGCATGGATTGGGCGCGACTCAGTTCAAATACGCCCTTGAGACTCGGGATCAGCACGTCGTTGAGCACGGTGATGAAGCCGATCATGAAGAACAGGCTGATCATCAGCGTCAGCGGCAGCGTGTAATTGATGCTGCCGCTGCGGCTCTCCGCGTAACTGGCGGCGGGGTTGTCTGGAAACGTCATCGCGTTCTCCGTTGTCGTTTTGGCCGTGTGAAACTGCGTTGAAAAACTGTCCAAGCTGTCTGTTACATCAGGGGTCTGCCATTTGCCCAGCAATGTTGCACCTGGCCACTGCGATCCAGCAGCACCAGATCCGCCCGATAGCCGAGCGCAATGCGGCCACGCAGCTTGTCTTGCCCAAGAAATTCTGCCGGGTAACGCGAGGCCATCCGCAAGGCTTCCAATTGATCAACGCCGAGCCGGCTGATGCTTTCCCGCACGGCTGTTGCCATGTCGAGTGTTGATCCGGCCAGCGCGCCGCGTTCATCGAACAGGGCATTGCCCTGCTTGCGGACGGTGCCACCAAAAAACGGGAACGTGTCGGCATCGACGCCGACTGGCGGCATTGCATCGGTAACCAGCATCACTTTGCCACGCGGTTTGCTGCGCACGGCCAGTTGCAAGGCGGCGTCGTGAGCATGACAGCCATCGACAATTATTCCGCACCAGCTTGCCGGGTCCAGCAGCGCCGCGCCGACCATGCCCGGTTCACGCGACGTCAGTGGCGACATGGCGTTGTACAAATGGGTGAAGCCGCTGGCACCGGCGCGCAACGCTTGTTGCACGGTGGCGTAATCGGCATTTGAATGACCGAGACAGACGCGCACGCCCAGCGAGCAGAGTCTGGCGATATCGTCGGCACTGACCAATTCCGGCGCCACGGTCACGACGCGGGCGCCAATGTCGGTGCGGGCATACAGCGACCATTCGGCATCGCTGATCGGTCGCAGGTAGCGTTCGGCGTGGACACCGCGCTTGCTGGCGGACAGGTGCGGTCCTTCAAAGTGAATGCCGAGCAAGCCTGGCACGCTCTGCCTGATGGCGAGCGCGATGGTGTCGGCTGCTTGCCGCATCACGGCGAGCTCATCGGTGATCACAGTGGGCAGCAGCCCGGTGCTGCCGAAGCGTGCGTGTGCCTTCAGCAGCGTTTTCAGCGCGTCGAGCGTCGGTGTGCTGTTGAACAGTACGCCACCGCCACCGTTGACCTGCACATCGATGAAGCCGGGCACCAGCAGGCCCGCGTGCCGGCTGATCGGAATGCCCGGCACGGTATCGAGCGCCACAATGGCACCGTCTTCGACCGTGATCGGCGTGCCGGTCAGCACGCTGTCACCATCGAACAACTGATCCGGCAGCAAGGTGTAACGGTTCATTGGTTATCCGCTGATGGCTTGTCGACTAGGTACGATGGTTTTCAACTTACAGCGTTTCGGTCACTTTCTTCAGCCCGGCCGGTTGATCCGGATTGCCGCCCAATGCCACCGCCGCGCGTGCCACGTCAACATAAAAGCGCTGCAACAGCAAGAGTGGTGCCGTGCGCGGGTGGCAATCGGCAACGCCCTGATGCAAGCCAACGCGAATGGCGCCACGCCGAACCACTTCGTCGATTTGCTGGTGATGTGCTGCAGCGGCTTCATCGGCAATATGGGCATCGATCACGGTCAGTGCCTTTTGGGCCAATGCCACCGGACCATGCAGGAACTCGGCACTGCTGAACGCCTCTGCCGGCACGCTGCAGGTTTCCTTCAGCTTCAAGGCGAGCTCTTTGCTAATGGCGAAGCCCAAACCGCGACCCAGCACAATGTATGGCGCGTCGTGGCGCAGATCATCGGCCGTCAGTTGCGCCGATTGCTCAAGCACTGCGCTGAGTTGCGCCGGCAGTTGTTGCAGCGCCTGCAGCAGGCCGCTGTTGTTGCTCCAGAATGCGGTCAATTGCAGCAGCGCCGACAGGGTGCAGAGATAGCTTTTGGTGGCGGCGACGGCGCGCTCTGGTCCGGCGCCGAGCGGAATCACATAGTCGACCACTTTGGTGAGCGGCGACTGTTCTTCGTTGACCAGTGCCACCACAAGCGCGCCAGAGGCGCGGGCACGCTCAGCCTGCCGGACGATATCCGGGCTGCGACCGGATTGGGAAATCACCAGCACCAGCGCGTTCTGCAAGCGCAGATCGCGGCCGTATACCGTGGTCACGGCCGGGGCAGCTGACGCGACAGCCGTGCCGGTCTCGATTTCGATCAGGTATTTGGCGAACACGCCGGCATGATCGGATGAGCCACGCCCGACAATCAGCACAAACGGCGGCGGCGCACCTTGCAACCGTGCCGCCAGAGCCGCAACGGCCGCCTGATTGCGCTGCAATTGCGCGGCGATCCGGGCCGGCACTTCGCGCGCTTCCTGTTCCATCAAGGTCTGTTCCTGCACGGTCACGTTCATGGCGTGGCTCCGCCGTGAAATCGGCTCCGTGCCAGCAGTGCTGCACCGAGTTCGGCCGAGGCCAGCGCTGGCGACAATTGTTCGCGGACATCAACCGCCAGCCACGGTGTCAGCAGCGGAGCCAAGCCGCCGAGCAGCGACAAACGCGGTGGTGCTTCCGAGAGCAGCATGCGCGCCAAGGCATTCAGGTAATCGGCTGCCGATTGGATGATGCGCTCGGCAACCGGGTCCCGGTTGTTCGCTTCTTCGAACACCAGTGGTGCCAAGGTGGCGTAGCGGCTGGCGCCCTGACCGAGCTGCTCGACCAGCTCATTTGGCGCAGTCGCTTGCAACTGTTGTTGGATGCGACCGACCAGCGAACTTGATTCGGCAAAGCCGTCGAGTACAAGCAGTACATGTTGCATGGCCTGCAAGCCAATCCAGGCGCCGCTGCCCTGATCGCCAGCCGGAAAACCGCGACCACCGAGACTGCGCTGGTAACTGCCTCGCTGCAGGAAGCCGCAGGAGCCGGTTCCGGCAATGATGACAGCGCCGTCACCGCCGTCATGGGCACCGAGACTGGCGATCTGCAAGTCGGTGACCAGCAACATCTGGGCAAACGGATGCGACCACGCGGTCATGGCGGCGCGCACGGTTGGCAAGCTGATGCCTGCCAAGCCGAGGCAGGCCGGCGTAGTGGCCAACACGCTGCGGCTGAGGCCGGCGGCCAGAACGGCTTGTTCGGCCGCTTCGGCAATCGATTGCACCGCTTGCTCGAAGTTCTGGAACGGGTTGGCCGGGCCGCTGAAACCGCTGCCAAGCGGCTGGCCGGCGCCATTGATCAGCACGGCGCGGCACTTGCTGCCGCCGCCATCGATACCGAGAAAATGTCGGGCGGTCGCGACGGTTGATGGCGGGGCCATTGGGCTTGCTGGCGTCGGTGGTTGGCTCATGTACACGATTCCGGGGCAGTGGCCAAAAAGGCCGTCAGGGTGTTCATGACCCGCATGCTAACAACAAATGACAGCGCTGTCATTTGTTCGTCGTAGCCACTGGTAGAGGTCGGGGCAGTGGCGGTGTTTCTGGCGGGACGGCGCTTCATGGCCGAGCTTCCGCTTTTGGCCTCGGGCGATCGACCGTCAGGGTGCGGCCTGCACGTTTGCCATCGGCCGAACGGCTGCGAACGTCGACTTGCGCGGCCGGCGCGACCGCAACCGGCCCGGTATAACGCAGCCATGGCCCGCCATCGAGCCGGTATTCAATTGACGGCCCCAATCCGCTGCCAATCAGCGCAAAAGGCTGGGTCGCCAGCAGCAGACCGTTGTGCACCTGCGCACCAACCGGTGGCAGGCGGTACTGCACATAATCGTGATCAAGGCGCGGTAATACCCGTGCGGCCAGCAGGCCGGCGAAGCGTTGCCAGTCACGTTGCCGGGCCTGAGCGCGCTCGCTGTCGAAGCGTTTGCTGTGCTGATCGTAACGGACACCGGCGGTGTCATAAGGCAGCTCCCAGTCAGCGAGATGCCAGGCCCGTTCGGCCAGCGCCTGCAGCCGGGGAAACAAGGCGTAATCCAGCTGCTGATTCTCGCGCAGCGTTTCGCTCCAGAGTTGTGCTTGCAGACCGTAAAACTTCGTGCCCGGTTTCAATGGCTGATGCGAATGACCGTTGCTCTGGCGGTGCGCGCGATCATCTGCCACATAGGGCTGGCCAATCCGGTCCGGCCAGAACTCGGCGTGTGCCGGCAAGTTGTCCGGCATGAAAGAAAATACCTTGTACTCGCTGGCGCTGCGTGTGCCCCAGGCGTAACCGCCTTCTTCCGGATCGGCGGCATAGGGAAAATCGAAGTAGGTCACATCCGGTGACGAGACAATGACGCGCCAACCCTGATTAGCCAGTTTATGCGCCGGGTAATGGCCGTTCCAGGCCAGCGGCGTCCAGGCATTGGCGTAAACTGTGCCGGGCAGATCGGCGGGCGTCAGGCTCTCGAGACCATCACTCCAGCCCGCCAGTTGAACGCCTTCGCGTTGCAGGATCGCGCCGACTTTGCGCAAAAAATAGTGACCCAGCTCCTTGCTGCTGCTGACGCCGCTGGTGCCATCAGCGAGCAGTTGTTTGCAGGCCGGCGAGTCATGCCATGCTCCCGCTGTTTCGTCGGCGCCGACATGAAAAAGTGTCAGTGGCTGACCGGCTCTGGCGTGCAGCGACTTCACTTCTGCCAGCACGGTCTCGACGAAGCGATAAGCCGATGGCAGACACACGTTGATGGTGTTGTCATGATAATACTGAACCGACAGGTACACGGTCGGATCCGCCGTTTCATCGAGCAAAAATGCGCTTGCCTGTTCTGGCTCGCCAGCCGCAAGCAAACGTTGCTGACGTGCCCGCATGCTGCGCACGGCCGCGCGGGCATGCCCCGGCATATCGAGTGATGGCACAACCTCGATATGGCGTGCACCGGCGTAGCGCAGCAACGCGATGTATTGCTCGCTGCTCAGGTAGCCGTTGATTGGTGCCCCTGTGTGCGCGGACGTGGCATCGGGCCCGCTTCCCAGTTGCGGCAGCAGACAATTTGTTTCGCTCAGATCGTGGCAGCGCTTGCTGCCGACTTCCGTCAATTCCGGCAAGGCCGGGATTTCCAGCCGCCAGCCTTCGTCGTCGGCCAGATGCAGGTGCAATCGATTCAGTTTGACGACAGCCATCTGGTCGAGCAGGTGCTTGAGCCATTCCAGGTCATGAAAGTTGCGGGCGATGTCGATGTGCACGCCGCGCCACGGGTAACGTGGGCCATCCTCAATGCGCAACTGCGGTACGGTCTGGCTGCCAACCGGCAACAACGCCGCCAGCGACTGCAGCGCATAGAATGCGCCGCTGGTGCTGCCAGCCCGGATCGTAATCCGCTCGGCAGCAATATCCAGCTGATAGCTTTCACTCGGTAGTTCGCTCGTCGCCACCATGATTACTTCGACCGGAACTCCGTGGTCCTGCACGGCTACGCCGTAGCGCGCCAGCCGATCCAGTGCGGGTTGCAACGCTGCTTGCAAACTTTTGTCTGTGGATTTGAGCAAGTGAATGCCACCAGCCAGGGACAAACTGCCGGCGCGTGTTTGAACCGAACGTGGCGTTGGCAGCAGATCGCTGGCCTGCGGCAGCTGGGCGCCACCCCATTGCCGGTATTCCTGATAGAGCTGGCTGGCGGTCGCCAGCGCTGACCGGTCATCGGGCGTGCGCTTGCCGTGCCGGTGCGGGTCATTCATTGGCCCGACGAAAGGCAGCTTCGCCAGACCGGTTTCCGGATCACGACCTGCCTGCGTGCTGCGGACCACACGCGGCGCCAGTTGCGGCGCGGTCAGGTAATAGTTGGGCATCAGTTCGGCTTTGCTGAGCAACCAGAACTCCGACTGAAAGACCACCTTTTGGGTTACGCCGGCAGTGAAGCCACTGAACTTCGCCGTAGGTGCCAGTTCATGCAGATCACCGTTGTGGTGGCGAATGGTAAATGACTTGCCTTCAACAGACTGGATTGGACTGACATGACTGAACCAGAGTGACCAGTCGCGGCTCACCGAGGCCTGCGGCAGGGTCAGCTCCAGTTGCGCGCGATAGCAGGGCTTGATGGCGCCCTGTGGATCACGTGGGCAATGTGGCCCAGGCCGGTTGTCGAGCAGCTGATAGCGGACCTGCAACTGATCGGCGAGCCGATCCAATTCAGCTTGCTGCAAGGGTTGGTCGTTGGCGGCGACTGTGTTGATCCAGCCAGTCAGCAGCAGTGACGACAACACCATTTTCGATTTTACGTTGTTGGTCATCGCGCAGTGCTCGGCAGTTCTTTCGTCATCGTAGTGTATCCGGAAACGGAAGGTCGTTACGTGAGTCTGGATAGCAGTGCCATCAAAAGAAGCCTTCAAGATTGAAGAGCCCGCAAAAAAACAGGCCGGGAGTCGCAACCGCACTCACCGGCCCCAATGCAATACAACGCTACAGGGAGACTGCATTACTAACATCGCCGATGTTTCGGTTCTGCCAGTCGCCAGTCCGGACCCGCCGAGCGCGAGCGGGTCCGGGTTCTGACATTTTTAGTACGACGCACGAACGCCGAAGTAATACACCGCGCCGGTCTGGTAGGTAGCGTTCGGACGCTCCTTGATACCGTCGTAGTAATACACCAGCTCTTCTTCGGTCAGGTTAGAGGCTTCGAGCACCAGATCGATGTGGTCACCGATATTGATGCCGAGCGAAGCGTCCATCCAGCCGGTATCGTCCGACCATTGTTCGCGGCTGTTCTGCACATCGACGAAATAGGCTTCGCGGAAGTTGTAGGACAAACGGGCATACAAGAGCGAGCCTTCATAGAACGCCGACAGGTTGTAGGTGTTCTTCGAGTTGCCCGGGATCTCGTCACCCTCAGCCGATTCGGCGTCAGAGAACGTGTAGTTGGCATTCCAACCCAAACCGTTCTCAAACGACTGCTGGAACGCCACTTCGAAGCCCTGGTTGGTACCACCTGAGCCGTTCACCGGACGATCAACGTCATACACGCAGTTATAGATGTCGCCACCCGCTGGTGTGCAGTTGCTGCCCGGGGTAATCGGGCCGCCCGGGGTAAACAGAGTCGGATGGGTTTCTTCGCGAACGCTGTTGATGATGTAAGACTGGATGGCCTTGTAGAAATAGGCCACTGACAGCGCGGTATCATCATTGATGTACCACTCGGCCGATAGATCGAACTGCGAGGCGCGGTACGGATCCAGATCCGGCGAACCGCCGGTGCCAGTGTAGGAGGTCGAATTCAGCGAGATGGTCGGCGCCATCTTGGCGTAATCCGGCCGTGCCATCACTTGCGCGGCAGCGAAGCGCAGGATCACGTCGTCGGCAGCATCAAAGGCGATGTTGAAGCTCGGCAGCACATCGGTGTAACTGCTTTCGGTGCTGTACGGTGCGTAGTAGCCATCAAACAGCGACCATTGCGCGCCCGGCGTGGCCGGATCAACACCGGTGCGATTGCCGTCGGCAGTGACCGTGGTTTCGACGATGCGGACACCGACGTTGCCGCGGAAGCCATCACCGCTGAACTTTGCCATCACAAAACCGCCCAGCGCATCTTCGGCAATGCCATAGCTGCCGCTCGCAACCGGGCTGCTGCAAGACGGCGGATAGGATTGACCCGACGGCAAGCAGGCACCCTGATCCGGAATGGCGTTGTAGATGCCATAGAGTGCCGCGTTGTCGATCAGGCGATAGCCGCCCAGCACGTCATGTCCGGACATGAAGTCACTCGGCAGTGTGCCGCCAGCAACGACGCCGACGCCGCAAGGTACGCCGCCGCACGAGGTATCGCCGTACAGGGCATGGCCCACCTCGCCATTGAACGAGTTGGTGCGTTCATGCGTGGTGTATTTGAGGCCAAATTTCAGCGAGTTGAACACATCGTGATCGAGTTGCAGTTCAGCGTCGCCGTAGAAGAAATCTTCCGAGTCGGTGTTGGAAACATCGCGCTCGCCGTTCCAGCCGTTGGTGGCGAAGGCATTTTCAGCAGAGACATCGATATCCGTAAACTCGACGCGTGGAGTGCCGCCGCGCAGATCCCAGGTGAAGCCGCTGCGAGCAACGGTTTCCCAAATCAACTGACGCTCCGTGGCACCATCGGCTTCGGTGGTTCCGACCTTGCCGGTAAAGATCCAGTCACCGACGGAATACTTCAGGTCGAAGTCATAGGCACTGGTCTCGGTGTAGGCTTCACGGACGAACACGTCATAGACGCCGCCCCAGGCCGCATTGGTGTTCAGGAACTCACCCGCGACCACGGTGCCGTTGCTGTCAACGACGGTGTTAATGGGCTGCTGGCCGCCGCCGAGCATGTTGCTGAACCAGGCCAGCATGTTGGCGTTGACGTTGTCGGCATCCATCTTCGCCTGCATGGCGTTGAAGGTCAGATCGAGACCGTCAGCTGGCGCCCACTGCGCCGAAAAATTGAAACTGTCGCGCTGGCGCTGCTGGGTAAAGTAGGCCGAGCCGATCAGATCCGGAATGGCGTAGACGCCGCCGCCTTGATCGGCGATGGCGCGATCCGAGTAACCCAGTGTTTCGACACCATCGCGGCGAATATTCGATTCGCTGCTTTGTACTGCCAGCAGCACGCCAAAGCTGCTGTCATCGTTCTTCCAGCTGATAAGGCCGGACAGCAGCGGGTCGGTCTCGCCCGATTTTTCGTTGCTGATCATCTGGGCGGTACCGGCCAGCGTCAGCTGATCTTTCATTTGCAGCGGTGTGCGGGTCTGCACGTTGACGGTGCCGCCAACGCTGCCCTCTTCGGTGTCCGCCTGCGGACTCTTGATCACATCAAGTTGCCCGACGATTTCCGACGGCAGCATCAGGTAGTTGAAGCTGCGGGTGGCATTGAGCTGGTCCAGAATGAACCAGTCAGCCGTGGCGACCGAGTGACCATTGAGCAGGGTGCGGTTCAGGTTCGGTGCGGTGCCACGAATGGACACGCGCTCTCCTTCACCAAACGCGCGCTGGATGCTGACGCCGGTGATGCGTTGCAGCGATTCGGCGACGTTTTTGTCCGGGAACTTGCCAATGTCTTCCGCGGTGACCACTTCACGCACGTCGTCGGCATCGCGCTTCTTGGCCAGGTTGGCCCGCAGTGAATCGCGAATACCGGTGACTTCCACCACTTCGGCATCTTTGTCCATCTCTTCTTTGCTCTCCTCCGCGGCAAGCAAAGACTGAATGGGCATACCGGCGAGTGCGAGTGCGATGACGCCGGGCAGGAGCTTCTTCTGGAATGTCGGGGCTGTCATGTTGTCCGTCCTTATAGGTGTTCACAGTCCGAGCCTGCCCTCTACGGGGTGGTATCGGTCGCCAATGACAACGCTGTCATTGTGGTCGCGAACTTACACCCGGACGGAACCCGCTGCAAAGGGTTTCTTGTGCTGCAGTGCGGCAATTCTCTGGGAGGTAAGACCAGATAGGTCGCGAGTACCGAACCCGAATGATCCAAAGCGGGGCATTTGCCCAACTGCGGTGCGCCCGGTCGCGAATTCAGACTCCCTCCCCCTCGATGGGGCAGGGCTGGGGAGAGGTTGCAGCCACGCTCAGCAATCCGATTTGCCATGGAGCGGGTCAGTGGTCAGGCAAAATGGATCTGTCTCGGTAGGAGTTCCACCGGCGTCAGTTTGATTACACAGCTAGGCAATGTCTCGAGAGTTCACTCAAGTGCATAAAAAAGTAAAAATATATACAGGCAAATGCCGATTGCTGCAAACAAGGAAATGAGTCTGTGAACTGATTCGCGCGAGAAACACATGCCCGTTACAAATGCACCCATGAACAGCAAGTGAAAACCGATATTGTATTGGGATGGAAGGGCGCTATTTAACACTGCGTCACGAGCGACACTAACCACTAACAGAACATTTAGCAGGCCGAAGAACCATTTCCTCTGCGATTCGTAATTTCTTCTCAGATCGCCAACAGACGAAGCAGTGCTCGGCAGCACGAGAGATGAGAGGAGAAACAATATGATGGGTTGTAATAGAACCACAAAAAACTGGAGGAAGGTCCAATTTGTATGGAGGCGAAGACTGTACATCGACCACCACGTTTGAATATGTGTCAGGAGGAGTACGGCAGACCAAATAATAGTCGGCGCATACGCTGGAAACGAAGATCTATTTTCTACCCAACGACCAAACCCTGACAGTAGCTGTGTGATGCCAAGCCCTAATACGATAGAAATAAATACCGACAAGTAGCTAAAATTGTCCATCAGACCATCGGCTTCATCCAGCAATTTCTAACATTTGACATATACAACGTAGTATGGCGACTTACGGCACTTGCAAGCGGCAAATGCGATCGAGCTTTCAGCGCCGATAGTCTTTTTTGAACAGCATATTATTTGGCAGAAAAATCGTACTAGGACAGCTGTGTCTTGCATTCTTTACACACTTTCCTTGACCAGCCGCCGCCGGGAAATTGTGAACACGCAGGACATTTCCAGTATTTAATCCAGTAAAAAATATAAATTACTAGCCCAAGCGCCATTGGGGCTAACGCGGTTCTATAGGTTGGCCCGAAAACTGAGTCAATATCTGAAAATGCCAGAATTAACCTTGGCGTCATTAGGGCTACAAAAATTGCACTTACAATTTTTGCATTGCGATCGATGGTCGCGTACTCAGCTTTTATTTGGGCCGTATTCTTTTCATGTGGCATATTGAGTCACTCAAAAACCAAATGAAGTTGTTAGCATGTCAAAGTATCAGCTTGAAGTAGGCCCAATAAATGAGAATTTTTCTTCGCAAAAACAGTGGTATAACTGCTTTTTCCTTGCCTAACCCACTACATGGGTTGGAGATTTAATATGTTTATTCATCCGAAATCCCGGATGTGAGTTACGCCTGTGCCACACAGAATGAGCCGTGCGTTGCATCAAAAGCGTTATGCGGCATGAATTCATCAGCTTTCCAACGTCTCCGGCTCCGCCCTTAGCGCAAATTCCCGGGTCATCTGCAAGGCTGACCATAGCGTTTCGCGCTGGCCAAAGAGCCAACCGGTGAAGTCACGGTATTGATCATCTTCCAGTTGGCGGCCGATATCATCGAGGCTGGCCAGCATCTGGTTGTCCTGTATGCCGGCAAGCAGGTCACGCACCGGGTTGATGAACAGATCACGCTGGCGCTCTTCGAACAGCTCGCCGTAAATGAGACAGGACCAAAGCGCGCGCCGCAGCAGGCGTTTCTGCTGGCTGTAGAAACCCAGATCCTGCGAGCTGGGTGCTTTCTCCCAGATATGCTGCAAGGCTTCCCATTGCCGAATGACCAGTGCGGTAGCGCGTTCGGCAGCAGCTTCATGCAGCGCTGTGGGCACGTCCTCGACGGTGGTCAGCAAGAATTGGGCGACATCGAGCGTAAACAGGCCGTACTCGCGGCTATCGAGCAAATTCTCGACGCTGATGATGCCGGCGGCGAAATCGCGTTCATCCGGTACCAGCTCGGCCAATTCATCATGGTGCGGCAGGTAATCTTCACCGAGTGTCGAGCCGACCATGTCATCGGCTGCCATTTGTGCGCGCGCGCTGTCAATCCAGCCAAACGCGTTCAGCATGCGGGTCAGTTGCCGGCGCCAGTCGTGCAACGCCATGGGTAGTGGCAGGCCGTGGTAGCAGACAAACAAATGGCGAAGCATGCCAAGCGCGCGATACATCTGATCAGCAGCGGCGACGGACGGTTTGCTGATGAATTCTTTTTCGTACAGCTGCCAGTGCGACCAGGTGCACTGCACGGTGTCGCGCAGGATCTGCCAGTGGCTTGCCGCTTCGTTGATCAGTAGCGGCCGCAGCCGGGTCTGGGGAAAAGCCTGCCAACCCAGCAGGCGATAACCACGCTCGGCCTTGCTCCGGTTGTCCGGGTGCAGCGGGTGATGACTGATCAGCTGACGCGCCAGCTCGAACAGCGGGCCGATGTCGCCGGACAGCAACTCAAGCTCCACTTCGCTGATGGGGTCGTGCTCCTCATCGCCATGCACGAACCCATGATCGAGTGCCAACTCAATTACCGTACCGCTGTCATGACGCAATTCACGCGAGCGGCGTTCGAAATCGGTGCTGAATACCGTGGTCAGCTTTTGCTGCCGCCAGAGACTGGTCAGCCAGGGGGTCCATTCGGTTTCCGGCAACCGGACCGGGTCGAGCTCCGGACCGGTGACTGTCACGTTCCACTCACCACGGCGATGAATGCCGCCGGTGCTGCTGCCGGCTGTCTTGATGGTCTGGGTGAATTGCTGGTCGACCTGACGCAGCCGCAACGCGATGCCACGCTCGCTGAGATCGCGGTCATCGGAGTCGTAATAGCGATTGGCCAGCTGCCTGCTTTGCCAGGGCCCGGCGGTCCAGCCCGTCGGCAGCCGGGTCACGGCCAATGCCGCCAGGGTGTCCGGATCGGTGGCGAGTTTGAGTTCAAGTTCACGGCCCATCGGGTTTTGCCATCGATGTGTTTGCGGTCAGGTTCGGCATTGTAGAGCATGCCGGGACAAGCGAAAGCCTTGCTGCCGCCTGCCTGCCGGTCGGTCGGCGCTGATACAATTGCCGCGCACGTGAGGTGATGGACGCAGAGGAGAGACACCGTGCGGTGTAACGGAAAGCGGTTTGCAATGTTGATGCAAGGTCTGGTTGTTGCCAGTCTGGCGCTGCCGGTGCGGGCGGCGGAAGCACCTGCCACGTATTACATCACCGATCAGTTGGTGGCCTCGCTGCGGGCGGGCGCTGCCAAGGAACAGAAAGCAATCAATTGGCTCAAGGCCGGCGAACCGGTCCAGATCATGGAAAAGGCGCCGGGCACCGGGTTTGTCCGGGTTCGGGCCGAAAGCGGCCCGGAAGGCTGGATCGAAGCGGACCGCATTGTCACCACGCCACCATCAGTGGCGCGCTATGCCGATCTGGAAGCTCGATTCAATGCCGCCGTTGCCGAACTCGACAGCATGAAAACCTCACTGCCGGAGCGGGAAATCCTGCAGCGCCAGAGCCATGAATTGCAGGTGCGGGTGGTCGAACTGGAAACGGCGCTGGAAACCCTTAGCGAGCAAAACGCCGTGCTGGAGCGCCGCTTTCAGAGCGAGGTGCTGTATGCCGGCGCGTTGATTGTGACCATCGGCATGTTGATCGGCTGGGGCATCAGTGCCATGCGCGGACGTCGGCGTGATGGCTGGCGCTGAACGCGTTACATCCGGCATACGCTGGCAGTGTGCGCCGCTGTCTGCACTGACTGCATTGCAACTGCACGCGCTGTGGCAACTGCGCCAGCAGGTGTTTGTGGTCGAACAAATGTGTCCGTATCCGGATATCGATGGTCGCGATCCGGACTGCCTGCATCTGCTTGCCGAAGATGACGCCGGCATGCTCGCCAGTTTGCGCATCGTGCCACCCCACCGTCACGAAATGGGCTGTGCCTCGATAGGCCGGGTCTGTACTGCCCAACGCGCACGCGGCAGCGGCATTGGTCGTGAGCTGGTGAAACGGGGTTTGCTGGAGCTCCGGCGCGCCCATCCGGGCATCGACTGCGTGATCGGTGCGCAGGCGTATTTGCGGCGGTTCTATGAATCGTTTGGCTTTGTCGTATTTGATGAGCCGTACCTGGAAGATGGCATCCCCCATTTTCACATGCGTCGTCGCGCTGAGTGAGTACAAGCGCCGGTATTGACCGGGAAGATTTCAGGAGTTGAGCATGAGTTTCAAACGGATCAGTGCCGCCGAGGCGCAGCAGCAATTGGCAACCGGCGCCGTACTGGTGGACATTCGTGATCCGAACGCCTTTGCTGCGGCCCATGTGGACGGCGCGATTCGGCTCGGCAACGACAACCTGCAGCAATTCATGGCGTCTGCCAATCCGGACACGCCGCTGCTGGTGATGTGCTATCACGGCCATAGCTCGCAGTCGGCAGCCCAGTTTTTTGTTGGTCAGGGGTTTACCCAGGTCGCTAGTGTTGATGGCGGGTTTGAAGGCTGGCGCCGGCAATTGCCGTTCGTGACCGGCAGCTGAGCGGTCAATCCTCAACACCGGGGCTGCTGTGCAGCCCTTTTTTCTGCCGGAGTGGCGTGAACTTGCTGTTCAACTCTGCCGTATAGCCAACCACAGGTCGGCGATTGGGCAAGGGGCGGGCAGATGGCAAACATTCTGGTGATTGGCGGCAGTCGCGGCATGGGACGCGCAATCGTCGATCGATTGTTGGCTGAGTCGCATCAGGTGCTAATGGGCTGCCGTCAACCTGAACTCGGTCCGACTCATCCGCAATTGCAATCGTTTCGTTGGGATGCAGCGAGTGAGCCGTTTCCGGTCGGGCATTTGCCGGCAACACTGGATGGCTGTGTCTATTGCCCTGGCAGCATCACGCTAAAGCCATTTGCACGGTTGACCGACGCGGATTTTGACCGTGATTGGCAGATCAATGTGCGCGGCGCTATCCACACCATTCAGGCTGCGCTGCCGGCAATGAAAAACGCTGAGCGTGCTGCAATCGTATTGTTCAGCTCGGTTGCCGGGCAAACCGGATTGCCGTTTCACGGATCTGTCGCGGCGGCCAAGGCGGCACTCGAAGGGCTGGCGCGGACGCTGGCGGCGGAGTTTGCGCCGGCGATCACGGTCAATGTGCTGGCACCGGCATTGGTGGATACGTCACTGGCGGCGTCGCTGCTCAGCAGTGACGCCAAGCGGCAGGCAATCATTGACCGCAACCCACTCAAACGGATCGGTGACCCGGCCATGGTGGCGGAACTGGCCTGTACCTTGTTGACCACCGCTGTACCGTTCATGACCGGGCAGGTACTGGCCATTGACGGTGGTTTGTCGCGGCTTCGTTGACGTCAGGCAACCCCGGTCAACAGCACCGGATTGACCCACCAAACCATCAGCAAAAAGGGCCGCAAGCGGCCCTTTTTTCGGTAACGACAGTCGTCGCTGACCAGGTCGTTGCTAACCAAGTCATTGCCAAACGTATTTGGTGAACAGCACGTCCTGAATCACTTCTTTCTTTTTCGTTTCTGTTTCAAGGCGGGTTTGCAGTTCGGTCAGCGTTTGCTGCCGCAGGGATTCACGCTGGGTCAAGTCTTTGACTGTGGTCTCGTTCTGGCTGCGCATCAACCAGACCACGGCGTCCTGCATCAGCGGCAGGTGTTGCTTGATCAGCTCGACATTGGCGGCGCCTTTGACCTTCAGCTGGATACCGACCGACAGAAATCCGACTTTGCCATCCTGACGCTGGTAGTTGGTTACCAGATTCGGATACAGCTCAAAGTATTTGATGCCTTCCGGATCGGCATCGGTGTTACCGCCGCTCGCCGACAGGTTGGCGCTGGCGAGCAGCAGCATCAGAAACAAAAAGCGTTGCCACATTGACCGAACTCCGCACATTCAGTAATGGTTCTGTTGGATACCCAGTTGTTGGATAACCACAATTGGAAACCCAGTATAGGTCAGCCACAACCTGCAGGAGGGTTCAGGTGGCCGGTACTCAACCGATTTCCACCATCTCGAAATCGAGCTTGCCAATGCCGCAGTCCGGGCAAAGCCAATCGGACGGCACCTCGGCCCACGGTGTCCCGGCAGCGATGCCATCTTCCGGCCAGCCTTGCGCCTCGTCATAAACCAAGCCGCACACCAGACATTGCCATTTTTTCATGCTTCACCTGTACGCCAATACGAATTGCCGGGACGGCGAGATCAGCCGGGGGCCGCGCCGGCCGACGTTATAACGATCGGGGCAGCGCAGCGCAAGGCGCGCTGCGTATAATGCCGGCCACTTTGCACCCTGATACCAATCTGTCATGCCATCCATCTGGCACTGTGAATTGCCGCTCTGGCCTGCCCGCGTACAGCAACTGATGGCGGAACCCGGCTCCTTTACCGAGGCACTGCGGGCTCGACTCGGCGCCATCGCCGTGCAACCGTTGCAACAGCATTGGCAGGTTGTCCGCGGCGACGAGGCCGACGCGCTTGATTTGGCGGCATCTCAGCCCTGCTTTATCCGGGAAGTGTTGCTGAAACAGCAGGAACAACCGGTTATCTTTGCCCGCACGGTCATTCCGGCACGCAGCCTGCTCGGGGCCAACCGCGAATTGACCCGGCTAGGTGGCAAGGCGTTGGGCGCGCTGTTGTTTGCTGGCCACGGCGTGCGCGAAACGTTGGAGTTTCACAGCCTCGACGGGCGTGACGTGTTGTCGCGCCGAATGCTGCAACTGAGCGTGCCCTGGCAGCGTGGCTTGCCGGCGCGTCGGTCCCGCTTCTTGCTGCGTGGCCGACCGTTGTTGGTGCAGGAAGTGGCGCTGCCGGCGTTGTCGATGCGCCTGTCCGCCGCCGATCCGGGGTGACCGCCAGTCGAGGGGGCCGGCAGAACGCACCGGTTGATCCACCACCGACGTTGACAACAAGGTTTTCCGCATGAAGAAACCCGATGCCGCCCAAGTGACTACCGCCGAAACGAGCACAGCCACGACCGGAGCCACAACCGGATTAACAACCGGGGCGACGTACTGGCAACGCTTGCAGCCATTTTGGGAGTTGATGCGCTGGCACAAACCGGTTGGCATATTCCTGTTGTTATGGCCGACCTTGTGGGCGTTGTGGCTGGCTGCCGGCGGCGTGCCTCCGCTTGGCACCTTGCTGGTGTTTGTTCTGGGCACAGCCCTGATGCGCGCCTGCGGCTGTGTTATCAACGATTATGCCGATCGCAATTTCGATGGCGCGGTCGCACGCACCAAAGCACGACCACTCGCCACCGGTGCGGTGACACCAAAACAGGCTGTTCAGATCTTCATCGGACTGGCGCTGATTTGCTTTGCCCTGGTGCTGAGCCAGAACACGCTCACCATCTATCTGTCTTTTGTCGCCATCGTCATTGCCAGTGCCTATCCGTTCATGAAGCGGCACACCTATTTCCCGCAAGTGGTGCTCGGTGCTGCATTCGCTTGGGCGATTCCGATGGCGTTTGCCGCCGTTACCGACAGCGTCCCGGCCGTTGCCTGGCTGCTGTACTTCAGTACGCTGCTATGGGTGCTGGCCTACGACACGCTGTATGGCATGGTCGACCGCGAAGACGACAAAAAAATCGGCATCAAATCGACCGCCATATTATTCGGTGATGCCGACATCATGATGGTCAGCCTGATTCACGCGATGGCACTGCTGGGGCTGCTGATGGTCGGGTTGCGGGCAGAACTCGGCGCGCCCTACTTTGTCGGCTGGTCGGTGGCGCTATTGATTGTCATTGCGCAAATGCTGCTTGCGCGGCAATGCAAGCCGGCCGACTGCTTCCGGGCTTTCCAGTGGAACAATTATTACGGCGCCGCGTTGACCATTGGCCTGATGGTGGACTACGCCTTGCGCAGCCGCCCTGGCTGAAGCAATTGCTGAAAGAAAAACAGAAGAAGGGCCGCTGCTGCGGCCCTTCTTCTGTGCAGGCAGTTTTCAGGCAAGCCAGCCGTCGCACCTTCCTGCCACAAGGGGTCACCCGCTGAACGTTTGCAGCGGGCTTGCCGCAATTTTCCAATCAATTTTCCAGACTGAAATTCAGTGTCACAGATTGCTCGGCCGGTGAACTCAACCCCGGCTGATAGCGCCAGCGTTGAACTGCCTTGCGCGCCGCATCTTCAAAGGCGCCACGTGGTTTGGCATCGCGCACCTGAATATTGCCAACCGTGCCATCCTGACGAACATCGAAGGTCAGCGTCACCCAACCTTCGACGCCGCGTGCGGCCAGTTCGCGCGGATACAGTGGCGGAAACTGTTGGAGCGGCTGCAAGCCCGTTGCAACGATCCTGCGTTCGGTTTCCACCTCTTGCTTGCCGGGCCCAATGGGTCCGATCCCAGGCCACTCGCGGATCACGCCGGGACCTTCAGTTCCCGGCGGCAGGTCGATCACGGTGGTGCCGTTGTCATCAACATCAATGGTGGGGCCAAGCTGTTTTGGCATGGTCACCTTTGTCGGCGATACCGGTAACTTGCTGTGGCGGATTTCCGGCTGGGTTGGCCTGACAGCAGGGATGACGTCGGCCGCAGCAAGCCGTGTTTCGGCGCGTGCTGGTATGTCAATGGTGCTGACCAGCCGGGTCATGGCGACCAGCAGGAAAAAGCTGAATAGCGCGCCAAAAATGACGGACAAAGAAATTCTCATGATGATTTCCCCTCCCCAGGTCATGCCATTGCGGCAGTTTCAGCTTGGCGACGAGCACCGAATTACGACAGTGAAAGTGGCGGGTAGATGCTGTGCACTATTGCCGTTCGCGAGTCGGTTGGATAAGGCACAATGGTCGGATGGTCAGTGCAGGCTTGTGGCTTGAAACACGTGACAAAAAAAAGAGGTCGCCGTGGCGACCTCTTTTTTTTGTGACACACCGTTTGTTGGTGAGAGCAAAGCGGTGTTCAATTCTGATCGTCTTTGGCGGTTGCCACCTCGACCCGGTTGCGGCCGCGTTCCTTGGCGCGGTAGAGCGCGTTGTCGGCCCGGTGCGACAGTCGGGCAATGTCGGCCAGACTGTCTTCCCATTCGCAGACCCCGAGGCTGATGGTTACGCGCAGGTCCGGGCTCAGATCGCTGTAGTCGATATCTTCCACGGCCTGGCGCAGCCGCTCCGCAACATCTGCTGCGGCGAGCGCGCCAGTGCCGGGCAATACCGCCATAAATTCTTCGCCACCGGTGCGGCCAAGTTTGTCACCTTCACGCAGGGCATTGTTGCAGGCATTGGCAATGCGTTGCAGCACGCGGTCGCCAATCAGGTGACCAAAGCCATCGTTGATCCGTTTGAAATAATCGACATCGAAAACCAGCACACTGAGCGGTGTCTGGTTATCGCGCGCCAGCTCCAGCTGATCAGTGGCGTAGGTCAGGATATGACGGCGATTGGGTAGCCGGGTCAACTCATCGGTCAACGCCAAGGCTTGCATCCGGCGGGTTGCTTTCACTTGCCGGTAGGCGAGGTAGCCGATGATCGCAAGCAGCACAACGGCGAGAGCAATGACCGCCGCTTGCAGGCCACGGATCCGCTCGGCCGCAGCGAGCGCCTGTTCGGATAACGCTTTCTCTTTTTGCAACAGGGCGTTTTCCTGTTCCTTTTTCTCGGTATCGAACTGCACCCGCATGGCGGCGGTGCTTTCTTCGCGCAGGTTTTGGTCGAGTTGCAGATGGGTGTCCAGATGATGGCTCAGTGACTGGTAGGCCTGATCCCAACGGCCAGCGTCGGCGAGCATCCGGGCGCGCGCGATCTGCGCATCGGCCAGATAGCGCAGCATCTTGTGTTCGCGCAAGACAATAACAGCAGCGTCGAGATCGGCCATCGCCTCAGTTGATCGTCCCAGCCCCTGCAACACCTGACCGCGGTAGACGCGAGTCAGCGCGAGCTGCACGTTGTCACCGAGCTGCTCGTTGAGTGCGATGGCTTTCTCCAGATGGGGCAGGGCGGCGGCGTGCTGACCGAGCTCGAGCAAGGTGGCGCCGAGCGACTGTTCGATAACGGCTATCTGGCCAGGAAAATCCAGTGACCGGTACATTTCAGAGGCGCGGGTGTAGGCACTCAGGGCCGCCTGAAAATCCTTTTTGCGGGTGTAGGCATGGCCCAGACTGATGTTGGCTGCACCAATGACCGCAGGTTCTTCGCTCAGCTCGGCGGCCGTCAGCAATTGCTTGAAGTATTCCAGCGCCTTGTCGTGTTCACCGAGCCGGGAATACAGGTTGGCAATGCCGCCAAGCGTGGCGCGTATGGCTCGCTCTTTTCCGAGCGTCAGGTACAGGGGGTAGGCTTCCTTGTAATCCGTCATCGCATCGGCGTATTCGCCAAGGAATGACAACAAGTCCGCTCGGGCGGTCAAGGCGTCGGCCAACAATTTGGTGTCGTTGAGTCGTCGGCCTTCGCCGACACCATGATCGTAACGTGGCCGCGCCAGATCATAGTGACCGGCCAACTCGTCGATGTAACCGCGGCACAAACTCAGGTCGGCAGCCCAGATGGCCTGATTATTGGCGGCGGCAAACGCCAAACCGTCTTCGGCAATGGCGATGGCCTCGTCGGTGGGCTTTTCGAATGCCGCAAGCCAACACTGCAGCGCTCGGAACCGGGCGTCGGCGTCGACGGCGGGTTGTTTGAGCAGCAGTTGCCGGCCTTGCTCGATCAGTTCAAGTGCACCGGCCTTGTCGATGGCATAAATCTCCTCGACTTCGTCCAGCAGGGGGGCAAGTTGGCGATCTGTTTCGGACCCTGTCTCGCTGCCGTAGGCAGCCAGGGGTACGAACAACAACAGAATCGGCAGGCGAGGCATGAGCGGGTTCACTTTCGGGTTATTTTTATGCGCTAAAGGTAGGCCGGCACAGGCTTTTTGGCAATGCAGTGCCGGAACTGACCGTTACTCGGTTAGCTGAGGCGTTATCGTGTACTGCCGTGCCCGCTTGAAGCAGGTCGAAGGCTTTGCCAGACACCGCCTATGCCGCACCGCAGCATCACCGGTATAATGCCCGCCCCATTCTGGCTGGCCGTCTGCTGACGGCTGGTCGTCGCAAGCGGATTACAGCCATGGCTCTGAAAGAAGTCCCGGCCGGCAAGAAAGTGCCGGATGAAGTCAACGTCATCATCGAAATCCCGGCTCACGCCGATCCGATCAAGTACGAAGTGGACAAGGAAACCGGAGCCATTTTCGTTGACCGGTTCATGGCTACCGCGATGCACTATCCGTGCAATTACGGCTATGTGCCGAACACCATTTCCGACGACGGCGACCCGGTCGACGTGTTGGTCGTGACGCCGTTTCCGCTGCAGGCCGGCGTGGTCATCCGCTGCCGCCCGGTCGGCATGCTGAAAATGGACGACGAGGCGGGCGGCGACGCCAAGCTGGTCGCGGTGCCGGTCAGCAAGCTGACCCCGCTGTACGACAAGGTCGTCAGCCATGAGGATTTGCCGGCGCTGTTGCTGGCGCAAATCCAGCATTTCTTCGAGCACTACAAGGACTTGGAGCCGGGCAAGTGGGTCAAGGTTCAGGGCTGGGAAGGCCCGGATGCCGCCCGCAAGGAAATTGTCACCAGCCTGCGCCGGTACGCGGAAGCCAGCAACTAATCGCGCTGGCGTTGCCGAAAGACAATAAACGCGGCGGTTGCCGCGTTTATTCTTTGCACGGTATCGATTTGTTGTACCGGTTCACAAGCCCGGTCCACAACACCACTTCAACACGCCAACTGCCTGTCAGCCGAGGAACGCGCCCGATGAGCCAACTGCCCAATTGCCCGAAATGTCAGGGTGCCTTTACCTACGAAGATGCCGGCCAGCTGATTTGCCCGGAATGCGGTCACGAGTGGTCGGCGACGGCCGCCGCTACCGAGGTGGAAACCGCGAAAGTGGTGCGCGACGCGGTCGGCAATGTCTTGAACGACGGTGATGCAGTGACCGTGATCAAGGATTTGAAAGTGAAAGGATCGTCGCTGGTGGTGAAAGTCGGCACCAAGGTGCGCAGCATCCGGCTGGTCGACGGTGATCATGACATCGACTGCAAAATTGATGGCATCGGGGCGATGCAGCTGAAATCGGAATTCGTCAAGAAAGCCTAGCGGTGGTCCTCGACAGCGGTTGACCGAAGCCGACCAACCGCTGACCGAATGCCGGGCAAGCGTCAGCTCGCGGTTTCGCCAATGCTGGCCAGCAGCCGTGGCAACAACCGCAGCAACGTTAGCGACCAGAGCTGGAATTCGGCATCCAGATTTTCGAACTTGTCACCGGCGTACTGGGCGTCGAGCTCACCGCTCAGCCGCTCCGACAGCTTCATGTTGCCAAGCCTTGCGTCCGGCAACAGGGTGAAGCTCAGACTGTCCTCAAATAACAAGCCGAGTTTGCGAACTTCCCGACCGAGTTCGAGGTGCTTGCGCACTTCGTCGCTGGCCAGGTCAATGCCTTTGCAGCGGACCACGCCTTCTTCATCGGCGATTTCGCAGGCATCGGCCAGTGTAAAGCCGGCCGGCATGTCGCGTTCGCCTTGCAGCCAGGCAGTCAGGAACGCCGGGATCGGTGCCGAGAAGGCCGGCCGGGTGACCGGCAGCGAACCGAGTGCGAGTCGCAAGGCGTTGAGCAGCAGTTCGGCGCGCGTCAGGCTGCCGGCGCCGACCAGAATCAGGCCCGCTTCCGGGGCGATCAGCGCCAGCGTGTCACCGGTTTTGGTGAACGCGCGCGGCAGCAGTGTGAACATCAGTTCATCTTTCAGCCGCGCCACTTCTTTCTTGCCGAGCTTGCGGCCTTCCTTGTCCTGGATCTGGCGAACCTGATCTTCCAGTTGTTCACGAATGACGCCGGCCGGCAGCAAGCGACGCTGCTCGCGCAGGCGCAGCAGCCAGCATTTGGCTTCGCCGCCACTGTGAACAAACGCCGAGCTTTCGTCATCCAGCGCGGGAACCCAACCGACTCGCTGTGGCTCGGTAGCACCACAGGGGGCAAACGGTTGTTCACGCAGCGCGGCTTCCAGCGTTTCCAATGACGGCAAGGCGTCAGGACGGATGCGATACAGGCACAGATGACGGAACTGCATGGGCTGATGACGCTTTCAGGTCGGGACAAGGGCGCGCATTATCCTTGGTTGTGGCCGCGGCCGCCATGTTGACAGTCGGGCAATTGGCACACCTGCAAGGCGGCTGGCCTGTTTGGGACGCGCCGCCTCGCCGACCGGCGCCATTGTGGCCGCTCAGCTAGAATGCGTGGTCCCATTCTTCCCCGAGATCGGCATGACGTCGCCCGCCACTGACAACCCGCTTTCGCACGCATTGCAAGCCAGCCGCGAGCGCCTGCGCGGCATCGTCGCCATGCTGTGCGCCATTGCGCTTTTTTCCGGCATGGATGCTTTCCTGAAAATGTTGGTGCAACACTACCCGCCGATGCAGGTCAGTGCCTTGCGCGGGCTGACCGCGACCCCGTTCGTTTTGTTGTCGCTGGCCTGGCAGCAGCGCTGGTCGTCGCTGTGGCCGGTGCGCTTGCATTTGCATGCGCTGCGCGCCGGCATTGGCGTGCTGATGTTGGCAATGTTCATTTTCGGAGTAAAATCGCTGAGCCTGACCGACGCCTATGCCATCTTCTTTGTGTCACCACTGCTGATCACCGCGTTCTCGGTGCCATTACTGAAAGAAAAAGTGGATTGGCAACGCTGGCTGGCGATTGGGGTCGGTTTTGTCGGCGTGCTGATCATGCTGCGCCCCACTGGCGATAGTCTGCTCAGTCTGGGGGCGTTGGCGGTTCTACTCGCTGCTGTTTGCTATGCGCTGTCGGCGATCCTGACCCGGATCATCGGTCGCACCGATGGCACCGCCGCCATGATGTTCTGGTTCACGGTGCTGCTTGCCGGTGGTGCGACCGTGCTTGCGTTGTCGGACTGGGTGGCGATCAACTGGCAGCATTGGCCGTGGTTTGTCGGGGTCGGCATGACCGGCGCCTTGGGTCAGTACTTCATCACCGAAGCGTTTCGGCGCGCGCCGGCCGGCGTGGTGGCACCGTTTGAATACAGTGCGATCATCTGGGGTGTGTTGCTGGATGTGCTGATTTGGCAAGCCATGCCGCAGTCGATTGTGCTGCTCGGTGCGGCGGTGATTATCAGCTGCGGCTTGTTCCTGATTTATCGCGAGCAGCAAGCGCACTGAGTCGTATGACGCTGCGCCGTCATCGTGGAACGCACCCAGTCCCCTGATTGCCGGCCGGGCTACTGGCCACTCCAGAAAAAGCAGAAAACTGGCCACTCCAGAAAAAGCAGAAAAAAAGCCGCACCCCGATGTCCTTCGGAATGCGGCCTTGCTCACAGCGCTCGGGATTAAACCGGTTAAATCAACTTACTGCGGCAAACTCAACGCCTGCGCAGTGGCGGTGATCACCGCCGCGATGCGGGCGCTTGACTGGATTGCCAGTTTGCTGGCGCCTTGCTTGCTGACCTCATGGATGTGCGACTCGATGCACATGCCGCAACCATTGACGGCCGACACCGCCAGCGCCATCAACTCGAAATCGAGCTTTGCGATGCCATGGTTGGCCAGGCCATTCATGCGCAGCCGCGCCGGCAATTTGCTCAGCTCGGCGTCGCCCGCCAGATGCAGAAAGCGATAGTAGACGTTGTTCATCGCCATCACAGTGGCCGCCGTACGGGCCGCGTTGATGTGCACGTCGTCGAGATGCAAACGGGCATCGGCTTCGACGGCGGTCGCCACGCGATCGTGCTTGGTTGCGTAGGCGACCGACAAGGCGATGCTCCAAATCTGCGTCGTATTCAGATCCGGGGCGCCTTCTTCGGTCAGTACGGTGCCGAGATTCAGTTTGGTATCGCGCGCTGCCTCGGGCAGGGCGGCACGTAGTGTTTCAATTGCAGTTTCAGCAGACATGGCTCGCTCCTGCGCACGTGCAAGGCACGCGCGCGAAATAAATCAAATGGCGGTAGTGGAAAACTGCAGGCGGGAAACGTAGCAGCCCCACCCCTGCGAGACAGTGGGGCTGCCAAACCGCTCTGCTGACGCTTAGGCGACCTTCAGCGTGTCCTGACCTTTCTGCCAGTTGCACGGGCAGAGCTCATCGGTCTGGAGGGCGTCGAGTACGCGCAGCACTTCTTTGACGTTACGACCGACGTTCAGATCGGTAACCATCACGAAGCGGATGATACCCTCCGGGTCAATCACGAACGTGGCGCGCTGGGCCACACCTTCGGCTTCGTCGATGATGCCGAGGGCGCCGGACAGTTCACGCTTGACGTCGGCCAGCATCGGGAACGGCAGCTTGTTCAGCTCTTCCTTGTGTTGGCGCCAGGCCAGGTGGACAAACTCGGTGTCGGTCGACAGGCCCAAAACTTGCGCGCCGCGGTCGGCAAACTCACCGTTCAGCTTGCCGAACTCGGCAATCTCGGTCGGGCAGACAAAGGTGAAGTCTTTCGGCCAGGCGAACAACACCACCCACTTGCCGGCGAATTGTTTGTCGCTGATATCGACAAAGGCGGTGTTGATGTCATTGCTGACGGTGGCTTTCAAGGTGAACGCCGGCAGTTTTTTACCCACTGACAACATGTTGAGGACTCCTGTTAAGTAGCGATTGGCAAACAACGGTTAAAGAAAAGATTCACTGGCTCTTGCGCGCTAACAGCTGGGCGCAGACGCAGGTCATTTCCGGCTCAGGCGTGGCATCTGTTTGCGCTTGCTGCAAACAGAGCCACCACCAGTTGTCGATATCGGTCATGGTGCTGATCCCGTTTTTTCGGATAAACCCGATTTCCAGTACATCCCGGTTACCAGCGAACCGGCTTGCGTTTGGGTGGCGCCATGTTCGGGGACGCGCGGGGTTTTGCCCATTCGAACGGTTGAATCCGATTGATAGGTATTGCCTATTGAACCGGCCAGGAGGCATAGTCGGCCGAGCGTCAGCGGCCCGAGAGGGGCGAAAAATGAACCTGCGAGATTTGCACTATCTGGTTGCGGTGGCGGACTACAAGCATTTCGGCAAGGCGGCCGAAGCCTGTCATGTCTCGCAGCCGACACTGAGCCAACAGCTGAAAAAGCTGGAGGAATACCTTGGCGCCCAACTCATCGAGCGCGACAGTCGACGGGTGCAGCTGACTGCGCTCGGCAGTGAAGTGGCCACTCGCGCTCGCCGTATCGTCAATGATGCCGAGGCGCTGGTGCAGTTGGCACGGTCCGCGTCGGACCCGCTGGTTGGCGAATTGCGGTTGGGCGCGTTTCCAACGCTGGCGCCGTATTACCTGCCGGCGATTTTGCCGATGCTGCGGCAGAAGCTGCCGGACCTGAAATTGTTTCTGGTCGAGGACAAGACTCCGCATCTGGTTCAGCTGGTGCAGCGAGGTGAGCTTGATGCGGCCTTGCTGGCGCTGCCGGTACCGAACGACGGTCTCGAAGCGATCCCGCTGTTCAGCGAGCCTTTCTTGCTGGCAGTGCCGAAACTGCACCAGTTCGCCAAACGCAAACAGATTGAGCTGGATGATTTGCAGGGCCAGTCATTGCTGCTTTTGGAAGACGGCCATTGCTTGCGCGATCAGGCCTTGGAAGTTTGTCAGCTGGCGGGCGCCGGCGAGAACGCCACTTTCCGGGCCAGCAGTCTGGAAACCCTGCGCCAGATGGTGGCCGGTGGCATCGGCATCACGCTGATGCCGCAAATGGCGGTGCGCCCGCAGGAAGAAGGCGTGCGCTACGTGCCACTGCATGCCAGCGCGGAACGCCGGGTCGGGTTGGTATTCCGGGCCAGTACCTCGCGCCGACGCACGCTGATTCATCTGGTGCAATTGCTGCGCGAACACCAGGGCGTGCCGACGGCCGGTCGGGCGAGAAGCGTGTCGGCGAAGTCGGCAGGATGAGTCAAGGTGTGACTGATAGGTCTTCCGGCGCCAAGGCGAAATCCGGATGGAAATTGTAGATATTGAGATGGTCAAGCAGCAGGATGCGCGGACCAACCTGCCGATCGTAAGGTTTTTCTTCCAGTATCCGAATGGCCAAATCAATGGCAATGCGGGCCTGAATAACTGGTGAGTCGGTCGGCGCTGCCAGAATGCGGCCGGCAAACAATCCTCGAAATACGCTGGCGTTCAGATAGTAGGCAATGACCCGAACCCGCGAATGCGGGCTGGTGGCCAGTTCATGCGAGGCTGCTTCGGCGGTGACCGCAGTTCCGACAATCAGATCGATATCCGGTCGCTGTTGCAAGGCCGCGTGCACTTTTTCCGACTGGACCCTCAAGCCGGTGTCGCCGAATGCCGTGTGGACAATTTCGCCGCAGGATGGCTCAAGTGCAGATCGGAAGCCGGCATCCCCGGTGCGGACCCAGCCAGCGCCCTCTGGCCCGGGAAACCAACCGATGCGGTAGCGTTTGCGTTCACGCGCGCACAGGCTATTGACGTAGCGGGCCGCCGCCGCGCCCATGTCATGAAACGACACCAGCGACTTGGCGGCGACCAGCGAACTGCTGACGCCGTTGACCAGATCAATCACAGGAATGCCGGCAGCTTTCAGCGCCGCGATATCCTCGTTGAGTGCTTGCTCGTGCAGGGCGCCAAGAATCACGGCCTGATAGCCGCCATTTTGGCAGCGCTCGGCCAGTTGCCGGCGTTGCTGGACGAGCTGGTCGTAACCACCGGCATAGATCACGTCAACCTGAACACCAACACGCTGTGCTTCGGCCACCAAGCCCCATTCGACCGCTCGCCAGTAGTCGTCCTTGCGGTGCGGCAGGGCCGCGCACAATCGCCAGCTCTTACCGGCTTTGGCAAGGGGGACATAGGGTGTGTCGGCGCCGGCAGTCTCCGGAACAACCCGTTGCACGGGATAGGGGAACCAGTCGGCGGCCTGCGCACCGCTTAGCGACAGCGTCGCTACGACCAGCCAGATGGCGGGCAGACGATGCATCCGTTGCCAGTCCGGTTGAGGAGGAGGAAGCCGGAAGTATAGGCTAGACTCGGCCCACGGACGGATTCAGGACGACGCCATGACAGGGCAGGCGCGAGTGCTTGTGGTCGATGACAACAGCACCAATCTGGCAGTGGTGGGCGAGCTGCTGGAGCGGCAGGGTTTTGACGTGTTTGCCGCCAACAGCGGCGAAATGGCGCTGCAGATTGCAGCCCAGGCCCAGCCGGAAATTCTGTTGCTGGATGTGATGATGCCGGGGGGCATGGACGGCTACGAAACCTGCAGCAAGCTGCGTGCGCTGGAGGGCTTTGCCAATATTCCGGTGTTGTTCCTGTCAGCCGACAGTACACCACAAAGCAAGATCCGCGGGTTTCAGGTTGGCGGCATGGATTACGTCAGCAAACCGTTTCAGGCGGATGAGCTGCTGGCGCGGCTGCGCACCCATCTCGAACTGTACCGGCTGCGCCATCATCTCGAAGATGAAGTCGAGCGCAAGACGCGCACGGTGCAGGCGCTGGTCGGTGAACTCAACGACTCCTATGAACAGGCATTGGCCCTGCTCGCCCGCGCCGGCGAATTTCGCGACAAGGACACCGGCAACCACACCCGCCGGATTGGTGAGTACGCCAGCCGACTGGCGATGGTGGCGGGCTGCGACAAAGATTATTGCCGTCGGATCAAGCACGCCGCGCCGCTGCACGATATCGGCAAGGTATCGATTCCTGACGCCATCTTGCTGAAAGCCGGGCCGTTGACCGCGGACGAATGGGACATCATGCGCACGCATGCCGAAGCCGGTGGCCAGATCCTGGCGAAATACTCGCAGCCGCTGTTTCAGATGGCGGCCGAAATTGCCTGCTGTCATCACGAACGCTTCGATGGTACCGGCTATCCGCATCGCATGCAGGGCGAGGCGATTCCACTGGCTGCACGCATTACCTCACTGGTCGATACCTACGATGCGCTGCGGTCGCGGCGACCCTACAAAAATCCGATTAGCCATGAGCTGGCAATCCAGGTGATCGTGGAAGGTGATGAGCGCACCAAGCCGCAGCATTTTGACCCGACGCTGCTGGCATTGCTGGTCCGGCACCAGGATCTGCTGCGGCCGGTGTTTGATCTGGACGTGGCGCCGGCAACACCATACGAGGTGCTGACATGACGGCAGCGCCTCGTCGACGGGAACGACTTCAATCGCAATTGTTTGTTCGGGTCGCGGTAGCTGTGCTGGTGTTGATGCCGTTGTTTGGACTCATCCGCTACCACAGCATGAAGGCGACACTGGAGCAGGAATTTCGCCATCGCATCGAAGGTGCCAGCAAGGTGTTGTCGGTGGCGCTGCGCGAGCCGCTATGGGAATTCGATGAGAGCCAGATTGGCGAAGCAATCAAGGCACTGTCTTACCTGAATGAACTGAAAATCGTGCAGGTGTCTGATCGCAGCGCCGCCCATTACGCCTGGTGGTTCGGTCGCAACAACGGGTCGGGTGAGCTGGTGCCAATGGCGGCGCCGGCCAATGCCATTGACGGACTGATCGGCCACACGCTCACCATACAGGCGCGTGATACTGAGCTTGCTACCGTCGAGCTGCACTTCAGTGACGAAAGTCTCCAGCGCGCGGCCCGTGATGCGTTGATCAATATGGTGGCGCTGGTCGGCGGTTTTACGGTGGCGGTGCTGTTGCTGATGTACGTGCTGGTCGAGCGCTATGTTGGCCGGCCGCTCTGTCAGTTGCAGGATGCACTGGCGGATGATGCGTCGGCCGAGGTGTTGCCGACAGTGGTGGCGGAGCTGCCTGCCAACGAGTTGCAGGCACTGGCCGAGCGTTACATGGTGGTGCTGCATTCCCTGCGCGAGCACCAGCAGCATCTGACCGAGATGGTGGCCCAGCGTACGCAGGCACTGAGTGATACCAATGTCCAGCTCGAGGCTGAAATTCAGCGGCGCAATGCTATCGAGCAGGAGCTGATTGCAGCGCGCGAATCGGCGGAAAGCGCCTCGGAAGCCAAGACATATTTTCTGGCCCACATGAGTCATGAACTGCGGACGCCGCTGAACGGCATTCTCGGTTATGCCCAGCTGCTGCGGCAGGGCACCCGCGATGAGCGGGAGTCCGCTGAATTTGTCGCCAACATCAATCGCTGTGCCGATCACTTGCTCGAACTCATCAACCGGATTCTGGATCTGTCCAAGATCGAACAGGGCCGGATGGAGCGGCTCGATGCGCCGTTTGCGCTGACCCGCCTGATTGACGATGTGGTGGCGGTGGTGCAGCCACGTGCCGAGGCCAAAGGGCTCGATTTGCAGGTCCAGATTGACCCCGGCGTGTCGGCGGCGGTCATTGGTGACTCGGCCAAGCTCAAGCAGATTTTGATCAATCTGATCGGCAACGCGGTGAAATTCACCGAACAGGGTGAAATCAGCTTGCGGTTGCAGCAGACCGGGCCGGGTTATGTCCAGATTGCAGTGCGCGATACCGGCGTTGGCATCAGTGACCGCGACAAGGCACGCATTTTCGAACCGTTTCAGCAAGCCGGCACGGCGGCCCAGCAATGGCGTCAGGAAGGCACGGGCCTGGGGTTGTCGATCGCCCGCCGATTGGTGGAAATGCTCGGTGGCCATCTCGAAGTGGAGAGCACGCCGGGCAAGGGCTCGATTTTCCGCTTCACGCTGCCGTTGCCGGCCTGCGACATGCCGGTCTCCGATGATGCCGTCACCATGCCGGTGGCGCTGACGGGGACGTTCCAGCCTTATGTGCTGATTGTCGATGATGTCGCCCACAACCGTGACACGCTGGCGTTGCAGCTGCGGCCGCTTGGCTTTCGGGTCGAGACGGTGGCGTCCGGTGAGGAAGCGCTGGCCAGCATTGCCCGGCAGCGACCGGATATCGTGTTCATGGATATCCGGATGCCGGGCATGGATGGCATCGAGTGCACGCGCCAGATTCGGGAAAACCACCCGGATCTGCCGGTGCTGGCGTTTACCGCCAGCGTGTTCGATGCACAGGTCAATGCCGATATCCGGGAGTATTTCGATGGCCTGGTATTGAAGCCAGTCGATCTGGCGCAGGCCTGCGCCACCATCGCCCAGTGTTTGCCGGTGCAATATCGCTATGCCGACACGGTGCCGGGCAATGGTGGCAACGGCGATTCTGACGTGGTGCTGCCAGCCGAACTGGTCTCGGCCAGCGAGCTGGCCTACTTGCGCTCCTGGCTGACGGCCGGTGCCTTGGCCCGGATCCGTGACTTTGGCGGGGAATTGCAGCAGCGGGAACCGGAGCAGGCCGCCTTTGGCAGCCAGTTGCAACGGCTGGCCCGGGCTTACGATATCGAGGGCTTGCGTCGGTTGCTTCGGTAACCGGTTACCCGGAAAAGTCATGCCATTGGTCGGAAGAGCTGGGCCAGCCGTGCCAGCTCAGCGGTAGCATGGATAATGGTATTTTTTCAGTCAGGGGTGAGCGATTCATGCCACGTATCGGTTGGGTGTCTCTGCGGTTGTTTCCGGTAATGCTGCTGGCAGCCTGTCAGCCGACCGTCGACAACAGCGACACCGGCGCACTGGCCAGCAGTCTGCGCGAAATGGCCGAATCCCGGACGCCGGCCGAGCAAGCTGAGCTGGCCGACGCGCTGGCCGTGATCGCGTTGAACGAGACCGGTTATTTCGGTGTGCCGCCGAAAGAAGCGGTCGCCATCGCGGAAGACGCCACGTTGGGGCCGGCGCTGCTTGGCGTGCTCGACGGCGATGATTATGAAGACATCATCGAACGGGCGGTGGGCTTGCGTCAGGACCGTGAGAAACGCGCGGTAGAGGCGGCCCAGATTGCCCAGCAGGAAGTGAAAGCCAAACTGGCCCAGGCCACGGCCGAACTCGAACAATTGCGCGATGTCGGGGTACAGGCAGCCGTGTACGGCTGGACCACCGGCGATTACATGCCGCAGGCCGTGGTCGAGTTTGATTTGATCAACCGCACCGACGAGCCGGTCACTGGCGTGAAACTGCGCGGCACGCTGGCAAGCTCAGAGCGGGCGGAACCGTGGGTCCACGAAGTGTTGACCCATGAATTGATCCGGCCGTTGCCCGGCCAGTCCATCGAACGTTACCGGCTGGTGCCCAACCAGTTTTCGGCTTGGGGAAACCGGCAATTGCAGCGCCGGAAAGATCTGCGGCTTACCTTTGAAGTCATCAATGTCCGCAAGGGCGACACTTGGCTGGTGTCAGCCGACCCGGTTGCGCTGGCGGCGGAATTGCGTCATTACGAAAATGCCGAACTGCAGGCAAAAGCTGCCTTGACCGAGCTGCAATCGCGGCAAAGCCCCTGAGCGAAGCCGTGGTCGCCAGACCGTAATCTGCTTAATAAAAAACGCCAGCCTGATGCTGGCGTTTTTTATGGGCCGAGTTGGCGGTGAAGCCGATTCAGGCCGGGAAAGAGAACAGGGCGCAGTTGCCTGCGCCCTGGACAGACCCGATGCGAGGAACCCTCATTACCCGCACCGGATTTGCTCTGTCAGCTAACGCTGCCGACGGCCGGCGTTGCTGTAACAAAGTGCCGCCTGCGGGCGGCATTTTGTCGGGTTCGCGCTACAGAATATGAATTCCGGCGACCGGCTTACCAGTTGCCCAGAATCAGGCCAATTGCGACCCCAGTGACCAGCGCATCGCCAAAGTGGTGGTAATGACAGCCGGCATGGACATGGACGCCGCCATGGAAATAGACCGGATCGTAGAAGTGGCCATGCCAGGCAACATCGAGGTGATAGTTCCGGTAATGACCGTAATGGTCTTGGACATAGATCACCCGCGGTTGTGGCGGATACACCGGATAGTGGCGCACCACATCGTAATCGCGGTAATGCTGGTGGCGATCACCGTGCCAGCGGGTGCCGTGCTGGTGACCGTACCGGTCATCATCGCGATCAGAATGGTTGTGGCCTGAACCGTGACCTGAACCGTGGCCCGAACCATGACCTCGCCCGCGGTCGTCATGGTTGTCATGGCCATAACCGTTGCCGCGACCATGCTGGTCATGGCCCTGACCGCGGCCGCGGTGATCGTCGTTGGCATAACGGCGGTCGTCCTGGCGGCCGGACCGCTGCTCGCGGCCCGATGCCGGCCGCAGTTGCTGGCCTTGCTCGGCGCCCCGGCCCTGACTGCTGTATACGGCTTGTTTGCGATCGCCGGCATCGACGGCGTTGGCGCTGACCAGCCACAGGCTGGCGATGAACAGTGTCTGGGTACGCATGGGAAAACTCCGGTTGAGCACAGTCGGGGCCATCGTGATACCGGTCAACTGAATCCGGCCTGAACCGGTTCCCGGGTCGGCCCTTGCTGCGGGCAGGCCAGCACCAAACTCCTGTTACAGCTTGGGCAGCCGCCTCCGGTCGAGCTGGCCACGGCAGGCTGTTACAATGCCGGCCGATTCAAACCCCCTTCAGCCCCTCATTTGGAGTCCTCACGCTGTGGAACGCCTGATTGAACGCAGCATGTATGCCAGCCGCTGGTTGCTGGCCCCCATTTACCTCGGCCTCAGCGCAGCGCTGATTGCGCTGGCGGTGAAGTTCTTTCAGGAACTGATTCACATTGCGCCGGTCCTGCTAACGAAAGCTGAAAGTGATCTGGTGCTGACCGTGTTGGCACTGGTCGACATGGCACTGGTTGGCGGCCTGATCGTCATGGTGATGTTTTCGGGGTACGAAAACTTTGTCTCGAAGATGGATACCGAGGGTGCCGAGAAGCTCGACTGGATGGGCAAGCTGGATGCCAGCACCCTGAAACAGAAAGTGGCCGCTTCCATCGTTGCCATTTCGTCCATTCATCTGCTGCAGAAATTCATCGGTGTCGAAAAGCTGTACAAGGACCACGGACCGGACGCCGCGCCGGACATGTTGCTGTGGTATGTGGTCATCCACATGACCTTCGTCGCGTCGGCGTTCGGTATGGGTTATCTGGACAAGATGACCAAGACGTCGCATTGATGATTGCCTGACCAGAGCCTGCGTTGGCAGGCTCTGGCCGCCCGCCTCATCGAGTTTCGATGCGCGATCCGGCCCCACCTTGACGACAGGAGTCGCCAATTTGGAACACACGCTGATCGCCACCATTGCTGTCAGTTTCCTGTTCGCGTTTGTTGCCGGTCTGGTGGCGGCTCGGGTCGGCCTGCCGCCGCTGGTCGGTTACCTGCTGGCTGGTGTTGCGGTCGGGCCCCATACCCCCGGTTTTGTCGCCGATCTCGCCCTCGCACAACAATTGTCGGAAATCGGCGTTATCTTGCTGATGTTCGGCGTCGGCCTGCATTTTTCGTTTCGCGATTTGCTGAAGATGCGCCATATCGCCCTGCCGGGCGCGGTGTTGCAGATTGCGGCTGCGACGCTGATGGGCGGTGGCATGGCATGGTGGTGGGGCTGGGATTTGCCGGCCGCCATTTTGTTTGGTCTGGCGTTGTCGGTCGCCAGTACCGTGGTGTTGCTGCGCGGTCTGGAAGAAAACAACGTGCTCGACACCGTCCATGGTCGCATCGCGGTCGGTTGGCTGGTGGTCGAAGATCTGGTGATGGTATTGGCCTTGGTGATGTTGCCGGCCTTGGGGGCGCTGAAAGGCGGTGATGCCGTCTCGGTTTTCACCAGTGCCGCGTTCTGGCAATCGCTGGGCCTGGTGCTGCTCAAGGTTGGCATTTTCGCAACGGTGATGGTGGTGGCAGGGGCGCGACTGGTGCCCTGGCTGCTGCAACTGGTTGTCAAAACCGATTCGCGCGAACTGTTCACGCTGGCTGTCATCGCTGTTGCCATCGGCATTGCCTATGCAGCAGCCACCTTGTTTGGTGTTTCGTTTGCGCTTGGCGCCTTTCTCGCTGGCGTGGTGATCAACGGCTCCCATATCAGCCACCGGGCAGCGGCCAATGCGCTGCCGTTTCAGGATGCTTTTGCGGTACTGTTCTTTGTCGCGGTCGGCATGTTGTTTGATCCCAGCGTGCTGATCGACAAGCCGTGGCATGTGCTCGGTGCCGTCGCGATCATTCTGGTCGGCAAGTCGCTGGTGGCCTTTGCCATTGTGCTGTTCTTCAAGTATCCGCTGGTGACGGCGCTGACGGTCTCGGCGGGCCTTGCCCAGATTGGTGAGTTCTCGTTCATTCTGGTCAGTCTCGGCATGTTGCACGGGCTGCTGCCGGCGGAGGCGCAAAGCATCATTCTGGCCAGTGCGCTCATTTCGATCACGCTGAACCCCGCCACGTTCCGTTCAATCAAGCCAATTCTGACCCTGATCGAAAAAAACGAGTATTGGCATTCACGGTTCAACCGCAACCGCGACGAGCTGGCGACGCCGGCAGTCGAGATTGACCACGATCGCATGCACAATCATGTCGTACTGGTTGGCTATGGCCGGGTCGGTCGCCGCATTGGCGAGCAACTGGATGACATGCAGTTGCCGTATCTGGTGATTGAGCATGACCGCCACTATGTCGAGCAGCTACGCAAGCGGCATATCCCGATCATCTATGGCGATGCCTCACTGCCGGGCATTCTGGAACATGCCGAGTTGACCCATGCCCGGGTGTTGGCGATTACCACGCCCGAACGTTTCCAGACCCGTCGGGTGATCGAATTGGCGCGCAAACTCAACCCGAGTATCGATATCGTGGTCCGTACCCATCAGGACGACGAATTCCAGTATTTGAAAAATCTGGGCATTGCCAGCGTAGTGATGGGGGAACGGGAGCTGGCACAACGGATGGGGGACGAGGTGGGGCGACGGTTCAGTGTGTTGCCGACGCCCTAGTCGCTGCTGGCACCGTCCTCAATCGCCATTAACTGTTCGGTCAACAAACTGATCTGGCCGGCGAAATAACTGTCGCCGCCAAACCATGGAAAGTGGCGCGGAAAGGTCGGATCATCCCAGCGCTGGGCCAACCAGCCACCGTATTGCACCAGCCGCATCGCGCGGAATACTTCCGCCAATTGCCACTCGCGCCAATCAAAATCGCAAAAGCTTTCGTATTCGCTGACCAGCAGCGCGCGCTCGGCGTTGCTGTGGGCCAGCATCCACAAATCCTGGACCGCCGGCGCAGTACGGCAGTCATCGAAATCGATCAGCAGCACGCCGTCACCGGTCCACAAGATATTGCCTGGATGCAGATCGCCATGGCAGCGCTGCCAGTCGACGTCATGCAGCCGCTGCAATTGTTGTTGGCATGCATCGAGCAAGCGCTCGGCAGCATCGCGATAACGGCTGGCCAGGTGCGCCGGCAACATCGGGCTGGCGAGAGTTGACTGCAGCGCTGGCCGGGCAAAGTGCTCGACGTCGAGTCGTTCGCGCTGGACAAAGCCACGTTGCCTGGCAACGGCATGCAGCCGGCCGACCGTACGGCCCATGACTTCCAGTTGGGCGTCGTTGCCGCTTTCAAACGGCCGGCCACCGCGTTGCGGAAACACCGCAAAAGCAAAACCACTCGCTTCGAACACGCTGCGGCCATCGCGGACGATCGGTGCGATCACAGGAATATCGGTATCGGCCAGTTCAAACAGGAAGTCGTGTTCCTCTTGGATCTGGGCGACACTCCAGCGACCGGGGCGATAGAATTTGACGACGAATTTCTGTCCGCCGCTCTCTGCCTGCGACTCATCGCGAAAACTGTACACGCGATTCTCGAAACTGTTGAGCGTATGCAGCGCAGCCTCCGGCAACCAGCCGGCGCTTTCCAGCGCCAGCAAAATCGCATCCGGAGTCAGCGTCGCGTAAACGTGCCGGTGCTCGCCGGCATCGTTCAGCTCAGCTTGATCGTGGTCCATGCTTTTCGTCGCCACAGCCAGATGAAAATACCGGTTTGAAAACCGCGGTAGCCGACGTAGATCGACCAGATGGTCAACAGGCCCATGCCAAGCACCGGGCCGACGAGGTAAGCAAGAGGCAAGAACAACAGCCATTGCAGGCCGAGCGTGACGGCCATGGTGCTCATGGTGGCGCCAGCGCCTTGCATGCTGTTGAACAGCACGGTGCCAACGGCGTCGAGCAACAAGCCGATCGCAACCAGGCGCAGTGGAATGACACCGAGCTCGGCAACCGTCGGGTCGACAATGAAGATGCGCATGATCCACGGCGCCAGAATGAACATCGGTACCGCAATGACGAACACGACGATCAGAGCCAATTTTCCGACATCCCAGCCCCAGCGATAGGCATCGTCGGGATCACCGCGTCCGAGCGCTTGCCCCACCAGCGTCGCCGCCGACAAGCCAAAGGCAAGACAGGGCAGAAAGGCGATCAGCAGCGTATTGGTCAGCACGTTGGCGACCGCGAGCTCGCCGGTGCCAACCTGACCGACGATCCAGAACAGCACAGTGAAACCGAGCGAAAAGAAAAACTGTTGCGCACAGGCCGGAACGGAAACCTTGATGATGGTCATCACGGTTTCGCGGCGCGGCAACGAGGCGAGGAAACCATAGTGGCGCGTGTGTTTCCAGGCATAACTGAAGTACATCAGGGTGCCGAGGTAGAGCGAGATGGTGGTACCGAGGCCGGCGCCAAACGTTCCCAGCGCCGGCAAGCCAAACTGACCGAAGATCAGCACATTGTTGATACCAATGTTGATCGTGTGCATGACCAGCAGGGTCATGAAATAAAACCGGGTCAGCTTGATCGCGCTCCAGTAGGCGCGGAACGAAAAATTCATGCCCATCGCGGCAATACCGGCGATGCGGGCCTGCAGATAAGGCGTGCCATGGGCGGCGACTTCCGGATCATCGGTGAGCAGCGAAACGATCCACGGCGCACACAGAATCAGGATGATCGCCAGCGGAATGGCGGACATGGCGATCATCAGCAGCGAGCCATTCAATGGGCGGGCGGCGATGTCATGGCGGCCTTCACCCATCCGGCGCGCCACCATGGCCTGCACCCCGGAAGACAGACCAATGAATGCCGCGGCCAGCAGCCAGTTGACGTAACTGGTGATGCCCACCGCCGCAACGGCGGCAGGGCCAAGCCGGCCGACCATATACATGTCGACCAGATTGAGAATGTTCTGGGAAATCATGCCGCCCATGATGGGCAGGGTCAGTTGCAGGATTTGTTCGGAGCGTTCGCGATTGAGCACGGTGGTTCTGCACATCGTCGGAAAGTGACAGTCGGGTGAGCGACGGTCACAAGAAACCGGCCTCGAAGGCCGGTCGGTTGCGTTGATTCTAGCACCCGGTAGGCCGGGCCAGAGGCTTTATTGCGGTCGCTTGAATCGCAGCACGAAGCGATCGGTCTGGAAGCGGATGCGGGCTTCGAAACTGGACACGCTGCGATCATCCTGCGGATTTCGCAGCACATCGCTGCTGGCATCAAAGCGGAAGCCGGCTTGCTCCAGCTCGCGACGCAGCAGGCTTTCTTCGATGCGGTGCAGCGATTTGCTGTCGTCGCTGCCGCGGCCGGCGCGGGCACTGTGATCGATTACCGCCAGCACGCCGCCCGGTTTCAGGGCTTGGAACAGTTTGCGGTACAGCGCGGCCCGGTCCATGGCGGGCCAGCCTTCGGCCGGGTCGGCATAGTAGGCATCGTGAAACGCCATGCTGGCGAAAATCACATCGTAGTGTTTGGCGGTCAGCACCAGCTCGTCCACTTCGGCATCGAGCCGGCTGACATTGGGCAGCCGATTGTTGTCCAGCCGTGCGCTCAGTTCGGCGCCGACCCAGTTCAGATAGGGTTTGTTGTTGAATGCATCGACATGTCCGGTGTTGCCGACAGTGCGCGCCAGCAGTTCGGTGTAGTAACCACCGCCGGCAAATACATCGAGCACCAGCTGACCGGGCTTGAGCTGGAAGAAGCTCAGCACTGCTTCCGGTTTGCGATACAAATCGGCCTTTCGATCCGCATCACGGCGATCGCCGTGGCTGACGGCTTGCTGCACGGCGCTGGCGGTTATGGAGGTAATGCCGGTTGTGGCGGCGGCGGAGTCGGAAGCCCACAACGGGGCACTATTGGTGCTGACGGCAACAGCGAAACAGAAAAGCAAAGCGGTCAATCGCGACATGGTGTCCTCCCTGAAAGGTGCGGCGAGTATAGGCAGCGTGCCTGTCGCGTCGTCAGCCGCAAAATTACCGCGCCACGCTGGCACTTTTTACACTGTACGGGCAACACACCAGACCGAGATCCGCTCCGCACCGGCCCGTTGCAGTGCCCGCGCCAGCGTCAACACCGTCGCCCCGGTGGTCAGCACGTCATCGATGATCGCAACATGAGCCGGCAGTGGTGCCTCGATCACGAAGGCATTGCGCAGATTGCGCCGGCGCTGCAACGCTGACAGGCCGATTTGATCGGCGGTGGCCAAAACCCGCCGGATGCCGCGGGTCAGAACAGGCCGGTCCAACCGATCCGCCAGTGGCTTGGCCAGCTCGACGGCCTGGTTGTAGCCGCGCTGGCGCAGCCGGCTTGGGTGCAGTGGCACTGGCAGCAGCGCCTCGGGCAAGGCTTCGCCGGATTGGGCCACCGCTTCCCCCAGCAAACTTGCCAGGGTCGCGCCTGCCGCGAGGTTCCGGTGGAACTTGAAGCCGGCCAGCAAGCCGCTGACCGGCACGTGGTAGCGCAATGCGCAAATCGTTCGCGCCACCGGTGATGGTCGGCGCAGGCAGGGGCCACAGGTGTCACCCGCCACAGCCGGCAAAGGCAGCGCGCAGCGCCGGCAGGCATGACCGAGCCAAGGCAAGTCCGCCCGGCAGACCCGGCACAGCCCTGACGGGTCGTTGGCCGGGCAGTGACACAGCGGGCACAGGGCTTCCAGCCACTTGTAAACCATATGACTCCGTTCCGGTTGACAGCTATCCTTGGCCGGCTATGATGCCGGCCGACCTTTCTGCCCCCTCGGCGGGGTGGGAGATGGCGCCCAGCACCGGACGAGCGTGCTTGGTCGCCTGACGCGTCGCCAGATTATCCAAGGAACCCAGATGAGCCAACTTATCGATCGGCTGTTGACCGGCACCGTACGCCACGACTGGTCCCTGACCGACGTCGAGCAGGTTTTCAACTTGCCATTCAACGATCTGCTGTTCGTTGCCCAGAGCCTGCACCGTCGCCATTTCAACCCGAACCAGGTGCAGACCTCGACCCTGCTGTCGATCAAGACTGGCGCCTGCCCGGAAGACTGTGCCTACTGCCCGCAAAGCGGCCACTACGACACCAGCCTGTCGAAAGAACAGTTGATGGCGATTGAAGATGTGATCAGTCGCGCCAAGGAAGCCAAAGAGACCGGTGCCACCCGCTTTTGCATGGGCGCCGCCTGGCGCAGCCCGCGCGAGAAAGATTTCGTCGTCGTGCTGGAAATGATCAAGGCGGTGAAATCGCTCGGTCTGGAAAGTTGTGTCACGCTCGGCATGCTGTCTGATGATCAGGCGCTGCGGCTGAAAGAAGCGGGCCTCGATTACTACAACCACAACCTCGATACCTCGCCGGAGTACTACGGCAAGATCATCACCACGCGGACCTACGAAGACCGCCTGAACACACTGCAGCATGTCCGCGACGCCGGCATCAATGTCTGTGCTGGCGGCATTGTCGGCATGGGCGAAACGCAAACGGATCGTCTGGGCCTGCTGCGGGAGCTGGCCAATCTGCCTGAGCATCCGCAGAGCGTGCCGATCAACATGCTGGTCGCGGTCAAAGGCACTCCGCTCGAGAATGCCGACAAGCTCGACTGGCTTGAGTTCGTCCGCACCATTGCCACCGCCCGCATCATGATGCCGACTTCGTACGTGCGGTTGTCGGCGGGTCGTGAAGCGATGAGCGAGGAAATGCAGGCGCTTTGTTTCAATGCCGGCGCCAACTCGATTTTCTACGGCGAGAAACTGCTGACCACCGGCAACCCGGAAGCCGATCGCGATCGCGCGCTGTTCGCCAAACTGGGCATTCAACAAGAGCAACGTGAGTTCGTTGAAGACGAGCATTTCGAGCTGCCGAAAGCCAAAGACGAAACCGCGCTCTATCACGACGCCTGCTCGACGCATTGAACGTTCAACTCCCTCCCTTGCGAGGGGGGTGAGTTGAGGCATTACCAACAGGCCCAGTGGCCTGTTGGGCTCAACGAACGACAAGCGCTCTGCGCTTGGCTGGACGGGGCGGGGTGGGGTGATTGCCGCTCTGCGATCCCAGTCCGTGCAGAGGTCGATAGATGAAAGCCTTTCTCCACTCCGCCCTGACCGAGCGCCGGCAAAACGATCTGTTGCGCGTTCGCCGCATCATCGATTCGCCTACGGGCGTCAAGGTCCGGCTCGGCGCCCGCGAACTGCACAACTTCAGCAGCAACGACTACCTTGGCCACAGCAACCATCCGGCCGTGATCGCGGCCGCCAAAGCCGCGCTCGACAAATATGGGCTGGGCAGCGGTGCCTCGCATCTCATTACCGGTCACAGCCGCGAGCACGAGGCGCTGGAAGAAGAATTGGCGGCGTTCACCGGTCGCGAAGCGGCGCTGGGATTTTCCACCGGGTTCATGGCCAACCTCGGCATCATCACGGCGCTGGTCGGCGAAGGCGATGCCGTATTCGAAGACAAGCTCAACCATGCGTCCCTGCTCGATGGCGGCTTGGCCTCCGGCGCCCACTTTCAGCGGTACTTGCATAACAATGTCGATGTGCTGAACGACAAGCTCAGTGGTTCGCTGGCAGCGCACAAGCTGGTCGTCACCGATGCCGTGTTCAGCATGGATGGCGATTGCGCACCGCTGCCGGATCTGGCGCGTGTCTGTAGCGAGCAATCCGCCTGGCTGATGGTCGATGATGCTCACGGCTTTGGCGTGCTCGGCGAGCGCGGGGCTGGCGCGCTGGAGCATTTCCAATTGAATGCCGAGCAAGTGCCGATCTACATGGCGACACTCGGCAAGGCAATCGGCACGTTCGGCGCTTTCGTTGCCGGCAGTCGCGACTTGATCGAGTACCTGATCCAGTTTTCCCGACCCTACATCTATACCACCGCGATGCCCGCTGCCGTTGCCGCGGCGACCCGCGCCAGCATAAAACTGCTCGATACGGAAAGCTGGCGACGCGAGCAGCTGCGTCAGCATATCGCGCTGTTCAAGGCCTGTGCCCGCGCCCGTGAGCTGAACCTGATGCCGTCCGACACCGCGATTCAGCCGCTATTGATCGGCGATGCCGGCAAAGCGTTGGCGCTCAGCAAGGCGTTGGAGGCGCGTGGCTTTCTGGTCAGTGCCATCCGGCCACCAACGGTGCCACCCAACACCGCCAGACTCCGTATCACGCTCAGTGCCGCACACGACGAAGGCGATATCCGCGATCTGGTTGATGTGTTGGCGGAATTGCTGGAGCAGTCCGAACTGTAGTCGCGGGGAATCCGCTGTACTTTTTTTGCGAGAATGACATGCCGTTGCTGTTTGCTGAAACCGTAGGGCAGGGGCCCGAGCTTGTGCTGTTGCACGGCTGGGGCCTGCATTCCGGTATTTTTGATTTGATTCGTGACGAGTTGACCGGCCAGTTTCGGGTGACTTTTGTCGATCTGCCCGGTTTCGGCCGCAGCACCGCGCCGGCGCAGCCATACAGCCTCGCCTTGTTGCGTGATCAGGTGTTGGCTGTCGCGCCGGCGAAGGCACACTACCTTGGCTGGTCGCTTGGTGGTTTGGTGGCTAGCCAAATCGCATTGGATGCGCCGCAGCGGGTCAACAAGTTGATCACGCTGTGCAGCAATCCGCGCTTTCTGCAAGCGCCGGATTGGCCGCATGCCATGAAGCCTGCAGTGTTGGACACCTTCACGCGTTCGCTGGAGGAAGACTATCAGGCGACGCTGCTGCGCTTTATCGCGATCTCGTCGATGGGCTCGGACACCCAGAAGGAAGACTTGAGGCAACTGAAAGAGCGGTTGTTTGTCCATGGCGTGCCAGCCGCCGGCGCGCTGCGCGGTGGTCTTGCCTTGCTGCATGACGCCGACATACGCAGCCGTTTGCCCGAAATCAGCTTGCCGTTTCTACGGCTGTACGGTCAGCTCGATGCGCTGGTACCGGCGAAAGTGGCAACGGATGTGCAAGCGCTCCTGCCGAGCAGCCCGCACCGGATTTTCAAACATGCCAGCCATGCGCCATTCCTGTCGCACAAGGGTGAGTTTCTGGCCGTGGTAAAGGAGTGGCTTGGTGGCTGACGCGCAGAAACCGAATTTCAATGACAACGATCGCTATGCTCTGGCCAAGCGCGCCATTGCCCAGTCGTTCAGCGCGGCTGCCACCAGCTACGACGCCAATGCCTTTTTGCAGCAGGAGATTGGCAAGCGATTGTTGGAGCGGCTGGATTTCATGAAGCTGGCACCGGAGCGTGTCGTCGACATTGGCTCCGGTACGGGCGCCTGTACCCGCGCGCTGCAAAAGCGTTATCCGAAGGCACGGGTGTTTGGTGTCGATCTGGCCTTTGGCATGGCGGCGGAAGCGCAGCGCCGCCGAGGCTGGTTCGCACGCGAGCAGTATCTCTGCGGTGATGCCGAGGCGCTACCATTTGCAACCGGCTCCATTGATCTGATGGTTTCCAATCTGGCGTTCCAGTGGCTTGCCAAGCCGGAGATTGCTTTCACCGAAATTCAGCGCGTGCTGAAGCCGAACGGTTTGCTGTTGTTCGCCAGCTTTGGTCCGGACACCCTGAAAGAATTGCGCGCGGCGTGGGCGGCGGTCGATGACCGCATTCATGTCAACCGCTTCATGGACATGCACGATGTCGGCGATGCGATGGTGCGGGCACGGCTCGCCGATCCAGTGATGGATATGGAACAACTGGTGCTGACTTACAAGGAAGTGCCGGCACTGCTGCGCGAACTGAAAGGCATTGGCGCCCACAACATCAATGCCGGTCGCTCGCATGCACTGACCACGCCGGCACAGCTGAAGCAGATGATGGCGGCCTACGAAGGTTTTCGCCGGGCGGATGGCGCGCTGCCCGCAACGTGGGAGGTGGTGTACGGCCATGCCTGGGGCACCGAAGTGCGGGCGCGCCCGACCGGTCTTGCCAACGAGTTTGCGATGCCGGTCAGCGACATTCCGATTCGGCGCAAGCAGCCATGATTGTCGTTGTGGCCAGTGCAGGTGCTCGCCGCTTTGGCTACGATGATGCAACGACGCTGGGCCGCACATCGCGACTTTCGTCGCCGTACTCGCCAGCAATTGATGGCAGGCTTGCGATAGCAGATGAACGCCTGCTCGGGATGCGCGCATGAAAACGTTCTTCATCACCGGCACTGACACCGAAGTCGGCAAGACCTATGCCACCTGCGCCTTGACGCGGGCGCTGCGCCAGGCCAACCGTTCGGTTGCGGTGCTCAAACCGGTTGCCTCCGGTTGCGAGCGCATTGACGGCCGTTGGCAAAACGAAGATGCCCGCGCGCTGCGCGCGGCGGCGCAAAATGATCAGGATTATGAAAGTGTCAATCCGATAGCGCTGGCGCCGGCGATTGCACCGCATATTGCCGCGCAGGACGCCGGCGTCGAGCTGGGTGTGGCGCGGTTGCTCAGCGTTACCGAAGCGACCCGCGCTCGCCACGATGACGTGCTTCTGATCGAAGGTGCCGGTGGCTTTCTGGTGCCGCTCAATGATCGCGAATGCTATGCCGATTGGGTTCAGGCCCTGCATGTGCCGGTAATTCTGGTGGTGGCAATGCGGCTCGGCTGCATCAACCATGCGCTGTTGACGGTCGAGGCCATAAGGGCGCGTGGGCTGCCGCTGGCGGGTTGGGTTGCCAACTCGCCGCAGCCGGCCATGAATCGCTATGACGAGAATCTCACTTACCTGCGTGACCACATTCCCTCGCCGCTGCTGGCCGAATTGCCGTGGCAGGGTGGCCAGCCGGAACAGGCCTTTACCGGTCAGTTGCTGGCCTTGCTCGGCTAGCAGGTGCAACGGTCGCGAGCAGACCGGCGGTAGCCGTTTTGCGAACGGCGGCAGCTGTTTCTGGTCAAAAAACGAGCTACAATGGCGCTGCCTGTGGTCAGCTCGATCACAGGAACCCGCACTCTCGACAGGTACGTCGTCGTCGTAAGGAGTTGCCCATGGAAATTTCTTCGGTACCGTCCGCCTTTGCCTCGGGTGTCCAAGGCATGCAGCGGGCGACCCAGCGCGCTGATGAAGCGTCCTTCAAGATTGCCCAGGCCGGCACAACCAAGCCCGAGCAGGATGTCGTTGAACCATTGGTGGAACTGAAGCAGGCCGAACTGCAAGCCGGTGCGTCCGCCAAGGTCATCGAAACGGCCGATCGCGTGCTTGGCAGCCTGCTTGACGTCAAGGCCTGAACCGGTTCCGCCGCCATGTTGCCTGTTGCGGCTCCGCTCACCTCAATGCCGCCGGTGGTCCAGCCGCAACTGGAGTCCATCCGGCGCGACAATGCCCGTTTTGAAGTCATTCCGGAACCGACTGGCGCCGTTGCTGATAATCGGCCGCGGGCCAAAGCCGATGATTATGATCGGAACCGCACAGGGCTGGAAAGTCGGGAAGCGGTTGGCCGCAACGACGGCCAGCGCCCGGATGCCGTCTCCGGCCAAGCCACGCGCAATGACGGCAACGCCCGGGTCGACCCCGATGGCCGCAACAACAGCAACCCCAATCCCCAGCAGAATCCGCAACAGGGCGGCAACGCCAGTCCGCGCGAGCGCCAGCAACAGCAGCAGGCGCAGGCTCAAATCGCCGAGCTGAAAGGCCGGGACCGCGAGGTCCGGGCGCACGAAGCGGCTCACGCCGCCGTCGGTGGCCAGTACGCCGGTGCGCCGGTGCTGCAATACCAGAAAGGTCCGGATGGCCGCCGCTATGCGGTGGCGGGTGAAGTCAGCATCGACACCAGCGCGGTGCCGGACAACCCGCAGGCCACCATCCGCAAGCTGGAAACCGTGCGCGCTGCCGCCTTGGCGCCGGCTGACCCTTCGCCGCAGGATCGTCAGGTCGCCGCCCGCGCCACCATCATGATTGCCGAAGCGCGCCGGCAACTCGCCCTGCAAATGCGCGAAGAAGCGACTGGTAGCCGCGAAAGCGACCGCAGCGGCCGCGCCGATGCCAGCAGCAAAACCGCTGGCGGCAGCAAGCTGGCCAGTGACAGTGCTGCCGAGGCCGTATTCGGTTCCGACACCGAGCTGCAAAGTCCAACCGAATCCGGCCTGACCGTGTTCCCGGAAGCACAACTGCGCAGCCCCTGTCCAATGTGCAGCAAGCCGCACCTGAGTCCGGTTACCAGCACGGCCACCCTGCCGACCCGCTTCTCGCTGACCGATCGGCTGCGCATGCTTGGCGTCACTGACTTTTCCAGCCGCGATTTTCGCGCCAGCGCCTGAGTGCTTTCACCCGAGCATGTCGGCCGTGCGCCACGTTGTTTGATCAAAGTTTGATCAACCCTGATCCCGTGCCGACTGACCGCTGATCGGCCCGTTGCTGAATTTCCCGATCAACTACCTTACACTGCCGCCGTTCCTGTCCTACTCGGCTGCCTGTGCTCGTGTCCGCTGTCCGTCTTGCTGTTGCCAATCCGGCTGCTGGGCCCGGCGCCAAAACCGCGCCGGCACCGAAGCAGCGGCCGTTCCTGAAATGGGCCGGCGGCAAGTTCCGCGTGCTGCCCCATATCCTGCTGGCATTGCCACCGGGCAAGCGCTTGCTCGAGCCGTTTGTCGGCTCCGGCGCTGTGTTCCTTAACACCGAGTTCGATACCTACCGACTCGCCGACATCAACCCGGATCTGATTGGCCTGTATCAGACTTTGCAAGTGCAGGGTGAAGACTTCATCGAGTACGCGCAGCGCTGGTTTACGGCCAAAAACAACTCTGCCGAGCGTTACTACGCGCTGCGGGAAAAATTCAACAAGCTCGGGCCCTGTCTGGAAAAAGCCAGCAAGGAAAAAGATCGGCGCGAGAAAGCCGCGCTGTTTCTGTACCTGAACCGGCATGGCTACAACGGACTTTGCCGCTACAACAGCGACGGTGGTTTCAATGTGCCGTTTGGCCGGTTCAAGGCGCCATATTTTCCGGCCGACGAGATGCGTGCGTTTCATCATAAAAGTCAGCGTGCCGAATTTGTCTGCGCCGACTTTCGCAGCGTGATGAAAATGGCCAAGAAGAACGATGTCGTCTACTGCGACCCGCCGTATGTGCCGTTGACGGCCACCGCCAGCTTCACCGCCTATGCTCGCAGCGCCTTTGGCCCAACCGAGCAGTTCGATCTCGCCGCCGCCGCCGATGCGCTGCGTCGCAAAACCGTGCCGGTGCTGATCTCCAATCACGATACGCCAATCACCCGCGAGCTGTATCAATCCGCCACGCTGACCGCGTTTCCGGTCCGCCGCTTCATCAGCTGCAATGGCGCCCGCCGCAGCAACGCCAGCGAGTTGTTGGCGCGGTATTGAGTCGTACCGACACGGATTTGTCATCTTGGTGCGTTATAGCCATGGTCCTACCTATGTTGGGAGAATTGCCATGGCCGAATTGTCCAGCCGCTTCAATCCGAACAACGTCCAACACATCACCATTGTCAATGCCGCCATTGCGGCGGCGAATGGCAAAAATCGTGGTCGAGTCAGTAGTGCGCGTGCCGCGCTCAGTGAGCATGGCATCGAGCTGATGCGGCCGGAAGATGATGCGCATCTGGAGCGCTTGGTGATTGATTTGAGTGAGTGGCGGTAGGTCAACGTAGCAGGACGCGTCTCGTACAGGCCCCCACCCTAACCCTCCCCCTGACAGGGGAGGGAACAAAAACTCCTCTCCTTGTGAAGGGGGAGGCTGGGAGGGGGTAGTGAATTACGCGATGCGCCGGGATAATCCGATCACACTTTCACCTTCACATAACTGCCCGGTGCCGGTTCGATTGCTTCCTTGATCGCCCGCGCCGGTTCGCTCTGCTTGTCATCCTGCGTGACCCAGTTGTGCCAGTCGCGCCACCATGAGCCCGGATGCTGGGTGGCTTCGGCTTGCCAGAGCAGCGGATCTTCCGGCAAGTCGTCGTTGGTCTGATAGCCGTACTTCTCGCTGCCATCTTGATTGATCACGCCAGCGATATGGCCGGAGCCGCCGAGCACGAAGCGGACCGGGCCGCTGTGCAAGCGAGCGCCTTTATAGGTCGCCGTCCAGAGGGCGATGTGATCTTGTTCGGTGGACAGGAAGTACGCCGGGGTCTTGATCTTGCGGATGTCGATCGGGGTATCAAGCAGGGTGATGCCGTCCGGATCCTTGAAGCGATTGTGCAGGTACATGTTGCGCAGGTAGAAGCTGTGCATCTTGCTCGGCAGGTTGGTGGCGTCGCAATTCCAGTACAGCAGATCGAACGCCATCGGGGTTTTGCCGAGCAGGTAGTTGTTGATCCAGTAACTCCAGATCAAATCGTTTTCACGCAGGGAGTTGAACGCGGTTGCCATGTTGCGGCCGTTGAACACGCCTTCTTTCTGCATCTGGGCGTCGAGCAGATCCAGTTGCTGTTCGTCGATATAGGCGCCGATTTCACCCGGTTCGGAGAAATCGATCAGCGTTGCCATATAGGTGGCGCGGGCAATCGGATTCTTTTTCTTCGGCTGGGCAGAAAAGTAGGCGAGCGTGCTGGCCAGCAGGGTGCCGCCGAGGCAGTAGCCCATTGCGTTCAGTTCTTTCTCGCCGGTCAGTCGCTGCACCGCTTCAATCGCTGCCAGCGTGCCTTCGCGCAGGTAATCGTCAAAGCCTTTGTCTTTGTGCGCGGCGCCGGGATTGACCCAGGAGATCACGAACACGGTGTGGCCTTGTTCGACCGCCCAGCGCACCAGCGAGTTCTGCGGGCGCAGATCGAGGATGTAGAACTTGTTGATCCACGGCGGAATGATCAGCAACGGCCGCTTGTAAACCTTGTCCGTGCTCGGATTGAACTGCAGCAGCTGTATCAGGTCGTTCTGGAAGACAACAGCGCCGGGCGTGGCCGCGACATTGACGCCGGGGGTGAAGGCGTCGAGGTCGGTCATCTTGATGTTCAGTCGACCACCGCCACGAACGGTGTCTTCCAGATAGTTGGCAACACCGCGCAGCAGGCTCAAGCCGCTGGTGCGCTGCGCTTCGGCCCAGACATCCGGATTGGTCAGCGGAAAGTTGCTCGGGCTGAAGGCGTTAATGGCTTGCCGGGTGAAAAAGCGCAGCGCTTCGGTCTGTTCGCGTTCGCTGACATTCTGTGGCTGCAGGGTCTTGAACATCTGTTCGGCGTACATCAGGTAGGTTTCGCGCAGCAGCGCGTAGTAGCCCTGATTCCAGTTTTCGCTCTTGAAGCGCTTGTCATTGCTCGGCGTACTGCCGGCCTGGCTCAGCCGGGTGGCCAATTGTTGCTGTAGCGCGGCCGGGTCGGCCAAAGGCTGCAGGCTGGGATGCTGCGGACCACGGGCCTGCCACAGCGCCCAGCTTTCCTGAAAGCAGCGCGCCCAGATGGCGGCGAGCCGGGCCATGTCCTGGCTGAAATCGGCACCGCCCTGGGCATAGAGGCCGATCAACTGCTGCCAGGCCTTGGTGATACGGCCCATCAGTTCGGCCTGTTCGGCGGCCAGATTCGGGTTGGGGTTCAGGCCAGGTTGGGGGGCAGCGGTACTCATTGGGTTCTCCTTGCCTCATGTCTCGTGACTAAGTGGGAGGGGGCGCGCCAGCCGGGCAGCTCCGGGCTGGCGATGGTCGTCAGATTGTCATGGTCGCAGATTATTGTTGCATTGCAACATCTGACTCGCTATGCTGCATTGCAGCAAACTGCCAATAGGAGGCAATGCCATGTGGAACAATCTGTTCAACTCGATCAACGAACAAGGCCGTTCGTTCTACCAGCCGGTGGTGGAGTTTAACCAGCTGGTGTTGCGTCAGGCGGAAAAGCTGGGCCAGGCCCAACTTGAAAGCTTCAACGCGTATGCCGCCATCGGTCTCAAGCAGCTGCAATCGGCTGCCAAGGTCGGTGATGCCGAGCAACTGAAGACGCTGGCCAGCCAGCAGTTGGAAGTGCTGCAGGCGCTGCAGGCCAAAGTCAGCGAAGACGCCAGCAAGTTTGGCGCGCTGATTGAAGAAAACCGCAAGGAAATCACTGGCTTTGTTGCCGAGCGTTTCCCGGTTGCCGCGTTTCCGGACGTAGGTGCTGCCAAGCCGGCCAAGGCCAGCAAAGCTGCCTGATTTCAGGATGCAGTTTTTCAGAATGCCGCAGTTGATGTAGTAGTGGATGTATTGCGGACAGGTACTGCAGGTACTTGTCCGCAGCCGGTTCACGGAGCGAATCGGCGGTATGAAGTTTTGACAGTCTGCGGGATCTCCCCACTTCTCGAAGCCCCGGTCGGCGTCATGCCACCGGGGTTTTTTTTGCCTCCCAGGGAGGGGAGGTATGCCCTCGTTCGTCTGGAGCAAACGAGGCCGCCTGCAGGGATAGCAGGTGTGTCTGGATTGTCGCGAACAATCCAGACGGCCCCCGGGGATGGGAGGCATGCCCAAGGTTGTCTGGAATAAACAGGGCCGCCTTCAGGGACAGCAGGCGTCTCTCAAGGCAAGCGAGTTCCTCAGGTTGAGTGTCGCTCAGTGCACAAAGCTGGCTATTTCCCGGCGCTGCTCAGCACCATGTTGACGATCACAATCAGCGTCACGATGAACACGACCACGAAGATCACGCCGAGTGCGATGTAATCGCCTGGCTTGCCGTGCTGGAAGTCCTGCTGACGTTTTTTCTCGCTTTGTACGCCAAACGCCGCTGCCGCAACGCTCTGCAGCAGGCTCAACATGCCGGGACGCATTTCGGCTGGCGCGCCGTCGGGCGATACATCGGCAGGCGTGGACGGGGTGGTTGGTTCAGACACGGCTTCAGATTTTGCATTCGATAAGGGCTCGGACATCGGCAGCTCCTCGGCAAGGCTAAAAAAGCAGATGGCATGGTGATCATTGTCGCCGATTTGGCCACGACATCGATCGGGAATGTATCGGTGGCCTGCAGCAACAGGCGGCAAAACCAACCGTCGGAAAAACCAGCAGGCAGAAAAAAGCCGGCCAAAAGGCCGGCTGGATCGAATTGTCCTGCGTGCTAGCGACCAAACAACTCGAGAAAATCGACAAAGTGCAGGCTTGGCATCTGGTGCGAACCCAACGCCCAGTCAAACCAGCTGACGTCCTGAACCTGCTGCTTGTCGCAAGGGTCAGTCTTGGCGTCCGGGCAGGGGGCGCCACTGTGCGGGGCCTGCTGGTCGCCAGGGGCAGGCGACTGACACAGCTGGTCGCTGGCTTGGCCAACACCTGCTATGGCCAGAAAGGCCAACACCACAACACGATTCATGACGGTTCACTCCTTGCTTGAGTCGGTGTTCAGACTCCCTTGTCAACGGCACACCGACCGCGACAAGACCTCTCAAACTCCAGTCCACCCGACAGCAGGCGGGTATTTGACCCTCGCTGCACCGATGGCACTGGCTATTGTAACCGCGGACTGTGACAACAACAGGATAGCTGGTCGGCAAAATTACCGGCCGGATTGTGCGCTGTTGCCTTGGTGGACCGCCGGAACGGCCTCGGTCCGCTGCAGCCGGACGATGGCAAGTGCCATTTCCAGGGCCTGTTCTCCGTTCAGTCGCGGGTCGACCAGGCTCTGGTAGGCCCGTTCAAGATCGTCGGCCGCCAAGCCGCGGGCGCCTCCGATGCACTCGGTCACCGCTTCCCCGGTCAATTCAAAATGGACGCCGCCCAGCACCGACTGCAACTGGCGGTGAATGGCAAAGGCTTGGCTCAGTTCGCCGAGAATGTCGTCGAAGTGGCGGGTTTTCAGCCCTTGCGTGGTCAATTGGGTGTTGCCGTGCATCGGGTCGCAGCACCACAGCACCGGCTGCGCTTCGCCTTGCATGGCAGCGACCAAACCCGGCAGATGGTCAGCTATACGGTGAACACCGAACCGGTGGATCAGCGTCAGCCGGCCGGGAATACGATCGGGGTTCAGCCGTTCGGCCAATGCCCGCAAGGCATCGGCCGTCATGCCGGGGCCAACCTTGACCGCAATCGGGTTGGCGATACCGCGCAGGTACTCGACATGAGCGCTGTGCAGATCGGCGGTGCGCATGCCAACCCAGGGCAGATGGGTCGAGAAGTTGTACCAGCGCCCGGCAGGATCGGCGGCGCGCCGGGTCAGCGCCGATTCGTAATGCAGGTGCAGGGCTTCGTGACAGGTGAAGACCTCGCTTCGCTCGCGGCACAAGCTGGGGTCAGCGTCGATTTTGTTACGGATAAACTCGACTCTGACCCCATCTTGTGCGGCTTCGACGATGTGTCGGTATTCGGTCAGTTGCGGGCTACCGGCCAGAGGACTGTTCAACATGAAGTCCAGATTCCAGTGCTCGGCATCGGCCAGTTCGGCATAGCCGTTTTCAGCCAGTGCGCGCAGGTAATTCAGCGTCAGCGAGGCATAGGTGTAGCCGGTCAACAGCCGCTGTGGGTCCGGGGTACGGGCGGTGGCGGTGAAGGCGGCATCGTTGATCAAATCTCCGCGATAGCTGGGCAACGTGAGGCCGTCGCGGGTTTCGTCGTCGTCGCTGCGCGGTTTGGCGTACTGGCCGGCAATGCGGCCGACCCGGATGATGGGAACTTGCAGGCCGTGCCGCAGCACCAGACTCATCTGCAGCAGGATTTTCATCTTGGCCGTGATGCGCTCGCTGGTGCAATCGACAAAGCGCTCGGCGCAGTCGCCGCCTTGCAGCAGAAACCGGCGGCCGGCGGCCGCGTCGGCGAGCTGACTCTGCAGACTGGTGATTTCGGTTTGGGTAACCAGCGGCGGCAAGCGGCGCAGCTGTTCGGTGACGGCAGCGAGCGCGCCCGGATCGGGATAACGCGCACTCTGGCGCAGCGGCAAGCTGTGCCAGGAATCGGGATGCCACATGGCGTATCACTAGGCGGGTGTCAGCACCGGGAAGCAACCGGCAGGGACAGCGCGCGTCCGAAAAATTTGCAATGTCGCTATCGTACACCGCGAACCGGGCCGGCGCATGACAGCGGTCAAGGATGACGGCGTTGCTGCTGCAAGCAGTATTGCCAGGTGTCAACCTCGGGCGGCTAGCGCTGCCTGCACCGGAGTGGTGATCTCAAATAGCGAACCGACCCCGACCAGCTGACTCAGTTCGGTCCGAAATGCCATGGCCCGATGCTTGGAGTGACCGAGAATCGGCTGCAGCGCATCGCTGATTTCGCGCGGCGGCAACGCAGGCACCGGCGTCAGCACCAACACAAACAGCCGGGTGCCGGTCGCCAGCTCCGGAACAGGACTGGTGCCGGACGTTGGCAGTGGCTGCACTTGCCAGCGCGGGCCACCGTTGGCGGCGGTGGTTAACAGCAGCTGGCGATAAACCGGTTTCTCGACGTGGCCAACGGCATCGCAGTAACCGGACAGCAGGTCGTACATGACCGGCAGATCGGCCAGTGCCGACAACAGCAACGGGCCATGCTCGCCGGCAAATGGCGCCGGCAGCCCGGCACCGTCGCGGTGCCCGATGGCCAGCAGCGTTGGTCGCTTGTCACTGTCGCGGGCCAGGAACAGCGGGCAGCCGAGCATGCTGCGGACCACCAACTGTTCCGACAGCAGCGCTTCAGCGGTTTCCCGCCGTTCCGCATGGCAGGTGGGCAGCCGGCCGCGATTCTGTTGAATGATGTGGGCAAAAAAGCGCGCCGCGCGGTGACCCACTACCCGGTAGTCGCGCTCCAGGGTCAGGTGACGACCGAGCTGGCGCACGACCCGATACGATTGATCGGTCAGCTCGCTGGGGTCCTTCACCTTTTGCTGCAGCACCGGAAAACTGACCCGGACAATATCGCGTGGTTGTAGCGTCGCATCGACCTGCAGATCCAGCGCCAACCCGTTGATGGAAAAATCCACCGATTCGCCGGCCAGTTCGTCGCCGGTTTCCGTCAGGAGCAGCGTCGGTGTGCTGTAACGGAACCGTTCCTGGCTGCGGGCGCCGCGGACGCCGGTGGCGGTCAACGGGGCCGGTTCCGGCCGCGCTTCCAGCCGATCCGGTACCAACGCGAATTCACGCAGCCAGTCCGGCACCGGTTGCCGGCAGGGCGGCGGCAAGGGCGCCAACGGCACCAGCGCCAGCGAATAGCGCAGTCGTTGCAGGCGCTGCTGCCATTGCAGCACCACCGGTGCCAGTTCATCGGGCAGCATTTCCAGTGCCTGACTGATGCTGGCGGCATCCAGTGCGGGCTGTACCTGACCGCAGCCGAACATCAGCACCGCGTGTTCGGCCAGTCGCTGCCAGTCAGGGCGTCGGGCAGTATTGATGGCGGCCAGTGGCAGCAGGTAGTCACCGCGGTCGTGACGCAGCCAGTAATGCAGGCCGGTGACCGCGCGTGGTTCGGTGTGTTTCAGCCAGTCGGCGCTGTGGATGTTGGCGGCAAGCCGGGCGGCAAGTGCCGGCAACTCGGTCAGGGCATGCTGTCTTTGCCATTCGGCGGCAGTGGTGACCAACAGCAATTCGGGCTGCTCGCCATCAAGGGCATAAAAGCTTTCGGCGAAATGCAGATGCTGGCTGTACAACCGCTCATACAGGCGCGCATAGGTTGCAGGCAGCGCGTCTTTCAGTTCCATCTTGTAGCGGGTCAGCTGCTGCTCGATGAAGCCGGGTACGAAGCTGTCGAAGGCATGCTCGGTGGCGCGCATCAAACGCTTCAATCGCAGCAGCTTCTTGTCGCCTTCGCGGTCACTGCCAATCACCAGATAGGCGATGCTGCCCAGGGCTTCGCCGGCGCGCTGCTGCAGTTCGTCGTAATGCAGCAACAGCTTGGTTTGTGCGGGAATGTCGTGCTCGGCGCTGATCTGGATGCGGACGCCCAGCAAGGACAAATCCGCCGTTTTGCCCGGCAGTTTTTCCCCGAGCCGGGTGCCGCTGTCAATCTCCAGCGTCACTGCGGAAACAAAATTGAGCCGTGATTCGTGCCGGTGTGGCCGGTAGCCAAACGGAATCCGGCGAATGGCGTCGTCGGTCAGCATGGTCAGTTCGCGACTGCTGCTGCCGGACACCGGGGCGGCGTCCGGATCACTCTCGACGGCGCGTTCGTAAACGCCGATGGTATAGCGGCCCTGAAACTCGGCCAGCGCCTGCTCAAATGCGGCTTCGGCGGCGGCGTCGAGCCAATGGGTGCGGCCGCCATGCGGGTAGGCGCGGCAGCGCTTGCCACGCTGGGGGCGCAGATCGATGGTGCGCAGGCAAGGCTGGTTCAGCCGGCGGGCTTCGAGCGAATCGATGACCGGTTTTTTCGTCGTCGGTTTTATTTCCGCCATCAAACAGTCTCGTGGTCGTTGCCCTGGTGCGAGTGTCGGGCTCGCTCTGGCGACGGAGACTAACCAACGTCTGCGCTCGCCGTACTGACAGGAGTGATCATTGCACGGATGGTAGCCCTCTGGCAGCTACCGTCATAATGCCGGTCCCGCGGGCCTGAACTGACAGGCTTTGCTTCCGGACTCAGGTTATCGGCCACGATGGCAAAAAATAAAACCGTGTATGCCTGCGCTGCCTGCGGCGCAATCAGCAGCAAATGGGCCGGCCAATGCGGCGATTGTGGTGCCTGGAACACCCTCAGCGAACAGCTGGAGGCGGCGCCTGCCAGCCGCGGTGGCCGTTTTGGTGGTTACACCGGCAGCGCGTCGGCGGTAACCCGGCTGACCGCCGTGGCCCCTGGCCAGATTGAGCGTTGGCCAACCGGCGCCGGCGAGCTCGACCGGGTGCTTGGCGGTGGCCTGGTGCCGGGCTCGGTAGTGTTGCTCGGCGGCGACCCTGGCATCGGCAAATCGACCCTGCTGACCCAGACCCTGTGCCTGCTGGCGCAGACCCGGCCGGCACTCTATGTGACCGGCGAAGAGTCGCTGGAGCAGGTGTCGTTGCGGGCGCAGCGGCTCGGGCTCGGTGATTCGCCGCTGGCGTTGCTGGCCGAAACTCAGGTCGAACGCATCATTGCCACCGCCGAAAAAGAGAAGCCGCAGGTGATGGTGGTCGACTCGGTGCAGACGCTGTACACCGAACAACTGCAGAGCGCACCCGGCGGGGTTTCGCAGGTGCGCGAAAGCGCCGCCCAGTTGACCCGCTTTGCCAAGCAGACCGGCACTGCCCTGTTTCTGGTTGGCCATGTCACCAAGGATGGCGCGCTGGCCGGTCCGCGCGTGCTCGAACACATGGTTGATGCCGTGCTGTATTTCGAAGGCGAGAGCGACGGCCGGTTCCGGCTGGTGCGGGCGGTCAAGAACCGTTTTGGCGCGGTCAACGAGCTCGGCGTGTTCGCCATGACCGAGGCAGGCCTGAAAGAGGTGAAAAACCCGTCGGCGATCTTCCTGTCGCGCAGCAGTGAGCCGGTGGCCGGCTCGCTGGTGACGGCCACCTGGGAAGGCACCCGGCCGTTGCTGGTCGAGGTGCAGGCGCTGGTTGATGAAACCAAGGCCGGCAACCCACGTCGGGTCGCGGTCGGTCTCGATGGCAACCGGTTGGCCATGCTGCTGGCAGTGCTGCACCGGCATGGCGGGGTCATCACCTATGATCAGGACGTGTTCCTGAATGTGGTCGGCGGCGTCCGGGTGCTGGAGACCGGCGCCGATCTGCCGCAGCTGCTGGCGGTGTTGTCCAGCTTGCGCAACCGGCCGCTCGATCCGGGCCTGCTCAGTTTTGGCGAAGTGGGGCTGGCCGGGGAGTTGCGGCCGGTGCCGAACGGCCAGGACCGGCTCAAGGAAGCAGCCAAGCATGGTTTCAAGCGGGCGATCGTGCCGTATGCCAACGCGCCACGCGCCGAGATCCCGGGCATGGCGGTACAGGCGGTCAAGACACTGGCCGAGGCGCTGGCGGCAGCATTTGAGTGAGCGCGGGTGAGTCAGGGCAGCAGCGCGGGCAGTTCCCGATCCAGCACGGTGCTGTCGCCAAGATTCAGTTCCACCAGCCGGCGCAGGTGGGTGATGCTGTCGACGTCGATGTTGTCGCATTCGAGGCCATAAACGCCTTCGCGCTCGTGGGCGATGCGCACCTGCATGCGGATGTGCTGTTCGTTGTCGAGGGCGATATCAAGGGTCAGTGGCGTCATCAGGCTGACGTCGCGGTACTCGGCGGCGATGGCCACCAGTGCGCCGTGCAGTGACAGATCATGGACGTCGCAAGGCACCTTGCCGTTGGCATCGCTCAGCACTGCCCCGGTCAGGAAATCGACCCGGTGGAAGCGGCGACGGTCATCGTGTGCAGTCATGATGGCGTGGGGGCCTGGGGGATCAGGCTCCAAGTATAGAACCCGGCGCGCGAACCGTTTCGACTTGGCGTAATCGCTACATGCACTATTCTTGGGGACGGGTCGGCGGGTGAGCCGCCGGCCAAGACACTATTCGTGGAACATTCATGAACCTGATCGTTGGTGCCCTGATTGTCTGGGCTGCAGTGATTGCCGGCTATCTGCTGTCGGGCGGTGATTTGCTGGCGCTTTGGCAGCCGTTTGAAGTGCTGACCATTTGCGGTGCCGCATTTGGTGCGTTTTTCATTTCCAATCCGATGAGCGTGGTCACCACCACTATCAAGAGCTCCATCGGCCTGCTCGGCGGCACCCCGTACAACAAGACCCTGTACATGGAGCTGTTGGCCTGCCTGTACGACATTTTCCAGAAAATCCGTAAGGAAGGCCTGATCGCCATCGAGGCCGATATCGAGGACCCGAAAGCCAGTGCGGTGTTCAGCAAATACAAACTCATTACCAAAGATCATCATGTGATGGAGTTTATCTGCGATTACCTGCGGTTGATGGTAGTTGGCGACATGGCCGCACACGAGCTTGAGGCATTGATGGATGCCGAGCTGGAAACCCATCATTCCGAAGCCTTGCTGCCTTCTGGTGCGCTGGCCAAAGTCGAAAACGGTCTGCCCGGTTTCGGTATCGTCGCGGCGGTCATGGGCATCGTGATCACCATGGGCAGCCTTGGTGGTCCGCCGGAAGTGCTGGGCCACCACGTCGGGGCGGCGCTGGTCGGGACCTTCCTCGGTATTCTGCTGGCTTACGGTTTTGTTGGCCCGATGTCGACCCAGATGGAGCATCGGGTGCGGGAAGAAGGCAAGTTCTACGAATGCATCAAAGTGTCCCTGCTGGCCTGTGTCAGCGGTGCACCACCGCAAATCGCCGTCGAATTTGGTCGCAAAGTGCTGTACAGCACCGTTCGGCCGAGTTTTGTCGAGCTGGAAAAACGGGTGCGTGGTAGCTGATGAATCGTTTACAGACACTCGTTTTCGGCACTTCGGCGCAGGAATGCTGAGCAATGGCTGACGACGGCAAACAGCCCCTTATTATCAAGAAGGTCAACAAAGGCCATGGTGGTGCCCACGGTGGCGCCTGGAAAGTGGCGTTTGCCGACTTTGTCACCGCGATGATGGCGTTTTTTCTGCTGCTCTGGTTGCTTGGCAGTACCACCAAGGAGCAGAAGGGGGCCATCTCGAAATATTTCACCGATCCGGGTGGCACATTGATTGGTGAAGGTGGCGCCAACGCCTCCCTGGTCGATCTGGGCGAGCCGAAGTTGCCAACCGCTTCTGACACGCCGGAAGTGATCGCGCCCGGCGCGCTGGCCGAAACCGAACAGGAAGGGCCGGACGATGAGCTTGCTGCACAGAAAAAACTTGAAGAGGAAGAAAAGGCACAGCTGGAGGCGCTGAAGCAGGAAATGATGGAGATGATCGACAGCAACATGGCCTTCACCGATTACAAGGACCAGGTGCTGATCGACATCACCCCGGAAGGCCTGCGCATCCAAATTGTCGACAAAGACAAGCGGCCGATGTTCGATTCCGGCAGTGCCCAGATGCAGTACTACTCGATCGCCATTTTGCAGAATCTGGCCAAGCTGATTGCGACGGTACCAAACCGGATTTCGATCACCGGCCATACCGACGGCACCTTGTTTTATGACCAGCCGGACTACTCCAACTGGGAGTTGTCGGCCGACCGCGCCAATGCCGCCCGTCGGGCGTTGGTAAAAGGTGGTGTGCCGGCAACCCAGATCGCCCGGGTCGAAGGTTTCTCCGATTCGGTGCTGTTCAACGAAGCCGATGCCAATGATCCGATCAACCGGCGCATCGCCATCATCGTGCTGAAAAAGAAAGTCGATGAAGCGCTGAAGAGCCATGCGCTGGGCGAATGGGCAACGCCGCCGGCTGATGATGCGCCAGCTGCCGAACCGGCGGCGCCGGCTACGGACAATTTGCCGGCGCCGTTACCGAATGAGTGAGCGGGTAACCCCGCTGAAAGCGCTTGCTCTGGATCTGTCGGTGCTGAAGCGGGCAGGCCATACGGAAGGGTGACGGGGCGTTTTGAATTGCATCAGAATGCCGATACTCGACGGAAAGAATTGAACAAGTAATACGCCTGAGCCGTACGTTTGGCGCCGAGCTACGCCGAAAATACGGTACCGCAACAAACAAAAAGGGCCGTTTCCCGATGCGGGGAACGGCCCTCTTTTTTTGGTGTGCTGCAGGATCAGAAGAACCAGCCAACACCGACGCCGACGGCCAGCGGGTCAACATCCAACGTGCTGATTTTCGCGCCATTCAGATAGACGTCGCTACCGATCATGATTTTTTTGACGTCAAGGTTCAGCACCATGTTGTCACCGAACGACCAATCGAAACCAAGCCGGTAGGCTTCGCCAAAACTGTCGTTGTCGAGTGTTACCGGCAGACCGGCAACAGACATCTCTTCGTCCGAGAACACGGTGTAGTTGAAGCCGGCGCCGACATACGGCCGGAATGCGCCGCCGTCGTTGAAGTGGTAAGCGACGGTGAACGTCGGTGGCAAATGCTTGAACGTGCCGATTTCACCCAACCCGGCCACTTCCACGTCATGCTCCTGCGGATAGGTCAGCACCAGCTCGGCAGCCCAGTTCGAATTGAAGAAGTAGCTGATGTTGAAATCGGGGATCACCTTGTCGCTGACGCTGATGGCATCGGCCGGCAGCACTTCGCCGCTCGACTGCGAGTCCATGGCAAGGTTCAGCGCGCGAATGCGCACCAACCACTGATTGTCCTCGGCATGAACGGCCGATCCGGCGGCGAGTGCGGCCACGAACAGGGATTTCTTGAGCAAACGCATGACAAACTCCTACACAGTTTTGATTAAAATCAAAGGCACATCAGAACTGTGGCTATTGTCTGTCAGGGCGAGCATGGACAGTTTGCGCCAGCGCAAATGGACAACAGGTTTTGGCTAAATGAGTTGGGTTCGGTGGATCGTCAGTCGGCTTGGCTTTGCAGGATGGCCTGATAGCTCTGCCAGCGGCTGGCAGCCAGTTCGCCGCTGATGACGGCGGCGCGAACCGCGCAGCCCGGTTCCTGTTCATGAACGCAGTTACGGAACTTGCAGTGACCGGCCAGGCGCTGAATGTCGCGAAATCCACGTTGAACTTGCGTGCGGTCAAGATGCCACAGACCGAACTCGCGGGTGCCCGGCGAGTCAATCAGCTGGCCACCTTCCGGCAGGAAGTGCATGAGCGATGCACTGGTCGTATGTTGACCCAGTTCGGACGCATCCGAGATCGCGCCGACATCGGACTCGGCGTCGGGCAGCAGCGCATTGATCAAACTGGATTTGCCAACACCGCTCTGACCGACAATGACACTGCAGCCATCGCGCATGTGGGCGCGCAGATCGGCAATGCCATCGCTGCGGCGGGTACTGATGGCAAATACCGGATAGCCCAGATCGCGATAGAGTTGCAAACGGCGATCCAGTTCTGCGCGGGCTGCGTCGTCAAGCAGATCGGTTTTGTTCAGCACGATGGTGACCGGAATGCCGGTGATTTCACCCGCCACCAGATAGCGGTCAAGCAACACTTCCGACAGGGTTGGCGCCGGTGCCACCACCACGATCAGGTGATCGACGTTGGCGGCGATGATCTTGATGCCTTCGTAGGGGTTGGGTCGTTCCAGCTGGGAATGCCGCGGCAGCAGGTTGACCACCACGGCGCTGTTTTCGCTGTCTTCGTACCATTCAACCCTGTCGCCGACGGCGGCGCTTTTCAGGTGCTGGCGCAGGTGGCAGCGAAACGTCCGGCCATCGTCGGCGCGGACATCGGCCTGCTGGCCAAACCTGCTGATGATGAGACCGGGAAACAGTGGCGGCTGGTCAACCGCTTTCGAGAACAGATCACGTTTGCGCTGATCACTGCGCCCGGCTTTGCGATCCCGGCTGGTGGTGCGGATTTCCTTCGCCATCAGCAGACGGTCCGCATCGGCATCGCGCGCTTGCCAGACGTTTTGGTCGTGCTCATGCCGCTCTTCCTGCCAATCTTCATACAAGAACGGGGCCGACGTTGCCGACAGCGAGCAGCGCGTCGATTTTGGCGGCGCAGATGAAATCATTGCGGCTCAGGCCGCCGGCATCGTGGGTGCTGTAGCGAACGAGCACGCGGCCGTAGCTGACTTCCAGATCCGGATGATGGCCTTCCTTGTTGGCGATCCAGGCAATCGCATTGACGAAGCTCATCACGTGGTAATAGTTCTTGAAGCGGAATTCGCGGCGCAGCTCGGCCGGTTCACCGGCCACCTGCCAATGCGGCAACAGCGTCAGCAGTTGGCTCAGGTCGGTGGTGGCAAGGCGTGGCGGCACGCCGCTTTGACAGGTTTCCTGCAACAGGGGATTTGACATGGGCGGACCTGAAAGCTGATGACGATCATGGCCGGGCGGGTGCCCGGTGCTAGAATCGGGGTCTGCATTGTAGCCCGGATGCCCGGAGAGGCCCATGACTGCTCACGCTCAGACCTACCAAAACCCGTCGATCAATAACGACAACCTGATTTGGATCGATCTGGAAATGACCGGTCTTGAGCCGCTGGCCGATCGCATCATCGAGATCGCCACCATCGTCACCGACAAGGATCTGAACGTGTTGGCCGAAGGGCCGGTGCTGGCCATCTACCAGAGCGAGCAGGTGCTGGCCGCGATGGACGAATGGAACCAGAACACCCATGGCGGTTCCGGCCTTATCAAGCGGGTCCGTGACAGCAGCGTCACCGAGGTCGATGCCGAGAAGCTGACCATCGCGTTTCTGGAGCAGTGGGTGCCGAAAGGCAAATCACCGATCTGCGGCAACTCCATTTGTCAGGACCGCCGGTTTCTGGCGCGGCACATGCCGGAGCTGGAAGCCTATTTCCACTACCGCAATCTCGACGTCAGCACGCTCAAGGAGTTGGCGCGGCGCTGGCGGCCGGACGTGCTGACCACGCTGGTCAAGAAAAACAGCCACACCGCGCTGGAAGATATCCGCGAGTCGATCGACGAACTCAAGCACTACCGCCACCATTTCCTGAAGCTGACGCCGTGACCAAAGTGTGCTCCCGCAGGGTGCACCCGTCGCGCCCGTTGCCAAGTTTGGCCTTACCGTTGCTGCCATGACGGTTCCCGCGCTGACTTACCCGGCCGGCTTGCCGGTGCTGGCAGCGGCAGCCGTTCGGTCGCTGGAGCAAGAGCTCGCCCGCCAAGACGGTATTCCGACCGGCACCCTGATGGCGCGCGCCGGTGCCGCCGCCTTTGCCTGCTTGCGCCAGCACTGGCCCAACGCCCGTCGAATCGCCGTGGTTTGCGGTCGCGGCAACAATGCCGGCGATGGTTATGTGCTGGCCCGGCTTGCCCATGACGCCGGCCTGACCGTGCAGGTGTTGCAGCTGCCGGGCGAACTGCACAGCGAAGGTGATGCCGCCGATGCCCTGGCCACCCTGCCGGTGAAACCGTTGCCGTTTGCGCCCGCCGCGCTCATCGATTGCGAGGTGATTGTCGATGCGCTGTTCGGCATCGGCTTGCACGGCAAGCCGAATGCGGCCGCCGCAACAGTCATCGCGGCGATCAACGCCAGCCACAAGCCGGTGCTGGCGCTCGATCTTCCGTCCGGTCTCGAAGCCGATACCGGCAACGGCGCCAGTGTTGCCGTTCATGCCAGTGTCACCGCCTGTTTCATTGCCCTGAAACCCGGTCTGGTCACCGGTCGCGCGGTTGAAACGGTTGGCCAACTGGAACTGTGCCAGCTCGACCTGCCCGCGGCACGGCTGAAACCGGCCCAGCCGGGCGAGTGGCTGGCACTGGCCGATTTGCGCCGCGAGTTGCCAGTGCGGCGCCGGGCCAGTCACAAGGGCGAGCAGGGACATGTGCTGGTGGTGGGCGGCAGCCCTGGTTTTGGTGGCGCGGCCCGGTTGGCCGGTGAAGCGGCGCTGCGGACCGGTGCCGGGTTGGTAAGTGTTTACTGTCATCAGGATTATGTTGGCGGCCTGGTCGCAGCGCGTCCGGAGCTGATGGTCCGTGGGTTCGCACCGGTGCCGGACCTGCACGACATGGCGGCGCTGACCCATCGTGCCGATGTCGTTGTGGTGGGCCCCGGGCTTGGCACGGCCAGTTGGGCAATGCCTGTACTCGATGCACTGCTTCACTGCGGCAAGCCGTTGGTGATTGATGCCGATGGCCTTAACTTGCTGGCCATGCGGCCGCCGACCCAAGCGATGACCCCCGCGATCCTGACCCCGCATCCGGGTGAGGCGGCCCGTTTGCTGGGCATAACCGTGCCGGAGGTAGAAGCCGACCGCTTCACCGCCGCCCGGACACTGCAACGGCAATTTGGCGGCGTCGTGGTACTGAAAGGCGCCGGCACCATCGTCACCGATGGTGAGCGGTTCAGCGTGATCCGCGGTGGCAATCCCGGCATGGCCAGTGGCGGCATGGGCGATGTCCTGGCTGGCCTGATTGCCGCACTGCGCGGTCAGGGCTGGCAGAATTTCGATGCCGCAAGGCTGGGAGCAGCGCTGCACGCCTGGGCTGCCGATCAGGCGGTTGCCAGCCGTGGCGGCGAACGGGGTTTGCTGGCCAGCGATCTGCTGGCGCACGTCAGTGCCGGCCTGCAGCCGGGCTGACCGGCAGGATTGCCGTAACGGTCGGCCGAATTCCGTACACTGTGGGTTTGCCGGTTCTGACGCTGACATGGCAGGCACCGGAAAACCCCATTCCAGAAATCAGGTTTCAGTAATCAGGTTTCAGTAATTCAGGTTTCAGTAATTCAGGTTTCAGTAATTCAGGTTTCAGTAATTCAGGTTCCGGAAACCAGAATCCAAATACCAGGTTCCAAAATCAGCTCATGACCACCATCAACTGTTTTCTGCCAGACGAAGCCGCCACCGAACAGATCGGAGCCTTGCTGGCCCCCCTCGTGCACGGTGGCCAGGTGATTGCCCTGTCCGGTGAACTTGGCGCCGGCAAGACCACGCTGGTGCGCGGTCTGCTGCGCGCGCTTGGCCACACCGGCGCTGTTAAAAGTCCGACCTACACTCTGGTGGAGAGCTATCAACTGCCGGGGTTCGAATTGCACCATTTCGACCTGTACCGGCTGGCCGAAGCGGGTGAGCTGGAGTTCCTCGGACTCGATGAATTCCTGCATCCGGGCGCGGTTTGCCTGTTCGAATGGCCGGAGCGCGGCGCGGGGGTTTTGCCGGACGGACTGCTGATTCGATTGGTCCGCGAAGGGCGCGGCAGACGGCTGACGGTGACTGCCGGAAACGAAGTTGCTCAGGATTTAGTCAAAAAACTTGATTTCTCAATGAAATCAAGGGAATATTTAAAGGTCTGAAAGTTGTTTGGCAGGATTAGGCCATGTACCGGACTGTTCTAGCGCTGTTATCGCATTGCCGGCACCTGTGGTTGGCCGGCGGAGCTTTGCTCTGGCTTGGCGCCAGCACGGCAGCGCTGGCCACCGAAGTGAAAAGTTTGCGGGTCTGGCAGGCGCCGGACAACACCCGGGTGGTGCTCGATTTGGGCGGCCCGGCGGATTTTGCCGTCAGCACGCTGACCGAACCGGATCGGCTGCTGATCGACGTCAAAGCGGGCAAGCTTGCCGTCAACCTCGATACGCTCGGGCTCGACTCGACGCTGGTCAGCAAAGCGCGCACCAGCACCCCACCGGATGCCGGCACGCTGCGGCTGGTGCTTGATTTGGCCCGACCGGTCGAAGCCAACGCCTTTGCCCTGAAGCCCTTCCAGCAATATGGCGATCGTCTGGTTATCGATCTGAAAGACAAGCAACCGAGCAAACCAATTCCCGTTATTGAAGTGCCCAGTCAGGACGGCAGCCGGGACGTGATCGTTGCGGTTGATGCCGGCCACGGCGGTGATGATCCGGGCGCACTGGGCAACAAGGGCACCCGCGAGAAAGACGTTACGCTCGCCATTGCGAAAAAACTGGCCGCCAAAATCAATGCCACGCCCGGCATGAAAGCCGTGCTGACCCGCAGCGGTGATTACTTCGTCGGCCTGCGCAAGCGCACCGATATTGCCCGCCGTGAACGCGCTGATCTGTTCGTTTCCATCCACGCCGACAGCTTCAAGGACAAGCGCGCCAACGGCGCTTCGGTCTGGGTGCTGAGCCAACGTGGCGCTCAAAGTGAAATGGGCCGCTGGCTGGAAGAAAAAGAAAGCTCGTCGGATTTGCTCGGCGGTGAAGACAGCCTGAGTCTGGCCAAATACGATGATGACGTCGCCAAAGTGCTACTGGATCTGTCCATGTACAACGCGGTCGGTTCCAGCATTGATGTCGGCTCGTTCGTGCTGGGCGAAATGAAGGATGTGGTGCCTCGCCTGCACAAACCGCGGGTGCAGCAAGCATCGTTCATGGTGCTGAAGAACCCGGATATTCCGGCGATTCTGGTCGAAACGGCATTCCTGTCCAACCCGAAGGAAGAAGCCCTGCTGCGCGACGTCAAGCATCAGGAGCGGTTGGCAGCGGCGATCGCCACCGGCGTCAAAGGCTATTTTGAACAGCGGCCGCCCGAAGGCAGCCGGTTTGCCCAGATGAGAAGCAGCAAGCATGTCATTGGTCACGGCGACACGCTGGCAGCACTGGCCACGCGCTATCAGGTCAGCATCAATGATTTGAAGCAGAAAAATGCCCTGAAGGGTGATCAGGTTTTCGTCGGTCAGGTGCTGATGATTCCCTGAGCCGGTTTTGGGTTTTGTCGTTCCCCACGGCCCGGATATTCCGGGCCGTGTTGTTTTTGCCACAGTATCGACGAACGTTGGCGTCTGCCAGCGCCAGTCAGCGACGGAAATTCGGTAAACTGCCGACCGTCTTCCCTTCTACGGAACCACCGTGTCCGCTCGCATCCAGCTGCTGTCGCCTCGCCTTGCCAACCAAATCGCCGCCGGCGAAGTGGTCGAGCGGCCGGCGTCGGTGGTCAAGGAGTTGCTGGAAAACAGCCTCGATGCCGGTGCCACCCGTATCGAGATCGAGATTGAACGCGGCGGCATCCAGCTGATCCGCATCAGTGACAATGGCAGCGGCATCCACCCGGACGATCTGCCGCTCGCGCTTGCGCGTCACGCCACCAGCAAAATTGCCTCGCTGGATGATCTCGCCGCCGTGTCGTCACTCGGCTTTCGCGGTGAGGCGCTGGCCAGTATCGCGTCGGTCGCCAAGCTGTTGCTGATCTCGCGTCGGCGTGGCGAAGCCAGTGCCTGGCAGGCGTTTGCCGAAGGCGCCGGGATGCAGGTACAGGTCCAGCCGGCCGCGTTGGTCGAAGGTACCCGCATCGACGTGCGCGATCTGTTTTTCAACACCCCGGCCCGGCGCCGGTTCCTGCGCAGCGAAGCGACCGAATTTGCCCATATCGACGAGGTGGTTCGCCGGGTGGCGCTGGCGAGACCGGAGCTGTCGCTGGCGCTGAAACACAATGGCCGCAGTGTCCGGCAGTGGCGTGCTGGCCGCGATGCCGCGGCGCTGACCACGCGTGTCGCGGCCGTGCTCGGCCGAACTTTTCTGGTCACCGCCGTGCCGGTCGACAATCAAATTGAAGCCGTGCGCTTGCATGGCTTTGTCGGTCACCCCGATCAGCACCGGGCGCAGGCCGATGGTCAGTTTGTTTACGTCAATGGCCGGGCCATTCGTGATCGGGTGGTGAGCCATGCAATCCGGGCCGGATTTGCCGACAGCATTCCGGCTGGACGTTCACCGTGCTATGCCCTGTTCATCGAATTGCCGGCAGCGGATGTCGACGTCAATGTGCATCCGACCAAGCACGAAGTGCGCTTTCGCAATGCCCGCTGGCTACACGATTGGTTGACACGCGTGGTCGGTGAGGCGGTGACCACTGCGCTGTCGGTACCAATCGATCGCGCCTCGCTGGCTCCCGATTCGGCTCGCACGCCAATGGCCGGGGTGGAGCGCATTGATTTCCAGACTGGCGAAGTACATGGCGCGGATTCCGGCAGACAATCGCTGATGCCGCCGTCCTATCCGGCCACCACGGTGGCCGATGCGCGCGCCCACTATCCGCATGCCGGCAGCAGCCACTGGCAAACACGTGCTGCACCGATCAACACCGCTGACGGCGGTGATGCGCTGCAACTGCAACGGGTAAGTGCTGATCGCTTGCTCGAATGGCGGCGACCACCGCGACTTTGGCGTGCCGATGCGCTGCTGCAGCGTTATCTCGCCTGGGCATGGCAACAGCCGGTTGAGCCTCGGCCGCTGCTGCTGCCGGTGCCGTTGCCGGAGCATTTCAGCCGCGCGCTGGTGGCGCAGCTGATCACGCGCGGCTTTCAGCTGAGCGATGGCCTGTTGCGCGGGGCGCCGGCATTTTTGCGTGGCGCTGACTGGCCGCAATTATTGGTGGAGCTGAATGCCGGCGACGCTGAACCCGATGAGGATTTTGTTGGCAGGTGTTGCAGTCAGCATCTGTTGGCGCAACCGCTCAGCCAGCGTGCAGAGTTCTGGCAAGCGATGATCGCGTGGGCGGCGACAAACGCAAACGATTGCAGTCGCGAACTGTCGGCGACCGAATGGAGTGCATTGTGACGGCCACGTTTGCTCCCGACGCTGTGCTCTGCCTGATGGGGCCAACCGCTGCCGGGAAAACGGCGCTGGCCGAAGCACTGGCAGACCGCCTGCCGGTCGATCTCATCAGTGTCGATTCCGCCATGATTTATCGCGGCATGGATATTGGCACCGGCAAACCGGACGCGGCCGAACTGGCGCGCTATCCGCATGCGCTGATCGATATTTGTGAGCCAACCGAAAGTTACTCGGCGGCCCGTTTTCGTGCCGACGCCTTGCAGGCGATCGGCCACGCCCAGGCGCGCAAACGGTTGCCGGTGCTGGTCGGTGGCACCATGCTGTATTTCAAGGCGCTGATCGAAGGCATTGCCGATTTGCCTGACGCCAACCCGGCCGTGCGAGCCGAGTTGGAAGCGGAGCGCGTCAGCCTCGGCCTCGGTGCACTGCATGCCCGGCTGCACCAGCTCGACCCCGAGTCGGCCGCCCGTATCCACCCGAACGACCCGCAGCGGCTGTTGCGCGCACTGGAAGTCATCAGCGTGACCGGCAAGCCGCTGTCCGCGCTCTGGCAACAGGGGCGCGCGGACGGCCCACCGCATCGCTTTCTGCAGGTGGGTCTGCTGCCGGAGCGGGCCTGGCTGCATGATCGAATTGCCCAGCGGTTTGACGCCATGCTGAATGCCGGGCTGATCGATGAAGTCGCCAGGCTGCGCCGCCGGGGCGATCTGCATCCCGAGCTGCCTTCGATGCGCTGTGTCGGCTACCGGCAGGTCTGGGAATGGCTGGATGCCAGTGACCGCGGCGAACCCTATCCGCAAGCCGAACTGCGCGAACGGGGCATTGCCGCCACCCGCCAGCTGGCCAAGCGCCAGTACACCTGGCTGCGCGGCTGGCCGCTCGATCTGAGCCTCAGCGAGACCGGTCCGGACGCGTTGGCCGCGGTGACAGCAGCATTGGCGCAGGCGAGCAAGGCCGGTTGACGCCGGCCGACCTGTGATAACCCTATAACCACTTGGGTCATATCAATGCGGGTTATTTCAAATCGGTGACCTGATCTTGAAACCGGTCACGCCCGTACCCATATCACCGGCAGCCCTCCGGACCTTGGGCTACAATTTGCGTGGGCGCTCCTTTGGCGTCTCGGGCTTTTGTCGGTTTTCCAGTCTGCAGTGAGTCGGCCCCACTTGGGTTCGGCTGCTTTGTTTGCACCAAGAACGTCGCACCAAGAAATACAGGCTTCGCGCAAGGCAACCGCGCGACAACAACACATTAAAAAGGAGAAATTCATCATGTCCAAAGGGCAGTCGTTACAAGACCCTTTCCTGAACGCCCTGCGCCGTGAGCGCGTTCCGGTTTCCATCTATCTGGTCAATGGCATCAAGCTTCAGGGCCAGATCGAGTCGTTCGATCAGTTTGTCGTCCTGCTGAAGAACACGGTCAGTCAGATGGTATACAAGCACGCCATTTCGACGGTGGTACCCGCCCGTAATGTCCGACTGCCGCATCATGGCGGTCCGGGTGGCGAAGGAACCGAAGAAGAAAGCGTTGCGCCGGGTAACGAATGAATCATCGCCAAGCCGCCGGTAGTTCATACTGCCGGCGGTGCCATTTCGTGCGTTTCACCGCGCACCTGCTTATGAAATCTCCGCATGTTTGATCGTCATGCCGGTGGCGAAGCCGCCGTGCTGGTTCACCTTGATTTTGCCAACGGCGACTACGCCGAAGACGTTGCAGAGCTGATTGAACTGGTCGAATCGGCCGGTTTGACCGTGCTGCAACTCATCACCGGATCCCGCAAGGTTCCCGACCCCAAGTACTACCTCGGCCAGGGCAAAGCCGAAGAACTGCAGGCTGCCGTCAAGGCGCATGGGGCCCAGGTGGCCATCATCAATCACCAGTTGTCGCCAGCCCAAGAGCGCAACCTCGAAGCCCTGCTGCAATGCCGGGTGGTCGACAGGGTCGGCTTGATCCTCGACATCTTCGCCCAGCGCGCGCAGACCTTCGAAGGCAAGCTGCAGGTCGAGCTGGCCCAGCTCAAACACATCTCGACCCGGCTGGTGCGCGGCTGGAGCCACCTCGACCGCCAGCGCGGCGGTGGTGTCGGCATGCGCGGTCCCGGTGAAACCCAGCTGGAAACCGACCGTCGGCTGGTCATGAACAAGATCGACCAGATTGAAAAGCGGCTGGAGCGGGTTGCCGAGCAGCGTGAGCAAAGTCGACGAGCCCGACGTCGCAATGACGTGCAGACCGTGGCGTTGGTCGGCTATACCAATGCCGGCAAATCGACCGTGTTCAATGCGCTGACCACCAGCGAGGTTTACGCGGCTGACCAATTGTTCGCGACGCTCGATCCGACCCTGCGCAAGTTGCCGATTGAACGTGCCGAAGCACTGCTGGCCGATACTGTCGGTTTCATCCGTCATCTGCCGCACGATCTGGTGCACGCCTTCAAAGCCACGCTGACCGAAACCCGGGAAGCGGATTTGCTGGTGCATGTGGTCGATGTGGCCGACCCGATGCGTGATGACAAGATTCGCTCGGTCGAAACGGTGCTGGCAGAAATCGGTGCACACGAAGTGCCACGGCTGACCGTCTACAACAAGATCGATCAGCAACCGGAATTGACGGCACGAGTCGATCGCGACGAACTGGGCGTACCGGTCCGGGCCTGGGTGTCAGCCAAGACCGGTGCCGGCCTGCCGCAGTTGCTTGAGGCCATCACCGAGCGCATCGTCGATACCGAGCTGAAACTGGAACTGGCGTTGCCGCCGGCGGCCGGCAAACTACGCGCCCGGCTATACGCTGCGCACGCCGTCAAGGCCGAACAGGTCGATGACGACGGCACCAGCCATCTTTCCTTACAGATCAAAGCGGTGGATTGGGCACGTATGGTGCAGGACCCGGACTTGCGGCCGTATATCCCGGCGCCGCACAATTCCGTCGCTGATTCAGCCGTAGTAGATTCAGACTTAACAAAACCAGCTTCCGATCAGGAAGCCTTTGCCTATGTGGAGCAATGACCATGCCTTGGAATGAACCCGGTGGCGGTAATCAGGACCCGTGGGGTCAGCGGCGCAAGCCGCAAGGCGGCCCGCCGGATCTGGATGAGATGTTGAAGCAATTCAACAAGAAACTGGCTGGCTTGTTTGGCAACAGCGGCGGTGGCGGTGGCAACAATGCTGGCTCCGGCAACAGTGGCGGCGGCATGATGGCCGTCGCGGCGTTGGCGGTGGTCGCACTGGTGTACGTCGCGGTCGGTTTCTATACCGTCGATGAAAAAGAGAAGGCGCTGGTGTTGCGCTTTGGCCAGTACAACCGCACCGAAGGTGCCGGCCTGCACTGGCGCGCGCCGTTGGTGGAACAGAAAGAAATCGTCAATACCACCGCGCTGAATCAGGAACTGATTCGTGGCCGCATGCTGACCGAAGATGAGTTTCTGGTCGAAATTGCCCTGACCGTGCAATACCGGGTGCCGGATCCGCAGGCGTTCCGCTTCAATCTGGTCGATCCGGATTTCACCGTGACGCAAGTGGCCGAAACCGCTTTGCGCTCGGTCATTGGCCGTTCGACGCTGGACAGTATCCTGACCGTCGGTACCGGCCAGATCCAGAGCGAAACGCGCGAAGAAATGCGCAAGATCCTCGATGGCTATCAAGCCGGTATTGAACTGGCTGACGTCAACCTGCAGGAACGGACCGTGCCGGAAGCCGTGCGTGAAGCTTTTGACGACGCCATCAAGGCCGGTGCCGATCAGGACCGCGTGGTGAAAGAGGCCGAGGCTTACCAGAGCAAGAATATTCCACTGGCCGAAGCACAGGCCCAGCGGGTGTTGCAGGATGCCGAAGCGTACAAGCAACAGCAGATCGCCCAGGCGAAAGGTGAAGTGCAACGCTTTGAAAAACTGTTGCCACAGTATCTGGCCGCGCCGGGCGTGACCCGTGACCGGCTGTATATCGAAACCATGGAAGAGATCATGAGCAAGGTCAGCAAGGTCATGGTGGATGCCGAAAAAGGCAACAACATGCTCTATCTGCCACTCGACAAGATGTCCGGTGGTCGCCGTGATGATGCCGCTGCGGCGGTTGCTGCCGAAGGAGCTCGCTAATCATGGGTGCGCGTACGCTCTCTATTGTTTTGCTGATTGTGGTGGTGTTGCTCGGTCTGTCCAGCACGCTGTTTGTGGTCGATCAGCGCGAAACCGCACTGGTGCTGGCGTTCGGTGAAGTCAAACGCGACGCCGAAGGTAATCCGGTGGTGTTCAAGCCGGGCCTGCACTTCCGCATGCCGTTCGTCGACACCGTCCGTCGCATCGATTCGCGCGTCCAGAATCTGGAAGGCGAGCCGGATCGCATTGTCACCCTGGAAAAGAAAGACGTGATTGTCGACTCCTACGTCAAATGGAAAGTGGCCGATGTCGCCCGGTTCTATTTGTCGACCAACGGTGATTTGCGCCGTGCCGATGAATTGCTCGAGCGGAAAGTCGACTCGGGCATCCGGGAAGAGTTCGGCAAGCGCGCGGTGCGGGATCTGGTCTCCAAGGACCGGGAAGAAACCATGGGTTCGCTGTTGCTCGCGGTCAAGAAAGATGCGACGGATTTGGGTGTCGAGATCGTCGATATCCGGATCAAGCAGATCAACTTGCCGGAGCAGGTATCGGAATCGGTGTTCCGCCAGATGCGGGCCGAGCGTCAGCAGAAAGCCACCGAACTGCGTTCGGACGGTGAAAAGCGCGCCAACATCATCCGTTCGCAGACCGACGCCAACGTCAAGATCCTGCTGGCCCAGTCGGATCAGGAATCGCGTCGTATCCGCGGTGAAGGCGATGCGCTCGCGGCCAAGATCTACGCCGATGTCTACACGCGCAATCCGGAGTTCTACTCCTTCCTGCGCTCGCTCGATGCCTACAAGGCAACGTTCAAGAGCTCGCAGGATGTCATGGTGTTGAATCCGGACAGCGATTTCTTCAAATACCTGAAGAACAAAAGTGGCCGGTGATTGTATAGGGCCGCAGGCGGCTTCCGCCTGCGGCCCGTTTCCGATGGTCGTTCTGACTGATCGCCGTTCATGACCATTTCATGGACCGACCTTTTTGCCGGCTTCGCGCTGGCAATGGTGCTGGAAGGCCTGCTGCCTTTCCTCAGCCCACACCGTTTCCGTCAAAGCCTGATCTCCGCCGCGCAGTTGCCGGATGGCGCCTTGCGCCTGCTTGGCCTGCTTTGCATGCTGGCCGGCTTGCTGACACTGTATTGGGTGCGCTGATGGTGCGCCATTCCGGTCATCGCATTGCGCGGTGCCTTCTATTGGAAAGATGGTCATGGACCTGCTGATTATTCTGTCGTTGATCTTTCTCAACGGCATTTTCGCCATGTCGGAAATTGCGGTGGTGTCGTCGCGCAAGGTGCGACTGCAGCAGCGCGCCGAAGCCGGCAGCCATGGCGCCGCGACCGCCTTGAAGCTCGCCAATGAACCGGGTCATTTCCTGTCGACCATTCAGGTCGGCATTACCACCATCGGCATTTTCTCCGGCGCGTTTGGCGAAGCGACATTGGCGGCGCCCTTTGCGGAATGGCTGCTGCAGTTTGACTTGCTGGCGCCTTACGCCCGGCCGGTGTCGGTGGTGCTGGTGGTCATGCTGATTACCTACCTGTCGGTGGTGCTGGGCGAGTTGGTGCCAAAGCGACTGGCGCTGCACAACCCGGAAGGGTTGGCCACCATGTTTGCCCGGCCACTGCAGTTGCTCGGCCGGCTGGCATCACCGCTGGTCACGTTGTTCAGCAAGTCGAGCGAACTGTTGCTGCGCTTGCTCGGTTCAAAACCGGACAGCGATTCGCCGGTCACCGATGAAGAGATCAAGGTGCTGATGCAGCAGGGCACGGCGGCCGGCGTGTTCGAGTCGAGCGAAAGCCAATTGGTTGCCAACGTGCTGCGGATGGATGATCTGAGCCTCAATCAGATCATGACCCCGCGCATCGATATCAAGGCCATCGATATCGCCGAGCCGGAAGCAACGCTACGCGCGCAGATTCTGGACTGCCATTACTCGCGACTGGTGGTGTGCCGTGACGGGCTCGACCAAGTTGTCGGCGTTGTCTACGCCAAAGATCTGCTCAATCAGTTGCTGCAGCACCATACGCTCAATGTCGAAGCACACATGCGCACGCCGTTGTACGTGCCGGAAACGGTGGCGCCAATGCAATTGATGGCGCTGTTCAAACGACACCGGGAAACCTTCGCGCTGGTGGTGGATGAATACGGCGACGTGCAAGGTATTGTCACGCTGGCCGACATCATGGAAGCCATCGTCGGCAACTTGCCATCAGAAGGTGTTGCCGAAGAGGCTGACATCATTCGTCGCGACGACGGCTCCTGGCTGATCGATGGCCTGCTCGATGTCGAGACCTTGAAGGACGCACTCGATCTGGACTCGCTTCCGGATGAAGAGAATGGCGACTACCACACCGTGTCCGGTCTGGTGATGACCGCGCTCGGCCGGGTGCCGAAAACCGCCGACCATTTCGACTGGCTGGGCTACCGCTTTGAAGTGGTCGACATGGACCGCAACCGGGTCGACAAGGTGCTGGTGGTGCCGCCAGCGGCAGCGGAGCAGCCGGAGTAAAAAGCGGGTGGCCGCTTTCAGGACCGGAGCAAAGCGGTTTTGCCCGGTCAATTTTTGTACGCTCGCCCCAATAGACGCCAGATCTGGCCCTCAGGGCCTTATTCCGGTCTGACCTGCCGGCTCAAAAAGCAGGCATCCGGGGCCAAGAAGGCGTAAAATCCGCCCCTTCGCCAGCCGGCAACCCAACCGGCTGGCGACTAGTTTCTGCTCCCCCATTTCAGCAACACGAGGTTTCAGTCCGGTCATGGCCAAATCCGTCGTCGTTCTCGGCACCCAATGGGGTGATGAGGGCAAAGGCAAGATTGTCGATCTACTCACTGACCGCGCACAGGCGGTGATTCGTTACCAGGGCGGCCACAACGCCGGCCACACGCTGGTGATCGATGGCAAGAAAACCGTGCTGCACCTGATCCCGTCCGGCATTTTGCGTGATGGCGTGGCCTGCTATATCGGCAACGGCGTGGTGCTGTCGCCGGCCGCGTTGCTGAAAGAAATGAATGCGCTGGAAGCGACCGGTGTGCAGGTGCGCAGCAAGCTGCGCATTTCGCCGGCCACGCCGCTGATCTTGCCGTATCACGTGGCGCTCGATAACGCCCGCGAAGCCAAGCGCGGCAAGTCCGCCATTGGCACCACCGGTCGTGGTATCGGCCCGGCGTACGAAGACAAAGTCGCTCGTCGCGGCCTGCGTCTCGACGACATGTTCAACTTCGTCCGCTTTGAAGAAAAGCTGACTGAAGTGTTGGACTACCACAACTTCGTGCTGACCCATTACTACAACGCGCCGGCGATCGACAAAGCGCAGTTGCTGGCCGATTGCGAAATGTGGGCAAAAGAATTGCTGCCGCTGGTCGCCGACGTGCCGGGTTTGCTGCACGACGCCCGCGTCCGTGGTGACAACCTGCTGTTTGAAGGCGCGCAGGGCACTGGTCTCGATATCGATCACGGCACCTTCCCGTTCGTGACCTCGTCGAACACCACCGCCGGCGGCACCGCCACCGGTTCCGGTTTCGGCCCGCGTTACATCGACTATGTGCTCGGCATCACCAAGGCCTACACCACCCGTGTTGGCGGTGGCCCGTTCCCGACCGAACTGACCGATGCATTGGGCGAGCAACTGCGCCAGACCGGCCATGAATTCGGTGCGACCACAGGACGTCCGCGTCGCTGCGGCTGGCTCGATATGGTTGCGCTGCGCCGTGCCATGCAGATCAACTCGGTGTCGGGTCTGTGCCTGACCAAGCTCGATGTGCTCGATGGCATCGAAACCGTGAAAATCTGCGTCGGTTACAAGTGCTCGAAGAACGGCCAGCTGACCCATCCGCCGGTGTCGGCTGATGAGTTCGCCAGCATTGTGCCGGAATACATCGAGATGCCGGGCTGGAAACAATCCACCGTTGGCGTCAAGAAACTGGACGATCTGCCGAAGCAGGCCCGTGCCTATATCCAGCGCATCGAGCAGGAACTCGGCGTGCCGGTCGACATCATTTCGACCGGTCCGGATCGCAACGAAACCATTCTGTTGCGCCACCCGTTCGATGCCTGAGCCAGTGCTCCGGTAAAACTGCTCCAAAACAAAACAGCGGCCCAGTGCCGCTGTTTTGCTTTGGCGTCCCGGTGTTTTTGTGTCCCGATGTATTGGCGTCCCGGTGTATGGGTGAAACGGGGTTTTGCTGATCCTGCAGTTCGGTGGCCTGATATGTTGCTGACGGAATCGTCCAGTGAACGATGCGACGCATTCAGAATTGCAGCTGCAGTGCAAACTGCCAACTCGTGTTGTCTGCTGGTGTCTGGCTGATGTCGCGGCCGTCAAGCACGGCATAGTCCAGTGCCTGGTGCGATGCCTGCACCCAGCCCAGCGTCAGTTGGGTGTTCGGCCAGGCTTGCCAGTGCAATTGCCAACCCAGCTGCCATTGCTGATAGCGCAGCATACTGTCCTGTTGAAAATCCTCGTTGTAGACATGCCATTCGCCGCCGCTTGGTGCCAGAAAAATCCGGCTGCGCCAGTGTGGATGGGGCGCCCAGCTGATGGCACTGTCCGGCCAGCCGAGTAGCCAATGAAAGTCGGCTGTTTGCTGTTGCTAGTACAGAGTGGGATAGGCGCGATAGCGACCCAATCGGTCATCGAGCTGCACACCAACTTGCCACTTCGAGTCATTGTGATGCCACGAGAACGCCAATGAACCTTGCAGACGCCAATCGTCGGCGTGCAGTTGTTCGGTATGGCGCAGCGCATTGGATGACGTGGCGACTACCGGTTGCAGTGTGGCCTGCCAACCTTCGTGTTGCAGGCTCATGGCGAGCGAGAGTTGGTGGACGTGGCCATTGCTCGCCGCCGCGCTGCCATCCCAATCGGTCAGGGTGAGCACGCGGTAATCATGTCGCAACAGCCAGCGAGGCGTTGCTGTGTTGGAGCTATCTGCAGCGGGGTTAAGTGCGCCAAGCTCTGTGATGGTTCGTTGTTGCTCGGCGTCGTCAGCATCGGCATGGGTGATTCCGCTGCGCAGCGCAATGATCTCATCGGCCAGCGTTTGACTGATCGATGAGAACAGCACGGTGAACTGCAACAGCCCGGCAAGCGGTCTCATGATTTGAACAGTATAGGTCGCTGTTCAAACCCGTCGAGGTCGGGCAGAAAAGGTCAATCGCGGCGACACGCGGCTTCGCTGCGATGGCCCTGGTTGTTTCGGGTCAATCCGGTTTCAACACGGATTTGTGCAGGGCGCGCAGCTGGCAATCAGACCGTTTTCGGTGCGGCTGGCGCCAGTGCGGCGGTGGCGGGCGGGGTTGTACGGTTCACCGTGGCTTGTTTGCTGCGACCGTGCAGAATCAGGAATTGACCAATGCCAATCATGATCACGCCCAACACGCTCGGAATGTGCCACTGCATGTCTTCCACGAAGGTGGAAATGATCAGTGCCACGATCGGGGTCAGCACGGCAATATAAGACGCGCGCGACGCGCCAATCTTGCCCACCAGCGCGAGGTAAGCGCTGAACGCAATCACCGAGCCGAAAATCGCCAGATACAGCAGCGAAACAACATAACCCGTGCTCCACTCGAAGGTGAATTGCGCCCCGGACAGCGGTACGGCGATCGCCATGAAGCCGGCGCACCAGAGCATCCACCAGGCATTGGTGGTCAGCACCGGCAAACCCTCGTTCGCGTTGCGCATTGCCACCATGTTGGCGCAGGCCGCACCGAACGAGCCGACCAGCGCGTAAACCACACCGAGGGTGCCATCGCGGCCGGAAAAGGCGGCCACTTCAGGCCAGAACACCAGCACGATACCAACGAGGCCAAGGCCGGTGCCGATGGCCAGCTCGCGGCTGACTGGCGAGCCGAAAATGAGCCGTGACAGGATGATGTTGAACACCAGCATGACCGAGCCGGCAACCGCGACCAGACCGGAGCTGATCTGCATTTCCGCCCGGTAAATGAACGCGTAGTTGACCGAATAAAACAGCCCGAGCAGGGCCATCCAGCCATGCTGGCGCCAGCTCAGCGCCAGCGACTCGCCACGCCAGCGTGCCCAGCCAAACAGCGCGATGCCAGCCAGCAGGAAGCGATAGGTCACCGAGGCTTCCGGGGCGACCGAGCCGAGCTGGAACGTAATCGCGATCCAGGTGGTGCCCCAGATCAGGGTGGCAATCAGGAACTGCTGGGTCGTTGTCATGGTAAGAGCCCGCTCAAGTGGGCGATCAGACGGTCCGGGATGGCGACAAGTCTAGGTAGGCTTTTGCTAGCAGTACAGATGCAGTAATCTACAAATTGCACCGGTACAGTTTAGGGCTGGGTAAACTGTACTGCCAGCGGAGTGAACAACTGTGCTGTACCAACAGATTGCCGAAACGGTCCGGCACCAGATTCAGACCGGGCTATATGGTGCCGGTGACCGGCTGATCTCGGTGCGCCGGTTGGCCAACGAGCGCGCCATCAGCGTCAGCACGGCCGTGCAGGCCTATCAATTGCTGGAAACCGAGGGCCTGATCGAGGCGCGACCGCAGTCGGGCTATTACGTCCGTGGTCGCTCACTGCCGGCGATGCCGACCACCCGGTTGCCGAAACCGGCCAGCCGTCCGATGAATGTCTCGAACGGCGAGATGATCATGGAAGTGCTGGAATCACTGAAGAACCCGGAGCTGGTACCGCTTGGTGCGGCCCAGCCGGCCGCCGACCTGCTGCCGGTCGCGGCGCTCAACCGCTGCGTCAGTGATGTGCTGCGCCGGGAGCCAGTCAGCCTGTTCCGCTATGAAGGCACCACCGGCAACCTGGCCCTGCGCGAGCAGATAGTTCGGCTGATGTTGCAGGCCGGCATTGCCTGCAGTGCGGATGACGTGGTGATCACCAATGGCGGCCAGGAAGCGATGCTGCTGGCGATTCGCGCCGTTGCCCAACCCGGTGACGTGATCGCAGTGGAATCGCCGACCTATTACGGTGTGCTGCAGGCGATTCAGTCGCTTGGCATGAAAGCGCTGGAGATCCCGACGGATGCCAAAGAGGGCATGAGTCTTGATGCCCTCAAGCTGGCACTTGAGCAATGGCCGATCAAGGCGGTGTTTGCGATGCCGACCTGCAGCAATCCGCTCGGCTCCAGCATGCCCGATGCCAAGAAGCAGGCCCTGCTGCAATTGCTGAAAGAACACGATCTGCCACTGATCGAAAACGACGAGCACGCCGAGTTTGCCAGCGCCGGCGGTCGCCCGTTTGCGGCCAAGCACTTTGATACCGACGGCCGGGTGCTGCTGTGTACGTCATTTTCGAAAACGCTGGCACCGGGCTGTCGGGTTGGCTGGATGTTACCGGGGCGCTATCACGAACAGATCACCTATCTGAAATACGTCAGCAACCTCGCAACAACCTCACTGACCCAGCGCGCCATCGCCCGCTTTCTGGCCGGCGGTGGTTATGAGCGGCATGTGCGCAAGTTGCGGCAGATTTATGTTCGCCAGCAGGCGCGCTTGTCGCAGGCCATTTTTCACAGCTTTCCGCCCGGAACAAAAAGCTCGCACCCGGCTGGCGGCATGGTGACCTGGGTTGAGCTGCCAAACAAACTGTCCGGTTTTGCGCTGTACCGGCGAGCACTTGAAAAGGGCATCAGCATTGTGCCGGGCCGGCTGTTTTCCGTGCAGAACAAATACGAACACTTCATACGGCTCAGCTGTGGCGGACAGTGGACGCCGACCATTGAACGGGCGGTGGTGACGCTGGGTCAGTTGGCCCAGCAACTGCTTGATGAAAATGCCCGGACGACCGAAACCTGAGTCGTGGCAGAGCGAGCGGTGACCGTTGTGGTGATCAGTGCGCTGACTAATGCGGTGACGTGAGCGGCGTCGGTCAGAATGGATTGCCAAGGAACAGGTACAGCGAGCTGCTGCCCTGATCGGCGTAACCCCAGGCGAAATAGAGCGGCCCAAAAGTGGTGTCGACGCCGAGATAGACACTGGCGGCGACAATGGCATCGGAACTGGAAATGTTGCTGCTCTGCGCCCAGGTGTTGCCCCACTCCAGCGTGCTGCCGAGATACACCGGCGTGTCCAGGGTGGCGCTGATCTCGTTGTTGAGCCGGTAACGGTAGAACAGGTTCATGAAGCGCAGATGCGGGCCAATCAGTTCGTTCTTGCTGAGTCCTGACAAGCGCTGGAAACCACCCAACTGGAATTGTTCCTGCAGCGGTGACTCTTCCGTGATGAAGCTGCCGGCGAGAATTTGTAGACCGTAGGTATGGCGATCGCGCGAGCCGACCTGCAACCAGTCAAAGGTCCATTTGGTGTAGGGCTCATCGGCGCCGAGTTCTTCGGTGCCGCGGCTGTAGCTGGCAGTGCCGGCGCGACCCTTGCGCGGAAAGTAGCGGTGATCCAGTTTGTCGAGACCGAGCTCGATATAGGCTTCGCCAACACCGAGATTGGGCAGGATGATGCCGGTGTCGCCAATGCGCTCGGACAGTTCGCCATTGCCGGTGCGGATACCGATCAGCGTGTGGCCTTCACTGCCGAACTGATAGCCGACATTGGTGCGACCTTCCCAACCGCTGTATTGAAACTCGGCGATCGTGCGGCCACCGATTTCATCGAGAATCGGCACCCGCCGCCGTTCCCATTCTCCGGACGCGCCGATAAACCAGTCGCCATCCAGCGAGATTGGTTGAAACCATTCGCTGAACAGCCGTGGGTTGTCGCCAATCTGCATTTCATTACGCCACTCACCGCCCAGTTCATTGGCAGGCATGTAGGTGTGGCGCAGGCCGAGGTTGTACAGGCTGTCGCCGGTGAAGTTTTCTTCCAGCTCGACACCGAACCTGAAGTAGTGCGGTCCGACCGGGTTTTCCGGCATGTCGAGATGCAGGGCGACGTTTTCTTCGTCACCGGTCAATTGGTAGTTGAGCACGCCGAACTGGCCGGTGCCGTAAAGATCGGCCAGATCCTGATGCAGGGCATTCTGATCCAGTGGTGCGCCAAGCGGTTGCCGCAACCGGGCCAGAATCAGGTCGGTACTGAGGCCGCTCTTGTTGTCGACGGTGATGGAGTTGACCCGCGGTGCCTGTACCGGCTCGACGTGATGCAGCGGCGCGTGCCGACCGGTGCGGGCGACAACATTGTCGAGCGAGTTCGGCATGGCCTGGGCAGCGGCGCGGCCGCGCGCGATACCTTCGGTAATCTTGTTGAAATCACTGGCGAGAATGTCGCTCAGTTCGGGGCGGATCAGCAGATCACCTTCCCCCAGCAACTGAATGCTTTGATCCGAGTTGCGCCGGGTCAGGATAGTCGACAGCTGATCGATGACATCGACCACTGAGCCGAGTTCGTTGCGCGTCAGCAGCGGTGAACTGACATCGACCGCGATGACGATGTCGGCGCACAAGTCCCGCACCACTTGCACCGGCAGGTTGTCGGCAACACCGCCGTCGACCAGCAGCCGGTCATTGAGTTCGACGGGTGCGTAGACTCCGGGAATGGCCATGCTGGCGTGTATGGCGTTGGCCAGATCGCCAGTGCCAATGACGACCGATTCGCCGGTTTCCAGATCCGCCGCGACGGCGCGATAGGGCACGGCCAGCTCGTCAAATTGCTGAATGTTGCCGGCCCGGGCGGTCAGCGCCTTCAACACGACATTGAGGTTTTGTCCTTCCAGCAGGCCGCGCGGCAAATGGAATTCACCGTTGTGGAAGCCGAGATCGAAATCGACCAGATAACGGCGATCATCCTGCTTGCGCCGGTAGGTCAGATCGCCACGCTGGGGTTTGTCGCGAAAGCCGCTGCTCCATTCCAGCTCGCGAAACAGCACTTCGATTTCATCTGCGCTGAAACCGGCGGCGTACAGGCCACCGACGACGGCGCCCATGCTGGTGCCGGCGATGCAATCGACCGGAATGTTGTGTGCTTCCAGCTGCTGCAGCACGCCGATATGAGCGGCGCCGCGAGCGCCACCGCCGGACAATGCCAGACCGACTTTCGGTCGTTCGGCGGCAAGCGCCGGAGCCGCGATGGCAACCGTGATGGTCGCTGCAAGGGCAGCGCTGACGAGCAGACGAACAGCGATCACGTGTGCAACCGGGCGGCAGGAAGTGTGGCGATTGTAGCAGCGACAACGGTGTTGACGAGTGTCGCATTGGTGCAGCGGGGGGAGGCTGTAATGGTCATCGGCACACTACCGGCGGCATCCGCCTGATGACAGCGCGGAAAAGAAAAAACCCGGCGGTTAAGCCGGGTTTCTTGTGACGCGTTGGCAGCATCTGCCGAAGATGGTGCCCAGGAGAGGACTCGAACCTCCACGGGTTGCCCCGCCAATACCTGAAACTGGTGCGTCTACCAATTCCGCCACCTGGGCATTGAGGCGGCGCACTATACCGAGGGCCCAAAACCTTGTCAAATGCCGATCGCAGGGCCAAAAAGCCGCTCCAGACCGGCCTGACACCGGGCCGGCACGGCCGTGACCGCTGACATCGGCAGCGACGTCAGCGGCAACACGCTTTACACTTGTACGCAGTCATCTGTTGACTGAATCCAACCCCAAGGACGCTATGGCTCGCAAGCCGCCCGCCGATCCGCATTTTGACCGCGAAAAGGCCAAGTACGACAACCCCATCCCCAGCCGGGAATTCATCCTCGCCTTTCTGACCGAGAAAGGCGCGCCACTGCCATTCCCGGCCATCCTGAACGGGCTCGGCCTTTACAGCGAAGAACATGAAATCGCGCTCGACCGCCGGCTGCGGGCGATGGCCCGTGACGGTCAACTGGTGCAGAACCGGCGCAGCCTCTGGTGCTTGCCGGGCAAGATGGACGTCAAACCCGGCCGGATTGAAGGTCACCGGGACGGTTTCGGCTTTGTCATCCTCGATGAAGGTGGCGACGACTGGGTGCTGTCCGAGCGCGAAATGCGCAAAGCCATGCACGGCGACCGGGTGCTGGTCGCGGCCCAGGGCCGTGACCGCAAGGGCCGAATCGAAGCCCTGATCGTCGAGGTGCTCGGGACCGAGCCGCGCCATGTCGTCGGCCGCTTCTTCAAGCAGCGCGGGGTGGCCTTCGTCAAAGCCAGTGATACCCGCATCAGCCAGGAATTGATTGTGCCGCCCGGCGACGAAGCCGGCGCGCAAGACGGCCAAATGGTGGTGGTCGAGCTGGCGCCACGGGTGTCGGCGCTGACCCAGCCACTCGCCAGAGTGGTGGAAGTGCTCGGTGATCACCTGGCACCCGGCATGGAAATCGAAGTGGCGATTCGCCAGTTTGATTTGCCGCACCAGTTTCCGCCGGCCGTGGAAAAAGAAATCGCCGCGCTGGCACCGGTGGTGCTGGAAACGGACAAGAAAGACCGGGTCGATCTGCGTGATTTGCCACTGGTCACCATCGATGGCGAAGACGCCAAGGATTTCGACGATGCGGTCTATTGCGAGCGCAAGAAAGCTGGCGGTTGGCGGCTGTGGGTCGCCATTGCCGATGTCAGCCATTATGTTCGCCGGCAGACTGCGCTGGATGCCGAAGCGCTCAACCGTGGCAACTCGGTCTACTTCCCCGGCTTTGTTATCCCGATGCTGCCGGAGCTGTTGTCGAATGGTCTTTGCTCGCTGAAACCGGAAGTCGATCGGCTCTGTCTGGTCTGCGAAATGACGGTGTCGGACGCCGGCAGCCTGTCGAGCTACCGGTTCTATCCGGCGGTGATGCGGTCGCAGCAGCGCTTTACCTATACGCGAGTCTGGGCGTTGCTCAACGACGAACCGGCACAAACGGAAAAAGAGGCCGAGTTGTTGCCGTCCCTGCGCGAACTGCAATCGCTCTATCAGACGCTGGCCGGTGCCCGGCGGCAGCGCGGTGCCATTGAGCTCGACACCCGCGAAACCAAGGTGCAGTTCAACGCCGAGCGCAAGATTGAAAAAATTGTCCCGGTGGTGCGCAATGACGCCCACCGCCTGATCGAAGAATGCATGATTCTGGCCAACGTCGCAGCCGCGCGTTTCCTCAATAAATACGAAATGCCGGCGCTGTATCGCGTGCACCAGGGGCCAAACCTGCGCAAGCTCGAAATGCTGCGCGAGCAGCTTGCCGTGCTCGGGCTGCGCCTCGGTGGCGGCGACGAGCCGACGCCAAAAGACTATGCAACGCTGATGGCGCGCATCGCCGAGCGACCCGACGCCGACAGCATTCAGGTGCTGCTGCTGCGTTCGCTGACCCAGGCCGTGTATCAACCGGAAATGGAGCCGCACTTCGGTCTGGCGTTGACGGCATATGCGCACTTCACGTCGCCGATCCGTCGTTACCCGGATCTGGTCGTGCACCGTGGCATCAAGGCGATTCTGGCGGCGCAGGCCGCGGAAGCAAAGACACCGATGGCCGGAAACGAAGGGGCGGTACGGTACGACGCCGCCGAACTGGAAGCGGTCGGCAGCAGCAATTCGATGACCGAGCGGCGCGCCGACGAAGCCAGCCGTGACGTGACGTCCTGGCTCAAATGCGAGTACATGCGCGACAAGCTCGGCGAGCAGTTTGTCGGGCGGGTGACCGCAGTGGTCGGCTTTGGCCTGTTCGTCGAATTGCAGGAAATTTTTGTTGAAGGCCTGGTCCACATCAGCAGTCTGCGCAATGACTATTACCACTTTGACGCGGCACACCAGACGCTTGCCGGTGAGCGCAGTGGTGAGCGCTTCACGCTTGGCGATCGGCTGATCGTCCGGGTCGCGCAGGTGGATCTCGAACAGCGCAAAATCGATTTCCAGTTTGTCGAACGCGAGCGGATCTTGCCCGGCACAAAGGGCCCGCGCAGCAGCAGCGAGCCAACCGATGCCGAAATGAAAGCCCGCCGCATGGCGGCAATCCGCAAGGCGCTGGTCCGCGATGGTCTGGGCGATGTGCCGGACAAAGTGGGGCAGGAGCCCGGCCGACACCGGCGTGATGACTCTGCAAAAGGCGGCCGCAGCGCGGCCGCTTCGGGCGGCAAACCCGCCGGCAGGAGCGTCGGCAAAGGCACTGGCAAAGCGGGCGGAAAGCCCGCGGGAAAAAGCAGCGCCAAAGCAGGCGGTAGCAAGCGTAGCGACGGCGGCGCTGCTGCTGGCAAATCCGGCAGCAGTGGCAAGCCAAAGAAGCACGGCCGCCGTTGAGTTGGTCGCAAAACTTTGCAACCGGCTCCGATAGCCCTTGGCACCGTGCGAACGGCCGGGCAAGGCCGAGAACATGAACAGCCCCATCATCGGGCGGAGAATCGAACGTGGATCGTATTTTTGGTGTGCACGCTGTCAGCTCACTGCTTGAGGCGGCACCGGAGCGCATCATCCGGTTGTATGTGCTGGATGGTCGCGATGATCAGAAACTGCAGGGCTTGCTGCGCAAAGCCGAGTCACTTGATGTGGCAATCGCGCGGCGGGATCGCAAGGCGCTGGATCAGTTGACCGACGGGGCGGTGCATCAGGGCGTTGTGGCCGAATGCAAATCGGCGCCGCAATTGCGCGAAGACGATCTGGAAACGCTGCTCGACCGGGTTGGCACGCCGCTGCTGCTGGTGCTCGATGGCATCACCGACCCGCACAATCTCGGCGCCTGCCTGCGCACGGCAGACGCCGCCGGTGTCCATGCGGTGATTGCGCCGAAAGATCGCTCGGCGGCACTGAATCCGACCGTGCGAAAAGTCGCGTGTGGCGCCGCGGAACGCGTTCCGTTCATCAGCGTTACCAATCTGGCGCGTACCCTGCGCATGTTGAAGGAGCGCAATGTCTGGGTGGTGGGCACCGCCGGTGAAGCGACCGACTCGATCTACCAAAGCAAGCTGAACGGTCCGTTGGCGCTGGTCATGGGCGCCGAAGGCGAAGGCATGCGGCGATTGACCCGGGAGCATTGCGATCAGTTGGTCAATATTCCGATGTTTGGCAGCGTCAGCAGTTTGAATGTGTCGGTGGCAACCGGTGTTTGCCTGTTTGAAGCGGTACGGCAACGGAGCCGTGGCTCATGACGGCAGTTGGGCGCCATCGCAGTCTGGCCGTTGTCTTGATATTGCTGGCAGTTATTACCAGTTGGGGCCTGCACACGCTGTATCGCTATTGGGAGCGGCAGGAACTGTTGCACAGCAGCCAGCAGCACGAACAATTGGCACTGCATCTGGAAACCTTGCTGGAAGGCCTGCAGAGCCACGTCAAGCGCATGCAACATATTGCCCATCTGGCACTGCATGGCAATGGTGTCCCCGTTGATCTGCGCAGCGAACTGACTGCTGCAATACCGGCGACGGCACAGGGCCATTCGCTGGATGTCAGCCAGCAGCAACAGCCGTCGGCGCAGCGCGGCAATATCTTTCTCGCGGCCGATCCAGCCAACCCTGAACTGCAGGCAGAACTCAAGATTATCTGGGCGTTGTTTCCGCAGGCAGCCGCCAGTCATCTGACTGACAGCGCGTTGCAGTGGAGCTATTACAGCTCGCTGCGTTCGCCACTGCTGAGCATTTTTCCCTATCGCAGTACCGAACGGCTCTTGCGTGACAGCGACAGTGATTCACTGCCGGATTTCTTTGCCGATTACCTGCCACCGGCTACGCAGCGACAGGTGGCCGTGGGTCTGCAATCGCAACAGGATCCGATCTGGCGTGCTCCGCATGTCGACGCGGCCGGCGCTGGCTGGGTGGTGCCGTTGGTGGCGCCGGTGCGACAGGATGACAACATCATCGGTGCCGTCAGTGCCGATGTTCGGTTGAGCTTTCTGTCGGCCCATTTGGCCCGGTTGACGGCGTCACCGGAGCGCACCTTGTTGATTAACGATGAACAGCTGGTGTTGGCCGACAGTCGCCTGTCCCCCGAGTTTGGCGTGCGCCTGCCGCGGCTGTCGGAGCGGCTGCCTGCCTCGCTGGCCGGTTCCTTGCCACGGTTGACCCGCGCCACGCCGGGCTGGACCAGCGTTCGGGACTATCACCTGATGTTACGGCCGCTGGCGCATAGCCAATGGAGCCTGGTCAGGGTGATGCCGAGTGATGAATTGTTGTTTGCGATCCGCTTGCGCTTGTTGGCCATCGCTGCGCCATTGGCGGCCTTGTGGTTGCTGCTGGTCATGTACTGGTGGGTCAAGCGCCAGCGAATGTCGAATGCTTCGGACTGAGTGCCAGCAGCAATGGGCAACGAGGTGAGTCAGCGATGAAGACTGTGGTACCGGCGCGGGAATTTCGGACGCCGTATATCACCCGTGAAGGCGCCGAGCAATTGCGAGAGGAGTTGCTGGTCCTGCTGCGTGACAAACGGCCGGAAGTCACGGCTGCCGTGGCGGCTGCTGCGGCACTCGGTGATCGCTCGGAAAACGCCGAGTACATCTATGGCAAGAAAATGCTGCGCGAGATCGACCGGCGCATTCGTTATCTGGAAAAACGGCTGCAGGAGCTGAAGGTCATTGATCAGTTGCCGGCCGACCAGAACCGGGTGTTCTTTGGTGCCTGGGTGCGCCTGGAAGATGAAACTGGTAGCGAGCACTGCTATCGGTTGGTGGGGCCAGACGAAACCACGGTCGACAAGCGCTACATCAATATCGATTCACCGCTGGCCCGTGCCCTGCTTAAGAAAACACTGGATGACGAGGTGACGGTGATGACCCCGGCCGGTGAAACCCACTATGTCATTGTCGCGATAGCCTACGGCTTGTCGCCGGAGTTCGGTTCGCCATGATTCAGTTGGCCATTATTCGACGCGTGCTGGGCGCCATGCTGATGGTGTTCGCCATCTCGCTTTTGCCACCTCTGGTTGTTTCACTCTTTTATCAAGACGGTAAGTGGCCAGTGTTTTTCTTGCAGGCGCTCATCACCCTGATGTTCGGTTTGATGTTGCTGCGTAATACACCTGCTCGACGAGAACCAAAAACTCGCGATGGCATCGTCATTGTCGTACTGATTTGGACACTGTACAGCTTGCTGGGGGCTTTGCCATTTTACTGGGCGCTTCACATCAGCTTCACGGATGCGGTGTTCGAAGCGGTTTCCGGCCTGACCACAACAGGCTCGTCGGTACTGTCCGGGCTCGACCAGATGGCGAAATCGGTGTTGTGGTACCGCCAGCAATTGGGCTTCATGGGCGGCATGGGAGTGTTGATTCTGGCCGTGGCCATTTTGCCGATGTTCAACATTGGCGGCATGAAGCTGTATAAAGCAGAAGCGACCGGGCCGATGAAAGACGACAAGCTGGCACCGCGAATTGCCCACACTGCACGGCTGCTATTTTCCGTTTACATCACGCTCATCGCCGCCTGTGCCTTTTGCTTCTGGATGGCTGGCATGTCTGGCTTCGATGCCATCACCCACAGTTTTGCCACCATAGCGACCGGCGGTTTTGGCAATTACGATGCAGGTATGGCGTACTTCAACTCGCTCACCATTGAGCTGATTGCGGTTTTCGGCATGCTGGCCGGCGCCATCAACTTCGGTTTGCTGTTTGTTATATGGCACCACAAAAATCCGAGTTTGCTGCTGCGCGATCAGGAAGGTAAAACGTTTTTTGGTGTGATCTTGTTCAGTGTCGTGCTGATAGGACTGACGCTGTGGCTAAAAGGGTACTACCCGTCCTTTGGTGAGTCGTTTCGCTTTGCCTTGTTTCAGGTGGTCAGTTCAATAACGACCACAGGCTTTGTTACCGCCGATGTTTCAACCTGGCCTACCTTTACTGGTCATTTCATTTTTCTGTTGGCGTTTATCGGCGGCTGCTCCGGGTCCACCAGCGGTGGTATGAAGATTCTGCGTTTCTTTCTGCTGTTCAAGCAGGTCAGCCGGGAAGCCAAGCAGTTGGTACAGCCAAACATCGTGGCGCACGTGAAATTCAACGGTCGAATTGTCTCCGAAGCTGTAACCAGCGGCATTTGGGGTTTTTTCGCCTTGTTTGTCTCAACTGCACTGTTGTTCCAGTTTTTGCTGATGGCCTGTGACCTCGACTTTGCCACGGCTTTTGCCGTGGTTGCCGCCAGCCTCAACAACCAAGGGTTCGGCACCAACAACCCAGCTGTTAGCTTTGGCGCCATGAGCGATATGGCGAAATGGATCAGCTCGGCGTGCATGCTTGCTGGCCGTTTGGAGATTTTTACCTTCTTTGTACTGTTTACCCCGATCTTCTGGCGTCGGTTCTAGTACGAAAGTGCTTTATATGCCTGACCTGCTGGGGTTCCGGGGAATTGGGTTTGCCTGCCTCGGCCTGCCTGCGTACAATACGCGCCCCTTCCGCCCGCCCGGGCAGAAGGCATCCTTGCTGCGGCGGACCGCTCCCTCCGGGGGAGTTGGCCAACCGACCGTGGCGAAACCCACAAGGAATCACCATGCGCCATTATGAAATCGTGGTCATGGTGCACCCGGACCAGAGCGAGCAAGTGCCCGCGATGGTCGAGCGTTACCAGGGCGTCATTACCGCCGCTGGTGGCACGGTGCACCGCTTTGAAGACTGGGGCCGTCGTCAGCTGGCCTACAGCATCCAGAAACTGCACAAGGCTCACTACGTTCTGATGAACGTCGAGTGCCCGGCTGCCGTGGTCGATGAACTCGACAACGCCTTCCGTTACAACGATGCCGTCATCCGCTACATGATCATGAAGATGGATGCCGCCATTACCGAACAATCGCCGCTGCTGAAAGCCAAAGATGAAAAAGACGGCGCCCGCCGTTCGTTTCATGACGACGCTGCCGGCGACGTCGACGCGGCCTAACGGACAGGAGCACAGCACATGTCACGTTTTTTCCGTCGTAAGAAGTTCTGCCGCTTTACCGCTGAAAAAGTTGAATACATCGACTACAAAGATGTTGCGACTCTGAAAGCCTACGTTACCGAAACCGGCAAAATTGTCCCGAGCCGTATCACCGGCACCAAGGCCAATTACCAGCGTCAGCTGGCCAGTGCGATCAAGCGTGCGCGTTACCTCGCGCTGCTGCCGTACTGCGATGCGCACGAATAAGGCGAAGGAGCACAACCCATGCAAATCATTCTGCTGGAAAAAATCCGCCGCCTCGGCGAGCTGGGCGACACCGTCAAGGTGAAGTCGGGCTATGGCCGCAACTTCCTGATCCCGCAAGGCAAGGCTGTTTCGGCCACCGAAGCGAACAAGAAGTTCTTCGAGCAGCGCCGTGCTGAACTCGAGAAGAAGCAAGCCGAAGTGCTGGCCGCTGCGCAAGCACGTGCCGAGAAACTGGCGGCATTGACTGTCACCATTTCCTCGAAAGCCGGTGACGAAGGCAAGCTGTTCGGCTCGGTTGGTACTCGCGACATCGCGGACGCCATCAGCAAGGCCGGCGTTGCCGTCGAAAAGTCGGAAGTTCGTTTGCCGAACGGCGCTCTGCGCATGTGCGGCGAGTACGAGATTTCGATCGCGCTGCACAGCGAAGTCTCGGGCACCGTCAAGGTTGTCATCGCTGCTGAGTAAGCGAGTTGAAAAGGCTGCGGTTCGCGGCAAACAAAAACGCCACCTTCGGGTGGCGTTTTTGTTTTTGCTGATCGGTCATTCGGTTGCACGGATGCGCCGGGTCAGCCAGAACAACAAACTGCCGACCCCGACAAAACCAGCCAGCATGGTCCACGCCTGCCACGAAGCAAAGCTCATCAACAGCAAGCAGAGCAGCAGCGCAATGGCCGGACTCAGCCAGGCAGACCACGTCAGTGGTTCTGTGCGCCGCTCCAGCACCGGGACGCTGGCGGCACAGAGAGCATAACCCACCAGACGCACCAGTGTGCTCATCACTGCCAGGTAAACAAAGCTGTTGCTGAGTGCGAGCAGCAAGCTGACCAGTCCCACTATCCAGACCGAGTTGGCCGGAGTCGCAAAGCGTGGATGAATCGCCGCGAACCAGTGCGGCAAACAGCGATCGCGCGCCAAGGCAAAACTCATCCGGGGCGCCGCCACCATCACCGATGATAGATTGCCAAAAATCGACACGATGGCGGTAAACGCGATCAGGCTGGCACCCCAACCCCCGAGCACGATTTGCGCCACATCAGCCAGCGGCTGTGCGCTGGTCGCCAGCGTTGGCAGCACCGACACGGCCAGCCATTGCACCCAGAAATACATCAGCGCGGTGAGCAGAACGGTGCGCACCAGCGCGCGCGGAATGTCGCGTTGCGGTGCTTTGCCTTCACCGGCATTGACCGCACCGCTTTCAAAGCCGACAAAGGCGTAGAACAGCACCAGTAGGCTTTCACCGAAGGATGCGAGCGGGGGCGGGGTCGCGCTTTGCCACAGTTCCGGCGACAAGGCGGAGATGCCGACCATCAATAGCAACGCGATGGGCAGCAGCTTCAGCACCGTCAACACCAGCACGGTTGCCAATCCTTGTTTGACGCCACGCACGTTGACCAGTGTCAGGCCTCCAATGGCCAGCAGCATGATCAGGGCATGCCAGAGCGGTTGCGCCAGTGCCGGAACAAACCAGCTGAGATACGTTGCCATCAGATTGGAATTGGCGGCCATTGCGGTGATGCGACCCAGATAGAGCAACCAGCCGGTTTGAAAGCCGAGCCACGGACCGAAGCTTTCGCTGACATAGACGCTGGGCCCGCCAGTATGGACAAACAAGCGGGCGAGCCGGGCGAAACAGAATACGATGCTCATGAACAGCGCACCGCATAGCAGAAACAGCCAGGGGCTGAACCAGCCGGCCTGGGCAGCGGCTACTGCGGGCAGGGCAAACAGTCCGCCACCGATCACGCCGTTCAAGGTAATCGCGGCAAAGCCGAGTTGGTTGATCTCGCGTTTGAGCCCGGCATCGGCAGTCGGTGTTGTCATTGTTGTTGTATCGCCAGCGAACGCAGCAGGTCGGCGGATGCTAACTCACTCGTCATCCCCACCACAGCTTGCACTGCAGCGAGCGGAAATTAGCGGATTTGGAGACGCCGCTTGCGTAGTCGAATAGCGGCCAATTCGGGCACAATCCGCGCCATTGCTCCTGTCCATTGAGTTGTCATGGCTTCCGTCATCGGCCGTTTTGCGCCTTCGCCGTCCGGCCCGCTGCATTTCGGCTCGCTGGTGGCGGCGCTTGGTTCGTATCTGTCGGCGAAAGCGCAGGGCGGTCAGTGGCTGGTGCGCATGGAAGATCTTGACCCGCCGCGTGAACCGGTCGGTGCCGCAGCCACGATCCTGAGTCAGTTGCGGGCATTTGGTCTTCACTGGGATGGCGAAGTGCTTTATCAGAGCAGCCGGCACACCCGTTATGACGCGGTGTTGCGCACGCTGGCCGAGCGCGGGCTGCTCTATGGCTGTGCCTGTACCCGGCGCGAGTTGCAGGCCAATGCCGGCCACTGCGCCAATCACTGTCGTGACCGCCAGTTGCCGCTTGTCGATGGCGTTGCCTGGCGTCTGCTGGCAGGCAGCGAGCCGCTGCCATTCGACGATGCGGTATTCGGCCCGTGCCGGTTCCCTGCCACCGAACAGGACGATGTGGTGCTGAAACGACGCGACGGTCTGTACGCCTATCAACTGGCGGTGGTGGTCGATGACATCGATCAGGGCATTACCGAAATTGTTCGGGGCGCCGATCTGCTGGATTCGACGCCGCGCCAGATCTACCTCTGGCGGCTGCTGGGCAAAACGCCACCGCGGTTTGCCCACTTGCCTTTGGTGGTCGGCCATGATGGCCGCAAGCTGTCCAAGCAAAATTACGCGCCGGCTATCGCGGAATCCGAGGCGTTTGGCTTGTTGAAAGCGGCGTTGGCCGTGCTTGGTCAACCGGTGCCGGCGGCCGATCGGATCCCGGATCTGCTGCAGGAGGCCAGTCAGAATTGGCGGCTCGACCGGGTTCCGCGCGGACCCGTGCAGCGTTAGCCCCAGCCTGGCATTTGCGCCAGCGAGGATGCATCCACTGGCCCGACCGGCTATCATTGGCCTTTCCCCTAACTCACTGACTGTCCGTGATTTTTTCCCGCATAAAACAGTTCGTTAGCCGGACGGTTGGCAAGTCCACGAGCAAGGGACAGGCGACGGTTCGCCTGCGCAAGCAGGTCATCCCGCGTGACCAGCACGAGGTGTCGCGACGCGACATCAGCGACAACGCCCTGAAGGTGCTGTACCGACTCGACAAAGCCGGTTACGAAGCCTATCTGGTTGGTGGTGGTGTCCGTGACATTCTGCTCGGCCTGCATCCCAAGGATTTTGACGTCGCCACCAACGCCAGCCCGGAGGACGTGCAAAAGGTTTTCCGCAACTGCCGATTGATCGGCCGTCGATTCCGGCTCGCCCATGTGCTGTTCGGTCAGGATGTCATCGAAGTCGCCACGTTTCGTGCGGTCAATGACGACGCGCCGCAAACCGAACACGGCATGGTGTTGCGCGACAATGTTTACGGCACCATTGAAGATGACGCCATCCGGCGCGACTTTACGGTCAACGCGCTCTACTACAACATTGCCGATTTTTCGCTGGTCGATTTTGTCGGTGGTCTGAAAGATCTGCAGAAGAAAACCTTGCGCCTGATCGGCGATCCGGAGACCCGCTACCGCGAAGACCCGGTCCGCATGCTGCGTGCGGCGCGGCTGGCCGCCAAACTGCAATTCAAGATTGAGCCGAAAACCCGTGAGCCGATCCTGCTGCACGGCAACCTGCTGAAAAATGTGTCCAACGCCCGGCTTTGGGATGAATGCGCCAAGATGTTCCTGACCGGTCATGGCGTTGCCAGTTTTGAACAACTGGAAGCACTCGATCTGCTCAAGGTACTCTTCCCCGGCCCAGCGGCGGCGATGCACAAGCATGAACACGTCCGCAGCCTGATCCACACCGCACTGCGCAACACCGATCAGCGAATCGCCGAAGACAAGGGCATCAATCCTGCCTTCCTGTTTGCCGTGATGCTGTGGCCTTGTGTCGCCGCCGAATATGACAAGCGGATCAAGCGCAATGTGCCAGCAGCGCCGGCATTGCAAGATGCCGCCACCGAAGTTCTGGATCGCCAGCACGAAATCACCGCCATCGCCAAGCGCTTCAGCTTGGTGATGCGCGAGATGTGGGCGCTGCAACACCGCTTTGCCCAGCGCACGCCGAGCCGGGCCGAGAAACTTCTGAGCCTGCCGCGTTTCCGGGCGGCCTTTGATCTGCTCGCCTTGCGCGCCGAAGCGGGCGAACCGTTGCAAGAGCTGGTCGACTGGTGGCAGCAGTATCAGGATGCCGATGTCGAAGGCCGCCATGCGCTGCTGCGTCAGGTCGACAAGCCGGATAGCAAAGCTGTGGCCGGTGAACACAAGCGCAAACCGCGCCGGCGCAGTCCGCGCAAACCGGCGGCGAAAACGGAATGAGCGTGCGCGCCTACATCGGACTCGGCAGCAATCTGGCGGATCCGGTGGCGCAGATTGAGCAAGCGCTGCAGGCCTTGGCCGGCTTGCCGTCGAGCACGCTGTGCTTGCGTTCAAGGCTGTACCAAAGTCCGGCATTGATTGTGCCGGGCAGCGCGCCGCAACCCGATTTCATCAATGCGGTTGCTGCCATCGACACCACCTTACCGGTCACCGACTTGCTGGCTGCATTGCAGGCGGTGGAACAGCAGCAGGGCCGCATTCGTACTGAACGCTGGTCGGCACGTACGCTGGATTTGGATCTGCTGCTGTACGGCAATCAAACGCTGCAAACCCCAGCCTTGACCTTGCCGCATTACGCGCTGACCGAACGGCCGTTTGTTGTGTTACCGTTATTGGAAATTGCGCCGGATCTGGTGCTGCCGGATGGTCGCGAGCTGGCGAGCCTGCTGCCACGGTTGCCGGCCCATACCGTGCACGCCCTGCCGGCCTGATCAACTGCTGAACGCGAAGACGCCACGACCATGAACCCGCTCCGTTTTGTCAGTGTGGAAGGCCCCATCGGGGTTGGCAAAAGCACGCTGGCCCGTCGGCTCGCTGACGCGCTTGGCGGCCAGACCCTGCTCGAACAGCCGGACGAAAATCCGTTTCTGGAGCGGTTCTATCAAAACCCGAAACAGGCCGCGCTGCCGGCGCAATTGTTCTTCCTGTTCCAGCGTGCCCGTCAGCTCGACAGCATGCGCCAGCAGGATATTTTCGCGCCGGTGACGGTCAGTGATTACCTGATGGGAAAAGATGCCCTGTTCGCGCGCCTGAATCTCGACGATGACGAATTGCGTCTGTACGAACAGGTCTATAACCAATTGACCATCGAGGCTCCGGAACCGGATCTGGTGATCTACCTGCAGGCACCCCTTGAAGCGCTGATGGAGCGGGTCCGCAAACGCGACCGCAGCGCCGAGCGGGCCCTGAGCCGTGATTACCTGCAAAAAGTATTGGATGCCTACACCCGGTTTTTCTACTACTACGACTCGTCGCCACTGCTGATCGTCAACACTGCTGCTCTCGATCTGGCCAACAATGAAGGCGATTTCCAGCAGCTGGTCGAACGCGTGCACCAATGCCGCAGCGGCCGGCACTATTTCAACTCGCGGCTCTGACTTCGCGCCGCCCTTTCACACGGAATCCGCAAATGGCCCGTATCACTGCCCACCGCCTGGCCGAAATGAAACGTGCCGACGAAAAAATTGTCGTGTTGACCGCCTACGATTCGACATTCAGTGCCATCTGCAATCAAACCGGTGTCGATGTCATTCTGGTGGGCGACTCGCTTGGCAATGTCATTCTCGGCCATGACAGCACGGTGCCGGTCACCATGACTGACATGCTGCATCACACCCGCGCCGTGGCGCGTGGCAACGCGGATGCGCTGATCATTGGCGATTTGCCGTACATGAGTTACGGCACGTTGGAACAGACGTTGGCCAACTCGGCTGCGCTGATGCAGGCGGGCGCTCATATGGTCAAACTCGAAGGCGGTGCCTGGCTTGCCGATTACGTGCGGGCGCTGGCCGAGCGCGGCATTCCGGTTTGCGCTCATCTCGGTCTGACGCCGCAGTCGGTCGATGCCCTTGGTGGTTACAAGGTGCAGGGCCGGACACCGGAGAGCGCCGCCCAGATCATCGCCGATGCCAAATTGTTGGAGGCCGCCGGTGCCCGCCTGTTGGTGGTGGAGTGCGTGCCCGCTGCGCTCGGCAAACAACTCAGCGAAGCACTGACAATTCCGGTCATCGGCATTGGCGCCGGTGTCGATACCGATGGTCAGGTGCTGGTGTTGCACGACATGCTCGGACTGACACCCACCGGTAGCGGCAAGCGGCCGAAGTTCGTCAAGGATTTCATGACCGGCGAAGCTGGCGGTATCGGCGCGGCGATTGCGAGTTACGCCAAAGCCGTGCGCGAGAAAAAATTTCCGGCCGATGAGCACAGCTTCAGCTGAATTTTCGTGGGAGCGGCGTCGGTCGCAATTTGCGAGCGTCGATGGCAATCACGGCCAGTTCCGCTCCCACAGGCCATTTTCCGATACGCTTTCATCAACGCCGTAACTGCGGAGCCACCATGCAGATTTTCGATTCCCTCGCCGCCTTGCGCAGCCAGATCCACACATGGCGTCGTGCCGGTGAAAAAATTGCGTTCGTACCGACCATGGGTAATCTGCATGATGGTCATGCCTCGCTGTTCGAGCAGGCGCGCCGATACGGTAGCAAGGTGGTCGCCAGCATTTACGTCAATCCGATGCAGTTCGGTCTGAATGAAGATTGGTCGAAATATCCGCGCACGCTGGATGCTGACCGGGTGATTCTGGAAGCCAAGCAGGTCGATGCGCTGTTCCTGCCGGACGATAAGATCATGTATCCGCATGGCATCGATGTGCAGACCTTTGTTGAAGTGCCGCGTTTGTCGAACATTCTGTGTGGCGCCTCGCGCCCCGGCCACTTTCGCGGGGTCGCCACCATTGTCAGCAAGCTGTTCAATCTGGTGCAGCCAGACGTTGCCGTGTTTGGTGAGAAGGATTACCAGCAGCTGATGGTAATCCGGCAGATGGTCAACGATCTGTTCGTGCCGATTGAAATCATCGGCGCCGACACGGTGCGTGCCGCCGATGGCCTGGCGCTGTCGTCTCGAAATGGTTATCTGACCGCAGCCGAACGGGCGCAGGCGCCGGTGATCTATCAAACCCTGCGCTGGTGTGCCGATGAACTGCGTCGGGGCGTGCGCGATTACGCCGCGCTGGAACAACAGGCGCGCTTGCAGATCAGCAATGGCGGTTTGCGACCGGATTATTTTTCGATTCGGCGGCACAGCGATTTGCTGGAGCCGGCCAGTGAAGAGAAGCGTTTCGTGGTGCTGGCCGCCGCCTATCTGGGCAAGGCGCGGCTTATCGACAACATTCAGGTAACCGACTGACAGGACGCTGTCAAAGTGAGGCCAGCTTGCTGCTGGCCTCACTTTGACAAACCCCAGACAGCAAAAAAGAGCGCATTGCGCTCTTTTTTACTTCACCCATTCCCTATGAAGCCCCTTTCCCTATGGAGCGTGGTGCGTCCGGCACCAATCCTGTACACCGTCCCGGTGGTCTTCCCTGTTGCCTGTCCTTCGGCATCGTCCCTGCCGTCGTCCTGACGGTGTCCTGCGGTGCGTCCTGCACGGGCGCCATTCTAGTGCGGCATGACGGTCCTACATCGCCGCCCAGCTGGCCTGTAAGCCGGCTGTCGCTCATTGCGAAAGTGATATTTCAATAAAATCAGTAAGTTGCAATTTTCTTACGACAATGGGCTGCAGAAAGACAGCCGTTTCACTTACAGATTTGTAAGCCATATCTCACAAGCAGCCGGGCAAATCTCTGGTCAGGCCGGATTGCGATGCTCACAGCGAACCCGGTATCGTCGATTACACTGTCAAGGATCCTTAACGTTGATGCAATTTGCTAAACGAATTGCTGGCTGGAGCCGTCTCGTGCGCCTGTTATCAAGTCTGTTGTTCACTCCCTTGCTGGGCCTGTTGCTGCTGGCTGGCCCGCTGACGACGTCCGCCAAGGAGGCCACGGTTATCCGGTTCAGCAATTGGACCGACTACATCGATCCTGCGGTGCTGACGGCATTTACCCGCGACACCGGGATACGGGTGGAATACAGCACCTTTGAAAGTGGCGAGGAACTGGAGGCCACGCTGGCCAGCAAGAACAGCGGCATGGATCTGGTGGTGCCAAGCGGCAACTTTCTGGCTTACGCGCGCCGGCACAAATTGCTGCAGCCACTTGATCGTCGCTTGTTGCCGAATGCCGCGGGTCTTGATCCGGCGCTGATGCGCAAGCTGGAACGATCGGATTTGGGCAATGAATACGGTGTGCCTTATCTCTGGGGCACCACGGTGTTTGCTTACCGTGCGGAAGCAATCCGGCAACGTCTGGGAAGCAGTGCACCAGTCGACAGCTGGAAGTTGCTGCTCGATCCGGCCAACCTCGGCAAGTTGTCCGATTGCGGTGTGGCATTTCTGGATTCAGGGCTGGAGGTAGTGCCGGAGTTGCTGCGACAAGTCGGCGGCATCGCCAACAGCCTGAATCCTGCCGATTACTTGAAGTCGGAAAAACTGCTGAAACAGTTACGCCCGCATATCCGCTATTTTGGTGACGATGAAATCATTGAAGATCTCGCCGCCGGCAAATTGTGCGCTGCGTATGGTTACTCCGGCGATCTGGCGCAGGCCCGTGAACAGGCGGTGGCCAACGGAATAACCGATTTGACGCTGGTAACGCCGCGTGAAGGCGCGCAACTCTGGGTCGATCTGCTGGCCATTCCCATCGATGCACCCAATCCGCGCGCCGCGCATGCCCTGATCAATTACCTGTTGCAACCGGCTGTGATGGCACAGATCTCCAACGCCGTTCATTACCCCAACGCGGTACCGGCTTCGTGGCCGGCTATCGATCCGGCATTGCGCGATGACACCGTGCTGTTTCCGCCCGCCGATGTGCAGGCAACGCTGTACACCATGCCGGTACTGACGGATGCCGTGCAGGGTATTGCCGAGCGGATTTGGGCCGCGTCGGTCACGGCGCCTGCCGGCAAACCGTAAAACCGCATTAGGTCTGATCGGCGGTCGGTGCTGGCCCGCTCTGCCACAGCCAGCGAGCCAACAAGACGGCGACGACCATGCCAAGCCCCTGCGCCAGCATGAAACTCGGTACATCCACTGGCCGGATGCCGGCAAAGCTGTCCGACAGGGAGCGCGCCAGGGTCACCGCTGGATTGGCAAACGAAGTGGACGCAGTAAACCAGTAGGCTGAACTGATGTAGGCACCGACGGCAAATGGCGTTACGGCCGGCCGCTGCCGGCTGCAAGCGATGATTGTCAGCAGCAAGCCGAACGTGGCGAACGCTTCACTGAACCATTGCGACGGACCGCTGCGGACATGTTGCGACCAGCTCACCAGCGGCAGCTCGAACATGAGGTGTGCTGCCAGCACGCCGAGCATCGCACCAATGAGTTGTGCCACCAGATAGCCGGGTACGTCACGCCACGGCAGCTCGGCTTGCCATGCCATCGCCAGCGTGACCACGGGATTGAAATGGGCGCCGGACAATGGTCCAAACATCAGAATCAACACCACCAGTCCGGTGCCGGTCGCGAGCGTATTGGCCAGCAGTGCGACCGCCGTGTTACCGGCAGCCAATTGCTCGGCCATGATGCCTGATCCCACAACTATCGCCAGCAGCATGGCGCTGCCCAGCGCTTCGGCCGTCAGCCGGCGAGATATGCTGCTCATGCGAGTTTCAATTCCGCTTTGACAGCCGCGACCAGTCGGGCCCGGATGTCGTCCCGCACGCGCAGGAAACTTTCCAGTGGCTCGCCGTGCGGATCGTGAAACGGCAGATGAATGCGGCGCACCGGCCGCGGAAACACCGGGCAGCTTTCCTTGGCGTTGTCGCAAACCGTCACCACCAGATCGATCGGTTCGGCGAGCACGGCATCGATATCTTTTGGATGCAGTCCCGCCGTCGGCAAGCCTGCCGCCTGCAGTGCGGCGATGGCGCCATCAGCCACTTTCGGTTGCGGTCTGGTACCCGCCGACAACGCGCGAACCTGGCCGGCCAGCTCATGATTCAGAATCACTTCCGCCATTTGTGAGCGGCAGGAATTGCCGGTGCACAGCACCAGCACGGTCAATGGTTTGGACATGGTTTGGGATTCCGGTGGGCAAAAAGAGTGTCTTGTCACGGCTCCGATATCGGCATTGTGATGGGGCGACAAACCGTCACTGGCGCACAGGGCTCCCCGCGACAGCAGTCGCGAGTCAGAAAGCCAATGAGTGAATTCATCAGCTCAAACTCGGCGCGGTAGCGGATAAAGCGGCTGTCGCGGGTGCCGTGAATCAGGCCAACCCGGCTGAGGTGAGTCAGGTGAAACGACAGCGTCGCGGCCGGCAAGCCGACCTGCTCGGCAATGCTGCTGGCAGTAACCCCGTCCGGCCCGGCTTCGACCAGCAGGCGATAGATCGCCAGCCGGGACTCATGGCCCAGAGCCGCCAGCAGTTCTGAAGCCTGTATCGTTTTCATATTTCGATAATAATGGAAATATAAAGTTTTCGGCAACGGGATTTGAGGGAGTGGCTGCCAACGTTGGTAAAAAACCAAATGACAAAACGGCAGGACTGCCGTTTTGCGCGGCGCAGCCGCCGCGCAGCGGTTTCCGCCATGGATGGCGGAAACGAAAAAGGGCCGGAGTTTTTCCGGCCCTTTTTTTACTTCGCGCTTGTTTCATCCAATGAAACGTTAATGCTCCCTGCACCATCCTTGATTGGCTTGTCCTTAGCCTTGCTCCTGGCGCTGCATCCGTGCGGCGTGGGAGGGATTATAGAAAGATGCCGGGCCGTCAGATGACAGGCGGCGACTCCTGCCTGGTCAGGCCCCAACCCGGCGCGCTCCCGAGGGAGCAAAAAATTCCCTTTCTGTTCAATGAGTTGCTTGCTGCATTCAGAGTGCTTGCCAAGGCCGGCTCGGTCATAGGCGGGTAGCAACAGCGGACATGGCGTACAGCCTTGTAAGCCATGTCTCACAAACCGCCGGGGCAGAGACGCTGATCAGACTCCCCGCAGCCCCAGTACATCGTCCATGCTGTAGAGGCCGGCCGGCTTGCCGACCAGCCAGCTGGCGGCGCGCAGCGCGCCTTCCGCGAAATTCTGTCGGTCAAAGGCCTGATGGCGAATTTCCAGATGCTCGGTGCCAGTCGCCAGCAACAGCGTGTGATCACCGACAATCTCGCCCGCCCGGATGGTGGCAAAGCCGATCGACCCCGGCTTGCGGGCACCGGTGTTGCCCTCGCGCGACAGCACGCCACTCTCTGCCAGCGTGGTGCCGCGCGCCTGTGCTACGACCTCACCCAGCCGCAGCGCGGTGCCGGAGGGCGCATCCACCTTGTGCCGGTGATGCGCTTCGATGATCTCGGCATCGGCGTCCGGCATTGCCTTCGCGGCCATCCGCGCCAGCGCAAACAGCAGATTGACGCCAACACTCATGTTCGGTGACAGCACGATCGGGATCTGCCGGGCGGCATATTCGATTTCCAGCAAGGCATCCGGCGAGAAGCCGGTGGTGCCGATCACCACCGGTTTGCGCTTCAACTGGCAATGCTTCAGCAACTGCAGTGACGCAATCGGCTGACTGAAATCGACAACGACCTCGGCCTGCACCACGGCGCTCGACACATCCGACGATAGCGGCACGCCCAGATAGGAATAGCCGTGAATGACCGCCGCATCCTGACCCATGCGCGAGTCAGAGGCAGCTGCCAACGCGCCGACCAGTTTCCAGTGCGGCTGCTCGCGTACGGCCGACACCAATGCCTTGCCCATGCGCCCGCTGGCGCCGTGAAGGGTGATTTTGGTCATTCGCTATGTCCCTAACTTGCTTTGTAGCAATTGTAATCGAATTGCTGCGCGGCCTCTGCTCCGCGGTGCACATTGTGCATATGAACGTTGGGCCAACATGGCGGTATGATGCACAGACGGTTGCACCGCCATCAGAACAGAGCTGCCAAAAGAGCGCCTACTCGTTAATATCACGAAGCTTTCCACAGGCCACCCGGGACACGATGAAACGCGTCTATCTGCTACTGACCTTTACTATCGCTGGCTTGATAGTCGTACAGCTCCTTGGGGAGCGGGTAAGTTCGCCCCAATCTTTGGCTGATGTCGTGGTGCCGGCTGACGCCCACCGTAGCGAGTCGGCAGCAGCAGTTGAAAGCAAAGCGCACGTGTCAAAACAGTCCGAATCACCAACAACCACTGTGCCGCAGCCGGGATACTGTGGGCCCAAGAAGGATGTGAATGGCCTTGCGAGAGCATCGGCTACCGAGTTCCACAGCCGTCATCCAGAGCTGGTTGCCTCGCTAGCGGATGCCGAACTTATTTTTGACAGCTTCATTGAGATCGGTATTGCAGCTGCCCAGCTAATCCTTGATGTCGATAGCGACCAGAAGGTCCATGCCGGTAGCCCTTTTCAGGGTAAACATATTTCAGAACTTGAGGCGCCAGCTGCCGGTGGGGACCCTGATGCTGCACTAATTTTTGGCTCATGGTTGCTGTTCCAAGGCTATGGCAAAGCTGATCTGAAGCGTCAGCCGTTTGATCGAGCACCGCTCGAACAAGGCGAACGCTACTTACAGTACGCCTATCGTGCCGGCAAGTCTGAGGCCGCTGAGCGGCTATACATGCATTTCTATTTGGCCAGCAGGAGAGCGTGGCGGGAAACTGGCGACAGTGAGCTCTGGCAATATGCGGAGCCAAAACGTAGTGCCTACGCCGAATGGCTGCTGTCATATGGACCGGCTGGTCGCGCGCTGATGGTCGACAATGATGGTCGTAGCATGCGGGTAAACAGCCCAGCAGGACTGCCAATGCCCAGCGATAGCCAGAATCCGGCATTGCTAGCAGCTCAATTGCTTGAAATTGAGCAAGCGATACCGCCACCTCAGCAAAATCCCGAACTAAAGCTGAGGCGAGAGCAATTGCTGTGGCTGAATCGCCGCGGGACTATCGATGCCGTGATTGCAGTCTATGCAAAGGACTGTGACAGGAGGCGCTGATTTCCGGCGGCTGATTGAGTGAGAACAAATCAGCCGCCGGTTTACATTACTTGCGCAGATCGTCGAAGAACTTCTTGACGCCATCGAACCAGGAATCGGCGCGCGGACTGTGGCTCGGCTCTTCCTTCAAGGCTTTTTCAAACTCTTCCAGCAAGGCTTTCTGTTTGCTGTTCAATTTGACTGGTGTTTCGATCACTACCCGGCACAACAGGTCGCCGGGGCTGCCGCCGCGCATAGGCACCACGCCTTTGGCGCGCAGGCGGAACAACTTACCAGTTTGGGTTTCGGCAGGCACCTTCAACATAACGCGGCCATCAAGCGTTGGCACTTCCACTTCACCGCCCAGCGTGGCGGTCGCGAAGCTGACCGGTACTTCGCAGTAGAGGTTGTTTTCCTCGCGCTGGAAGATCGGGTGTTCCTTGACGTGGATGTGCACATACAGATCGCCTGGAGGCGCGCCGGCGACACCGGCTTCACCTTCACCGGACAGGCGGATGCGATCACCGTTGTCGACGCCGGCCGGAACCTTGACCGACAGCGTGCGCTCCTTCTGGGTGCGACCCTGGCCGCCACAGGTACCGCACGGATCTTTGATGACGGTGCCGCGACCATGACATTGCGGGCAGCTTTGTTGAATCGAGAAAAAGCCCTGCGACATCCGCACCTGACCGGCGCCACCGCAGCCGGTACAGGTTACCGGCGATGAGCCTTTCTTGGCGCCGGAACCGGAACACGTGTCGCAGCGTTGCCAGCTTGGCACGCGCAGCTCGACCTTGGTGCCACGCACCGCTTCTTCAAGGTTCAGTTCCAGGTTGTAACGCAGGTCGGCACCGCGCGCGGCGCGACCCCCGCCGCCACGGCCGGTGCCGAAAATGTCACCGAACACATCACCGAAAATATCCTGGAACGAGGCATTGTTGAACGGGTCACCGCCGCGACCACCACCACCGGCGGCGCCATCAACGCCGGCATGACCGAAGCGATCATAGGCCGCGCGCTTGTCGTCATCGGACAACACTTCGTAGGCTTCTTTTGCTTCCTTGAATTTTTCTTCGGCGTCCTTGGCATCCGGGTTCCGATCCGGATGGTATTTCATGGCGAGTTTGCGATAGGCGGTTTTCAGTTCCGCCGCATCGGCATTTTTTGCCACTCCGAGCACGTCGTAGTAATCGCGTTTGGCCATTTTGACAGCAGTACCCTAATAAGACGTAAGGCGGATAAGGGCCGAAGGCCCAATCCGCCATTATTTTCCGTTTTGCAATGCATCTCGGATATTCGAGATGCCGCTTGCGTTGCAAGCGGCGCCCCCACCCTGGCCCGCCCTGCCACGCGCTCTGCGCGTGGCAGGGGAGGGAGTTCGGCGGATTACTTCTTGTCTTTGACTTCCTCGAACTCGGCGTCGACAAAGTCACCTTCCTGCTTCGGCGCTTCGCCGCCGGCTTGCGCTTGCTCAGCACCGGCTTCGGCGCCGGCATTCTGATACATGCGCTCTCCGATTTTGCTGGAAGCTTTCGCCAGCGCTTCGGTTTTGGCGTCGATGGCGGCTTTGTCATCGCCTTTCAGTACTGCTTCCAGATCCTTGATCGCCGCTTCGATGCTTTCTTTCTCGCCGGCCTCGACCTTGATGGTTTCATCGCCCAGCGCCTTGCGGGTGGCGTGAATCATGGCGTCGGCGCGGTTGCGCGACTCGACCAGTTCCTGGAACTTGCGGTCTTCGTCGGCATGCGCTTCGGCATCGCGGACCATGCGCTGAATTTCTTCCTCGGTCAGACCCGAGTTGGCCTTGATCTCGATCTTCTGCTGCTTGCCGGTGGCCTTGTCGATCGCCGACACGTGCATGATGCCGTTGGCGTCGATGTCGAAGGTCACTTCGATCTGCGGCGTGCCGCGCGGTGCTGGCGGAATGCCGGCCAAGTCGAACTTGCCGAGCGACTTGTTCTGGCTGGCCATCTTGCGCTCGCCCTGCAGCACGTGCACGGTAACGGCGCTCTGGTTGTCATCGGCGGTCGAATAGACCTGCGACTTCTTGGTCGGGATCGTGGTGTTCTTCTCGATCATCACGGTCATTACGCCGCCCATGGTTTCGATACCAAGGGAGAGCGGCGTTACGTCGAGCAGCAGCACGTCGCGGACATCGCCCGACAGCACGGCGCCCTGGATCGCGGCGCCAACGGCGACGGCTTCATCCGGGTTGACGTCTTTGCGCGGCTCTTTGCCGAAGAATTCGGTTACCAGCTGCTGCACTTTCGGCATCCGGGTCTGGCCACCAACGAGAATGACTTCGTCGATGTCCTTGACGGTCAGGCCGGCGTCCTTGATCGCGGTCTTGACCGGCTCAATCGTGCGCTGCACCAGCTCGTCGACCAGCGACTCCAGCTTGGCGCGGGTCAGCTTGATCACCAGGTGCTTCGGACCGCTGGCATCAGCCGTGATGTACGGCAGGTTGACGTCGGTCTGGGTCGACGACGACAGTTCAATCTTGGCTTTTTCAGCGGCTTCTTTCAGCCGCTGCATGGCCAGCGCGTCGCCGTGCAGATCCATGCCCGATTCTTTCTTGAACTCGGCAACGAGGTACTCGATGACGCGCATGTCAAAGTCTTCGCCACCGAGGAAGGTGTCACCGTTGGTCGACAGCACTTCAAAGGTTTTCTCGCCATCGACTTCGCCGATTTCGATAATCGAAATATCGAAGGTACCGCCGCCCAAGTCGTACACGGCGATTTTCTTGTCGCCACGGCCGCCCTTGTCGAGACCATAGGCCAGCGCGGCCGCGGTCGGTTCGTTGATGATGCGCTTGACGTCGAGACCGGCGATACGGCCGGCATCTTTGGTCGCCTGACGCTGCGAGTCGTTGAAGTAGGCCGGCACCGTGATCACGGCTTCGGTGACTTCTTCGCCGAGGTAGTCTTCGGCGGTCTTCTTCATTTTCTTCAGCACTTCGGCGCTGATTTGCGGTGGTGCCATCGGCTTGCCGTCGACTTCGACCCAGGCATCGCCATTTTTGGCGGCGACGATCTTGTACGGCACCATCTTGATGTCTTTCTGCACGACATCGTCAGAGAAGTTACGGCCGATCAGACGCTTGACCGCGTACAGGGTGTTCTTCGGATTGGTCACCGCCTGACGCTTGGCGCTTTGGCCAACAAGGATCTCGCCGTCCTTGCTGAACGCAATGATTGACGGGGTGGTGCGGGCGCCTTCGCTGTTTTCGATGACGCGGGTGTTCTGGCCTTCCAGGATCGCCACGCAGCTGTTGGTGGTGCCCAGATCGATGCCGATAATCTTGCCCATGGTTGACTCCTGATGCCTCAATAAGATTCGGTTGATTCGTGAGCGCCTTGCTCAGTGGTGAGTGGCGCTCGCTTCATGCCAGAGAAAGTGGGGGTATTCGTCAGCGCTTCAAGGGCGCTTCATGCATTGGTATCAATTTTTGTTGCCGGGCCACGCGAGACAATGACCCGCGCCGGCCGCAGCAGCCGACCATGCAGGGTGTAGCCCTTCTGCAGCACCATCATCACGGTGTCGGCCGGCAGGTTCGGGTTCTCCTGCGCCACCATGGCCTCATGGACATTGGCGTCGAACGGCTTGTTCAACGCGTCGATCGCCTGCACGCCGAACTTCTCCAGTGTCGCCAGCAGCTTGCGACCGGTCAGTTCCAGCCCTTCGTGCATGCGCTTGCCTTCATCGGTTTCGACCTTCAGGGCCAGGCCCTGATCGAGGCCGTCCAGCACATCCAGCAGCTCGCCACAGAGCCGCTCGACCGCGAACTTGGCCGACTGCTCGGCATTGCGCTCGGCCCGGCGGACCAGGTTGTCGGCATCGGCCTTGGTGCGCAGCACCAGCTCCCAGTTCTGCTTGGCCTTATCCTCGGCGCTGGCCAGATCGGCGCGCAGCTTGTCGACATCGGTCTGGAAATCGGCCTGACTGGCGGCGGCACTTTCCTGACCCGTTGGCTCAGGCTGGTTGTTCTCGGTCGTCATGGAAACCCCTCTAAAACGGAACGCTTGTACCCGGTAGTCGTGGCTCCGGGCAATTCTGGGGCGGGATATGGGGCTATTGGCGGGGGATTCAAGTGGGTGTTGTGATCCCCCTCCTTATCAAGGAGGGGTTAGGGGTGGTTGAGCTCAAAACGAAACGGCGTTAGCTACCTGACCCCAACCGGTGGCCGCAGGTTTAGTCTGAGGTGTTGACAGCGAGTGGCTCATTTTGCAGAGCAATACGCGAGCTGAGCTTAACCACCCCCAGCCCCTCCTTGATAAGGAGGGGAGCTGTCAGCGCGTTGAGCAGAGGCACTTCACATCGGCAGAGAAATTGTTGGGATTCGCAAGCTCAGTCCGACCTACTTGCTGACGGTGGATGTCGCCGTCGATAAACTATGCCAAAGGCGAAAGACGCGAAAACAGCAACTATTACAGCCGAGAGTCCGAAAAGATAGAAGGCTTTCTTTGAGTTAAGTCCGGATGTCGCCCTTTTATAATCAGCCCTAGTTGCTCTGTCTCTTTCATTCGGCTTATAAAATTCCCGCTGTCCCGAGATACCCATTACCTCGATAATCTCGCCTCGAAAAATATAGAAATGCGACCCAAGGTCTTGTGATGTTTTGATGAGATGATCACGAGGCACCTCTGTGATCTTGAGAAACCGCTCAATATGCTTGCCGTCATCTGGTCCAAATTTCGCCATTTCCTCAGTTGCAGTGATTAACTTACCTGTCACGTTTAGCATGAACGCGTTGAATGCAATCGCTGCAGATGGGAGCAAGATAGCTACCGAGAGATGCATTAGATACGGCCATGATGTCGGGACACGTATCCCTGGATATTTCACTACAGCGCGAAAAATCAGAAGAGAACATGCAGTCAGTAGCGAACAGCCGCCAAATAAACCCAATAAAACGTATATGATTGGCCAGAGACTGCTAGCAACAACGAATGGGAACAATTTCAGACCAATCAAAAGTGATAGGCTGACAAAAAGTGCTCCCAGTGCAAAATGAGTTGGTCGCTTTAGATGTTCCATATCATTGATTTTCAGCATTTATTATGCGCATATGGTAGCGAAAGATGTAAAAATCAGAAAACTGCAAAAGTTAAGACAGCGAATTATCCTTCATCACTCGTCAACGCCGACGACAGCAGTCGCGCCGTGATATCCACCACCGGAATCACCCGGTCATAGGCCATACGCGTAGGTCCAATCACCGCCAGCACGCCAACGCGCTCACCATTTACTTCATACGGTGCCGCAATCAGGCTGGCGTTTTTCATACCGGGTTGGCCGGCTTCTTCGCCAATGAAAATCTGCACGCCGTCAGCGGCGAGGCATTTGTCGAGCATGTCGAGGATTTGCTGCTTGCGTGAAAAGGCTTCGAGCAGTTCGCGCAGGTTGGGCAGACCGGCCGGGTCGGTGATTTGCAGCAGGTTCAGTTCGCCGGCGACGTGAAAGTCGTCTTGTGGTTCGGGCGTGACCAAGGCGGCTTCGGCGACTTTCAGCAGGCCGGCCATCATCCGATCCATCGCGGCGCGGTCGGCGCCCATCTGCTTGACCAGCTCGGCGCGGGCCTGGCGCAGATCGCGGCCGGCAAAATGCTGGTTCACATAGTTGCCGGCCTGCTGCAATTCATCGCGACTGTAGTCACGGTCGGTGTGCAGGATGCGGTTCTGCACTTCCCGATCAGATAGCACCAGCACCGCCAGCACGCGGCGGCCACCGATCGGCAGAAATTCCAGATGCTTGAGCGTTTGCACCTGCCGCTTTGGCACCCGGACGAGGCCAGCCATATGGGTGACTTCCGACAGCAGGTTGCTGGCTTGGTTGAGCAGCGAGCTGGTGTCGAGTTCCGGTTTCAGTTGCGCGCGGATCTGTGCCACTTCGGCTTGCGACAGCGACTGCACCGTCAACAGGCGATCGACAAACAGGCGGTAGCCGAGTGAGGTGGGAATGCGGCCGGCGGAGGTGTGCGGGGTCTGCACGAAGCCGAGATCTTCCAGCTCCATCATCACGTTGCGGATGGTGGCCGAACTGACCCCGAGGTTGCTGACTTCAGCGAGGGTTTTCGAGCCGACCGGCTGGCCGTCGCGCAGATATTGCTCGACCAGAGCTTTCATCAATACTTGAGCGCGATCACTGAACTGCCGGGTCATGGGGGAACATCGTCTGCGAGCAAGTCGAATGTGGCCAGTATACCGTCGACAGCGGTGCCCGCCAGCGCGTCAGAAGCGTGCGGTCAGCGTAGCCATTATGCTGCGGCCGGGCTGTAGTGGCAGGGTGTTGATGGTGGTGAAGCTGACATCGGGTAGAAAGACGGCGTTTAGCTCAAGCAGGTTGTCGCCGTAAACACCTAGCTGCCATGCCTGCCAGCTGGTACCGAACCACAACTGCAGTGGCACGGTCAGTTGCAGGGTCAGATCACTCCAGGCCTCGGCGTCAGGGTTGACCATCGCGGTGACGCCAGGGGCCGGCTGATAGACCGGTGCTTTACTGTAGTAATGCCAATAGATCCCGGCGACGAGGCCCGAGGGTGGCTGCCAGGCCAGCCCGAGTTTGCCTTGCCATTCCGGCATTTCCTGCGCCTCAGCCATGCCGGACTCGTTCTCGCTGCTTTGCCGGGTCAGCGCTGCCTGCCACCACCAATCGGCGACTGGCTGCCAGCGTGCTTCCAGTTCGGCGCCTTGCGAGGTCAGCACGCCGGCATTGCTGAACGCGCGAACGCCCGGTGCCACTGCCTGGGTGATGATCACATCGTCGATACGGCCGTCGAACACACTGAGCGCAACTTCGGTTTGCTGGCCCTGCCAGCGCAGATTGAACTCGCGATTGACACCACGCTCCGGCGTTAGCGCCGCATTGCCGCGCAATGCGGCGGTGTTGAAATAGAGTTCGTTGAGGTTGGCGCTGCGGAACGACTCGCCCCAGAGCAGTTTGAGGCCCCAGCCGTTATGCCAGTTGCCAATCAGCGCCGCCCGCCAGGTCGACTCCCAATCGAAGGTATCGGTGCGATCCTGTGCGCCGCCGAGCACCGTGCGCCACTGTTCGGAAAGCGGCAACGCCAGTTCGGCAAACAGGCGTTGCCAGCGATCCTCGCCGGTGCTGTAGGCGGTGATGCTCCCGGCGCGGCTCCACTGTTCGGCGCTGACATCGGTCTGGGCAAAACCGAACAATAGGTGGCCATCGTCAGCCAATGCCCGGCTGGCGAGCCCTTCCAGATCCTGACTATCGGCATCCAGATCGAGTGAGGAACTGCGGGTTGCCAGCGCGTTGCTGGCGAAATGGGCGGACACGGTCCATTCCGCCAACTCAGTTTGATAACCCAGATCAGCAAATTGTTGTTGCAACTCGCGCTCGATCATCGGCCAACGTGGGACACCGCTGAACACCTGATGGCTGCTATCCGACCAGAACGCGGTCGCGGAAAAATCGCGCCAGCGGCCGCTGGCAACCAAGCCGTCATCGCTGCTTGCCATGTCTTGCTGGCTGGCAGTGCCGTCGAGATCCTCGCCGGCAAACGACCAGCCGTCACTGGCGCGATGCTGGCCATCAACGACCACGGACGTCGATTCCACGCAGGTACTCACTCCCGCTTGCAGCCGCTCGCTGGCAAACGAACCGGCGGCAAATTCGACTTGGCTGGCAAGCGAGGCGGAGCAATCGGCGTCACGGGTGATCACGTTGATGACGCCGGCCACCGCATTGGTGCCATACACCACTGAGCCCGGGCCGCGCAGGTATTCGATGCGGGCAACAGCTGACAACGGCAGCGCGGTGTAGAGGTTATGGGTCATGTTGCCGGCGCCGAGCCGGAACGGTCGGCCATTCAGCAACAGCAGAATGTGACGATCCTGTGCCACCGAATGCTGGCCACGGATATCGGTCAGATTGTCAGGGAGAATGCTGCTGCTGAGCGGCGTGGCGCCGGGCAAGCGGCGCAACACGTCGGATAAGGTGTTGCCGCCGAAGCGGCGAATGTCGGCGGCGGTCAACACGGTCACGGTCGCAGGCGCCCGTGCGATGGTCTCTTCCCGGCGCGACACCGTCGAGACCTTGATTTGCAGGAGTTGCTCAAGGTCGAGCGAAAACAAATCTGTTTCCACCGCACCATGGGCGGCGGCGCTGAACCCGGAATTCAGCAACCATAACGACGCCAGCAGCGACGACGTCCGCCCTGTCCGCATGCCACTCCCTCGTCGCCCGTTATCCCAAGCGACGAGTATAGCCGCCGATTTTCCGATCAGCTCAGACCCGTTCGCTGTACCTTGAACCATGCCGCGTACATTGCCGGCAACACCAACAAGGTCAGCACGGTGGCAACCAGCAGGCCGCCCATGATGGCAACCGCCATCGGGCCCCAGAATACCGAACGAGCGAGCGGGATCATGGCCAGAATTGCTGCCAGCGCGGTCAGCATGATCGGGCGGAACCGGCGCACGGCCGAACCGACGATGGCATCCCAGGCCGGAATCCCCGCATCAATATCCTGTTCAATCTGATCAACCAGAATCACCGAGTTGCGCATGATCATGCCGGCCAGCGCGATCACGCCGAGCATGGCGACAAAACCAAACGGCTGGTCGAACAGCAGCAGGAAGACCGTGACACCGATAAGGCCGAGCGGGGCAGTCAACAGCGTCAACGCAGTGCGCGAGAAGCTCTGCAACTGCAGCATCAGCAAGGTCACGATCACTGCAATCATCAACGGCACCTGGGCGTTGATCGAGGCCTGACCCTTGGCACTTTCACCCAGCGCGCCGCCAACATCAATGCGGTAGCCCGGCGGCAGCTGGGCCCGAATGGCATCCAGTTGCGGATTGATCTGGTTGGTGACATCCGGTGCCTGCACGTTGTCCGGCACATCGGCGCGGACGGTGATGGTCGGCAGCCGGTCACGACGCCAGATGATGCCGTCTTCGGCCTCCCGGCTGACGTGGGCGATCTGGGCCAGCGGCACAAAGCGGCCGTTGGCCAGGTGAATGTTGATATCGTCCAGCCGTGACAGGTTGCCGCGGTCAACATCGGTGGTGCGCGCAACCACATCGATCAGTTGATCGTTTTCGCGGAACTGAGTGATCGTCAGCCCAGTCAGCAAGGTGCGAAGATTGGCTGACAACTCCTGCGTGGAGATGCCAAGTGCACGCGCCTTGTCCTGATCGACCTGCAGCCGCACTGCCGTTGTTTTTTCGTACCAGTCGAAATTGACATCGCGGCTATGCGGATTGGCTCGCATGACATTGGCGACTTGTTCGGCGTAATGGCGCACGGTGTCGGCGTCATGGCCCAATACCCGGAACTGCACCGGATAACCGATTGGCGGTCCGTTCGGCAGGCGCGACGCACGCAACCGGATATCGGAAAATTGCTCGGCAATCTTGCCGCGCAGATCCGTGAGCAGACTCTCCCGGTCCTTCGTGCTTTTTGCCAGAATGACAAATTCCGCCAGGTTGCTGTGTGGCATCTGCTGGTCGAGCACCAGCACAAAGCGTGGGCTGCCACCACCAAGATAGGTCACCACGTTCTCGATGCGTGGATCGCCGGCCAGTATGGCCTCCAGCTTCTTCGCCTGCGCTTCGGTGGCGATATGTGAAGAGCCTTCCGGCAGCCACAGATCAACGATGATCTCCGGCCGGGTTGAGTCGGGAAAGAATTGTTGTGAGACAAATCGGAAGCCGGCAACCGAGGCAATGAACGCGAGTACGGTGGTGATGATCACCACCTTGCGATGCTGCACGCACCAGTCAACCACAGCCCGGAATCGACGGTAGAACGCCGTGTCATGGACATCGTGACCGTGATGGCTGTCGGCCAGATTCTCCGGCAGCAGTTTGTAGCCGATATAGGGGGTGAAAACGACGGCGACCACCCAGCTGACAATCAACGCGATGCCAACCACGGCAAAAATGCCGAAGGTGTATTCACCGGCGGCCGATTGGGCCAAACCGACCGGCAGGAAGCCGGCAGCGGTGATCAGCGTGCCGGTCAGCATGGGGAATGCGGTGCTGTTGTAGGCAAACGTGGCGGCCCGCACGCGGTCCCAACCCTGTTCCAGCTTCAGCTTCATCATCTCGACGGCGATGATGGCATCGTCGACCAGCAGGCCGAGCGCGATGATCAGGGCACCGAGTGAAATTTTCTGCAGGTCAATGCCAAATATCCGCATCGCCCAGAACACGGCCAGCAAGACCAGCGGGATCGATAGTGCCACCACCAAACCCGTACGCATGCCGAGACTGAAGAAGCTGACCAGCAAGACAATGGCCACAGCTTCGGCCAGCGTGCGCATGAATTCGTTGACCGAGGTTTTTACCACGGCAGGTTGATCGGAGACCCGCTCGACATCGATACCGACCGGCAGCCCCGGCAGGATGCGCTGCCAGGCCGCATCAAGCTCCTGCCCCAAGCGAAGGATGTCGCCACCCGATTGCATCGAGACGGCCAGACCAATGGCGCTCTTGCCGTTGTAATGCAGCCGGACGCCCGGTGGATCGGCATAGCCGCGATAGATGCGCGCGATGTCGCCAAGGCGGAAAATGCGATTGTTGGCACGAATGCCGATTTCCCGAATATGTTCCAGCGTTTCAAAGCTGCCGGTCACCCGCAGGTGCACGCGCTGGGCTTGGGTGACCACATCGCCGGCGTCGGTCATCACGTTCTGTGCCCGCAAGGTCGATATGATCAAGGCGGGGTCAAGGCCGAGCGTTGCCAGCTTGCTGTCAGAGAGCTCAATGAAAATCCGCTCGGGCTGCACGCCAATCATGTCGACCTTGGCAACATCTTTTACCCGCAACAGTTCTTGCCGGGCTTTCTCCGCATACTGGCGTAACTCGCCGTGCGTGAAACCATCGGCGGTCAGCGCGTAGATATTGCCGAAGGTGTCGCCGAATTCGTCGTTGAAGAACGGGCCAATGACATCGGTTGGCAAGGTGTGCTGGATATCAGCCAACTTTTTGCGGACCTGATACCAGGAGTTGGCGATGGTTGCCGGTTCAATGTCGTCGCGAAGGAAAACAAAGATGAAGGCCTCGCCCGGTCGGGAAAAGCTGTTGACGTGGTCGAGCCCCGGCGTTTCCTGGACTTTTTTCTCGATACGCTCGGTGACCTGTTGCTCCATTTCGGCGGCAGTGGCGCCGGGCCAGACCACATTGATCACCATCGCCCGGAAGGTAAAGCTAGGGTCTTCAGCCCGGCCCAGCTTGACATAGCTCAGCGCGCCTGCGGCGGCGATCAGCAGCATGAAAAACAAGACCAGCGTCTGGTGTTTCAGCGCCCACTCGGAAAGGTTTGGTCCGCGCATCATTTGTCCTCAAGCACGCGCACACGCTGTGCCGGGATCAGTCGGTTGACGCCAGCGGTGACCACGCGCTCACCTTCGTTGAGGCCACTGAGCACGGTGATGTCATTGTCGATGAACTCGCCAAGCGTGACGGCACGCAGATTGACCACACCGTCGGCATCAACGACCCAGACTTGCGCCGTCGCTTCGGGTTGGTAGATCGCGGTCAGTGGCAGGCGGACGCCAGTGCTGCCAACACCATGCAAGGTGACGGTGGCGGTCATGCCCAGCTTCAAATCGGTATCAGCTTTTTGAACCGAAATGCGGGTGCTGTAGGTTCGGGTAACGGGGTCGGTATCCGGGGCGATTTCGCGGACCACTCCCGGATACAGCTTGTCCGGCTTTGCCCATAGCCGAATGTCGATGCTGCTGGCTTTGCGCAATTCATCGACCCGTGATTCCGGCACCGATATTTCGATTTCCCGTTCGCCACTGCGGGCGAGGGTCACCACCGGCTGGCCGGCTGCCACCACCTGCCCGATTTCGGCCTGTAGTGCGGTCACCACGCCATTGGCATCGGCGACCAGTACGGCGTAGCCGGCCTGATTGCCGCCGACCCGTGCTTGCGCTTGTGCCTGTTCGTACTGCGATTGCGCCACCTCGAACTGGGTCTGCGCATTCTTGAAATCAAATTCGCTGACCAAGTTGCGTTCACGCAAGACCTTGAAGCGTTCGTAATCCGATTTGGCGCGTGTCAGCTGAGCTTGCGCTGCCACCTTACCGGCTTCGGATGCTTGCGCCTGCAACGATAAATCGGCTTCATCGAGCCGGGCCAGCACCTGACCCTTGCGCACCAGCGAGCCGACCTCGACCTGCCGTGCCGCCAGCTTGCCGGCCACCCGGAACGCCAGTGGCGTTTCGTAGCGGGCACGTACCTCTCCGGAGTAGGTCGCCTGGGAAGCCAGCGACTCAATGTGCACTACCTGACTGCGCACCGGCCGGAGTACCGGTGCCTCGGGTTCTGGGGCGCCGCAGCCGACCAGAATCGACAGCAGGGGAGCCGCCAGAACAACGAGGGAGGAGGGGGGAGCGCGCATGGTCGCCTCGACAGAGTGCTTAGGGCCGGAATGCTTAAGGCCAAATTAAGAGCGGCCATTTTACCTATAAATGACCGCCGGTCAGCAAATGTTTTGTGACAGGCCGGCAACGGCCTACCGTGGTTGGTCGCGGCCGCTGCTACCAGTGTAGAAGTTGTCGTTACAGCCGCCGTGCTGCCAGTCGGTAGGCGGGGCGAAGGGCATCCGCTACACTGGCCACATTGCACGTCCGCACCCGTCCGGGACGTGCCAAATCCCGACAGGCTGACCTTGGATACCCCACACTCCAGCTCTTCCCCCGTTGCCGCCGCCCTGCGCTTTCCGGTGATTGGCATCGTTGGCAAACCCCATCACGCCGGCGCGGCCGACACCATGCTGGCGCTGCGCGAGTTCCTGACCGAGCGCGGTCATCAGGTCGTTGTCGAAGAGGTCTGCGGCCGTTCGCTCGACCTGCCCAGCCGGCAACTGGTGCCAATCAATAATCTCGGCAACATCTGCCAGATGGTGATCGTGATTGGCGGGGATGGCTCCATGCTGCATGCGGCCCGCACGCTGGCCAATTTCGATATTCCGGTGCTCGGCATCAACCGCGGCCATCTCGGCTTTCTGACCGATGTGCGGCCGACCGAATTCCGCCAGAAAGTCGCGGATGTGCTCGACGGCAAATACTTCGTCGAGAAGCGTTTTCTGCTCAGCGCGCGCGTGCTTCGGCACGACGACCCCATCGCTGCCAGCGAGGCGCTGAACGACATCGTGCTCTACCCCGGTGAAATTTCCCGGATGATTGAGTTCGAGGTCTACGTCAACAGTCAGTTTGTCTACAGTCAGCGCTCGGACGGCCTCATCGTCGCCACGCCGACCGGTTCGACGGCGTACTCGCTGTCCGCCGGCGGCCCGATCATGCATCCGTCACTCAATGCCGTGGTGCTGGTGCCGATGTTCGCCCATACCCTGACGGCACGGCCGATCGTGCTCGACGGCGATTCGAAAATTGAGATTGTCGTTGGCGCCAACAACCGCACCTACCCGCAGTTGTCGTGTGATGGCCAGGTGCATATCAAAGTGGCGCCGGGTGATTCCATTTTGATCAGCAAGAAGAAGGAACAGCTCTGGCTCGTGCACCCGGATGATCATGATTATTATCAGGTGTTGAGGACGAAGTTGAATTGGGGGAGCAAGCTGTAATCGCGTTACAATGATATGAACAATATTGCGGCAACGCCATTCAAGTCAAAGTATGCGACTTCCGAACATCTAGTCATTTTTGTAGATGGGAAACCGCTCGATATTTATCTCGAAGAAATTCTCGGCTTAGACGCTCTGGAAGGGCTGGTTCCCGCAATGTCTTGGCTTCTAAGTCCTGACGATCTAGCGGCTGTTGAAAAGCAAGTATTTTCTCCAGAATACCCCGTCTTTGGCCTTCCTATCCTGATCTGCCCAGATGACATGGACTTTCACTGCACTACGGTCGTCGCAGAGTGCGCGATACAAGAAGAGACCGTCATTTGGAGTCGCGTCGGGTTTAGCAAAACATCTTCTATAGAAGATATCACCACGCCTATAAATATTGACTGGTTTCAAGGTGTACCAAAGTTGATTTTCAGAAAAGAGGACTACCTCACCTGCTTTAAGGCACTGAAAGATGAAGCTGATGAAACAATCACTCATTCTGTCAGAGCGCCTAGATAGCTAGGTTGCCGGGTCTCGCCCCGGCGGGCGAGTGACTTTCTTTGGCGCAAAGAAAGTCACCAAAGAAACATGCCCGGCTCCGAGCCGTGCTGCGCACGGTACCCTGTGCTGCTCATTCCGTCTGGGGCTTTTCAGACAGTACATCCCTGTACAGTCTGAAAAGGCTTCGGCATCCATGCCTCGCCCCTTCGCTGCGCTCTGGGCTGTTAACCCAGACTGAATTCCGCTGCTCGGCTCGTCGAACGGGCGCCAAGCGCGCGTTGCGCGCTGCCATTGCAGAGCAATGTAAGAAGCCGAAGCAAATGAATTTGCTGGAGAAAAAAAGGGGCCTCTTCTGCGCCAGCCGGGGCTGGGCTGGCGGTGGCCGGGTGCGCGGGCAGGGACAGCCCGCGCAGCGCTGATAAGGCAGGACGCCGCATCAGCGCGTGCCCGAAGCCAACGACTGTCCAGCGACGGGCAACTGTCGCCGAAGCAACAGAACCCCTTCTGGCGCAGCTGGGGCGTGCTTTCTTTGCTTACTTTCTTTGCACGAGCAAAGAAAGTGAGGCGCCCGCCGGTGCGCGAACCGGCACTGTCTCAAGCAAGAACATCGGCAAGTAGCTGGCAAAGCCACAATGCCTACAAACAAAAACGCCCGCATCAGCGGGCGTTTTCGAAGTAACGACAATCAATTGCCGTACTGTTTCTCTTTGATCTCGGCCAGCGTCTTGCAATCAATGCACAGCGACGCGGTCGGGCGGGCTTCCAGCCGGCGAATGCCGATCTCGACGCCGCACTGTTCGCAATAACCGTATTCGTCTTCGTCGATTTGCTTGAGCGCTTCGCCGATCTTCTTCAGCAGTTTGCGCTCGCGATCACGGGTGCGCAGTTCGAGGCTGAATTCCTCTTCCTGTGCCGCGCGGTCGAGCTGATCCGGGAAGTTGGCGGCTTCGTCCTGCATGTGGTGCACGGTGCGATCGACTTCTTCGCGCAGCTGTTGTTGCCAGGCAGCCAATATGCGCCGGAAATGATTGGCTTGCGGCTCGCACATGTAGGGCTCGTCTTTCTTGAGCGGGTACGGCGCAATGCCGAGACTGGCGAGCGTTTGCGAAGTTGAGGCTTTCAGCTGGGCTTCGGTGAACTCGGCGGCGAGTTTCTTCTTGCCTTCCTTGTCCAACGGTTTGGCAGCCGGCTTGGCTTTGGCGACTTTTTCCGGGGCCACGGATTTGGCGACAACCGGTTTGCTTTCGACTTTGGTGGTTTTGTCCTGAACAGCAACTTTCACAGGGCTGGCTACTTCTTTCTTGGTGGTGGCTTTGGGGGCCGCTTTGGCGGCTTCGGCTTTGGTTGCCGGAGCGGCTTTTGCCGCCGGCTTGACCTCTGCCTTGGCGGCCGGTTTCACGGCGGCTTTTTCAACTTTGGCCGGTGCTTTGGCCGCCGGCTTGGCGGCTGCTTTCGCGGGCGCTTTGCTGTCAGCCTTGGCAACAGGCTTGGCGGCTACTTTGGCTGCTGGCTTGGCGGCCGGCGCGGCTTTTGCGGCCGGTTTGGCAGCGGCTTTGGCTGCCGGTTTGGCGACTGCCGCAGGCTTTTTGGCTGGGGCCGCTTTGGCTTTGGCAGCAGCCGGGGCTGCTTTTACCGCTTTGGCCGGTGCAGCCTTGGGCGCCGCTTTCGCTGCCGGTTTGGCAGCAGCTTTGGCTGCCGGTTTTGCCGCCGGTTTCGCCGGTTTGGCAGCGGCAGGGGCCGCTTTTTTGCTGGCAGGCTTCTGGGCCATTGGTCTCTCCCTTCATCTCTTCCGGACTGCTGCGACAAGGCGACAACAAACCGGTACTGAAAACCCGTCGTGCACTATAGCGGTCGGGGCGGCGCTGGCAACTGCCATTCGTGCAATTGCTCACGTTGTGTACAACCCGGCCATTTGGCCTGGTGTCCCAGTCGGATGCCTCAAGGGCGCGCTATTCCAGCAGATAGATAATGCCGTTTTCAATCGTGATCGGCAGACTTTGCAGGCGCCGCCCCTGGCACGGCCCCCAGGTGCAGTAGCCGTTGTCGACATTGAACAATGCGCCATGGGTTGAGCATTGCAGTTGGCTGCCATCGAGGCTCATGAAGCGATTCTCCTGCCATTCCAGTGGCACCCCGGCGTGCGGACAGCGGTTGACGTAGGCCCAGGCCTTGAGCCCGCGCCGGGTCACCAGCAGGGTTTGTTTGTCCTGATATGGAAAGGCTTTGGCCTCACCATTCGGGATATCGGTCAGTTGGCAGAGTTCGCGCATGATGCTCGTCGGTCAGCCGGCGGTAAGCGGGGGCTTGACAGGGTGGTGTACAATTCCTGCCTCACAATCCCGCTCGATTTGGGCGGTTTTTCCGGCTTCTTTCCAGTTTCAAAGGCATGCCCGTGTCCGAGCCTGTTCAATTTATCACCGCCCGTTTGCCGACCCGCTACGGTGAGTTCCGTATCAGTGTGCTGCCACCAGTGGTTGCAGACAAGTCGGCGGCGTCATCGGCCGAACGGCCAACGGTGGCGGACAAGGAGCATGTGGTGCTGGCGATGGGCGACCTGGCTGCGCCCGGCCCGGCGCCGCTGGTGCGCCTGCATTCCGAGTGCCTCACCGGCGATGCTCTGCATTCGCTGCGCTGCGATTGCGGTTTTCAGCTGGAGGCGGCCTTGTCGATGATTGCGGCCGAAGGCCGCGGCGTGATCCTGTATCTGCGTCAGGAGGGCCGCGGCATTGGTCTGGTCAACAAGCTGCGCGCCTATGCGCTGCAGGATCAGGGGCAGGATACGGTCGAGGCCAATGTCAGTCTGGGCTTTGGCCCGGATCAGCGTGACTACCGTGACGCCATCGCGCTGCTGAATGCACTGGGTCTCAGCACGGTCCGGTTGATGACCAACAACCCGCGCAAGGTGAATGCGCTGGAAGCGGCCGGCATTACGGTGACCGAGCGCGTGCCGATGAAGTTTGGTGCCAACCCGCACAATTTCCGCTATCTCGAAGCCAAGTCGAGCAAGCTTGGCCATCTGCTGTAAGCCCGTTCTTTTTGACAGGAAACCTCTTAGATGAGCGATTTTTTGCAAGTTCGCCTGACCTCCGATGCGGCCGCCAGCCACTGGGGCAAGAACCCGGTCGTGTCTTTTGTAGGTTCTGGTGCCGGCGCGGAAGCGCTGGTGCACGCCGGCAATAACGATGACCGCGCCCGCCGGATCCAGCAGGCCGGGCGTCGGCTCGGTGGCATGAGCTTGCCGAGTGTGCAGCTGACAGGCGACGGCTGGACGCTGGCCGCGCAGTGGGCGTTTGCCCAGGGCTTCGACAACGCCAGGCACAGCAGCGAACTGCGCACCGCAGAGTTGCCGGCCGCCGACAGCGCCGAGCTGGCGGCGCGCCTGAAAGTGAGCCGCTTTGTTCGCGACCTGATCAACGAAACACCGGAAAACCTGTCGCCGATCACGCTGTGCGAGCGCGTCATCGGTTTTCTTGAGCAACTGGCACCGGGTGCCATCACGGCTCGCATTGTCAGTGGCGAGGCGTTGCGCGAGGCCGGTTGGGTCGGTATTTACGAAGTCGGTCGTGGTTCGACCCGGCCGCCGGCGATGCTGCAGCTGGAATTCTGTCCGACCGGTCTGGCGGGGGCACCCGTCGCGGCAGCGTTGATCGGCAAGGGCATTACCTTCGATTCCGGCGGCTACAGCATGAAGGCCTCCGAATCGATGTTGACCATGAAAACCGATATGGGCGGTGCCGCGACGGTTGCCGGCGCGCTGGCGCTGGCCATTCTGCGCGGCTTGAACAAGCGGGTCGCCTTGATCCTCTGCTGTGCCGAAAATCTGGTTTCCGGCCATGCCTACAAGCTCGGCGACATCCTGAAATACAAGAACGGGGTCAGTGTCGAGATCGTCAATACCGATGCCGAAGGTCGGCTGGTACTGGCCGATGGCCTGTTGTACGCCGGTGAACTGGCCGCGCCGCTCATCATCAACGCCGCCACCCTGACTGGTGCCGCCGTGACCGCCCTGGGCACCGATTACAACGCGGTGTTCGCGCTTGATGAGCCACTGCGCCAGCGCTATCTCGGTTACGCCGCGTTGGAAAACGAGCTGCACTGGCCGCTGCCATTAGCCAAATGGCACCAGAATAACTGCCCGTCACCGTATGCCGACACGGCCAACAGCAAGCCGGTCAAAGGCGGTGGCCCGGGCGGCGCCAGCAATGCCGCCGGGTTCCTGTCGCGATTCGTGCCGCGCAACGGCCAGGGCTGGCTGCATCTCGATCTGGCAGCGGCGGCGCAGAACAATGACACCGGTTTATGGGCGGCGGGTGGTACCGGGGTCGGTGTGCTGACGCTGGCGCGGGCACTGCAAAACGAGGCGTGAGCAAAAATCGCTCAGGAAGGGGTTGTGACAGGAACCGGCAAAGGGGATTTTTGCTGTCGCGGACAGCCGGTTCCGATGACCGTGGCAATGGCGGAAACATCACGCAAAACAAGCATTTGCCCTTGCCGGCGGGCAACCGCGATTGCTACAGTACCGCGACTTTTTGATGACCGGCGGCCAAGCATGGCCGCCGCCGTCTTTTCCGGTGTCCGCCGGGTCAGGTGATGGCCCGGGTCAGCGCCAGCTCCATTACTGGATCCGTCCGGCCATGTATTTCAAAAAACTGCGTGGAATGTTTTCCACCGATATCTCGATCGACCTCGGCACCGCCAACACCCTGATTTATGTCCCCGGCAAGGGCATCGTGCTGAATGAACCGTCGGTCGTGGCGATTCGTCAGGAACGGGTCGGTGGCCAGAAAACCATTGCTGCAGTCGGCAATGAAGCCAAGCGCATGCTCGGTCGTACCCCGGGCAATATTCTGGCGGTGCGGCCGATGAAAGATGGCGTGATTGCCGACTTTCAACTTACTGAAAAAATGCTCCAGCATTTCATTCGCAAAGTGCACGACAACAGCTTCATGCGGCCAAGTCCGCGGGTGCTGATCTGCGTGCCCTGCGGTTCGACTCAGGTTGAGCGCCGCGCGATCAAGGAATCGGCTTATGGTGCTGGCGCGCGCGAAGTGTATTTGATTGAAGAGCCGATGGCCGCAGCCGTCGGCGCCGGCATGCCGGTGTCGGAAGCACGCGGTTCGATGGTGGTCGACATCGGTGGCGGCACCACCGAAATTGCCATTCTGTCGTTGAACGGCGTGGTGTATTCGGATTCGGTCCGCATCGGCGGTGATCGGTTTGACGAAGCAATCATTGATTATGTTCGCCGCAATTACGGCACCGTGATCGGCGATGCAACGGCCGAGCGCATCAAGATGGAAATCGGCTCGGCGTTCCCGGGCAAGGAAGTGCGTGAGCTGGATGTTCGCGGTCGCAACCTCGCCGAAGGCATTCCACGCGCGTTCACCATCAACAGCAACGAAGTGCTGGAAGCGCTGCAGGAACCGTTGTCGGCGATTGTGCGCGAAATCAAGGGCGTGCTCGAACAGTGCCCGCCGGAACTGGCGTCGGATATTTCCGAGCGCGGCATGGTGCTGACCGGTGGTGGCGCGCTGTTGCGTGATATCGATCGCCTGATCGCCGAAGAAACCGGTTTGCCGGTCATCGTCGCCGAAGATCCGCTGACCTGCGTCGCCCGCGGTGGCGGCAAAGCGCTGGAAATGCTGGAAGTACACGGCGGCGATTTGTTCTCGGTCGACTGAACCCGGTTTCCAGTTTTCAGTTTCAGGTTTCCCGTTTCAGGTTCTGGATGTCGGGTTCAACGCGGACGGCGCTGTCCGTCCGCGGGTCTGTTCTGGTTGGTGGTGAGGTCAAACAACACACCTGTGGTCGTGTCGGTCACCGATGAACCAACAGCAACGGAGATGGCGCCATAAAATCCCTGTTTACCCGTGGCCCGGCCCAGGGCGTACGCCTGCTGATTGCCATGATGTTGTCGCTGGCGCTGATGGTGCTCGATCACCGCGGTGATCACGTCCATGGCATTCGCTCGGCGCTGGCAACCGTGATCACCCCCGTGCTGTATGTCGCCAGCGTGCCGACCTCGATGTATGACTGGTTTACCGGCACCATCGCCTCGCGCGCCGAACTGCAGCGCGAAAACGAACAACTCAAGCAAGAACAGTTTTCCTACCGCACCCAATTGCAGCGGCTGACCGCGCTCGAAGCCGAGAATGCCCGGCTGCGCGGCTTGCTGGCCTCGGCGCGCAAGACCCGCGGCAAGCGGATGATTGCCGAAGTCATCAACGTCGATCTGGAGCCGACCGAACAGCAAGTGCTGATCAACAAAGGCAGTCAGGACGGCGTCTATGAAGGGCAGGCCGTACTCGATGCGTTCGGTGTGCTCGGTCAGGTCATCGAAGTTGCCGCATCGACTTCCAGGGTACTGCTGCTGACCGATTCCCGGCATGCGATTCCGGTGCGTGTCGAACGCACCGGCTTTAACGCAATTGCCGAAGGTACCGGTGCGATGAACCGGTTACGGCTCAATTTTGTCCCGAATACCACCGATATCCGCGAAGGCGATCTGCTGGTCAGCTCGGGCCTTGGCGAACGCTTTCCCGACGGCTACCCGGTCGGCCAGATCGAGGCCATTCGTCGCGACACCGGCGAAGCCTATGCCGACATCGATGTGGTAACGGCTGCCCGCATGGAGCGCAGTGGTGAAGTGCTGTTGTTGTGGCCACCGCAAACCTGGCAACCGCCAGCCACGCCTGCGGAGATTGGCAAATGATGTATCCGCGCAATGGCACCCATTGGGTTGTCTTGAGTTTTCTGGTGGCGCTGGTATTGACCGTTTTGCCGCTGCCGATGGTGCTCAATCAAGCCCGCCCGGCGTTTGTGATGCTGACGCTGATTTACTGGGTGCTGGCGCTGCCGCACCGGTACGGAATCTTTGCTGCCTTTACCATCGGTCTGGTGCTCGATGTGATCACCGGCAAAATGCTGGGCCTGCATGCCCTGACGCTGTCACTGACAGCGTTTGTCTGCATCAAGTTGTATAGCCGCATCCGGATGTTCACCCGACCGATGCAGGCGGCTTTTGTGCTGTTGATGGTGGGGCTCAGCCTGCTGTTACAACTGTGGATCGAAAACTCGGTGCGTCAGGTGGCAATCCGGGCTGGCTATTATTGGTTGCCGGCGCTGAGTTCCGGTCTGCTCTGGTTCCTGTGGATGCCGCTGCTGCGCAAGCTGCGCCGGCATTTTCAGATCAGTTGATGACGGCGACCATGATCTATCTGGCCTCGGCATCACCGCGCCGGGCTGAGTTGCTGCGGCAGATTGGCGTGGCGTTCAGCGTGTTGTCAGCTCCGGTCGATGAAACTCCATGGCCAGGCGAAAGTGCCGACGCCTATGTGCAGCGGCTTGCGTTGGACAAGGCGCGAGCCGGCTGGGCACACCCCGACCGGCAACACGACTGGCCGCTGCTGGCGGCGGACACTAGCGTGGTGGTGGACGGTGAAGTGCTCGGCAAACCCGCGACGATGTCCGAAGGGCTGGCCATGTTGCGGCGGCTGTCTGGCCGCCGGCATCAGGTGATGACCGCGGTTGCGCTGGTCAATGCCAAGGCCGAGCGAGTCCGCTTGCAGACCTCGACCGTCGGTTTTCGGCCACTGACCGAAGCAGAGATGCTGGCTTACTGGCACAGCGGCGAGGGCCACGACAAGGCAGGGGGGTATGCTGTGCAGGGCCTGGCCGCCCGCTACATTGATTATCTGGAAGGCAGTTACAGCGGCGTGGTCGGTTTGCCTCTGCATGTGGTCGATGCGCTGCTGAATGACCCTGCTTTTCACTGAGTCCGCGCGCTGCAAACGGTTGTAGCAGAGCTGGCTGATACGGACAACGAGATAGCCTGACATGAGTACGTTCATTGCGCCGATTAGCCAGGAGCTACTGATCAACGTGACGCCGCAGGAAACGCGGGTTGCGGTGGTCGAAAGCGGTGTGTTGCAGGAATTGCACATTGAGCGGGCACACGCCCGTGGACTGGTCGGCAATATCTATCGCGGCCGGGTTCGGCGGGTGCTGCCCGGCATGCAGGCCGCCTTTGTCGATATCGGGCTGGAGCGCGCCGCGTTCCTGCATGCATCCGACATGCAGGGTTCAGCGCTGGCGGAGGAAGGCTTGGCTGTGCCTCCGGTGGCGGCCGCCGATGATATCGGCATGCGGTTGTCGGAAGGTCAGTCGGTGATTGTGCAGGTGCTGAAAGATCCGCTGGGCAGCAAAGGCGCCCGGCTCAGCACCGAGTTGGCATTGCCTTCGCGTTACTTGGTGTTGCTGCCTTATACCGCCCACATTGGCGTTTCCCAGCGCATTGAAGATGAGGCCGAGCGTGCCCGGCTGCGCGCTGCTTTGACCGAAATTTCCAGCCGCAACAATACCGGCTTCATCATTCGTACCGCGGCCGAGGGGGCCTCGGAGGCGGCGTTGCTGCACGATGCCGAATACCTGCTCCGGCTCTGGCAACGTATCCGCGGCGACATGGATCGCAGTGCGCCGGAAAGCATCGTCTATCAGGACCTGAGTCTGCCGGTGCGGACGCTGCGCGATTTGTGGGCGCAAAACGTTGAGCGGGTGCGCGTCGATTCGCGCGAGGCGTTTGCCCAGATGCGCCAGTTCGCCGATGAATTCATCCCAGGCCTGGCGGAACGAATCGAACACTATAACGGCGAGCGGCCACTGTTCGACATGTACGGTGTCGAAGACGAAATTCAGCGCGCACTCGAACGCAAGGTGCCGCTGAAATCCGGCGGTTATCTGGTGCTCGACCAGACCGAGGCAATGACCACGATTGACGTCAACACCGGCGCATTCGTCGGTCACAAGACGCTCGAAGAAACCATCTTTCGCACCAACCTCGAAGCGGCATCGGCGCTGGCGCGGCAACTGCGGCTGCGCAACCTCGGTGGCATCATCATCATCGACTTCATCGACATGCAGGACGAGGAGCACAAACGGCAGGTGCTGCGGGCCCTGGAGCGGGCGCTCGAGCGAGATCACGCCAAGACCACCATTTCGGAAGTGTCGGCGCTTGGCTTGGTGCAAATGACTCGCAAACGGGTACGCGAAAGTCTGGAACATGTGCTGTGTGAGAGCTGTCCGCATTGTCAGGGCCGCGGCACCATGAAAACCGCAGTTACCGTTTGCTACGATATTTTCCGCGAGATCATTCGTGCCGCCCGCGCCTATGAGGCGCAAGGGATTCTGGTGCTGGCTGGGGCCGCGGTGATCGACACCCTGCGGGACAGTGAAGCCAACAGCGTTGCCGAGCTGGAAATGTTTATCGGCCGGCCGATCAAATTACAGGTGGAGCCGCAGTACTCACAGGAGCAGTACGATGTCGTGCTGGTCTGAGTGGTGGCACGCCGGCCGGAACCGACGCTGAATGGCCAAGCGCACCTTCAAGTGGCTCTGGTATAGCCTAGCTACGCTGATAATTCTCATTGCCGTACTGGTCAGTGTCGGTCGCTTGCTGTTGCCGCAGGCCAGTCAGTTTCGGCCCGATTTCGAACGCTACCTGGCCAAGCGGACCGGAGCTGCTGTGCAGATCGGGGCCGTCAGTGGGGTGTGGAGGGCATTCGGGCCCGAGCTCGATGTTCGCGATCTGATCCTTCGCTCGCCGCAATCCGGCGAACCGCTGTTGAAAATCGCCCGCTTTACCGTTGCGTTGGACATTCCGCGCTCGGTTGCCAGCTGGCACGCCATCATGCGCCGGTTCGAGGTCGATGGATTGGAGGCGCTGGTCGAGCTCGATTCGTCAGGCGCACTGGTGCTGCCCGGGCTTGACATCGATACCGGCGGCGACAGCAACATTTCCGCCAAATACGTGGTCGATTCGCTGCTGCGACAAAACCGCGTCGCCATCACCGATACCCATTTGCGTTACCGTCGGCCGCAGGGCGACATCATTTCGCTGACCTTGTCCGATCTCAGTTTGCGCAATCGGCGCGGGCAGCATCAGGCATTTGGCGAGTTGCAGGTACGCGACGGCGGTACCGCCAAGTTTGTGCTGGAGTTCGACCATTATCCGCTCGGCCCGGATGACAGGATGTCGTTGTACGCCGAAAGCCAGGCGCTTGATCTGGCCCGGTTGCCGATCCTGACCGAACCACTCGGTGTTCGGTTGGAGGACGGCGATCTGCAATTGCAAGTCTGGGCTCGTTGGCGAGAAGGCGGCTGGCGCGATGGTCAGGCAACGGTGCAACTCAAGGATTTGCTGCTCAGCAATCGCGAGCAGGAGCGGCGTGAGCTGCATGCCATCAACGGTCAATTGCATTTTGCCCGTGCCAAGGATGACGTCTGGTATCTGCATGGCGACGACGTGCGCTGGCAGGTGGCAAAAGAAAAGCCAACCAGGCTGTCGCTGGAAGGACGGGTGCAGCGTGAAGGTGACGGTCAACGTTGGGGGCTGGATATTGGCAGCACGCAACTGGCTGATCTGATCTCGATTGCCCGCTTCAGTTCTGCAGTGCCGGCCACCCTGCGCCAGCATTTGACGGCGCTGGAGGCCAGTGCCAGCTTGCCGCGCCTGCAGCTCGATCTGCAAATCATCGATGAAGCCATTGCCGACTGGGCGGTGGCGACCCAGTTCGAGAACTTGAATTACCGCAGCGACACCCTGCCGTTGTTGCCCGCCAGCAATGGTCGCTTGTTGGTGGCGCAACAAGCCGGTGTGCTGACGGGGGCGGTGCGCGTGCGAGCGGCCGAGCAACTGCTCGATCTGCATGATTTGTTTCGGGCGCCGCTGGCCCTGACCGCACTCGATGCTGGCTTGCGTTGGCAACAACAGCCGGATGGTATCGTCGTCACCATTCCGCAGGCGCTGTTGCACAATGCCGATGCTACGGTTCGCGCGCGCGCCGCGATCTTGCTGCCGACCGAAGGCAAGGCAGAGCTCGCGCTTGCCGCCGAACTGGAGCAGGGCAACGGCAGCAACAAATCGGCCTATTTCCCCACCCGGGTCATGAAACCGTCGCTGGTTGAGTATCTGGACGCGGCCATTGAGCAAGCCACGGTGCGCCATGCCGGCGCGCTGTTGCACGGCCCGTTGGCGGCCTTTCCCTTCGCTCACCAGGAAGGGGTGTTTGATATCGAGGCGGCTGTCGAACAGGGGCAGTTCCGTTTTCAACCAGACTGGCCCGGCGTATCCGACCTGCAGGCGACCTTGCATTTCACCGGTAGCCGGATGGATATCGGCATTGAGCGTGCAGAGCTGGCCGGACTGCGAGTGAAATCCGGCACCGTCAGCATTCCGGAACTGCACAGCAGCGATGCCGTGTTGGAGGTGCGAGCGAACGCGACGGGGACCGGTCAACAGGCATTCGGACTGCTCGCTGCCAGTCCGCTGCGCGACACTCTGCGACCGGTCACTGACACCCTGGCCCTGGATGGTTCGTTGCGTACTGCACTCGAGCTGGATATTCCGCTGAAGCACAGTCGCGATACCCGGGTTCGTGGTCGGGTCGCATTTGACGATGCCACGTTGCGGATAGTCCCGATCGCGTTACCGGTATCCGCCGCAACCGGCGTCGTCGAGTTCGCCGAGTTTGGCGTTACCGGTGGCGAAGTCCGCGGCACCGCGCTCGGTGGTGTCGTGCAGGCAGCTGTTTCCGGTGATGCCGATGGTGGCCGAATCACCCTGCAGGGGGCGGCCAGTCAAACCGAAATCAATCACTGGCAACCGCATCCGCTGTGGCAAAAGATGCAGGGCAGTTTGCGTTATGACGGTACCTTGTTGTTGCCGGGCAAAGGCCAGCAGGGCGTATCACTGCAGCTGCAGAGTGATCTGCAGGGGCTTGCGATTGCCGTGCCGGCACCGTACGGCAAACCGGCAGAGCAGCTGGCCGCAGTTTCTGCGCTGTTGCAGATTGATCAGGAACTGACGCGGGCTCGCATCGATTTGCCGCAGGCGTTGGTGCTTGAGGTGCGCAAGCCCGCACACGCTGAACCGGAAATGGAGTTGCTGCTTGGCGGTGCTTCCTTTGCAGGAGGCCAACCGGGGTTCAGCATTCGTGGCCAGTTGGCGGAGTTGGCAGCGGAGCCGTGGATTCCGTTTATCGCCGATCTGGCGGCAGCGGGTCAGGAGGCGGATGTTGCCGAAAACAACGGTCAGGCTCCGACCGGATCGGAGGCCGCGGCCAGTTCAGTCGCAACGCGTTCCACAACGGCCAGAACCGCTGCGATTCCGGCTACCGAGACTCGCGCCATGCCACGAGTCGACGTGACGGTCGAACGGTTCGATTTCTACGGTATGCAGTTTGAGAATCAGCGATTCGTGGGCAGCGGCATTGCTGATACCTATCAGTTGAAACTGGAGGCGGATGCGTTGGCAGGTGACGTGCGCATCTCCAGAGCGACCCCGATTCAGGTAAAGCTGTCGCGGTTTTTGCATGAGCGCGCGCCGGAAAGCGACGACGCTGCGCCGACAACAGCGGACACCATCGAACCGCCGCCACTTGAGCCAGTGCCGGTGCGTGACCCGGCCAGCTGGCCGGAGCTGGATATCCATTGTGACCAGTGCCGGTTCTTTGGTCGTGATCTTGGCGAACTGACGGCGCAAGTGCGCAACGACGGTGCCGACAAGCGATTCCAGTACAGCAGTCATTACGGCACGCTGTTTACCGGCACCGCGGAGGGTGTCTGGTCGGCCGCCACGGCAGATACTGCGATCACGGCGAAGCTGACCAGCAGTGATATCGGCAAGTTGCATCAGCAGTGGGGCTTTGACCTGAGCATTCGTGGCACGCCAGGCAAGATCGATACCGAATTGCGCTGGCCGGGCAGCCCGATTGATTTCAGTTTGCAACGCAGTCACGGCAGCTTGACGCTTGATTTGGGCAAGGGCCATATCACCCGGGAATCCGCCAATGCCGAGAAAGTGTTGCGAGTGGTCAGTTTGTTCAGTATCCAGTCAATCACGCGCCGGCTGAGTCTCGACTTTTCCGATTTGTTCAAGGAAGGATTTTTCTACGACAGTCTGCGTGGCCGGTTTACTCTTGCCGATGGCAAGGCGGTAACCGATAACACCTATGTGGATGGGGTATCGGCCGGCATCACCATTCGCGGAGAAACCGATTTTGTCCGCAAATCGCTCAATCAGCAGATTGAGGTAACACCGAAGCTGTCATCCAGTCTGCCGGTGTTGGTTGGGTGGGCGATCAGTCCGACCTCAGGCGCGATTGTCTGGTTGATGAACAAGCTGTTTATCGAGCCGATGGTCAAGGTCGTCACCGGACTGCAATACACGGTCAGCGGACCATGGGACAATCCGGTGGTAATCGAGCGTGGTCGCACCGAAAAAGAGGTACCGTTGCCAGAAGAAACCGAGATGCCGGCAACCCCTCCGGCAGCGGTGCCGGTAACGGGCGCGGAGCCAACTGGCGCCACCGTCACGCCACCGCTGCGTTAAGTCGGCGGCTTGCGCAAGAACCACAACGGGCCGCAGCGACCCATCTCCATGACCGGGAGCCAGATATGAAGGTGGCAGCAATTCAGATGGTGTCGGGTGTTGATCGCGATCGCAATCTTGCCCGGGTTGAGCAATTGGTTGCCGACGCGGCGCGGGCCGGTGCCACATTCGTGTTGTTGCCGGAAAATGTCGCCCAGATGGGCTTGCACGAAACCGACAAGTTTTTCATTGCCGAGGCCGATGGCAGCGGCCCGATCCAGCAATTGTTCAGTACCCTGGCACGTCGACACCGGCTGACGCTGGCCGGTGGTACCTACCCGGCACGCGCTGAACACGGCCAACGGGTTCGGGCACGGCTACCCTTGTATGGTCCGGACGGCCAGTTGCTGGCCGCCTATGACAAATTGCACCTGTTTGATGTCTTGTTGCCGGATGGCCGCGAGAGTTACCGTGAGTCGAGCGGTATCGAGCCAGGCGAGCGGGTCGTGACGGTACCGGTCGCTGACGCTGTCTTCGGTTGCTCCATCTGTTATGACCTGCGCTTTCCCGAACTGTACCGGGCGCTACTGGCGCAAGGCGCCAATGTGCTGGTGGTGCCGTCGGCGTTTACCGCAACCACCGGCGCTGCGCACTGGCATACCTTGTTGCGGGCGCGGGCCATTGAAAACCAGTGTTTTGTCATTGCTGCCAATCAGGGCGGCCAGCATGAAAATGGTCGCGCCACCTATGGTCACAGTGTGATTTATGATCCGTGGGGTGATTGCCTGGCGGAGGCCGACACCGGCGAAGCGGTGATCATCGCCGAGCTGGATTTTGCCAAGCAAAAAAGTTTACGTGAGCGCTTTCCGGTGCTCGCGCATCAGCGCATCGCCGTGGCCACCGAGCCGGCGCGTCCGCCGGAAGGAGAGCCGACATGAATACCGCTACGCAACTGATCTTCGAACAGGCCGAACAGCAATTGCTGGTGCCGGCCGGGTTGGCACTGTCCGATTTATCGCAGGTGCTGGGCAGCATGCTGGGCCATCGCATTGATGGCGCCGAACTGTATTTTCAAACCAGCACGCATGAAGTCTGGGCATTGGAGGATGGGCTGGTCAAAGAGGCCAGCTTCAGCCGCGATCGCGGTGTCGGGGTGCGTGCGCTGGCCGGTGACAAAACCGGGTTTGCCTACTCCGAGGATTTGGTCATGCCGGCGCTGATGCAAGCAGCCAGCGCCGCCCGTTCGATTGCCCGTGCCGGGCAGGATCAGGCAATTGCGGCGTTTCGTCGCCAACCCTATCAGGCACTGTACCCGGCCATTGATCCGATTCCCGGTTTGAGCGAGCAGGAAAAAATCGACTGGCTGCGCGAAATTGATGCCTTCACGCGTGCGCTCGATCCGGCCGTTCAGGAAGTGCAGGCATCGCTCACTGCCGTATCGGAACATATCCTGATCGCACACAGTGACGGAACGCTGGCCGGTGATGTCCGCCCGCTGGTTCGGTTCAATGTGTCGGTGATTGTCGCGCGCAATGGTCGTCGCGAAACCGGCTACGCGGGTGGCGGTGGTCGCTATGATCTGGCCAGCTTGCAGCAGGACGATTTTCCGCGCCGCTGTGCCCGTGAGGCCGTACGCCAAGCGTTGGTTAATCTGGACGCGGTACCGGCGCCGGCTGGCGTGATGCCGGTGGTGCTCGGTGCTGGCTGGCCCGGTGTGCTGCTACACGAAGCGGTCGGTCATGGACTCGAAGGCGATTTCAACCGCAAGGGTACCAGTGCTTTTGCTGGCCGGATCGGCGAGCGGGTGGCGTCGCCGTTGTGTACGGTTGTCGATGACGGCACGTTGCCGGGCCGGCGTGGTTCACTCAGCATTGATGACGAAGGGACTCCGAGTCAGCATACCGTGCTGATCGAGGACGGCATTTTGCGCGGCTATCTGCAGGACAAGAAAAATGCTGCGCTGATGGGAACCCACAGTACCGGCAACGGCCGTCGTGAAAGTTACGCCCACTTGCCCATGCCCCGGATGACCAACACATACATGCTGGCCGGTCCGCACGATCCGGACGAGATTATTCGGTCGGTCAAGAAAGGGTTGTACGCACCGCAGTTTGGTGGCGGTCAGGTCGACATCACCTCGGGCAAGTTTGTGTTTTCGGCCAGTGAGGCCTACCTCATTGAAGACGGCAAAATTACTCGCCCGGTAAAAGGTGCCACGTTGATTGGCAATGGCCCGGATGTGCTGACCAAGGTCAGCATGGTCGGCCGGGATCTGAAACTCGATGACGGTATTGGCGTCTGCGGAAAAGCCGGTCAGAGCGTGCCGGTCGGCGTCGGTCAGCCGACATTGAAAGTGGATGAACTGACCGTGGGCGGAACAGCCGCCTGAGCGGGATGCAAAAACAAAACAGGCAGCCGAGGCTGCCTGTTTTGTTTTTGCATGAATGGCGCAGTAGCGCCAGAGCGCTATGGGCTGATCAGCTGGCCTCGGCCATGGCGCGCAGCGTCCGGAACAACTCGCGTGATGCGGCTGGTGGCTTGTTCTGCTCGGCTTCTTTCTGGGCGGTGCGGACCAGCTGGCGCAATTGCTGCCGATCGGCGTGCGGGTATTCGCTCAGCAGTTCGGTCAAGGCTGCGTCGCCTTCGGTGATGAGGCGGTCACGCCAGCGTTCAAGCTGGTGGTGTTTCTGGGTCGCAATTTTGGCGTGTTGGCGCAGCTGCTCGAGCGCCTGTTGCAGCGGCAACGGGTCTTCGTCGCGCAGAAGCTTGCCGATGAATTGCAGCTGCCGACGGCGACCTTCATGGGCCTGGATGGTCTGGCACAGATCAATGGCATCGCGCAAACGGTCTGTCAGCGGCAGCTTGTCGAGTTGTGCCGGGGCGAGTTCAACCAATTCCTCGCCGATATCCTGCAGGGCATGCATTTCGCGTTTGCGCTGCGATTTGCTCGGCAAATCGATGGCTTCTTCTTCACTGATTTGGTAATCAGCTTCAATGGGTTGACGCGAATCGGTTGGCGAATGGGAGTCGAACGGTGAGCGAGGCATGGTGGACTCAGAAGGTCAGGGCAGCTTGGAACCAGCCGTAATTGTAATCGCTTTCGTCGTTGTCCCGGTCAAAGAAGTAACCTTCGTCGAGTCGTGACTGCAGTACCAGTGACAGGGTCAGCCGGGCTCGCTCACCGAGCGCCAGCGTATGGGCAAGCCGGGCGCCAAGCAGTCGGTAGTCGCGATCCCAGAAATCATCGAGCTCATACCAGGTGACCGACAACTCGGTGTCGGAGGGCCATTGATACGCAATCAGGGCCTGACTGCCATGTTTGGCGCTGGAGCGTTCGTAGCGGTTCCAGCTTGGATTTTCCAAATCGAGCACACTGGCGCCGGCCATGATCCGCCACGGGCCGCCGGGCCGGTAATTGAGCTGCAGTTCACTGCCGTATTGATCGACATAGCCGGTGTTGGCCAGGGTGAAACCGTACAGTTGCACCCGTCCTTCCATCAATTCGGTCAGCTCATCGTGAAAGATTTTCAGATCCAGTTCCAGCCGGTTGCCAAGGTAGCGGGCAAACAGGCCCAGTTCCTGTGAAACAATCTGTTCGGCTTCCAGACCACCGGGTGACTGACTGCGCTGGAAGTAGCGGGCATCGCGGGCGCTGCCATTCACTGGGCTATCGAGCTCGCGCACCTGATAGCTGAACTGGCCCTGCTCTTCAAACATGTCGGGTGTACGCACTGAACTGGCAACGATGGCGCGGATAGTGTGCTGATCATCTACGGCCCAATTGACCGCGAGTCGCGGCGACAACTCGGTGCCAGACACCTCGTCGTCTTCGAGCATGGCGCCGGCATGCAGCAAGACGTTGTCACGCCAGCGCCATTCGGCATTGGCAAAAAAACGGAACAGGTTGCTGCGGACATCGCCACCCAGATAGGTTTCCGATTCGGCCCAGTCGCTGCGTGCCGAAACGCCGGCCACCAGTCGAAGCGTGTCGGACAGGGCCACGGTTTCCTGCCATTCGATATCGACACGTGACTCTTCAACGTTCTGGTTGGCGAGGCCACAAACCGGATTGAGGCCGCCGCTGACGACCCGTGCCAGCACGGGAGGCACCAGTGCGGCGACTTCGGCTGTCGGTGGTGGTGGCAAGGCCCGGCCATCGTCGTAGGCATCGATCAGGGCGAGCGTATACATTTCGTCAGCGTCGAACAGCGCACCCAGTTCATTGCTCAGATACACCGCCGGGGGGCAGGTGCGCCAAACTTCTTCGGCATTGTTGTAGTTGGCGTAGGCCTGCAAGCGGCGTTCATGGCTGGCACTGACTTCGTGGGTCCAGGTGGTCAGGACATAGGCGTTTTCGGTTTCGTTTTCGTGATAGCGGGTCGGCTCGAATGGGTCGATGTCCGGTACTTGCTTGGCATTGCGGCTATAACCAAATTGGGCTTCGGCGCGGTCGCCATTAGCCAACTGGCTGGCAAACGCGCCGGTGATGAAACCGCTGTCATGGCTGTCGCGCTGCACGCCGTCGCGGCTGTTGATGTCGAAGCCGTCGTCACTGCGGGTCTGTACGGTGAGTCGATAATCGCTGCCGGCGGCCGTGCTGCCGCCATAACGGAGCAAATAGTCGCGGATGTTCTTGTCACCCTGGGTGACGGACACCTGGGCACCGGCGGCATCGGCCGGGTGTCGGGTAATGACGTTGACCACCGCCTGAAACGAATTGGCACCATAGAGCGCACCGGCCGGGCCACGGATGACTTCGATGCGCTGGATATCGTCGAGTGCGAGCGGGATGTCATTCCAGATCACGCGGGCCAGTGCCGGCTCAAATACCGAGCGGCCATCGATCAGCACCTGCATGCGGTTGGCGTTTTCCTCGACCAAGCCGTGGTAGGCAATGGTGGCGGTGTGGCCGTAATGCAGTCCGACTTGCATGCCAGGCACAAAGCGCAGCAACTCGGGCAAGGTCCGGGCGCCGGACTGTCGGATCATGTCGCGATCGATCACGGTGACGGCCGCGGGCGCCTCGGCCTGAGGCTGCCGCAGTCGGGCCGGTGACAGCACGACGGGCAGTTCAGCAAACAGGGCTTCGTCGGCATGCCCGGCCGATTCTACTTCCGTCGCCGCTGCCGGTCCGACTGCAAGCAGCATGGCGGACAAGAGCGGGCACACCAGCGGACGAACGATCATGGCAACAGCATCTGCATGGCTCCGTGTGCAGCCCCGAGACAGCAAGGCCCCACAAAATATTGACCACTCTAGAGTGTTGCCGCCCGGCTGCCAACCGGGGAACGCGAATGGGCCTGCGTGGTATGCTCGCAGGCTGTGAAAAAAGCAGCTGCGGTTCGAAGGGAGAATCCGGTTTGAGCATTCCTGTACACCGGCAACAGGCCGTCGATGCCATCGATGTGGTGGCTGAACAATCCAGATTGGCGACACTGGTCGGCGATGTGCTGGCCGAGGCACGCCGGCTTGGCGCGACGGGGGCCGAAGTGGGGGTCAGCCGCGACGTTGGCCTGCAGGTGCAGGTGCGCGATGGCGACGTGGAAACCATCGAATTCAATCGTGACGGTGGCTTTGGCATCACTGTCTATTTCGATCAGCGCAAGGCCTCGGTCAGCAGCACCGATACCCAACCGGAAGCGCTGCGGCTGGCGGTTCGCAAAGCCTGCGAAATCGCCCGTCATACCGCCGCTGACCCCTATGCCGGTTTGCCGGATCCGGACCGTCTTGCCACCGTCTTTCCAGAGCTTTCGCTCGATCATCCTTACGGTCTCAGTGCCGAAGAGGCCATCGAACTGGCTCTGCGCTGCGAAGCGGCCGGTCATGCCCGTCACGCCACCGTCAAAAAGACCGATTCGGTCGGTTTTGCCAGCCATCGCGGCGTCCGGTTTTATGGCAACAGTCTTGGCTTCATGGCCGGCGTGCCCAGCACCCGGCACTCGTTGTCGGCGACTCTGATCGCCGAAGACGCCAGCGGCATGCAGCGTGATGGCTGGTACACGGTTGCCCGCGACCCGGCCGATCTGCAAAGCCCGGAAGCGGTCGGCCAGAAAGCCGCTGATCGCGCAGCCCGTCGGCTCGGCGCCCGCCGTCTGCGCACCGGCACCATGCCGGTGGTGATGCTGCCGGAAGTGGCGCGCGGTTTTCTCGGCCACCTGTTGTCAGCCATTCGCGGTGGCAATCTTTACCGCAAGGCGTCGTTTCTCTGTGACTCACTCGACACGGCGGTGTTGCCGGACTGGCTGTCGCTGCAGGAGCAGCCGCACGTGCCGAAAGCACTCGGCAGCGGCGCATTCGATGATGAAGGCGTAGCCACGTTTCAGCACGACATCGTTCGCGACGGTGTGCTGCGCCACTATGTGCTGAGCAGCTATTCCGCCCGCCGACTGGGATTGCAAAGCACCGGCAATGCCGGCGGCGTGCACAACATTGCCGTGCAATCCGGCAAGCCTCTTGGTTCGCTGGATGACTTGCTGAAAACCATGGGCGAAGGCGTGTTGATCACTTCGGTGATGGGCCAGGGCGTCAATATCGTTACCGGCGATTATTCGCGTGGTGCCAGCGGCTTTTATGTTGCCAACGGCGAGATCCAGTATCCGGTCGAAGAGTTGACCATTGCAGGCCAATTGCAGCAGTTGCTGCCGGGCATTCAGGCCATGGCCGATGATGCCGAACCGCAGTCGATGATTTGGACTGGCTCACTGTTGATCGACGGCTTTACGGTAGCAAGTCAGGGCGAGGATTGAGGCTGTTGACGCAGCCGGTTCAGCCGATTGTGGCGGTGGTGTGCTTGCCACAGGCCGGTGCTGGCGCCGGTCCGCAGATGGCACTGAGTGCATTCAGTGCATTTAGAGCAGAATCAGCGTCGTCAAGCCAAGGAAGGTCAGCAGCCCCATCACATCGGTGACGCTGGTCAACAGCAAGTTGCCGGACAACGCCGGATCAAAGCCGAATTTGCGCAGCAACAACGGAATGCCGACGCCAGCGAGGCTGGCGATCAGCAGCGTGATGAACAGGGCGCTGCCGATGACGAGGCCCATCATCGTGGTTTTCCAGAGCGCAACGATAAGGCCGAGCGCGCAGGACAAGGTCAGGCCGATCAATGCACCGATGGCGAGTTCCTTGCCAATCAGCCAGCGGTAGTTCGACTGCTCGATATGGCCGAGCGCAATACCACGAATGGTCAAGGTCACGGCCTGGTTGCCGGCAGCGCCGCCCATGCTCGGCACCACGGTCAGCAGCACCGCAACGGTGGCAAGGTGTTCGAGCGTGCCTTCGAAGGCATTGTTGACGGTGGCGGCGAGCAGGGCGGTCAGCAGGTTGATGCCGAGCCAAACGGTGCGCCGCCGTGCCGATTTGACTACCGGGCCGAACGTCTCTTCGTGTTCACCGAGGCCGGCCATGCTTTTCAGCGAGCTGTCGGCTTCTTCCCGAATAACGTCGACGACGTCGTCGATGGTGATACGGCCAAGCAGTTTGCCGTCTTCGCTGATCACGGCAGCCGAGACCAGATCGCGCCGTTCGAACAGCTGCGCGACATCGGTGTCGGCCAGGTCGACCGGAATGCGCAGGGCTTCGTCGTCGATCAGATCTTCGATGAGATCTTCCGGTTGGCTGGTAACGAGGTCCGACAACGAGACCGTGCCCATGTACTGGTCATCGGTATCGACCACAAACAGGGCATCGGTGGCGTCCGGCAATTCGCCGCGCAGGCGCAGATAACGCAGCACCACTTCGACACTGACATCGGGCCGTACCGTCACGGTGTCGGTGTTCATCAGGCCGCCGGCGGTGTCTTCCGGATACGACAGGGCTTTCAGCACCCGCTGGCGGTTCTGCTCGTCCATCGACCGCAGCACTTCGCGGTAAACGTCGTCAGGCAGATCGCCGAGCAGGTCGGCGAGGTCATCGGTATCGAGTGAGCGGGTGGCGTCGGCCAGTTCCTGCGGCGCCATCCGGCCCATGAACACGGCGCGGATGTCGTCATCCAGGTACTGCAGCACGTCGCCTTCGCGGGCACTGTCCACCAGCTTCCAGATCAGCTCGCGGGTGCGCGGTGGCGTTGACGCCATCAGGTGGGCGATATCTGCCGCCGGGATCTCGTTCAGCAACCTGCGCACGTGCACGTACATGCCGCGCTGTAACGCAGCCGTGAGCCGGGTCAGCGTGCTGGTTGTGAGTTCAGGGGCGAGCGATTCGGCCACAGCGAGTCCGTTGCAGTCGCACACGGCGGCTGCGTTCAGGGCGATCCAAGGCGCGTAGAGTAACGGAATTGCGCAGTAGCGGGAAACAGGTGCGATGCCAGCCTTCGTTCAGGCGTTGGCCATTCGTCACGTGGGCAACGGTGTGTCGAGTTGCTGCACACCCTGACGACCGGCATTGAGGGTGAGCCCGGCGAGGCCGTCCAGATCGGCGTCGGGGTGTTGCAACACCGTCCGAACCATGGCGTGATTGACGCCGGTCAGTGCCTTCAGGAAATGCAGTGGCGCCAATGCCGCAAGCGCCTCGGTCAGTGCACTGCAGGCGTAATCACAAAGCAGCAACACACCGCCGCCGGTATCGAGCAGTTCCAGCCGTTGTTCCAGATGTGGCACCAGCACCGCAGCGGTCATTTCCTGATTGATCATCACCGCCATGGCATTCAGTACCAGCTCATCGTCGCCACCGTCCAGGTGACGCAACAATTGCGCAGCACAGCCGTCGTGACTGAGGATCAAGATGCCAACACTCACCTGCGTTTCCTCATGGGTTGCCGCTCATTTGACGTCGCGGTGGCGAACCTGGGTATGCGGACGCTTCTGGCGGAAATAAGCGGCCAGTTGTTCAGCAACGTAGACCGATCGGTGCTGACCGCCAGTGCAGCCAATCGCGACCGTCAGGTAGGAGCGGTTTTCCTGCTCGAACCGTGGCAGCCAGGTTTCCAGGAAAATCTGTACCTGCCAGATGAACTCAGCCACCCGTGGTTGTTGCTCGAAGAACTGGATAACCGGGGCATCGCGGCCGGAGTGCGGGCGCAGTACCGGATCCCAATGCGGGTTGGCAAGGCAGCGGGCGTCAAAGACATAATCGGCGTCGATCGGCACGCCATTCTTGTAGCCGAACGATTCGAACAGCAGATCGAGCCTGGCATCCTTGCGGCCAAGTACCCGATCGAGCACCAGCTCGCGCAGCTTGTTGCTGGACAGCGTGGTGGTATCGATCAGTAAATCGGCGTGCGAGGCGATGGGGCTCAGCAACTCCCGTTCGCGCTGAATGGCTTCGTTCAGCGACAAGCCGCTTTGGGTCAGCGGGTGCCGGCGACGGGTTTCACTGAACCGCTTCAGCAGCGTGCTTTCCTCGGCGTCGGTGAAGATCACCAGCGGCTTTTTGCCGGTGGCGGTCAGCAGTTCGGCATAGACGCTTTCGAAACGCTCGAGCTCGCCGCTCTGGTTGCGGGCATCGATGGAAAAGGCGATCTCACTGAAGCTGCTGGCCACTTTGGCATACAGCGTGGGCAACAGGCTGATTGGAATGTTGTCGGCACAGTAGTAGCCGATATCTTCCAGTGCGCGCAATGCCACCGATTTACCGGAGCCAGAGCGACCACTGAGCAGAACGAGGGCCATGGCAGTAATAAGTGCCGAAGTAGGGGACGTGGCAAAAGCTTAGCATGCGGGTTTGCCTCGATTAATGAATTCTTTGAGGAGTCAGTCCTTTCCGCCAGTCAGCCCCGGCAAGCAAAAAGGGGCCGTTCAGGCCCCTTTGGTCAGTTCGCGGCCGTCAGCCGGTCGGCATCAGTGGTCGCGCATCATTTCCTTGTGCTTCTTGACCTGGCGGTCGAGCTTGTCCATCAGCAAATCAATGGCCGCATACATGTCGCCATCTTCGCAATCGGCAAAAATCTCGCCGCCATTGACATTGAGTTTGGCCTCGGCTTTTTGCCGCAGCTTCTCGACACTGAGAATGACGTGGACGTTGTTGATGTGGTCGAAATGGCGATTCAGGCGTTCGAATTTGTCATTGACGAAGCTGCGCAGGGCGTCAGTGATTTCAATATGATGGCCGGTCAGGTTGATTTGCATAGTCGCTTCCTCTGTCGGCGCCTCTCGCTGTGGTCACAGCGGCAAGGCGGCACTTACAACATGGAGCATGATGGCGCGCTTTTCAAGCGGCCGGTCATGACCCCCGTCAAACCCGGTACAGACTCAAACCAGAGCTTTGCGTTCACTCGAAGGCGGAATCGCCATCGCTTCACGGTATTTGGCAACGGTCCGTCGTGCCACGACAATGCCCTCCTTGGCCAGGATCTGGGCAATCTGACTGTCGCTGAGCGGCTTGTTGGCCGTTTCGGCATCAATCAGTTTGCGGATCCGGGCCCGGATGGCAGTACTCGATGCCTCACCACCGGCGGTGGTGGCAACATGGCTCGAGAAGAAATACTTCAGTTCAAAAATGCCACGTGGCGTGTGCATGTACTTCTGGGTGGTCACCCGCGAAATGGTGGACTCGTGCATGCCGAGCAACTCGGCGATATCGGCCAGCACCATCGGCTTCATCGCTTCGGCACCGTGCTCAAAGAAGCCAATTTGCTGTTCGACTATGGCGGTGGCCACTTTCAGCAGGGTTTCATTGCGGCTTTGCAGGCTCTTGATGAACCATTTGGCTTCCTGCAGGTGGTTACGCAGAAAGCTGTTGTCGGCGGCAGTGCGAGTGCGCTGTATCAGCGAGGCATAGCTGGCATTGATCCGCAGTCGCGGTGCGATATCCGGATTCAGTTCGACGGTCCAGCGGTTACGTTTCTTGCTGACGATCACGTCGGGCGTGATGTATTCGGCCGCCGACTTTGTCATCGCGCTGCCCGGACGCGGGTTCAATTGCTGGATGGTGGCAATGGCAGCGCGAAGTTCATCTTCGTTGAGCTTGGTCTTGCGCAGCAGGGTCTTGAAATCGCGTGCACCGAGCAAGGGCAGATAGTCGCGTACGATCAGCGCCGCGTGAACATGGCGGGGCTCGTTTTGACCAAGCTGCCGCAGCTGGATCAGCAGGCATTCACCGAGGTCGCGCGCCGCGACACCGGCCGGATCGAACTGTTGAATGCGGTGGATAACCGCCTGTACTTCATCGAGATCGAGGCTGCCATCTTCGTCCAGGCTGTCGTGCAGGTCCTGGCAACTGGTGCGCAAATAACCGTCGTCATCAATGGCATCAATGATGGCTTCGGCGATGGCCCTATCGGTGTCGCTGAACGGGGTCAGATTGAGCTGCCAACGCAGATGATCGTGCAGGCTCTCGCGGGTTTCGCCCTGATAGTCGTAGTCATCGTCGCCATCCGGACGATTGCCACCGGCCGGTGGGCTGAAGTCCCAGTCTTCCCACTGGGCATCAACCGGCAGGTCGGTATCAAGCGACGCTTGCTGCAGCGATTCACTGGTATCGGGGGTGTGCTCGTCGGCGCTGTACTCGTCACGGTCGGCACTGCCAGTCGCCTCGTCGAATTCGCGATCGGCATCGCTGCTGCTGCGCTCTGATTCGAGACTGCGCTCACTGAAATCACGATCGACGGGATCGCGGTCGAAAGAATCGCGTTCCGCATAGTCGCTAGCGCGGAAGTCATTGTCCTGGAAATCGCTGTCGCGTGAACCGACATCACCAAAGTCCAGCTCACTGCGGTCGGTATCGCTGGCACGCTCACCTGCTTCGCTGGTGATTTCTGCGCCGTTTCCGCTGCGATCGTCGAAATCGGTCGGCTCGTCGTTGTCATCACCCGGCTCGGTGACTTCCAGCATCGGGTTCGAATCCAGCGCCTGCTGGATCTCGGTCTGCAATTCCAGACTGGACAACTGCAACAGCTTGATCGCCTGCTGCAGCTGCGGCGTCATTGTAAGCTGCTGACTGATGCGTAATTGCAGTGACGGTTTCATGCCTAAACAATAACGACCTTGTTATGGGCGCAATCCTGCGCACGCTTGTTTAACTATAAACCAATCTGCCAACAACAAAGCGCTTACAGCGTGAAATGTTCGCCGAGATAGACTTGCCGAACCTGCTGGTTGGCCAGGATGGCTTCCGGGGCACCGTCAGCGATCAGGCGGCCTTCACTGACAATGTACGCTCGTTCGCATACGGTCAAGGTTTCCCGGACGTTGTGATCGGTGATCAGGATGCCAAGCCCGCGATCACGCAGGTGCTGGATGATCCGCTTGATTTCCAGCACCGAAATCGGGTCGACACCGGCAAAGGGTTCATCGAGCAGGATGAACCGCGGTTCGGCAGCCAGTGCGCGGGCGATTTCGACCCGTCGCCGTTCGCCGCCAGACAATGCCATGCCGAGGCTGTTGCGCAGGTGACCGATGTGGAACTCATCGAGCAGGGCTTCCAGCTTCTGCTGCCGCTCGGCATCGGTCAGGCTGGCATTGAGCTCCAGAATGCCGAGAATGTTGTCGGCAACGCTCAGCTTGCGAAATACCGACGCTTCCTGCGGCAGGTAGCCAATGCCTTTGCGGGCACGCAGGTGCATGGGCTCACCTGACATATCCTCGTCATCAATCTGAATGGTGCCGGCATCGGCATTGACCAGACCGATAATCATATAGAAAGAGGTGGTCTTGCCGGCGCCGTTCGGACCGAGCAGACCGACAATTTCGCCTTGCCGGATGGTCAGCGACACATCCTTGACGACCTGACGGCCCTTGTAGGCTTTGGCGAGATGCTGAACCAGTAGGGTGCTGCTCACGGCTTGTTGTCCTTGCTGGCCGGCTCGACCGGCTTGTTCTGGCCGGTTTCGGCACTCGTTTCCGGCATCCGGGTGATCTTGACCTGACTGCCATCCCGCTTCGGTGCCGTGATCAACTCACGCTGGCCGTCGTATTCGATAACCACATGTTCGAAAGTGGTCTTGCCTTGGGCCAGCAGGGCATTGCCTTCGAGCTGCAGATATTCACGAGCGCCGATGTAGTGCAGCTTGTTGGCGCGACCTTCGACCGGCAATGCGTCGGCTTCCTGACGGCTGAACGTGGCGGGATTGCCGTTGGCCTGCAGTTCGGTCAGCTGGTTGTTCCGTTCCGTGACCGAAATCTGCTCGGCACTGAGCTGGATTTGCCGGTTCACGGTCGGATCGTTCTGGCTCAGGGTGGCGCCACCCTTGAGTTCGATGAGGCCCGTGCCGGTATCGTAGAAAATTTCGTTGGCGCGCGCTTCGGTGCTGGCGCCGGTGATCGAGTCACGGTGCAGCAGCACGGCTGGCTGGCCGCGGAAAAAGCCACTCTTGAGACTGCCATCAGCGTTTTGGCTGGCGCTCATTTCTTCAGCGCGAATGTCGACGTTTTCCTGACTCAGCAGGGCGTTGCCTCGATAGAGCACTTCGCCGGTGCGGCCATTGATCGATGCACTGTCGGCGCGCAGATCAGTGGCATTTGCCGCCCATGCAGCGGGCGCCGGCAGCAAACCGATAGCGGCAAGCGCTACTGCTGCGACCAGCGAGCGGGAGTTAGGGTGACGGCGGTTCATAGTGCCCTTTGACATTGGCAAGCAAATCCAGTTGTTCAGTGGCAAAGTTTGCCCGCAGGCCGGTGCCGCTGATGAAGCCGCCGGGACTGACAAAGCGCACTTCGGTATCGGTGTTGGCGACGCGCGCCGTCATGTCGACTTTCAGCTGGGCGGTTTCCATTTGCAGCGTGGTGGCCCCCGCTGCATCGGCACGGCTCAGCCTAACATCCTCTTTCAGCCATAACTGGTCGCTGCCATGATCGGCATCCGCGTTGCGGGCGGTGACCGTCCACGGGGTGCCGCCGGCCTGAATCAGTTCGATGCTGGGTGTTTGCATGGCGGAGCGTTTGGCCGCTTCAAAATGATCGATGCGCGGTGAGCGCAGCACATGGGTGAGCTGACCCTTTTCGTCAAATTGCCGGCTGACCACCCCTTCCATGAAGTAATCGCTGTGCTGCTTCTCGCTGCTGAGCGGTCCGGAATCACCGAGCAACAACTTCTTGCCGGCCTGTTCCCGACTGAGCAGCATCAGCACGATGATCGCCGCGGCGGCGGTCAGCAGACCGAGCAGGAGCTTGCGCCACATCATGGTTGGCCTTTCATGGCGAGTATCTGGCCAGCAAGGCGGACCAATGACCTTGGGCCTGCAACAGCAAATCACAGACTTCGCGCACGGCGCCGGCACCGCCATTGGCGCGGCTGATGTAATGCGCGTGCTCGCGCATCACCGGGTGGGCATCGGCCGGGGCCGCGGCAAGACCAACCTGCAGGAACAACGGCAAATCCGGCAGGTCATCGCCCATGTGGGCGGTTTCTGCCGGACTCAGCTTGAGCTGGTTCAGCAGTTCGGCGTATGCACCGCGCTTGTTGCTATTGCCCTGAAAGACGTGACGGATTTGCAGTTCGGCGGCACGTCGTTCGACCAGATGCGACTGGCGGCCGGTGATCAGCGCCACCTCGATGCCAAACTGCTGGATTGCCCGCAGGCCGAACCCGTCCTTGATGTTGAAGGCTTTCAATTCTTCGTTGCCGTTGCCGAGAAATACACTGCCGTCGGTCAGCACGCCGTCGACATCGCAAATCAGCAGTTTGATGGCTTTCGCCCGGCGCAGCAGTTCAGCATCCATCAGTTATGTTCGTCCTTACAGCCGCTTGGTTAAACAACACCGGCTTTCAGCAAATCGTGCATGTTCAATGCACCGACCACTTTTTGCTCGTCATCGAGCACGACCAATTGGCTGATGGCAAATTCTTCCATCATCCGCATCGCTTCGGCGGCGAGCACATGGGGTTTGGTGTTGCGGCCGCCCGGGGTCATCACCGTGCGGATCGGGGTATGGTGGAAATCGACGGCTTTTGCCAGGGTCCGGCGCAGATCGCCATCGGTGAAAATGCCAAGCAAATGGTTCTGATCATCGACCACGGTGGTCATGCCGAGCCGTTTGCGCGACATCTCCAGCAACGCTTCACTCAGCGTTGCATCGGGGCCGACTTTCGGTATGTCATCACCTTTGTGCATCAGCTGGTCAACCAGCAGCAGCAGCCGACGGCCCAGTGCTCCCGCCGGGTGCGACAGGGCAAAGTCCTCGGCAGTAAACCCACGGGCTTCCAGCAGGGCCACGGCAAGCGCATCGCCCATGGCCAGAGCTGCGGTGGTCGATGCGGTCGGGGCGAGGCCAAGCGGGCAGGCTTCTTTTTCGATGCCGACGTGCAAATGGACATCGGCAGCCTTGGCCAGTGTTGATGCGGGCCGGCCAGTCAGTGCGACCAGCGGAACGGCGCGGCGTTTGATCACCGGCAGCAGCATCAGGATTTCGTCGGTTTCACCGGAGTTGGAAAAGGCCAGCACCACGTCCTGACTGGTGATCATGCCGAGATCGCCGTGACTGGCTTCACCCGGGTGGACGAAAAAGGCCGGTGTGCCAGTCGAGGCCAGGGTGGCGGCAACCTTGCTGCCAATATGGCCGGATTTGCCCATGCCGAGCACCACGACGCGGCCTTTGCAGGCCAGTAACAGCCGGCAGGCGGCGGCAAAACTGTCGTCAAGCCGCTCCCGCAGCAGCGCAATGCCGGCCGCTTCGATGTCGAGCACGGCCCGGCCGAGGGTCAGGAAGTCGGTGGCTGGGGTTTCGGTCACACGCGTCATGGAAAGGTCCGATCCGGTGACAAGGCGGCCGTTGCCGGGCGCGCCTTATGCAAAAGCGAGGCCGACAGTATAACAGTGGCAATCGGCTCGGTGCCGGTTCAGCGACGATTCAGCGGCGTCCGCCAAACTCTGGTCCCGGCGTCCCGTTATGCATTCGTTTACAAGTCGTCAGGAGATCGGACCATAAAACAGGTAAAATACCGCGCTTTGCTGCCTGTGGGCAGTACCGGGATTCGTAAACAGGACATGATGACGGACAATCTGGTCGAGATACGCGGCCTGCGCTTCGCGCGCGGCAAGCGGGTAATTTACGACGGCATCGATCTCGACATTCCCCGCGGCAAGATAACCGCGATCATGGGGCCGTCCGGCACCGGCAAGACCACCTTGCTGCGGTTGATCGGTGGCCAGCTGAAACCCGGCGCCGGCAGCATCCGGTTCGACGGGGTCAGCGTGCCAAGCCTGAACCGGGATGAGCTGTTCCAGTTGCGCCGCCGAATGGGCATGTTGTTCCAGAGTGGTGCGCTGTTCACCGATTTGAGCGTGTTTGAAAACGTCGCGTTCCCGGTTCGCGAACACCTGCACCTGCCGGAGTCGGTGCTGCGAGCCCTGGTGCTGATGAAACTGGAAGCGGTCGGCCTGCGCGGAGCCCGTGATTTGATGCCGGCCGAATTGTCCGGCGGAATGTTGCGGCGAGTGGCGCTGGCACGGGCCATCGTGATGGACCCGGCGTTGATCATGTATGACGAGCCGTTCACCGGGCAGGACCCGATCTCGATGGGGGTGCTGCTGCAGCTGATCCGCCTGTTGAATGATGCGCTTGGGCTGACCTCGGTGATTGTTTCGCACGATGTCGATGAGGTCTGCTCGATCGCCGATTACGTTTACATTCTGTCCAACGGCCACATCATCAGCCACGGCACGCCGCAAGAGCTTGCCCGCAGCAGCAACCCGCAGGTCAGTCAGTTCATGCAGGGCTTGCCGGACGGTCCGGTGCCGTTTCATTACCCGGCCCGTGATTATCGCGCCGACCTGCTTGAGGTGGCGTCATGAATCTGGTGCTGTCGGTCACCAAGCGGTTGCGCTCACTGGGTGCGGCCACGCTGGACACTATTGGAGTTGCCGGCCGGGCCGGCCTGTTGCTGGGCCGGGCATTGGCCGGTTCATTCAACCTGCGTCGCGGCACCGGGCTGTTGATTCGACAACTGTATGTGGTGGGGGTGCTGAGTCTGGCCATCATCATCGTGTCCGGACTGTTCATCGGCATGGTGCTGGGCCTGCAGGGCTACACGATCCTGGTCAAGTACGGTGCCGAAGCGAGTCTCGGCCCGATGGTGGCCCTGAGCCTGGTGCGTGAGCTCGGACCGGTGGTGGCGGCGTTGCTGTTTGCCGGCCGCGCCGGGTCGGCACTGACTGCCGAAATCGGTCTGATGAAAGCCACCGAACAGTTGTCGAGCATGGAAATGATGGCGGTTGACCCCTTGCACCGGGTGATCGCACCGCGCTTGTGGGCTGGTCTCATTGCGCTGCCGTTGCTGACCGCGATTTTCAACGTGGTCGGTGTCTATGGTGGCTATCTGGTCGGCGTCGAATGGCTGGGCGCGGATGCGGGCGGATTCTGGTCGTCGATGCAGTCCGCGGTTGATTTTCATGACGACATCGTCAATGGCGCCATCAAGAGCATGGTGTTTGCCTTCGTGGTGACCTGGATTGCCGTGTTTCGTGGTTATGACTGCGCGCCGACGTCGGAAGGGATCGCCAGGGCCACCACCCAGACTGTCGTGCATGCGTCACTGGCGGTGCTGGGCCTCGATTTTGTGTTAACTGCAGCAATGTTTGGAGATGTTGGTTGATGGATACGCGCCGGGTGGAAATTCTGGTTGGGTTGTTTGTGGTGGCCGGTATCGCGGCCATGGTGGCGCTGGCCCTGAAAATCAGCAGCATCAACCGCTTGACCAGTGACAGCTCGTATCGGGTTTACGCCAGATTCGAGAATATCGGTGGCCTCAAGGTTCGCTCACCAGTCAAGTTGGGTGGCGTGGTGATCGGCCGCATTGCCACCATCAGTCTGGACCAGCAGTCCCTGACGCCGCTGGTCGAGATGGCCATCAGCGATCAATACCGGGAAAAGCTGCCGGTCGATACCTCGGCCAAGATCAATACCGCCGGCTTGCTCGGCGAACAGTACATCGCGTTATCGATTGGCGGTGAAGAAGATGTGCTGCGAGACGGGGACAGCGTCAGCGATACCCAGTCGGCCATCGTGCTGGAAGAGTTGATCAGCAAATACTTGTTTGCAGACAAGAAACCAGAATAGGCAACCGGGCGGTACCGGTCGCGAGGATGCAATGCCGGTTCCGGTTGTTTAGGGATGTGATGAATCAATGAAGGATGCAATGCAATGGTAAAGAATACGTTAATCGTGGCAGTCATCGCCTGGCTTGGCTGGGCGATGCCGTCGCAGGCGGCCCAAACGGCCGATGCCGTCATCCAGTCCGCCACCGATGCCATGTTGAACCGCCTGACGGCGGAAAAAGCCACCATCACGGCCAACCCGGCCCATGTCGAGAGCATTGTCCGCGACGTGGTGCTGCCGCATGTGGATGTCGATGCCGTCGCACGCCGCGTCATGGCCAAGCATTGGAAAGGCGCCACGACCGAGCAGCAGCAGCGATTCACCAGTGAGTTCCAGTCGTATTTGATTCGGTTTTACGCCAATGCCTTTGCCAACTACGACGGCGAAAAAATCCGTTTCGTGGGGACACCGGAAACCGATGAGCGCGGCAATACCACGGTCAAGACCGAAATCATCCGACGCACCGGTGCACCGATCCCGGTCGCTTATCGGATGGCACCGGCGGGTGACAGCTGGAAAATGTATGACGTGGTGATCGAAGGCATCAGTCTGGTGCAAAGCAAGCGCGACGAGTTCGGTCCGCTGATGACCAGCAAAGGGGTCGACAAGGTCATTGCCGATCTGGCCAGTGTCAACGCCAACGCAGGCAAGAAGCTGTGACATTGACCGAAACCCGGTCGGGATACTGGCTGCTGGCCGGTGAGCTGACCTTTGCCACCGCCACCGATGCCTGGTTGCCGATGCTGGATTGTCTGAGCCAGCCAACTATCCAGCTCGATGTATCGGCACTGACCCGGGTCGACAGTGCCGGTCTCGCCATTCTGGTTGCCTGGCTGGCCGAGGCGGGCCGACAGCAGCGCACCGTGCAGGTCGTCGGTGCCAGTGCGCAGCTGTTGCAACTCGCCCGTGTGGGTGGTGTTGATGGCATACTGCCGCTGCATTGGCAGGTGGACCGGACTGATATGGCTGCCAACGTCGATGGCGTTGACAGCAGCATCCCCGTTACCCGCACTTCCTCAGGCTGATCCGGCGGAGTTCATATGGCAGTTACAGTCGACGCACTGCGCGAACGATTACAGCAGGCGTATCCCGGTGACCAGGTCGAAGTGGCCGGCGATGGCTACCACTTTCAAGTCACCATTGTCAGTGCGCGCTTTGCGGGGTTGCGCTCTGTGCAACAGCAGCAGCAGGTTTATGCCGCCGTCCAGGACTGGATCGCCAGCGGCGAATTGCATGCGCTCAGCATGCGTACTTTCACGCCAGAACAATGGCAGGCCACCGGCGCTGCCGGTCGCTGAACAGGTAAGCCTCTTCCCATGCAAAAACTGGTTATTGAAGGCGGCCAGCCGCTGTTCGGCGATGTCCGAATCTCTGGTGCCAAGAACGCTGCATTGCCCATCCTCTTTGGCACCATTCTGGCCGACGATGAAATCACGCTGAGCAATGTCCCGGATCTCAACGACATCAGCACCACATTGGCGTTGCTGCGCAAGCTCGGGCTTCAGGTCAGTGCCCATGAACAGGGACAGGTCACGGTAGATGGCCGGACTTGTGATCAGTTCGAAGCGCCGTACGAACTGGTCAAGACCATGCGTGCGTCTGTGCTCTGCCTGGGGCCGTTGCTGGCCCGTTTCGGTCAGGCCGATGTTTCCTTGCCCGGTGGCTGCGCCATCGGTGCCCGGCCGGTTAACCTGCACATTCAGGGCCTGCAACAGATGGGCGCCGAGATTGTGGTGGAAGCCGGTTACATCCGCGCTCGCAACAATGGCCGCCTCAAGGGCGCCCGAATCTTTTTTGATCTGGTCAGTGTCGGGGCCACGGAAAATATCCTGATGGCCGCCACGCTCGCCGATGGCACCACCGTCATTGAGAATGCCGCGCGTGAACCGGAGGTGGTCGATCTCGCCAATTTCTTGATTGCGATGGGCGCTCGCATCGAGGGGGCCGGCACTCCGACCATTACCGTGCATGGGGTGGAGCGGCTGCACGGTTGCCGGTACCGGGTACAACCGGATCGCATCGAAACCGGCACTTATCTCGTTGCCGCCGCGATGACCGGCGGCAAGGTGCGCTGCACGGAGACGGACCCGGGCATTCTCGATGCCGTGTTGCAAAAGCTGAAAGAGACCGGCGCCAGTATCGAAACCGGAATTGACTGGATTGCGCTCGACATGCAAGGCCGGCGGCCGAAGGCGGTCAACCTGTCGACCCAACCCTATCCCGGTTTCCCGACCGACATGCAGGCGCAGTTTTGCGCCCTGGATGCGGTGGCAGAAGGCACGGCCACCATCACGGAAACGATTTTCGAAAATCGGTTCATGCACGTGATGGAAATGCAGCGCATGGGCGGCCATTTTGATGTGCAAGGCCATATGGTGGTGGTACATGGCGTTGACACGTTGACCGGCGCTGAAGTGATGGCAACGGACCTGCGTGCCTCGGCCTCACTGGTGTTGGCTGCGCTGGTGGCCAAAGGTGAAACGGTGATCGACCGGATTTATCACATCGATCGCGGTTACGAGCACATTGAGCAAAAACTGCGCGGACTCGGAGCCCGCATTCGACGGGCTGGCTGAGGGCTGCCTCGCAGCACGCGTCAGAAAAAATCCCCGCCTAGGCGGGGATTTTTTTTCTTCGTTTGAACTCAGCGCTCGATTGGTTTGACCGGTTCGGCGGCTCGCTCACTGACCACGATGCTGAGTTCAACTTCGGTGGCGCCGCGGTGCACCCGCATCCGAACGGTCTGGCCCGGATTGGTATCGGAGATTCGGCGCAACAGATCGGTCACGCCGGCGATCAGTTCGCCATTGAAATGCGTGATCAAATCGCCGGTTTTCAGTCCGGCCGCCGCCGCGCTGCCGTTGGGATCAACCTGATCGACCTTGACCGCATTGAGCAGGCGGTTGTCGCTGCTTTCGGTACGGATTTCGCCGGCGGAGCCCGTGCCGATGAAGCCAATCGAACCACGCACGACCCGGCCGTGGTTCAGAATTTCGGTGACGATGGTCTCGGCATAATCGGCCGGAATGGCAAAGCCAATGCCTTGCACGCCCAGCTGGGCCGGCAGGACTTCCGAGTTGATACCAACCCATTCGCCACGGGCATTGATCAAGGCGCCGCCGCTGTTGCCACGATTGATGGCTGCATCGGTCTGGATCAAGCGGATAAAGCCGCGCTCGAGCCGTTCGGTGGCGCTGATGATGCCGACCGTGACCGTCTGGCCAAGCAGAAACGGGTAGCCGATGGCGAGTGCAACATCGCCGACCCGGACCGGCTGCGAGGTGCGCACGATGGTCGGCAACGGCGCACTGTTTACGCGCACCAAAGCCAAATCGGTAGCGGGATCTGCGCCGACCAGATCGGCGCGCAAGGTGCGGCCATCGTGCAGTTCGACCGCAATGGCTTCCGCTTGCCGGATGACGTGATAGTTGGTGATGACGAGGCCGTCCTGACGCCAGATAACGCCAGAGCCAAGGCCAACGGATACACTGCGATTGCCGTCGGCGCGATCGCTGGCAATCGCGGTGCGGATGCTGACGACTGACGGAGCCGCCGTCGCGATGGCGTCGGCATAACTGTGCGGTGGCAGCGCCGGTGCTGAGGGTGCCACGTCGCTGTTTGGCAGGCTATGTCGCTGCCAGTATTGCCATTGCTGCTGCAGCAACAGCGCCAGGCTGGCGGCAATCAAGCCTACCAGCGTGGCAAGCAGCACGGTACGCAGCCAGGATGCCATCGGTATTCGGACTCCGGGGGCTGATTCAGGAAGAACGCCCCGCCAACTCTTGCCAGCCGGCACTCTAGCATGGTCGTGACCGTTCGCTGCAGCGGTTGTCGACGCTGCGACATGGATCACGGCCGCTGCCGGCGCGGATGCCGGCAGCGCGTTATCACTTGGCTACTTCAGTATCACCATGTAGCTGACATCGTCGCGGGCAACATTGAGCGGCAGCACCCGCTGACCTTTGGCCAGCGATTTCAGATCGTCGACATGCCGCACCGGGTAGCGACCGATACCAAGAATCACATCGCCGGGTTCCAGTCCGATGGCGGCAGCGCGTGAGCGGCGCTGCACATCAACAATTTCAACACCGGCGGATTCGCCCCGTTCCAGCCGGTTTCGCAGCACCACGCCTTCGAGCAGCGGGTGCAGACCACTGCCGTCAATCCGGCTGACGAGTTGACTCGACAGCGTCGCCGAGACTGTCAGTTTTCGGTTGTCGCGCAGCAGATCCAGCGTCACCTTGCTGTCGGCTGGCAGCAGGCCAAGTTGATTGAACAGATCAGCACGATTGCGTATGGCTTTGCCGTTGATTGCGGTGATGATGTCATACGGTCGGATGCCGGCCTGATCAGCCGGCGAGCGTTCGCTGACTTCGGTCACGATCACGCCGGTGTGCTGACTGACATTGAGGGCTTCTGCCAGATCCTTGTTCATGTCATTGCCGCTGAAGCCGAGTGCGCCACGGCGCACTTCTCCGTGCTGCAGCAGTTGCTGCTGGATGCCGGTGGCCAGATTGATCGGGATCGCGAAGCCGATTCCGATATTGCCACTGCCGCCTGGCGAAACGATGGCGGTGTTGATGCCGACCAGTTCGCCGCGCAGGTTGACCAGCGCGCCGCCGGAATTGCCGGGATTGATGGCGGCATCGGTCTGGATGAAGTTTTCGTACTGCTCAATGCCAAGGCCTTGTCGGCCGAGCGCGCTGACAATGCCGCTGGTAACGCTGTGGCCGAGGCTGAACGGGTTGCCGATCGCCACCACAAAATCACCCACCCGCAGTTTGTCCGAATCGGCCAGCGGAAGCGCCGTCAAATTCTTGGCCTCGACCTTCAGCAGGGCGACGTCGGTGTCGTCGTCGCTGCCGACCAAGCTGGCTTTCAGCTCCCGGCCATCGATCAGCGAAACGGTGATTTCATCAGCGGCCGCAATGACATGGTGATTGGTCAGGATCAGACCTTTCTGGGCATCGACAATCACGCCGGAGCCGAGGCTCGATACCTTGCGCGGTGGTCGCTTGTACAAGCGACCGAAAAACGGATCCCGCATGACCGGGCTTTCGATGGTGGCACTGGTATTGATGTTGACCACCGCCGGGCTGGCCTTTTCCAGCATTGGCGCCAGACTGGGCAGCGCCTGATTGTCCACCGCCATCGGCAAACTGGCGGCATCAGCCATGGCCAAGGGCTGCAGCAGGGCCAATCCGAGCAACAGGGACAGTAACCGGTTCGGATGTGGGGTTGGGTTGCGGCGTAAATTCAGGTTCAGACGCAAAGGTCGCAGCATGGCTTCTCCGCAGGTCAGTAACGGATTTCGGAACAGGAGCACACGAAGGGTGCCTGCCATTGTCGGCGGCACCGAAAAAAAAGAACGGCACCGGGGTGCCGTTCGCTAGATGGGGACAGATGGGCCCGCCTCAAGTGCTGAGTAGGGTAATGCCAATGCGGATGCGGACAGACCTGACGATATCTCGCCCGACCCAATTCAAGCGTAGGAGTGCTCGTCATAACCGCCGCTGCTGCGCCGGCTGGCTGGATAATCCTTCGGGGCTTCGTAGTTGCTGTGTTCCGGCAGCGGGCAAGCGGCCGCAGTGGCGAGCGATGGGCCCCCGCCAATTCCGCCCCAGGAGCCGGCGAGACGCGAGCTGGCCAACTCGCTGGTCCAGGGATCCACTTCAGCGGTGACAGCCAGTGCCACTGGTTTGGCGGCCGGTTTGCTGACGGCAGGCAGTGCCCGGCCGGATTGCGCGAGCCGCTCGGCTCCCTGATTCAAGGTCGACTGCAGATCCCGGTACGCCAGCGAAACCCGATCCAGTTCGCCCTGCATGTCGGCGAGAAAGCTCTGCATCTGGCTGCGTGCCTGCCCGAGCTCCACCTGTTTGGCTTCCAGTTGCGCCTGCAGGCGATGCAAAGCCCGACCGGTCGGCGATGTCCGCCGGCCCAACAGAAAACCGATGACCCCAACAATCAATGCTGCCAATACCAGCCAACGCAGGTCCATGATCCACCTCGTTATCGAACCGCAGTGCACTCCGTGCACGTTCGATAGGAAGTATAGGTTGTGCCTGTGAAGGCAAGATGAACGAAAGCGCCGGCAAGTCAGTGCTGGGCGAGCGCAAGTTGCTGTGAGAAAATCGCCATACTGTTTGTCAGCCGATGACGTATCCCTTGTCCCGTGCCGTTGAAGTCTCCCAGCTTATCGCCGGTCCCGCCGGTCAACTCGATGTGCGTTTGCTGCAGCCGGCGGTCGCGATACGCGCGCTGGCCGTGGTCTGTCATCCCCACCCGCAGCACGGTGGCACGCTCGATAACAAGGTGGTTTACACGCTGACCCGCTGGCTGGCAGAGCGTGGTGCGCTGACCGTGCGCTTCAACTTTCGCGGCATCGGTCGCAGCGACGGCGGGTTTGATCACGGTCAGGGGGAACAGGCCGACTTGGCCGCAGTCGTGGCGTGGTTGCGCAGCCAGCAGCCGGACGCGCTGCCGCTGATCCTGGCCGGTTTCTCATTTGGTTCGTATGTCGCGGCGGCGCAAGCCACGGCCCTGAATGCCAGCCACCTGATCAGCATCGCGCCACCCGTGCAGCGCTTCGACTTTTCCCGCTTTCCGCTGCCAACTTGCCCGTGGACCATCGTTATGGGCGATGCCGACGAGGTGGTCGACCCGCAGTCCGTGTTTGATTGGGCCGAGACCTTGCCGGCGAATGCCCGGCTGTTGCGTATGGCGGGTGCCGGTCATTACTTTCATGGCCGTCTGGTGGAATTGCGCGATTTGCTGGAGCAGCAGGCGTTCGCCCCAGGAGCGCCGTCGGCATGACGATGAGCCCGGTGCAGCAGCGCTACCGTGACGATGTAGCCAGTGGCCGGCGCCGACCCGACCCGGCTCAGGAACAGGCCATTGCCGAGCTGGCCCGGTTGCAGCGCGACTTGGTCCGGCACGCCGATAGCCAGCCTTCGCTGTTTGCCCGGTTGCTGCGCCAAACGCCACAGCCGGTGCGCGGCTTGTACATGTGGGGCGGCGTGGGACGCGGCAAAACCTATCTGATGGATTTGTTTTTCGACAGCCTGCCCATCGAAGCCAAGCAACGGCTGCATTTCCACCGGTTCATGCACTGGCTGCATGCCGAGCTGAAGCGCCGCAAAGGTGAAGCCAATCCGCTCAGTGCGATTGGTGCCGAGCTTGCCAGCAGCACTCGGGTGCTGTGTTTTGACGAGTTCTTCGTCACCGATATCGGCGATGCGATGCTGCTGGCCGGCTTGCTCGATGCCATGTTTCGGCACGGCATGACCCTGGTCGCCACCTCCAATATTCCGCCACCGCGGCTCTACGAAAACGGCCTCGCCCGAGACAACTTCCTGCCGGCAATTGCCTTGATCGAACAGCATTGTCAGGTACTCAATGTTGATGGCGGCACCGATTACCGGCTGCGCGATCTGCAGGAACATGGCGTTTACCTGTGCCCGGACGATGACCATGCCGAGTCCGTGTTGCAGCAACGATTCAGCAGCCTCTGCGGGCATGAGCACCGGACCGAACCACTGCTCATCAATGACCGGGCCATTCACGCCCGACGTTGGGGCGACGGCATTGCCTGGTTTGATTTTGCCTCGCTCTGTGAAAGCGCCCGGGCGCAAGCCGATTACATCGAACTGGCCCGGTTGTTCCATACGGTACTGGTTTCCGGGCTGCCCGCCCTGACCGCTGCCCGCGATGATGCAGCGCGCCGGTTCATTTCCCTGGTGGACGAGTTTTACGAACGCAAGGTCAAGCTGACCCTGGCCGCCGCTGTCCCACTCGATGGCATTTACACCGGTGAACGCCTGGCGTTCCCGTTCGAACGTACCCGTTCGCGGTTGCAGGAGATGCAGACCGCCGCTTACCTCGGTGCCGCGCACCTGCCTTGAGTTGCCGTTTGACTGGCCTGAGGTGGGAAGGCGACCGAAAAATGCCGCCGCAATTCGCCGGACCGGAACGCCCTTGCTAGAATCGTTTGAGTCCTGCTGTCTGTGTCGGCGTACCGGAGCGCCGTTCTGCCATGAAAATGCCTGTGCCCCTGTTGTGCACCTTGTTGCTGGTCTGTCCGGTCGGGGCCCTGTTGGCAGCGGAAGAGGATTACCAGCGCGCGCTGAAACTGGTCCAGGAAGGCCAGCTCAAGGCCGCGCAGGCGCCGCTCGACGCCTATTTGAAAGAGGAGCCCAAGGAGCTGCGTGGCCGTTTCCTGCAGGGCGTCGTGCTGATCCAGAGCGGCAAGCTGGCTGAAGCCACCAAGCTCTACCAGAACCTGATCGAGGAATTCCCCCAGCATCCGGAGCCTTTCAACAACCTTGCCGTGCTCTATGGCATGCAGGGTCAGTACGACAAGGCCCGGGCGGTGCTGGAAATGGCGCTGCATACCCATCCGAGCTATGCCGCCGCCTATGAAAATCTCGGCGATGTCTATTCCCGAATGGCCTCGCAGGCCTATGAAAAGGCGCTGCAGCTCGACAACAAAAAAGCCGCGCGCGAACCGAATCTGAAGCTGCTTTATGAATTGCGCACGGCGCCGGTGGTCCGGGTGGCCGATACGGGCAAAACGGCCGAACCGGCCAAATCCACGGCGGTTTCAGGCAGCGCGCTTGCTGGGAGCGGGAGTGGCAGCTCGACCGCGACGGCGGCAACCGCCAGCGCCATCACCCCGCCCAGTCCCGCCATGCAACCAGCGGTCGAGCAAGCACTGAAGGCCGTCAGCGACTGGGCCGCCGCCTGGTCGGCCAACAACGTTGATGGCTATCTGGCTGCCTACGCACCGGATTTCCAGCCGGCCGACGGCAGCAGCCGGGCCGATTGGGAGGCGATGCGCCGCGCCCGCATCGCCAAGCCGCGCCGCATCGCGGTACAAGTGCTGCAACCGTCGGTCCGGCCACTAGACGATGGCCGGATGCAGGTCAGCTTTCGGCAGCAATATCGCTCCGGCAAGCTGGAAGAAGTGGGCAACAAGACCCTGATACTGGTAAAAAGCGCAGACCGTTGGCTGATTCAACAAGAACGTACTGGTAATTAGGGACTGTGGGCCTTTTGCACGCCGCTGCGTTGCCGCCCCGAAAAGCGCCAGGCAAGGCGCGAGGAGAGATGTTTGGTGGTTCCAAATGAACGACGAGCAACGCGGCATGGCGCTTTTCGGGGCACAACCCGGAGGGACGGGCCTCCCGTGGCGCATTGCGGCGTCATTCGTCGCTCGTGTACATTGAGTACACCACGCTCCTCATTTCTTGCACTGCGCCACGGGAGGCTCCGTCGCAGTGGTGTGCAAAAGGTCCACAGCCCCTAAATGCGCGGGTTTCGTTTGTTGCCGCTGGCACTGGCCGGTGGCGTGCTGGTTTTTCCCTCCCTGCTTTCGGCGCTGGATCGCATCGATCAGCCGGCGCCGGTCTCCCCGTCGGTGGAATCGCTGCTGTTGGCGCCGCTGCAAACCCTGCAGCAGGGCGGTTCTCTGTCGCTGGCGATGAGCCAGATCGATGCGGTCATCAGTGAACACCCCAATTTCCGGCTGGCGCACCTCATCAAGGGCGATCTGTTGCTGGCGCACCGGGCCCCGCTCGACAATCTGGGCGCGGGGGCGCCGAGTGCCGAGCCGCTGCAGGATCTGCGCGATGAGGCTCGCGCTCGGCTGGCCCGCCAGCAGGTCGAGCGGTCGGCGCAACAGCTGCCGAAATATTTGCTGCAGCTGACGCCGGGCCAGCGACACGCGCTGGTGGTGGATATCGATCACGCCACGCTGTACGTATTTGAAAATCGCAATGGTGTGCCGGTCTACGTAACCGATTACTACATCAGCCACGGCAAGAACGGGGCGGACAAGCTGAAGGAAGGCGATAAGCGGACCCCACTTGGGGTCTATCAAGTCACCGGTCAATTGCCAGATCAGAAATTGCCGGATTTGTATGGCGCCGGGGCATACCCGATCAGTTACCCGAATGAATGGGACAAGCGAGAAAACCGCGACGGCCACGGCATCTGGTTGCACGGGACGCCGAGCGATACCTACAGCCGGCCGCCGCGCGCCAGTGATGGTTGTGTGGTGCTGGCCAATCCGGATTTCGAAGCGCTGGCCAAGTTCGTCGACGTCGGCAGCACACCTGTGATCATTGCCCCGCATATCGAATGGACGGATGCCAACGGTCACGACGAACTGCGGGAAGAATTGCTTGGTAATCTCGATCGCTGGCGCTCGGACTGGCAAAGCCGAGATGTCGAGCGCTACCTGAGTCACTACGGCGAAAGTTTCTCCGACGGCAAGCTGGATCGGACAGGCTGGTCGGCCCGGAAACGGCAGGTCAATGAAGGCAAAAGCTGGGTGCAAGTGGAGCTGCGCGATGTCAGCGTGTTTCTGCACCCCGGCCGCGATGATCTGGCCGTTATCAATTTCGAGCAGGATTACCGCAGCAACAATCTCAGCAATACCATGAAGAAGCGCCAGTACTGGCAGCGGGAGAACGGCGCCTGGCGCATCGTCTACGAGGGTTGAATGACCGGGCTGGCATTGCTCGGGCATGTGGCCCGGAAACACAAACGGCGCCTCGCGGCGCCGTTTGTGTCAGGACGGTGGCCGATTAGGCGACCATTTCCTTCATTTTCTTCAACGGGCGAATCTTCAGCACGGTCTTGGCCGGCTTGGCCTTGAACATGACTTCTTCGCCGGTGAACGGGTTGATGCCTTTGCGGGCCTTGGTGGCCGGCTTCTGCACGCAGGTGACCTTGAACAGGCCCGGCATGACGAACTCGCCTGCGCCTTTCTTGTCGATGTGACGGTCGATCAGGTCAGCCAAGCCGTCCAGCACGGCGTTGACTTGCTTGCGGTTCAGCTCGGTCGACTCCGACAGCGAAGCGACAATCTGGCTCTTGCCGTACTTGGTGGCGATGGGGCCTTTGCTGACGGTCGCCGGCTTGGCCGCGACTTTCTTGGCAGGGGCTTTCTTGGGGGCGGCTTTTTTGGCCGGGGTGGTCTTCTTCACTACTTTGGTCGCTTTCTTGGCAGCCATGGGGTGAGCCTCGTTTGTTATGTCCTGACAGCACCAATTGCGGTTTTTCCCGGTGTTTTCCGGTGATCACGCAATCTTGAACGCCGTTGTAGCGAAAAAAGGCCGGCAAATAAAGGGTTTTTTGCAATTTGCCCTGAAAAAAGTTCGATATTTCCGTACCTTGGCGGTTTCCGGCCAAGGAAAAGCCAGTTCACCCTTGATCTTGGCTTCGGCCGCCGCGTAGAATGCGCGCCCCTGTTTGACCGATCGTCAAACGGGTCCGATTTATATTGCAGCCCCTGTGGAGCTTGTTAAATGAAGACCGTCAGTGCCAAGCCGGAAACCGTCAAGCGCGACTGGTACGTCGTAGACGCCAGTGGCAAGACGCTGGGCCGTCTGGCCACCGAGCTTGCACGCCGTCTGCGTGGCAAGCACAAGGCCGAGTACACCCCGCACGTCGACACCGGTGATTACATCGTCGTCATCAACGCCGAGAAAGTGGCCGTAACCGGTCGCAAGTGGACCGAGAAGAAGTATTACGACCACTCGGAATACCCGGGCGGCATGCGCGAAACCGCGTACAAAGACATGGTGGTTCGCCACCCGGAAGAGATCATCGAGCGCGCCGTCAAGGGCATGCTGCCGAAGAATCCGCTGGGCCGCGCCATGTACCGTAAACTGAAAGTCTATGCCGGTGCTGCTCACAAGCACGAGGCACAACAGCCGAAAGTGCTGGATATCTGAGTCCAGATACAGAGTTAGGAACCGACCATGGCATTGCAACAGAACTACGGCACAGGCCGCCGCAAAAGCGCCGCCGCACGCGTCTTCCTGCGTCCGGGCAAGGGCAACATCACGGTCAACGACCGTAGCCTCGACGTCTTCTTCGGCCGCGAAACCTCGCGGATGATCGTTCGCCAGCCGCTGGTGCTGACCGACATGCTCGAGAAATTCGACGTGCTGGTCAATGTCGAAGGCGGTGGTGGTACCGGTCAAGCCGGCGCCATTCGTCTGGGCATCACCCGTGCCCTGATGGAATACGACCCGACCCTGCGTGCCGCCCTGCGTGCCGCTGGCTACGTGACTCGCGATGCCCGCGAAGTCGAGCGTAAGAAAGTCGGTCTGCGCAAAGCCCGTAAGCGTCCGCAGTACTCGAAGCGTTAATCTGCTTCGGCTACCGCCAACAAAAAGCCCGTCTCGACGGGCTTTTTGCTTTTCCGGGTCCGGACCAGTCGAATCTCGGCCGTCCGAATGCGAAAACTTCGCAAGCAGCTGTTTTCCCGGAACTTCTTGTCCCTTATTCCTTGTCGCTGCCGGGGCCTTTCCACTATCATTGCGCATCTTTTTTGTGGGGTACTTTCAGGTACCCCGCCGTATTCCCGGCGGTCGCGAAAACTCGCTCCCGGCGATTTTCTGACAGGCTTTGCTGTGGGCGTGTCTGCTGCGTCCCGGCTAAAGCCAGCCATACTTGCTTTCGTTTTTCGATTGGGGAGACCAGCTGCAATGGCTGACCAAAAAGACGGTGTCGATTTGGGCCGTCGCCGCGTCCTGACCTGGGCCACTGCTGCCGTTGGCGCAGTCGGTGCCGGTTTTGTCGCGGTGCCGTTCATCAAGTCCTGGATGCCAAGCGCCAAGGCGCAAGCGGCCGGTGCGCCGGTTGAAGTGCCGAACATCAGCAAGCTGCAGGAAGGCGAGGGCATGACTGTGCTCTGGCGTGGCCAGCCGGTGATGATCGTCCGTCGTTCGCAAGCGTCGCTCGATGCGCTGGCCGGTCTGGCGACCGAGCTGCGTGATCCGGACTCGCAGGAAGTCGATCAACAACCGTCGTATGCCCAGAACGGCACCCGCTCGATCAAGCCGGAATACCTGGTCGTGATCAACCAGTGCACCCACCTCGGTTGTTCGCCGACGTTCAAGCCGCAGGTGGAAGCGGACTGGGCCGGTGGTTTCTACTGCCCTTGCCACGGTTCCAAATTCGACATGGCTGGCCGCGTCTACCAAGGCGTGCCGGCACCGACCAACCTTCGCATTCCGCCGCATATGTACACCGGTGAAAGCACGCTGGTGATCGGCGTCGATGAGCAAGGAGCCTGATGATGGCTGCTGAACAAAAACCTGAAAATAATCTGCAGGACTGGGTCGACAACCGGTTTCCGTTGACCGAGACCATCGAATACCACGCCACCAAATACTACGCACCGAAGAACTTCAACTTCTGGTACTTCTTTGGTGCGCTGGCCATGCTGGTGCTGGTCAACCAGATTCTGACCGGTATCTGGCTGACCATGTTCTACAACAACTCGGCTGAAGGCGCCTTTGCCTCGGTCGAATACATCATGCGTGATGTCGAGTGGGGCTGGTTGATTCGCTACATGCACTCGACCGGTGCTTCGTTCTTCTTCATCGTCGTCTATCTGCACATGTTCCGTGGCCTGATGTACGGTTCGTACAAGAAGCCGCGCGAGCTGCTCTGGCTGATCGGCATGGTGATCTTCCTGCTGCTGATGGCCGAAGCATTCATGGGCTATCTGTTGCCATGGGGCCAGATGTCATTCTGGGGCGCGCAGGTCATCATCAACCTGTTCGGCGCGATTCCGTTCGGAATCGGTGATGCGCTGACGCTGTGGATCCGCGGTGACTATGTCATTTCGGGCGCCACCCTGAACCGCTTCTTCGCCCTGCACGTGATTGCCTTGCCGTTGGCGCTGTGCGCACTGGTGTTCATGCACCTGGTTGCCCTGCACCACGTCGGCTCGAACAACCCGGATGGCGTCGAAATCAAGAAAGGTCCTAAGGATGCCAAAGGCATTCCGCTGGACGGTGTCGCGTTCCACCCGTATTACACGGTCAAGGACACCTGGGGTGCAGCCGGTTTCCTGATCCTGTTCTGTGCGGTGATTTTCTTCTTCCCAGAAGGCGGTGGTTACTTCCTGGAAGCGCCGAACTTTGTTCCGGCTGATCCGTCGCAGACGCCGGCCCACATTGCTCCGGTTTGGTACTTCACGCCGTTCTACGCGATTCTGCGCGCAGTGCCGAACAAGCTGGCCGGTGTAGTTGCCATGGGTGGCGCCATTGCGGTGTTGTTCGTGTTGCCGTGGCTCGACCGCAATCCGGTCAAATCGATTCGTTATCGCGGTTGGCCGTACAAACTGGCGCTGGCGCTGTTTGTTGTCGCCTTCATCATTCTCGGCATTCTCGGTGCGATGCAGCCGACTGATGCCAAGACCGCGTTGGCACAGGTTTGCACGATTGTTTACTTTGCCTTCTTCCTGTTGATGCCGTTCTACACCACGTGGGAACAGCGCTTTAACAAACCGGTGCCGGAACGGGTGAGCTGACATGAAAACCATCACCAACCTGATCGTCTCGTTGTTGGCCGGTGCTGGCCTGCTGGTGGGCGCAGCACACGCTGCTGGTGGCGAGTTGCCGCCCATGCACGCCAATATTCAGCCGGATAACCTGAAGTCGCTGCAGAACGGCGCAGCGCTGTATGTCAATTATTGCTATGGCTGCCATTCGCTCGAATACCAGCGCTATGAGCGCATGGCCAAAGACCTGCAGCTCGACACCAACGTCGTGATCGACAATCTGATGGTGACCGGTGACAAAATCGGTGACCTGATGAAAATCGCGATGCGCAAGGATGATGCAGCCGTCTGGTTCGGCAAGGCAGCACCGGATTTGACCCTGGTGGCGCGTTCGCGTGGCCCTGACTGGATCTACTCGTACCTGAAGAGCTTCTATAAGGACGAGACTCGCCCGTATGGCGTCAACAACCTCTATTTCCCGAGTGTCGGCATGCCGCACGTACTGGAAGGGTTGCAGGGCCTGCAGGTGAAGACCGATACCGGTGCGCTGGAGTTGGCTCGTCAAGGCAGCATGACGGCAGAGCAGTACGACAATGCGGTGCGCGATCTGACCAACTTCCTGCACTATGTCGGTGAACCGGCCAAGGCGGAACGCAAGTATGTCGGCGTATTCGTCGTGTTGTTCCTGCTGGTGCTGTTCGGTGTCGCGTACCTGCTGAAGAAAGAGTACTGGAAAGACGTGCACGGTGATTCGCACTAAGTGCGTTTGGCCGTAATGGCAGTATCAACAAATGGCGGCCAACGGTCGCCATTTGTTTTTTCGCTTGGCTTGGCAATCGAAGCATGAGCGAGCCTGAGTTGTTGCGAGGATGTAACCATGGCTGACTTCACGATGACATCCAATCAACCGTATCTGTTGCGGGCGGTATATGAGTGGATTCTCGATAACCGCTGCACCCCGCATTTGCTGGTTGACGCCAGTGACGAACGGGTCAAAGTGCCGCGCGAACATGTTCGTGATGGCCAGATTGTGCTGAACATCACCCCGAGTGCAGTTGGCCAGTTTCATTGGGACAACGAACACATCGAGTTTTCTGCCCGCTTTGCCGGTGTCGCCCGCAACATGTGGATCCCGATGTCGGCAGTACGCGCCATCTATGCTCGCGAGAACGGTGAAGGCATGGCGTTTGCGCTGACCGACGCGCAAGCGGCGGCTGCTGGTGAATTGGATGACGAAGCCGACGAGCCGGTCACGCCGACGGCGCTTGGCACGGTCGAAAAAACAGAACGGCTGCCGGAAGGTGATGACCCGACACCGCCAACACCCCCGACACCAATCGGTGGCCGGCCGCGGTTGAAGGTAGTGAAATAAGCCAGTGAAATAGGCCAGTGAAGTAGGCCCGTTAAATGCGGGGAAACTCTGTTCAAGTCCGAACTTGAAATACGCCTGCCACCGCGGCGAAAGCCGCAGTGGCAGGAGCCTGACTTACTCAGAGCTTGCTTCGTCAGTGAAGTCAAACCGTGACATCAGGCAGCGTTAAGCCGCAGTCGAGCAACGCCAGACAATAGTCGGCGTCAGTTGGTCGCCGGCGTCGGCTCCACGTACTCGAACAACTGAATGACTTTGCGGACGTCGCCAGTCGAGCGGGCAATGTCGGTGGCGCGCGCACCTTGCTCACGGGTGACCAGCCCCATCAAAAACACTTCGCCATCCTCGGTCACCACCTTCACCTTGCTGGACGGAAAATTCGATTCGGTCAGCAGTGACGCTTTGATTTTGGTGGTGATGGTGGAGTCGCCCATCGCAGTCAAGGTAGAGCGTGGCCCGGCGACCCGGATCTCGTTATAGACCTTGCGCACGTTGGAGACTTCGGCAGCCAGATTGGCCAGCGCCGTTTTGTAGGTCTGGGTGGGAGTCTGCCCCACCAGCAGCACGATGCGGTTGTAGCTCACCACTTCAATGTTGCTTTGTTCGAGAATGTCGGCGCGATTACGCATGGCCGACAACGTCCGGTTTTCGATATTTTCATCATCTATCTGCGTGCCAAAGCTGCGTGAATCCTGCGCCGACGCTGCACCGGCGCCGGCGCCAACCACCATGGCCTCGGCACAGCCAAGCAGCGTGAGCGCTGTCATCATCACGGTCAGCAGCTGACCAGATTGCCCGAGGCAGTTCGCCGGTTTTTTCATTCCTTGCATTGCCCTCACCCGTTTCAAACCGGAACCGTTACTTTCCGGATACCTCATCACCAGAATCCGTCGTCGGCCGAATCAATTCTCGCCCGGGCTGCCAAACAGGCTGCGGTCAATGCAGTCGCACAGGCAGTTGAGCACCAGCAGATTGCATTCCTGAATCCGTGCGGTCGAATTGGACGGCACCCGAATCTCGACGTCATTCGGGCCGAGCAGGCCGGCCATGTTGCCGCCGTCCCGACCCGTCAATGCGACGATGATCATGTCGCGATTGAGCGCCGCCTCCATGGCGGCAATCACGTTGCGGGAATTGCCGCTGGTGCTGATGGCGAGCAGGATGTCGCCGGCCTGACCCAATGCCCGAATCGGTTTGGCAAACACATCCTGAAATGCCGCTTCGTTGGCGATGGCGGTCATCGTGGTGTGATCGGTGTTGAGCGCGATGGCAGGCAGACTCGGACGCTCACGTTCGAACCGGTGCAGCATGTTGGCGGCGAAGCGGGCCGCCTCGCTGGCCGATCCGCCGTTGCCGCAGCACAGGATCTTGTGACCGTTCAACAACGCCTGCACGATGGTGTCGGCGGCGCGGGCTACCGGTTCTGCCAGCAAATCGACGGCGGCGATCTGGGTCTGAATGCTTTCATTGAACAGGTCGCGAATGCGCTGCACCGATTCCATCAGGTTCTCCTGCGCGGGCCGCTTGGCCGTGCGCCACGTTACGTACTGCTGAAGGCATCCTTCAACCATTCGAGCGAATCGCCCTGCAGGCTGACCACATCAAAGCGGCATGGGCGCCGGGCGTGTTCCGGGTGTTGCTGCAAATACAATTGTGCTGCCAGCAGCAGTCGTTGCTGCTTGCGATAGGTAACCGACTCGGCGCCACTACCGAAGCGGGTGTTATTGCGTACCCGCACTTCAACAAAGACCAGCGTATCGCGATCACGCATGACCAGATCGAGTTCGCCGCCCTTGAAGCGAACGTTGCGCGCCACCAGTGTCAGCCCGGCCTTGCTCAAATGCTGACAGGCACGGTCTTCGCCTTGTTGGCCGCGCAGCAGCCGCCAGGCTGCCGTCAGCATGATAGGCGTCGCTCCAACCGCATCGCGCCAAATCGCGTCATGGCTGGCTGATGCCGGCCAGCGGTACCGCGACCGGGCGGCCGTCGCGGAAACGGCCCCAGCCCAGTCCACGGTGTACGCGTGCCGCATCGTCCATGCGCAAGTCACCGGACAAGCCGCTCAAGCGGTAATCCGGAAATGCCAGCAGTCGCTCCAGTTCCGGCAGCAGGCCGTAGGCGTCATAACCGAGCGCGAACAACCGGCCCTGATTGCCGGTCGCGGCTGGCCACAGGGCCGCGATTCGCTGCCGGCTTTCGGTCGGCACTGCCGCGCCTTCCAGCAGCCACGGGGCATCGCAAAACTCGATGCCGTTCAGATCGCGATCATCAGCTGGTTGCAGCTGGCCCGAAAAAAGCTGCGACGTCGCCAGCACCGGCAGGTCCTGGGCGAAGTACAGGTTCAGGAACGGTTTGACCCGACGGGCGCTGGACGGTTTTACCGCCAGCAGAATCACTTCGACATCCTGCCGCCGGCGCACTTCAAAGCCGAGCTCTTTGCCGATGATCTGTTTCAGTGCCGTCATCCGGGCCCGCGATCCCTCGACGCCGAGCATGGTGGCCACATTGGCCTGGATCTGGGCATCGGGGCCGAGCCTGACGGTATCGATCACGGTACCGCCGCCGGCAGTAAAGGCCGCATTCATTGTCTGGGCCGCGCGCAGACCGACCGCGTCGTCATTGCTGACGATCAGCGCATGCCGGTAACTCGCCAGCGCCCGGGTGGCGACCTGCTCGGCATCGTCTTCCACCGGCAAACCGAACTGATACAGGCCGTCGGCACGCTGACTGGCGTCGTCGCTGACATTCAGCGCCAGCGTCGGCACCGGCAACTGGCCTAGCGCCAGCAGCGATTGCAACTGCGGTTTCTCGATCGGTCCGATCACGGCACTGGCGCCATCGACAACGGCTTGCTGATGCAGGGTAGCGATGTCGGCGCCAGCACTGTCGTAAAACCGCAGCCGGATCGGACTGCTGCTGTTTTCATCACCGCTCCGGTCAAAATGTGCCGCGACAATGCCGTCCCGGACCATTCGGCCCGTCGTCGCCAGCCGGCCGGACAGTGGCAACAACACTGCCACCTGGGTCAGTTCAATCCGGTCTGCATTGGCGGCCTTGGTCAGATCGACCGGCGGATTGCCGGCGGCCGGGTGGCTCGGGTAACGCCCCTGCCATTGACTGAGCGCCTGCGGCAGCCCGTCCGGATGCCGGCTGAATTGCTGGTAGACCAGCGCCAGATCGAGCCAGCCGGCCATCAGGCCGTTGTTGTCGAGCGCACTGCGGTATTGCAGCAAGGTGTCGGCATTCAGCGGCTTTAGCAGTTGCCATACCGAAAAATCATTGGCGGGGCGCTCGCTGCGGTCGAGCAAGGGGCCGAGCACCAGATGGGTGGCGGCGGCTTCGACCGGGCGCTTGTCCGCGGTCAGCGCGGCAATTTTCAGTTGCAGATACTGCCGGTAACGATCCCGGCCGAGCGACTCCGGCCGCGGCACCTGATTCAGCGCGTCGACCGCTTCAGCAGCCCTGTCGATATGGAGCAGGGCTTCGCCGCGCGCCAGATGCAGGCGCTGACGGTCGTCCTCGCTGAAGGGCTGATGCTTGAGCGCTTCCAGCACCTCACTGGCGCGTTGGTGCTGCTGCTCGACGATCAGCAATTCGCCGGCCGACAGCCTCATCAGCGCGGCGCGCTGGCCCGTCGCCGTGTTGGCCGCCTGCAGGAAATACTCGGCATTGCGCAGTGGCGGATGCTCATCCGGGTTTTGCACCCGTAACCCATCCGGGCAGCCGAACAGTGGCAACGCCAATGCGGCGGCCATCAATGCAGTCTGCATTCTGATCGGCAACAACCGGCGACGAGGCAAACGGGGATAAGGCATCATGCGAACTCAGCGGGCGCCATAAAACGGAGGGCTATTATGACGGCAGCGGCCGGGGTTTTGTATGTGGTAGCGACCCCAATCGGCAATCTTGCCGACTGGTCGGCACGGGCCATCGCCATTTTGCGCGAGGCCGGCACCGTCTATGCCGAAGACACCCGCCACAGTCAGCAGTTGCTGCAACACCATGACATCCGCACGCCATTGCGCTCGCTGCATGAACACAATGAACAGCAGCGCGTTACTGAACTGGCTGAACGGTTGCAGCAGGGTGAATCGCTGGCACTGATCTCCGATGCCGGCACCCCTCTCATCAGTGATCCCGGCTTCAAACTCGTCCGCGAGCTGCGAAAGCAGGGCTTCCGGGTCGCCCCTGTACCGGGCGCCTGTGCTTTGATAGCCGCGCTGTCCTGCGCCGGCCTGCCCACCGACCGGTTCAGTTTCGAAGGCTTTCTGCCGGCCAAAAGCGGCCCGCGCCGGGAACGGCTGCAAGCGCTGGCGCACGATCCGCGCACGCTGGTGTTCTACGAAGCGCCGCACCGGATTCTGGAAACCCTGCAGGATGCCGCCGCCATTTTCGGCGCCGACCGACCGGCCGTGGTCGCCCGCGAACTGACCAAAACCTTCGAGACGTTTCTCGATGGTTCGCTGGCCGAGTTGGCTGCGCGAGTCGAACAGGACAGTGATCAGCAGCGTGGCGAAATCGTGCTGATGATCAGCGGCGCGCCGGCCAGCGCGTCGTCGCCGGATGAAACGGAACTGGAAAGAGTATTGGGCCTGTTGTTGCCCGAGATGACGCTATCGCGGGCGGTGGCGGTGGCCGAACAACTGACCGGGCTGCCGCACAAGCCGATTTACAAGAAAGCGCTGGAGTTGAAGAAAAGCCTGCCGGAGTGATCAGTTTGAATGAGTGGCTCGGTGATACGAGATGTCAAATGTAAGGCCTGACCCCGAATCAGCGAATCAGTGATCCGAATCACGCCGCGAATCAAGCCGAATCACGAATCATTCGTTCTGTCGATGTATTTCGGTCATTTCTGATGAAGCAGGTGTGCCTATTGTTACCGAATGCCAAGCCGGGCGCTAATGTGCGATTAAATAGGCAGCCGGGGAGTTGATCTATGAAAAGACTGACGAGGAAACATTTTTCGGCTATCGCTCTGTTAGCCGTTCTATTCGGCGTGCTGGTATTAATGTGGATTATTTATACTCAACGGGAGGTTGTCTATGATCAATCTGTTGTTATTCGCTTGCATGATGGTTCTCCTGCAGCGATAAGACACACCACAACTCGACAACGATTGTGGCTCGATCTTGGTCACTCGCTGTCCGTTGGTGGTGGTGATATCAAAAGTGAGCTAAGAGTTGAGATTGATGGAAAGGAGATTATATTTCCCGAACTGGAGTTGGAGCCAGCAGTCTTAGGGAGGCTAGACGGCGGCGGTTTCTTTCTGGCAACGCAAGAGGCCCATATAACTAGTAACGTTGGAGTCGAAAGATACTATCGGTACGCTGCTGTCGTCACAAGTAATGGGGAGGTTGGTAGAGAGGTTTCGTATGAGTCTTTGCCTCGGCATTTGCTTGTTCAAAACATTTGGACTGGATTGTGGCAATCAGAAGGAGACCCAGTAGAAGGCCAAATCTGGCTGGAAAAATTGTTGAACGATGACCCGGAAATGCGGAGTCGACTGTCCGAAACTAAGCGCATATGGCTGTCTATTGAGTGCCCGCAAAACTTGGGAGATCCTGAGTGCGTGCCGCGCTACAAAAAAAATACATCGACCCGTATTGGGTAGGTAAGAAGATGTTTGGCAAGTTCGATGTCATCCCTAAGTAAAAAGGTCTGAGTATTAAACGCGCGTAAGGCGGATTGACGGTTCGACGTAGGGTGGATTCGCGAAGCAATCCACCGTTTCCCTCAGCGGTCGGTATGTGTTGTGAAATGGCGGGTTGTCGCGATGCTCCGAACCCGCCCTAAAGGGTCGAGGGTCAGGTCTTACATTTGACATAACAAGTATCCCGACGTCCTCCAAGCCTGCCCACGCCCACCGCAAATAACAAAGGCCGCTTCAGCGGCCTTTGTTATTTGCTTTTCCTTTCAACTCTTCAGCAAGCTATTCAACTGTCGGCGCATGCTGCGCTCGGCCAGCTGCCAGTTTTCCGCGCTGTCGCCATTGAGCAACAGGTGGAATTCCCAATGCGCCATCGCGCCCAGCACCAGATGGGCATCGGCCACCGCATCAGTCGAACCGAGCGCCTGAAAGAAGCGCTCCAGCGTATTCAGGTGGGCGCGGTCCGGCACCTGTACATCCGAGGCGAGTTTGTCATTGCGTAGCGCTTCCTGCCGGAAGGCTTGTTCGACCTGGCGGCCATCGCGGTCGGCGACTTGGCTGCGCAGGAAGTGCATGACGAAGTCGGTCAGTGAATGGGCGAGCTTCTCGCGGCCTTGTGGCGTCGACAATGCGCTCTTGCTGCTGTCGAGCGCGGCAAAGGTGTCTTTTTCCAGCGTGCGGGCGCCGGCCAGGGTGCGCTCCGCGAACAGGGTGAAGGCGTCCGAGATCAGTTCGTTCAGGTCACGGAAGTAGTAGGTGGTGGCGGCCAATGGAACCTGTGCCTCCTGTGCCACCGCCCGGTGCCGGACGGCGCGCAGGCCGTCGCGCACGATGATGCGCAGGGCGGCTTCGAGAATGGCCTGGCGGCGGGCATGACCATCGGCCCGGCGGGTCTTCCGGCCACGGTATTCCATGGTGGCGGGTACGGCTTCTGACATGGGAGGTTGTCCATTCTGCTCGGGATGCCAGAAGCATAGTCCGTGCGGCGCGATCGTCCAGCGAGCGGCACCGCCGTTTCAGGATTTGGCGGTCAGAATGGCCGTTTCATAACCAATCGTTATCAAGCCCATCCTTGCTGGTGCCGGGAAACGCGTGTTAGTTTCGCTGCATCTCAAGTTTACGTGCCTTGTGGAACCCCACTCATGGCTTTGCACCGCAGCAGCATTCTCGTACTCGTACTTATTACTGTAATCCTCGGATTACGGTGCGGGTCGGTCTGTGCGCGAGGTAAGCGATAAAGCAAAAAAACCTCCGGAAAACAAACCCCCCGCACCGCAAGGTCCGGGGGGTTTGTCGTTTCTGGCGCGCTGAAAAGCCATAACGCAGTGCCGTAGACGGACGTCCATATAGTGTTAGCATCAAGTTTACGTAAACCACGGAAAGCAGGAGTACAAAAAATGACCAAGATGTATTTTGAACAGGACGTCCAGCCGGCATTGCAGGGCAAGCGCATCACCATCATCGGCTACGGCAGCCAGGGCAAAGCCCAGGCCCAGAACCTGCGCGATTCGGGTTTTGACGTGACCATCGGCCTGCGCCCGCAAGGCAAGACCTGGATCGCCGCCCAGGCCGACGGCTTCAAGGTCAAGCCATTTGCCGACGCCACCAAGGACGCCGACGTGGTCATGATCCTGACCCCGGATCTGGTTCAGAAGGCCATCTGGGAACAAGACATTGCCCCGAACATCAAGCCGGGCGCGATGCTGATGTTCAGTCACGGTTTCAACATCCACTACAGCCTGATCAAGCCGCCGGCCAACATCGACGTGACCATGGTCGCGCCGAAAAGCCCGGGCCGCTTGGTGCGCACCGAATACCAGAAAGGCGCCGGTGTGCCGGGCCTGGTTGCCATCCATCAGGATGCGTCCGGTAGCGCTTTTGATCGCGCGTTGGCCTATGCCCACGGCATCGGCTGCACCCGCGCCGGCGTGCTGCAAACCACCTTTGCCGAGGAAACCGAAACCGATCTGTTCGGCGAGCAAGCTGTGCTGTGCGGTGGTGCCACCGAACTGGTCGCCGCTGGCTTCGACACGTTGGTCAAAGCCGGTTACCAGCCGGAAGTGGCCTACTACGAATGCCTGCACGAACTGAAGCTGATCGTCGATCTGCTGTACGAAGGCGGCTTCGCCCGCATGCACGATTTCGTTTCCGACACGGCCAAGTATGGCGACCTGAGCCGCGGTCCGCGCGTGGTCGATGCCGGCACCCGCGAGCGCATGGCCAAAATTCTCGACGAGATCCGCACTGGCGAATTTGCCCGCGAATGGATTGCCGAGCACGAGTCGGGCGGCAAGCGCTACCGCGCGCTGATGGAGGCCGATCTGGCCCACCCGATTGAGAAAGTCGGTGCCGAGCTGCGCGCGCACATGCGTTGGTTGCCGGGCAATCAGAAAGCCGAGCCGGCCAATGCTACGGCAGGCGGCGGTGCACTGAGTTCGAAAGCGGTCGCCTTTCGCGAAACCGAGAAGTACTGAGTCAGTCAACGACAACGGCAAGCGAAAAGGAAACTCTAACGTGAACGGCGCGCAAGCATTGTGCAAAGCCCTGGAAGCCGAAGGTGTCGAAATCATCTTCGGCTACCCGGGTGGCGCCATCATGCCGGTGTACGACGCGCTGCTGGACAGCAAGCTGCAGCATATTTTGTGTCGGCACGAGCAAGGCGCGGCGTTGGCCGCGGACGGGTTTGCCCGGGCCAGTGGTCGTCTGGGTGTGTGTATGGCGACCAGTGGCCCGGGCGCCACCAATCTCATCACCGGCATCGCCAATGCCTACATGGATTCGGTGCCGATGCTGGCGATTACCGGCCAGGTGGCCAACCCGCTGATCGGCACCGATGCCTTTCAGGAAGTGGATGTGTTTGGCATGACCCTGCCAATCGTCAAGCACTCGTTTCTGGTGCGCGACGTCAACGACTTGCCGCGCATCGTTCACGAAGCCTGTCGGATCGCCATGGGCGGTCGGCCGGGTCCGGTGTTGATCGATATTCCGAAAGATGTGCAAAACGCGATTTGTACCGCCGAACTGGCGATGCCGAAAGCAGAGAAAGCAAGCGACCTGGATCGCGCCGGCCTGCACCAGGCGCGGGCGCTGATTTCGTCTGCGCAGCGGCCTTTGCTGTATGTCGGTGGCGGCGTCGTGCTGGGCAATGCCAGCCATGCCCTGCGCGAGTTTGTCGAGGCGACGCAGATCCCGCTGGTCAGCACACTGAAAGGACTGGGTGCGGTCTCGTTCGAGCATCCACTGAACCTCGGCATGCTGGGCATGCACGGTACCAAGGCGGCCAATTTCGCGGTCCAGCGCAGCGATTTGCTGATCGTGGTCGGCGCTCGCTTTGATGACCGCGCCACCGGCAAGCTGGCCGCGTTTGCACCGAATGCGCGAGTCGTGCATCTGGATATCGATGACGCCGAATTCGACAAACTGCGGCACGCCCAGGTCAGTTTGCGCGGCGATTTGAATCGCTTGCTGCCGGCCTTGGCCGTGCCGTCGCATTGCGGGGCCTGGCGGCAACAATGTCTGGCCGACAAGGCGGCGTTTGCCTTTCGCTACGACGCCCCGGGCACTGGCATCTATGCACCGGGCCTGTTGGCGGCACTGTCGAAACAGGCGGATGAAAACACCTATATCAGTTGCGATGTTGGTCAGCACCAGATGTGGGTCGCTCAGCACTACGGGTTTCGGGCGCCGCGTCAGCATTTGTCGAGCGGTGGTCTGGGCACCATGGGTTATGGCTTGCCGGCGGCAATCGGTGCCCAACTGGCCTGCCCGGAGGCACGGGTGATTTGTGTCAGCGGCGATGGTTCGTTCCAGATGAATCTGCAGGAGCTGGCCACCATCAACCGCTACAAGCTGCCGGTGAAAATCGTGCTGCTCGACAATCAGGCGCTCGGCATGGTCCGGCAATGGCAGCAGCTGTTCTTTGCCGGCCGTTACAGCGAAATCGATCTGTCCGACAACCCGGATTTTGTCGCGCTGGCGAAAGCGTTCGGCATTCCGGCGGTGCGCATCGACTCGCGCGCCCAGCAGGACGAAGCGATTCGCTTGCTGTTGGAAACCGAAGGCCCATTGCTGCTGCATGTGGCCATCAATCCGCAAGAAAACGTCTGGCCGCTGGTCGCGCCGGGCAAAGCTAACGATGACATGATGGAAGGAGAGGACGCATGGACAACGTGATGTTTCTGACCGTTCGCAACAGTGAAGGCGCGCTGGAGCGTTTGCTGCGCGTGACCCGTCATCGTGGCTTTGCCATCGATTCGCTGCTGGTGCAGAACGGCCGTGACCCGTCGCTGTATGAAGTCACGCTGCGGTTGTCGGGCGAGCGCGAAGGCGAGAACCTGCGCAAGCAGCTGGCCAAGCTGGTCGATGTTGTCGCCGTGCAGGCGATGGCAGCGCAGCCGATGCTGCGTAACGCGGTGTGACGGTCTAAAAGCAGAGCGACATGACGCAAGCGGTTTTTCTCTACGACACCACGCTGCGCGATGGCGCCCAGCGGCAAGGCATCAGCTTTTCGCTGAATGACAAGCTGCGGATCACGCAATTGCTGGCCGACTTTGGCATGGACTACCTCGAAGGTGGCTGGCCAGGCTCGAATCCGAAAGATGCCGAGTATTTTCGGCAAGTGCGTGATCTGCAGTTGCCGGACACCCGCATTGCGGCCTTCGGCAGCACCCGTCGGGTAGACCGGGCTGCCAGCACAGATCCGCAGCTGCTGGCGTTGCTGGAAGCGCAGACGCCGGTGGTGACGTTGGTGGGAAAAAGTTCGCCGCTGCATGTCGAGTATATTTTGCGGACGACGCGTGAAGACAACCTCAAGGTCATCTACGACAGCGTCAAATTGATGAAGGACGAAGGCCGGGAAGTGGTGCTCGATGCCGAGCATTTCTTCGATGGTTTTGTCGAAGACAGTGAATACGCGCTGGCCTGCCTGCAGGCCGCGAGCGAGGCCGGCGCCGACTGGCTGGTGCTGTGTGACACCAATGGCGGCAGCCTGCCGGATCGCATTGCCACCACCGTTGCGGCGGTGAGTGCTGCGGTACCGACCCCGCTTGGCGTGCATGCGCATAACGACAGCGAACTGGCGGTGGCCAACTCGCTGGCAGCCGTTGCGGCAGGTGCCCGGCAGGTGCAAGGTACCATCAACGGTATCGGCGAGCGCTGCGGCAATGCCAATCTGGTATCGATACTGGCGAATCTGACGCTGAAAACGCGCTATCGCTGCAAGGCCGCCGCCCAGTTGGCGATGCTGACCGGCCTGTCGCGGGCGGTGGCCGATATCGCCAATCTGGCGCCGGATGCCTTTGCGCCCTTTGTCGGCGTCAACGCGTTTGCCCACAAGGGCGGGCTGCATGTTGCGGCCATTGAAAAGCTGCAGGCGAGTTATGAACACATCGATCCGCTGCAGGTTGGCAATGGTCGTCAGGTCGTGGTGTCGGAGCTGGCCGGTCGCGGCAATGTCCGCATGCGGGCACGCGAACTGGGGCTGGAGTTGCAGGGCGAAGAACAGGCGGTTGCCGAGCAAATCAAACAGGCAGAAGCGCGTGGTCTGCAGCTCGAAACGGCCGATGGCAGCTTCGAACTGATTGTGCGCCGGCATCAGGCCGATTATCAGGCGCCTTTCGCCGTGCGTGATCTGCATGTGCACACCGCGCAACGGGAAGGGGTAAGTGAACCCAGCCTGGCCACCGCCAAGGTACGGGTTTCGGGCGCGGAAACCTTGACGGCTGCCGAAGCAACCGGTCCGGTAGCCGCCATCGATGCGGCGCTCAGAAAGGCGTTGAAGCCGTTCTATCCGGAACTGGAAGGGGTACGCCTGACCGATTACAAGGTGCGGATTCTGGATCCGGAAGCGGCGACCGGCGCCACAACACGGGTCTGGATCGAAGCGGCCTATGGCGAGCAACGTTGGTGTACCGTGGGCTGCTCCGACAATATCATTGCAGCCAGTGCGGAAGCACTGCTCGACAGTCTGGAATTATTTGTGCTGCGGTTACGGTGTCCGCGCTTTGCCGCGCAGCACATCACTGATATATCTATCGGAAGCCTGTCCACCGATTTGAAACACGACATCAACCAAGGAAACCCACATGGCCGCACTGAACGCACCTGCGAAAATCTGGCATAACGGCCAGATCAAACCCTGGGCCGATGCCACTGTGCATGTGATGACCCATGCGCTGCACTACGGCTCCTCGGTATTTGAAGGCATTCGCGCCTATGACACGCCGTCGGGCACGGCGATTTTTAGGCTCGGTGATCACATTCAGCGCCTGTACGACTCGGCCAAGATTTACCGGATGGATATCCCGTACACCCGTCATGACGTCGAATCGGCCTGCAAGGAAATTGTCCGGACCAACGGTTTGAAGTCGGCCTACCTGCGGCCGATGGCGTATGTCGGGTATGGCGGTATCGGCATTGTGCCGGATGCCGACACGCCGATTGATTTGGTGGTTGCTGCCTTCGAATGGGGGGCCTATCTGGGCGCCGGCACTCAGGAAACCGGAGTTGATGTGGGCGTGTCGAGTTGGCACCGGCTGGCGCCGAACACGATGCCGACCGGCGCGAAGGCTGGCGGCAACTATCTGTCAGGGGCTCTTATCGCCCGTGAAGCGCGCCGACACGGTTACCACGAAGGTCTGGCGCTGGATCACAACAACATGGTCTCGGAAGGGGCGGGCCAGAACGTGTTTCTGGTCAAGAACAAAACGATTTTTACACCGCCGCTGACTGCGTCGATTCTGCCGGGCATTACCCGCGACACCGTGATGGTGTTGGCGAAAGAGCTGGGTTATCAGGTGCGCGAAGAGAACATCGCCCGCGAAGCACTCTATGTGGCTGATGAAATGTTCCTGTGTGGTACCGCCTCGGAAATCGTGCCGGTTCGTACCGTCGACGGCTTGAAAGTCGGTGCCGGCAAGCGTGGCCCGGTGACCGAAGCCATCCAGAAGAAATTTTTCGGCCTGTTCAATGGCCAGACCCCCGATGTCTGGGGTTGGCTGGATCCGGTTGAGAATCCGACCTCGGCGTTTGTGCACGCGGCTTACGCCTGATGCTTTACCTGACTGAGTAGGCTTTGCAAGCATCACCCTCATCCAACCTTCTCCCATCAAGGGAGAAGGCTTATAGGTCCTCTCCCTTGATGGGAGAGGATTCAGGTGAGGGTGATGCCTGATATCGCTCTGTAATAAAACTGCTGAGGCAATTGCCAATCAGGATTTCAGTGGGTGCAGCCTTGGCTGCTCCTACATGCTGTTTAACTGGATTCTTTCATGCCGACCTACCGCTCCAAAACCACCTTCACCGGCCGCAACATGGCCGGCGCCCGCGCGCTCTGGCGCGCGACCGGCCTCGGTGACAACGATTTCCACAAGCCGCTGATTGCAGTGGTCAACTCGTATTCGCAGTTTGTTCCGGGTCATGTCCATCTGAAGCAGATTGGTGAGCTGGTTTCGGAAGCCGTGCGCGGCGCCGGCGGGGTGCCGCGCGAGTTCAATACCATTGCCATTGACGACGGTATCGCGATGGGCCATGGCGGCATGCTGTACAGCTTGCCGTCGCGGGAATTGATCGCCGATTCGGTTGAGTATGTTGCCAATGGTCATTGCGTCGACGCGATGATCTGCATTTCCAATTGCGACAAGATCACGCCCGGCATGCTGCTGGCGGCGCTGAGGCTGAATATCCCGGCGGTGTTTGTCTCCGGCGGACCGATGGAAGCCGGAAAGGTTGTGCGCGGTGGCGAAACCATCAAGCTCGATCTGGTCGATGCCATGGTAATGGCGGCCGACCCGAGTGTTTCCGACGAGCAAGTGGCCGAAACCGAACACAACGCTTGCCCCACCTGCGGCAGTTGCTCCGGCATGTTTACCGCCAATTCGATGAACTGCCTGCTGGAAGTGCTGGGTCTGGCATTGCCCGGAAATGGCACGATGCTGGCGAGCCACACCGATCGGCGCGAGTTGTTCGTGCAGGCTGGTAAAACCATCGTTGAGATCACCAAACGCTATTACGATGGTAACGAGGCGCACCTGCTGCCGCGCGCCATTGCCAATTTTGCCGCGTTTGAAAACGCCATGACGCTCGATATCGCCATGGGCGGTTCGACCAACACCGTGCTGCATTTGCTGGCCGCCGCACATGAAGCCGGTGTGCCGTTCACGATGCGCGACATCGATCGCTTGTCGAAAAAAGTGCCGCACCTGTGCAAAGTTGCGCCGTCGACCCAGAAATATCACATCGAAGATGTGCATCGTGCCGGTGGTGTGTACGGCATTCTGGCCGAATTGAACCGGGCCGCGTTGCTGCACAGCGACACCTACACCGTGCACAGCAGCACACTGGGCGATGCCATTGCCAAACATGACATCACCGGAAAGGTGAGTGAGGCGACGCGTGAATTCTATCGCGCCGCGCCCGGCGGTTTGCGCAGCAGTCAGGCATTCAGTCAAAGCGCACGCTGGCCGAGCTTGGATGCGGATCGCGACAACGGCTGCATCCGCAACCAAGCGCATGCCTATTCGCAGGATGGCGGGCTTGCCGTGTTGACCGGCAATCTGGCGGTCGATGGTTGCATCGTCAAGACCGCTGGCGTCGACGAAAGCTGTCTGCGCTTCAACGGTCGTGCCCGGGTGTTCGAGTCACAAGATGACGCAGTGACCGCGATTCTTGCCGACCAGATTGTTGCCGGCGATGTCGTGGTCATTCGCTACGAAGGGCCGCGCGGCGGCCCCGGCATGCAGGAAATGCTGTACCCGACCAGTTACCTGAAGGCCAAGGGCCTTGGCAAAGCCTGCGCCCTGATCACCGATGGCCGCTTCTCTGGCGGTACCTCCGGTTTGTCGATTGGCCATGTCTCGCCGGAAGCGGCCAGCGGCGGCGCGATTGCGTTGGTGCAGGAAGGTGACCAAATCGTTATCGACATCCCGGCGCGCCGGATCGAACTGCAGGTGAGCAGCGACGAGCTGGCCCGCCGGCAAGCGGCTGAGCAGGCACGTGGCGCACTTGCCTACACCCCGGTGGCACGTCAGCGCGTGGTCTCACAGGCGCTGCGGGCCTACGCGCTGTTTGCCAGCAGTGCCGATCGCGGCGCGGTCCGGGTACTGCCGTCTGAACAGTAAGCGTCGGATTCGCGCGGCCGGTCACATTGCCGGCCGCCATCCGGCGCAGCACTGCGTTATCATCCCGCTTCTGAAAATCGCGTTACCGGCCTGGCCGGTGACCTGTCCTTCTGGGCTGTGTGGCGGCGGCACCTTTCCGTGCATCACGGCCTGTGTGGTAGATGATGCGCAAACTCGATCCCGGCAAGTTATTCCCCATTATTTTCTCGCTCGAGCGAGTACCGTCTTTTGTTCCGGATGACGCCCTCTGTGACACCTTCGCGCCGGGTCTGACCATTGTCTTCGCGGTCGAAGACGGGCTAAGCCGGACCTTCATTACCGAAGCCAATGTTCAGGCACTCGGTCTGCAACGTTATGAGCTGCTATTGAATGCAATGAACAACCTGCGCGAGCGGCTCTCGAAAGTGGAGCGGCTGGGGCGCGGACCTACTTACTTGCTGAAAGCCAATGGCCGCGATGAAGCCTGTCTGTTGCTGCTCGATCAGTTCTGGGAGGGCATGGCGAAAGAAGTGGAAGGCGAGCTACTGGTCGCCGTGCCGGCGCAGGCTTGCCTCGTGTTCACCGACTCGAAGGCGAAATCGGGTCTGGTGATGCTGAAAGCGGCGATCAAGGCATTGGCAGGCAGCGGTGACGCCCGGCTCAGTGAACGAATCTATGTTCGTCGCAATGGCGGGTGGGAAGAATACGGCACCGCTGCAGTTGTGATTTGACGTGTGCGCCAAAAAAAACGCCGGTATTGCCGGCGTTTTTTTCTGGCGACCCGTTACGGGGAGCCGGTTACCGTTGCACTGTCGGATTCGGTCGGCCGAGTAAAACGCTCAGCCCCGTTTTCCTTCCAGGCAATTACCTGTTCGGAGTTGGCCAATACGGTAACCACATCGGCCATGACCATCGACAGTTCGGTCAGATTGACGACATCAATCAAGCGGACTTCATCTTGTTTGCCATGGTAATGCGATTGGCCGCGCCAGACCGACAATGAATGTGCCGGTATGCCGAGCCAATGAGGCGCTGCTTCGCTGCCGATGTTCTTGATGGCGGCAAAAGGGGCGTTGTCGGAGCGCAGGAACAATTTCCAGTCCGGATAGGGGTCCGCTTCCAGCGACCAGCCCTGGCGTGCCAGCAACGGCTGCAACGTATCGAACAGGTCGGAGTGTTGCCAACCGGTCATCCACAGATTTCGGCTGTGTTTGCCTTCGGTGACACCAACCATTTCAAAATTCAGGTTGGTGACAAAGCGACTCAGCGGCAGCAGCGGTTGTTCAACGAAGTGACGCGAACCGCGTAATCCCCACTCTTCGGCATCCCATGCCGCGAAAACAATATGCCGATTTGGCCGCTGTCCGGTACGGGCAATCTGCTGCTGCAATTGTTTGGCAATACCGAGTAGCGTGCTGACGCCGGAGGCATTGTCGTCGGCACCGTTGAACACATGATCCGTGCTGCCGTCCACCGCGCTGCCGATATGGTCGTAGTGAGCCGACAACAAAATGTACTCGCCCTGGTCGAGCGGCTGCTTGCCCGGCAGGATCGCCAGCACATTGCGGCCGGCCAGCGATTCGCCCTTTTCGGTCGTGAACGCAAAGGTCTGAAAAAAGTCGACGCGCCCCGGCAGCGGTTGCAAACCCAACTCACGAAATTCGGTGGCCAGCCAGTTGCCCATACGAAGCTGGGCGGCTGTGCCTGTCTTGCGTCCAGCGGCCGTATCGTCGGCCAGCGTTGCAAGCCAGCGCTGTCGGAGTTGTTGCTCACTGCGCAAAATCGGCGCTTGGTCGTCGTTGCGGTCGTTGGCTCGCAACGGTGCGGCCATGACAAGCCCGGTCAGGGCGATCAAAAACAGTTTCATGCCGGGTCGGCTCCTTGAATTGGCGAGCAGTGCGGGTCGCTGCATTGCAGTCGGTCATTGTGGCGACGGCGGGGCCCGCCGGCGCTTTGGCGTCGGCCTGCTATGCTTTGGCGGGTATCGCGGCTCCGGATTGTACTCGCCCATGACAACGCGTTGGTTATTTGCGCTTATTGGTTTGTTGCTGAATGCGTCGGTCTCGGCCTGGTCGGCCGAAGAGCTGGACGCCGATTGGCTGGCCAAAATTTCCGCCATCCGTGAGCTGACCGATGATGCAGCGGCTCAGCAGGCTACAACCGAGCTTGCGGCAACCATCCCGTCTGAGCGTTCTCCGACCCTGGAATATCACTGGTTGTCCCTGCAATTATCGATGGCAGCCAAGCGTGACAACGGCGAACACGTTACCCAGCTCACTGATGCATTGCTGGCATTCGCTGACAAGAGTGGCGTACCGGAGGCCCGTATCGAGGGAATGATTTACCGGGCCGGGCAACTGAAAGATGCAGGCAAACCGGAGGACGGGTTGAAGCTGGTCCGCGAGGCACTGGCGCTACTGGAAGGCGTTTCGGATCTCCGCTTGCAGTACCTGACCCACAATCGGGCAGCGTTGATCTATTCCGATACCGGCGACTATGAAAGCGCCCTGGTTGAACACCTGAAAGCGCTGCCGTTGGCTGAACAATCCGGCACATTGAGGCCGCCGCGTGAACTGCAAACGTTGAATAATCTGGGCGCGCTCTACCTGAATCTGCGGCAACCGGAAAAAGCGCTGGAGTATCTGCAACGTGCACTGCCGCTGGCCGAGAAGTTCGGTGCCAAGCGGAATCTGGCCAACCTCAATGCCAATCTTGGTTATGCATGGTCGTCGCTTGAGCAACATGAACAGGCCAAACAGGCGTATCTCCGGTCACTGCAACTGGCCCGCGAGATAGGCGAGGTGCGCACGGAAACGACCGCGCTGGTTAACCTCTCGGATGATGCCTTGCGTCAAAAAGCATTTCAGGAGGCGGCTGATTATGCCCAGCAAGCGCTAGTTCTTTCACAAGGCGCCAAGCTGGTCAGCAGCGAGGCCATTGCGCGTGCCAATCTGGGCAGTGCACTCGTTGGCTTGGGCCAGTACAAACAGGGTTTGCAACAATTGCTGGCGGCCCAGCAGTCATTCCAGGCGATTGGCGATGTCGGCACGGAAGATGTCATGTTGACGGACTTCATTCTCGCTGCCGAGCGTGCCGGTGAGTTGGCGCAGGCCAACGGCCTGCTGCACCGGCAGCTTGAATTGCGCGAGCAGCTTTTTTCCGAGTCGCGGCAACGCGCTGTGACCGAACTGCAGGAACGCTTCGACGCCAGCGCGAGGCAAAAGCAGATCGAGTTGCTGGAGCGGGAAAATCAATTGCAGTCGGCCGAAATCAGCAATCGCCGCCTGTACCTTTGGGTCGTGGGATTGGTGGCATTGACGGTGGTGCTGGCGGCCGCGGTGGTCATGCTGTCCTACTGGCGGGTTCGCGATGCCAATCGCCGCCTGCAGGCCGCCAATGAGAAATTGGCCGATCAGTCGATACGGGACCCGCTGACCGGCCTGTTCAACCGGCGCTCGTTCCAGTTGGCGATGGATCGGCGCTGGACCGAGCGTGAGCGACGCAACAGTGCCGACACCTCAATCGACGCCTTCATCCTGCTCGACATCGATCATTTCAAGCGCATCAATGACAACCATGGTCATGCAGCAGGCGACACCGTGCTGGTTGAAGTGGCCAAGCGCTTGAACAGCAGCATGCGCGACAGTGACATGGTGTTGCGCTGGGGTGGTGAAGAATTCCTGCTGTATTTGCGGGGCACGACGATAGACGCCTTGTCCGGTGTTGTTGAAAGGGTACTGAACGGCCTCGGTGCTACGCCAATCCAACATGAAGGCAAGCCGTTGCCGGTAACGGCCTCAGCGGGCTTCATTCCGCTGCCATTCAGCAATCTGCCGGAGACAGAGTTCGGTTGGGAGCGCGCGGTGCAACTTGCCGACTCAGCGTTGTACCTTGCCAAAAGTCGCGGACGTAACCGGGCCTATGGTGTGCTGGCGATCAACGGCGACAGCCACGAGCTCGCTTCGGCATTGGAGCAAAACCTCGCGCATGCCATGCGCCACCATCAGGTGAATGCCGTCGAGGTGCTGGGCCCCGGTGCCGCGCCTGCCGGTGCGGATGATTGAACAAAAGGCCGTTTCCTGTTTGTGATAAGCCAGTGCTCTGGCTACGTCATTTTTTCGGTATAACTTGAAAGCTGTCGCTGCGAGGTAGCTCCTGCAGTACCGCCACCAACGCCGGAGGCGGGGTGATCAGTTTGCGGGCATGGAGATCCAGCCAGGCGCCGTGCGAAATCACCCGTGCTGCCAACTCGCCGCTTTCCTTGAAAAACTCGTTGCGCAGCTTGAACCGGCCGGCATCTTCACTCAGTGCCTCCATTTGCAAGCTGACCGTGACCGATTCCAACAGCCGAAACTCCTTGTAGTAATCCACCTCGTCACGGAATACCACCGGCCCGATTTTCAGCTTGCCAAACTCCGCAGCCGGAAACCCGTGCTCCTGAAAAAAGGTAAAGCGCAAGTCCGCGGCGAAATTCAGATAGGCCGTGTTGGCCATATGGGCATTGAAGTCCATATCAGCCCAGCGTGCGACAAACGAGCGTGAAAACGCAGCCACGTTGGTTCCCCCCGATTGTTCAACGAATTCCGCTGACCGCGGTTGCTGCCATGGTTTCGGTCACCGTGGCCGTGCCTGTTGCCGCTTCGGTCTCGACGGCATCGCGACGTGATTGGCAGTCACGGTAGCTGACACAACAGTTACGGCCCTGCTCCTTGGCCGTGTAGAGCGCGAAGTCAGTCGCTTCGAACAACTGATCGGCTGTTTTGCCGAGCTCATCGTCCAGGCTGCCGAGCCCGATGCTGATGGTGACCGCATGACTGCCGGTATTGTCCTGTTGCACTGTGTTGCGCAGCCGTTCGGCCAGCACCATCGCCTCATCATGGCTGGCGCCAGGCAGAATCACGGCAAACTCCTCGCCACCGTATCGGCACGCCAGATAGGGTTTGCGAACGTGTTTGCGCAGTGCGTTGGCTACCCGCTTGATCGCTTCGTCACCTTCGGCATGCCCATGCAGGTCATTGAACTGCTTGAAATGATCGATATCGATGACCAGCAATGCCAGCGGCTTACCCTGCTGGGTCGCCATGGCAATGGCGGCGGGCAGTCGGTCATCAAACAGCCGGCGATTGCCAAGCTGGGTTAGCGCATCGGTGCGACTCTGATGCTGCAATTCGTTCATTCGGCTGCTCAGCGTCAACGAAAGCAAAATCATTTCCAGCAGGGAGCCAATCTGCCAGCTGTTCTGGGTCACGAACGTGTGTGGCAGTACGCCGAAAATCTTCCACAGGTAGACAATGGAACCGGCCAGAAACGCACCCCAGGCGATAAGGAAGTAGCGGGCCGGAATCGAGCCGGCGAGCGCGCTGACACTGCCCATGATCAGCATGAAGATCACCGACAGCAGAATCAGCAGCGTTACCGGCACGATAAGGGTGGCATAGGGCAGTAGCGGCGCAGCAACCAGCGCCGCGAAGGCGATCCACTGCAGGCCTTGGGCGACTTTGTCCAGACGTGGTGCGTAGTCACGAGCGTGCAGAATCATCCGGGAGAATTGCAGCGCCACCAGCAACGAGGCGCTGAGCAGCACAATCAAGCCCGTGTTGCCCCAGCGTGGGCTGTTGGGCCACAGAAACTGAAATGCCAACCCATTGTGGGTCGCCATATACAGGCCAAAGCAGGCGACATAGGCGAAATAGGCCAGAAAGGCGCGGTCCCGAACCGCGACATAGACCAGAGAGCTCCAGACCAGCAGCATGATAACGGCACCGTAATAGATGCCGTATGCCAGCTGTTCGCGGCTCAATTTGGCAACCAGATGGTCGATGCTATTCACCGACAGACTGATATCGATTGGTCCCTGCGATTGGTAGCGAAGGTAATAACTGCGTTCACTGTGGGCGGGTACCAGCAACGGAAACAGAAATTCGCGATGCAGGATCTCGCGATTGGCAAACGGCAAGCGGTCACCTGTTGCCAGCTGCTGCCAGCTGCCGTCGGCTGCCGGTTGATAGAAGTCGATGTAGTCGATCAAGGGATAACTTTGCCGCAGGACCACCTTCAGACTGTCCGCTGAGTCGTTGCGCACCCGAAACCGAGCCCACCAGGTCGATTTGGTGAAGCCGATGTTGGTGGCTTCATGACTGGCCGGGTTGAACCGCTGGCCAGCAGTCACGACCTCGTCAATGGTCATCAATCCGCTGGGGTCTTCCAGCAACTCCAGATGGCCGGCGAGCCGATCAAGCTGCATCGGGTCAGTGATTACGATAGCCGAGGTGCTGGAGCTGAATGGGGATTCACCATCGCTGGCAGCGATTCCTGCAACGCTGAGCACGGACAACAACAGGCCGGTGAAATAACGGAAGAAGTGGCGGCTGACGTAACGCAGCTGACAAGTCGGATTCAGCATCGATAGCATTCCTGCAAGCGACTCGGCATTGGAGTCTCATTATAGGTTGGGTCTCTTGCGTGGTTGTCGTTCGGCAGGTGCCATCGTCTACCAAGCTGGTGACGGAACGCAGACCACTGCCGGCTGCCGCTGCAAACTCGGTCGTTGCAAACCCAGTCGTGACAAACCCGGTCGTGACAAAAAACAGAACGCCGGGTAGTGTGCGCGCAGACCTCGCGCCCTGCAATCCACTTGCTTGCCGTGGCAGGGCAGGTGGACAGCAGGTGATGCCGTGCAGCGCTGCACAAATGGCCATTGCCGACGACATAACAAGAAATGCCGGACGCTGGCAGTCTGTCTGGCCTGAAGGGGACAAGGAGAATGTGGATGACGGGAACAGTGCTCGGACGTGTGCAGCAATGGTGGGGACGGCTGATGGCCGTTCGACTGGGACAATTGCTCAGAGGGTTGTTGAAACTGGCTTTGGTGGTGGCTCTGATCGCAATCGCCGGGTTCGCCTGGTTTGTCTTGTGGCCGACCCATACCATTCCCGCGCTAGAGTCCGTTGATGAGTATGTCTATCTCGACCAGAACTGGGGTGATGGTCAGCAAGCCAGCGGTCGTGAACAGTATTACTACACCGGTCAGGGCGCATCCATGCCGCAAGGCGCGTCGGCCGGCGCGGTTCGATATGACTGGTTTGTGCATCTGGAGTTGCCGTTCTCGGAACAGCGCTTCGCCGACCCGGACCACATGCGCAAGTATCGCTTCATTGTCGATCCCAAGCCGAGCGCGGCCAATCCGGATCAGTTGCCAGTCGGCTTTACCCGGCATTTTGATCCGGCAATTGGTGAAGATGTGCTCGACATCACCTGTGCGGCCTGCCATACCGGCGAGATCCATTACCAGAAAGACAGCACCCGTTACGCCATCCGCATCGATGGCGGTCAGGCCATGCATGCGTTTACTGACATGACCCGCGGCAGCTTTGCGCCGGTATTGCTGGCGTCACTCATCGACACCGTGGTCAAGCCCTGGAAGTTTGACCGGTTCGCGAAGAAGGTGTTGGGCACGGGTTATCCGGCCGGTAAAGATCAGCTGAAAACAGCGGTCTTGGCCTCGATCAAGGCCATGCTTGGCAGCGGCCAGAACAATCCGCTGCGCAAACTCTATCCGGTGCACGAAGGCTTCGGTCGCACGGATGCGCTCGGCCGGATTGGCAATACCGCGTTTGGTGATCACCTGGTTGCCGCCAACTATCAAGTCGGCGATGCCCCGGTCAGCTACCCGTATCTGTGGAATATCTGGAAGTTCGACTGGGTCCAGTACAACGGCTCGGTGGCGCAACCGTTGGCCCGCAATATTGGCGAGGTGCTCGGCGTCGGTGCCATTGCACCGCTACGCAGTGACATGAATGAACCGCTGCCGGCAGCAGAGCGGTTTCGCAGCTCGGTCAATATCGGCAATCTGCAAACCATCGAACACACGCTGCAAAAGCTGACGCCGCCGCGTTGGCCGGAAGCCATTCTGGGTGCCATCGACCCAGTAAAGGCACAGCAGGGTGAAGCACTGTTCAAACAGCATTGTCAGGGTTGCCACGGTCCGCATGTTGCCAGCGCGGCCCGCCAGCAAGCCAGCGCGCCACTGAAGCCGTCGCCGGACGTTGAGTGGCGCATCGAAGTGATCCCGCTGGAACATATCGGCACAGATCCCACCGCCGCCAATGCGTTCCTCGAACGGCATTACGATCTGAGCCCAGCCGGTTTGAGCAATGACGAACTGCGGGCGGCGCTGCAGCCGCTGCTGATTCGGCAATTGGCCCGTGACGCCCGATTCCGGTTGACCGAGGTCATCGCTCTGCGCGGTGCAGCGCAGTTGCCACTTGGTGAGCTGCCGGCGCTGCTGGCCCAGTATCCGAATCCGGATGCCGATGCCACCGCAGTGTTGCCGAGCGAACACTTCCAGCGCATCGATGCCGCCCTGTCCACGCTGCTGCAACCGTTACCGGCCATTCCTTCGGCCAGCGACTGGCCGGCGGATCCGCTGCATTGCGATCTGGATTGTCATACCGTCAATCTGCTCTGGGATCTGCGCCAGGGCATGGCCAGCATTGAGCAACGGATGGCGGCGATTGACGTCACCAAAATGGAAGAGGGCGCCGCGCTCAATGTGGTCGGCATTCTGATCAAAAATCGTTTCTATGCTGACTACGGTATCGACTACCCGACCCAGCAGTGTCTGGAAGGGTTTGGTGCGCTTGACTTGCCCCAGGTGATCGCCGGTTACAAACCCCGGCCGCTGGAAGGCGTCTGGGCAACGCCGCCGTTCCTGCACAATGGCTCGGTACCGAGTCTGTATCAAATGCTGCTGCCGCCGGCCAAGCGCGACAGCAAGTTCTTTGTTGGTCGACGCGATTTTGATCCGGTTCATGTTGGCTATGTCACAGCACCGGATGAAGACGGCGACGACGACGGCTTCTGGCTGGACACCAGCATCACTGGCAATCACAACAGCGGCCATGCTTTCGCTGCCGATGCCACACTCTGGCAGCAACATCAGCAGGATCCGAAAGCGCATCCGCTACCGACTGGTGTAATCGGTCCGGAGTTCAGTGATGAAGAGCGTTTTGCGATCATCGAATACCTGAAAGTTCACCGTGACCTGCCGGCAACGCCCGCCGACTTTCAGCCGCCGCAATGCCAGCTCTGGGGGCAGACATGGTGAGTGCGTCGGAAGCCGGCAAGCGATCCCAATCAACGGAGCAAGGCGGTGGCAATGCGGATCCGCATTACAGTCCCCATTTCGAGACGGTTCAGGCTGCCGAACAACAATGGCAGGCAACCCGGCGCGCTGCCGCCGGTGTTGCGGCCGATGCTCCGCTGGTTGGTCTCGGGCTGTCCGGCGGCGGCATCCGCTCGGCGTCGTTCAACATGGGCGTGTTGCAAGCGCTGAGTCGTAGCGGTTTGTTAGGTCGCATCGATGTGCTGTCTACTGTGTCCGGCGGCGGCTATATCGGTTCCAGCCTGAGCTGGTTGCGTGCCCAAGTGCCACTCAGTGCCAGTCCGGAGCTTGGTAGTCTGCCATTGGCCAACGGTCATGGCAGCGTGCTCGACTGGTTGCGCGCACACGGTTGCTATCTCATCAGCGGCCGTGGCTTTTCCAGCTGGTCACTGGCGTCATCGATTCTGGCCGGTACGCTGTTGAATCTGTTTGTGCTGCTGCCACTGTTCATGCTGCTGATCGGCTTGGCCAGTCAGGACTGGTTTGCCTGGAGCTGGCCGGCGACACTGCATCTGCCCGGTGCCGGCGCGGTGCCGGCGCACGACGGTTTCATGCTGCTGACCTTGCTCGGGTTTATCTGCTTCGGTTTGTTCCTGTTGAACACGCTGATTTTCGCGCTGAGTACGGCTTTGCCACCGCTGCGCCGGCTGACAGCCGAGTTCTTCTTTCGCCGTCTGCTCGGCCGCCTGCTGGCGGCCGGTTGCATCGCACTGGCACTTGGCGTGCTGCCGATCCTCACCGGTATTGAAGAAACGGCCGTCATGGTGCTGCGCGACGAAGGTTCGCGCGGAATGGCCCGTCACCTCAGCTACTTGTTGCCGATGCTGACCGGCGTTCTGTCTCTGTGGCGGGCGCGGAAAGCCGGTGCGCAGACGGGCAGTGGGGGATCCGGATTAGCGGTCTTTGGTCTGGCGCTATTGCTCTACAGCTTTTTTACCGGGCTCTACCATCTAGTCTCCCATACCGATTTGTTGTCCAGCACCGGTTTTCAGATATGGCTGGCCGCCTCGGTGCTGTTGGCACTGGTCGCGGATGTCAATGCCGTCTCTATGCACAGCTATTACCGCGGGCAACTGGCGGAAGCGTATTTGCCTGAGATCAAAACGGCCGGTCCGTCCGTGTCCGCCAACCCCATGCAGTTCCGGCTGGTCGATCTGAAGCCCGAATCGGGCGCACCACTGCAGCTGATCAACACCACCCTCAACACCACCAGCTCGAAACAGGAAAAACTGCGTAGTCGCAATGGTGAAAACTTTGTGCTGTCACCACTGTATTGTGGCTCGACATCGACCGGGTATCGGCGCACCGAAAACTACCGCAACGGCAAACTGAGCCTGTCGACGGCGTTTTCGGTTTCCGGTGCTGCCGTCGACCCCGATATGTACGCCACCAAATCCCGGCCCATCAGTTTCCTGATGAGTCTTCTTAACATCCGTCTTGGCTTCTGGACCGCCAACCCTCGCGTTCGGCCATCGAAATTCTGGCTGCCGACCTGGTATCGGTTGATGCTGCGGGAAATGCTCGGTGTCGGGTTGTCGGAGCAGGAAGCACAAATCCATCTGGCGGATGGTGGTCACTTCGAAAACCTGGGCCTGTATGAACTGCTGCGTCGTCGCTGCCGCTACATCATCGTCAGCGATGCCGGCGCCGATCCCGAGACTACGTTGGCCGATCTCGGTCAGGCAGTACAGCGGGCACGCGCCGATTTTGGTGCCGTGGTTGAGATCTGTGCCGATCAGTTCTTTCATGACCGAAACGAGGCACTGCATGACCACGTTCACGTGCTTGGCAAAGTGACTTATGCTGATGGCAGCATCGGTGAGGTGCTGTATCTAAAAGCCATGCTTTGCAAGCAGCTCAGCGCTGACATTTACGGCTACTGGCGCACCCATGCGGCGTTTCCGAACCAGAGCACGGCTAATCAGTTCTATGACGAACTGCAATTCGACAGCTATCGCGAGTTGGGTTTGCAACTGATGTTGGGCATCATCGGTCGGCAACCAGCGCCGAGTATCGAGCAGCTGTTCCAGCAGCAGCAACCGACGGCGACGACGGCTGCTTGATGGGCTAGCAAATGCCAAAAAGGAACCGGCGGTTGCCGGTTTCTTTTTGGCTGCTTGTCAACAGTCGAGGTACTTCCAGTTGCGGACTTTCCCTTCGCTCAGCCACTCGATGGTGGTGGCCAGCCGTTTCTGCCGTGTTCCCGCCCGCTTGGCTTCATTCAGACATTCGACATACTCCTTCTGGTTGGAGTAACTGAAACTCTCGAATGTGCTTAGCGCCTGATTGTGGTTTTTCAGCGCGGCTTGCAAATCGTCGGGAACGACCGGTTCAGTGCGTGACTTCGGTATCGTGTGCACGGGTTTGGTAATGATATCGTTCAATTTCATCGCCTGCTGGTTCAGATTGCTGATGCGCAGGTTGGACGGCAGGTCGACCGCGCTGTTAAGGCCGCGGACTTGACCCATCTCGCTCTTGTCCTGGGCGTCGCCGAATAGTTCCCCCCGCCCTCGGGGACCCGAGGCTGCAGTGTTGCTTGAATGCGGCCATTCCGTACATCAGCCACTAGGGGGGCTCCATTAGGGCTCAGAAAGCTGCTGTCGAAACATAAAGAAATGCAGCGAGAACCCCGAACCACCCGAAAACCAAGACGTACTCACGAGGTGCTTGCTGCATAAAGTACCGTCGCGGGGTATCCCAAACGGCCAAATGCGGGAAGAGTAGGGGAAATAGCGGCCCTACACCTAAAAGCGTGACCTCAAACCAAGAAAGATCAGTTGCAGCGAGACCAATGGCGAGAGTTCCAGCGCAAATCAATACTGCAAGCCTATTTGACAAGGACCACTCAATTTCAGATAGGAAATCGAAGTTAGACATTGAATGCCGCGAGCCTTTGTAGAATGAGATTCTCCGCCAAGGCGTAATCCACCTGCTCCGGTTGATCAATATGGTCGCAGAGCTCGGCCAGAATCCCGTCGTTGATCCGGCCTCGGCGCAGTGCCTCGGCATAGGGTAGATGCTGGAACATCACCATGGAATAGCGCGGGCTGAATTTTTCCGGCCAGCGCTTTTCCAGTTCAAAGCCAACGGTTTTCTTCAGCTGGAATTTCGGGTCGCGGACGGTGGCGCGCATCTCGACGTAGTTTTCCTGGGCCATCAAGGCGATCGCTTCGGCATTGGGTTTGCGCGCGGCTTCATAGGCTGCGAAAACGGCATCCCAATTGTCATTGTGCTGCGTCAGCAGCTGGTTCAGGTCAAAGCAGTCTTCAAAGCCGCAGTTCATGCCCTGGCCATGGAACGGCACAATCGCGTGGGCGGCATCGCCAATCAACAGTGCCTTGCCGGGTACGGTCCAGTTCGGGCAGTGCACGGTGCCGAGAAAGCCGGTCGGGTTATTGAAATAGGTGTCGGCGGCGTCCGGCATCAGTTTCAGCGCATCGGCAAAGTTCTGTTCGAAAAAAGCGGTGAAGCTGGTCTTGTCGTGCAGCGCGGCAAAACTGATCTTGCCCTGGTCGGGGGCAAACAGCGTCATGGTGAAGCTGCCGTCGTTGTTCGGCAGGCCAATCATCATGAAGTCGCCACGCGGCCAGATATGCAGGGCGTTCTTCTCAATCTGGAAACTGCCGCCCGGACCGGCGGCAATGGTTAGCTCCTTGTAGGAGTGAAACAGCTTTTCCTCGACACTGGCGACGCCATGCAATGTGTCCATGGCCTTGCGCACCAGCGAGCCGCCGCCATCAGCGCCGATCAGCAATTCGAATGATTCGTCTTGCACGCTGCCGGTGCGGTCATTCTTCAGCCGTATCCGCTGCGTATCGAAATCAATCTGTTCGATGCCGGTGTCGAACACGATTTCTACTTTACCGGTCGCTTCGGCAGCGGTCATCAGCAGCTTGTTCAGCTCGCCGCGCGAGACCGAATAAATGACCTCGTGCGGGCGCTGGCCGTACGGCACCAGCAGGGTGTGGCCGTTTTCGTCGTGCAGCATCCGGCCGGTCATTGGAATAATGATGTCGCGCACTTGCTGCATCAGGCCAAGTTCTTCCAGTGGCCGAATACCGCGATTGGCCAGCGCCAGATTGATCGAGCGGCCGGCGCTGATGCGGGTCGTGCGCATGTCGGGCCGCTTTTCATAGAGGGTGATGGTGTAGCCGCGCCGGGCCAGATAAATCGCCAGCAGCGAGCCAACCAGGCCGGCGCCAATCAGGGTGATATGTTGTGGTTTCATGAGCTGGGCCTTGGCTGAATTCACGCTTGCACCGTCTTCTTCAGTATTTGCACAAAGCGCCAGACGTCTTCAAAGCTGTTGTACAGCGGCGCCGGCGCTGCCCGCATCACGTTGGGTTCGCGGAAATCGCAGGTCACGCCTTGCTCTTCCAGTTTGTGCTGGACCTGCTTGGCGGTCTGGCCGTGCAGTTTTACGGTCAACGACAATTGCGCGCCGTGGCGGCGTGGTTCAAAAGGGGTCAGCACATGAATGGCATCGCCGAGTTCCTGTTCCAGCAGCCAGCGCAGATACCCGGTCAGTTCCAGTGATTTTTTCCGCAGCGGATGCATGCCACCCGCTTCCATGAAGGTGTCGAGCGAGGCCCGTACCGCCGCCAGCGACAGGATCGGCGGATTCGATAATTGCCAAGCCTCGGCGGTCGGGATGGCATCGAACTCGGGGCCCATCTGGAAGCGAATGGCCTTGTTCTGGCCCCACCAGCCATGGAAGCGCGGCAAATCCTTGCCGAGGTGTTTTTCGTGCACAAACGCGCCGGCTACCGAGCCGGGGCCGCTGTTCAAATATTTGTAGGAACACCAGGCTGCGAAATCGACATTCCAGTCATGCAGGTTCAGCACGATATTGCCAACCGCATGCGCCAAATCAAAACCAACTGTGGCGCCGACACTGTGACCCGCTTCGGCAATCGCTGCCATGTCCAGCACTTCGCCGGTGTAGTACTGCACACCGGGCAGCAGTACCAATGCCAGCTGCCTGCCTTCACGTCTGATGAGTTCCACCAGATCTTCCTGGCGCAGGCAGTCTTCACCGGCGCGCGGCTTGGCCAGCACCAACGCTTCCTTCGGGTCGAGACCGTGGAAGCGCAGCTGCGATTCGACCGCATAGTGATCGGACGGAAACGCATGATCTTCGATCAGGATCTTGAACCGCTCCTTGCTCGGCCGGAAGAAGCTGACCATCAGGAAATGCAGGTTGGCGGTCAGCGAGTTCATGCAGACCACTTCTTGCGGCAGCGCGCCGACCAGCTTGGCCGAGGCATCCGTCAGGAATTCATGATAGGGCAGCCAGGAATGTTTGGCAGCGAAATGGCCTTTGACGCCGAGCTGCTGCCAGTCCTTCAACAATTCATCAACATAATCGGCGGTGCGCTTGGGTTGCAGGCCCAATGAGTTGCCACACAGGTAAATCTCATCGATGCCGTGATGACGCGGAATATGGAACTGATTGCGCATCGGGTGCAGCGGATCGGCGCCATCGAGTTTCTGGGCAAAAGCGAGATTGTTCTCAAGCATGTTGATACTCCACGGGAATCAGGAAGGGCCGGCTCGGTGCCGCATCGAGTTCAAAAGCGGGTAATTGCAGGTTCAGCAGGTACGGGCCATCGCGGACACTGTCCGGGACAAATACCATTTCCGTCACAGTGCGTTGCAGCGCAACCGTTGGCGCCGGTCCATGACTGTCTTCGGTCACCTCCCAAAACAGGTGATGCGCGGTCAGGTGGCCGTTGTCATGCATCTTGTCCAGTGACGGGAAATCGACCAGCAGATGCTGGACGCCACGCAGCCGCAGATATTGCATCGCTTCGCGGGTGAAAAACGGTGGCTGGTGGCTGTCGCCATAACGGGCCGTTTGCTTGTCGCGGCCGTTCGGCAGGGTTCGCACCACCAACGCGGGCAACCAATCGCTGGCGATGTCATCGAGAGCCCGACGCAGCGTTTCCAAGGTAATGACCTGATCAGCCGGTGCCAGTACTGGCGTGTAGTGGTCGCTGCACTGATTGGCCGCAACCGGAATCACCGAAATCAGCGTCGCCGGTACCAGCAGATCACGGGCGCTATTGTTGATCGAATGCAGTTCATTGACGATATGACTGACCGATTCGGTGTGGGTGCCGTTGCAATGCGGGTTTAGCGTCAGCTCTGGCACATTGCAGCTGCCGCCTTTTCGGGTATCGCCAATCCAACTGCCGGCCTGCATCGGTTTGGCGCTGGCCACCGCGGCGCCAAAGTGGTTCGGTTGCGGGCCGTTGAATTGCAGCGGAATCGCCAGCGAGACGGCGGCATTCAGGTGTACGGCATAGTGCTGGCCGGCCAACTGCAAACTGAGTTTCATTCCGGTTGTCCTGTATTTGCCATGGAGGCCATTGCGCAAGCCACGGAGCGGGTCATGGTGATCGTCACAGCTTCAGCCAAGAAAATGGGCTTTCGGCAGATTCAACCATTCGAGCGCGGTGCCATGCAGCAGCCGGGCGCGAATCGCTTCGTCAGCAAACGTTTCCCGAATCAGTTGGCCCGGGTGCAATTCACCGAGCGGGAACGGGTAATCGGTGCCGAGTGCCAGGCGATCGGCTCCCATCAGATCAACGACGTATTTCAGTGCCAGCGGGTCGTGCACCAGCGTATCGAGATAGATGCGTTTCAGGTAATCGCGCGGGTTGATGTTGTTATCGATTGCGCACAGGTCCGGGCGCGCCTCAAAGCCGTGCGTGATGCGACCAATGGTGTGAGGGAAACTGCCGCCGCCATGGGCAAAGGCGATGCGCAGCTTTGGCAGCCGTTCCAGCACGCCGCCAAAAATCATCGAGGTGATCGCGAGGCAGGTTTCGGCCGGCATGCCGACCAACCATTGCGCCCAGTATTGGCCGAGCCGATCTTTCCCGAACATGTCCCAGGGGTGGACAAATACACAGGCATTCAGATCCTGCGCGGCCGCGAACACATCGAACAGTGCCGGATCATTCAGATTCATGCCGTTGACGTTGGAGCCAATCTGGATGCCGGCAAAGCCGAGTTCCTTGACGCAGCGCTCCAGTTCCTGCACCGCAAGCTTGCTATCCTGCATCGGTACCGTGCCAAGCCCGACAAAGCGACGCGGGTGGTCAGCGACGACGCCGGCTATATGATCATTCAACAAGCGGGACAAATCGAGCGCGTGCGCCGGTTTGGCCCAGTAACTGAACATCACCGGCACGGTCGACAGCACCTGAATATGGACGCCGTGTTGATCGCACTCTTGCAAGCGTACCGGCCCGTCCCAGCAGTTGCTGTCGATTTTGCGGAAGAACTTGCCATCCTGAATCATGTTGGCGCAGCCGGGGCCACAATGCTCCAGCTGGATAAAGCCACCATAGCCATAGCGCTCTTTCAGATTCGGCCAGTCGCGCGGCAGGATATGGGTGTGGATGTCGATGGTTAGCATCGGGTTCTCGTTATCTGTTATCGGGTGTCTCGGCTGGTTCACCCTCATCCTGTCCTTCTCCCGTCAAGGGCGAAGGGACCCTTCGTTCGAGGTGTGTTCTCCCTCTCCCTTGAGGGGAGAGGGTTGGGATGAGGGTGAGCTCTCAGCGTGAACCCAGACTTACTACTTCACCGCCAACTTGTTTACCGCTGGCGCCACGGTGCCGCAATGCTTGCAAGTGCGCTTTTCTTCACTGGCGAGGTAGCGCTCGAACACCGGCAGAAAATCTTTCTCGACGCTGTGCAAGGTGAAGAACTCTTCATACAGCTTGGCATCGCAGTTGTCGCAGAACCACATCAGGCCGTCCTGCTCATGCGGCAGCCGCTTGCGCTCCACCACCAGACCAATCGAATTGGCATAGCGCACCGGTGAATGCGGCACCTTGGCCGGCAGCAGGAAAATCTCACCGGCCTTGATCGGGTAATTGACCCGCTTGCCGTTCTGCATGGTCATCAACAGCATTTCGCCTTCGAGCTGGTAGAAAAACTCCGGGCCCTCGTCGTAGTGATAGTCCTTGCGGCCGTTCGGCCCACCGACCACCATCACGATGAACTCGTCGTTTTCGAAAACCTGTTTATTGCAAACCGGTGGTTGCAGCAAATGCCGATGCTCGGCAATCCATTGCTGAAAATTGAACGGGGGAATGATGTTCATTGGGTTGCTCCGTTCAGTCGACTGTGGCAATGCATTTGAGCTCGATCGCGATTGGCGTCGGCAGGCTCAGGATTTCCACGGTGGTGCGGCAGGGCGGATTGCTGTGGAAGTACTCCGCCCAGAGCTTGTTGTAGGTGGCAAAGTCGCGCTTCATGTTGGTCAGGTACACCGTGACATCGACCAGATTCTCCCAGCGCGATCCGGAGGCTTCCAACACGGTGCGGACATTGTCGAACACCGAGCGGCACTGCGCCTCGATATCGCTGAACTGAATGTCGCCATCCGGGCCAAGGGTGACGCCAGGAATGTCTTTGCTGCCCTTCTTGCGTGGACCGATGCCGGACAGGAACAGCAAATTGCCCACGCGGCGGGCGTGTGGATAAGCGCCGACCGGTTCGGGTGCCTTGTCGGAATGGATGGTGCTCTGGCTCATCAGGGAACCTCTTTGTTCACGTCAGTTGATTACTGTTTGTCGTCTGGTTCAGGTCAGTGCCGACCCGGTACAGGGTGCGGCTGAACGGCGGCGACATCGCCGCAGCAACTTCACGGCAAGGGGAGTGCTGACAGCATAGTTGCCAGCGGGGAAGGCGCTCAGGCAGGAACGTATTTGCAGCCGGCACGGCTGGCAAAAATGGCTCCTGAGGATTTGAAGAGGTAGGCGTGCTGGCTCATCGCGCTGGCGGCCGGCGGAAACAGGCGCCCGTTATAGCGGGTGGTGATTTGTCCGGTCAAGCCGACCATGACACTTGTTGCCATCCGGGGCTCGGCCGTTGACTGGTTGGATGCCGGTTCGACCTATCATGGACTATAGTTTGCGCAGCGATCCGCCGACACAGTTGTTCGATGTCTCCCCTGATCCCCAACTACGTTATCCAGTCTGTCGGCAGTGCCTTGGTCGCGGTGCTGCTCTGGCATTACTTTCGCACCTACCGGCAACCCTACCTTCGGTTCTGGGCCATCAGCTTCACTGCATTGATGGTCGCGCTGCTTGGCACACTGGCCTCGCTCGGCCTGCGCGCACACGGGCAAGTGCCAACCGACGTCGCCATGCTGCTGATGAGCTGGCTGACCGTTGCTGCCGGCTACCTGCAGATACTGGCCTTGCTGGTTGGCGTAGGGCTGGTGCTGGACCCGCAGCGACGGCTGCCAGGTACCAACCAGTTAGTCATTGCCAGCGCGCTGGTCAGCGTGCTGCTTGTGCTGCCCTACGCCGATGCACCGGATGGCAGCTTCATCCGGCTCACCTTGCGTTATGGCCTGCGCTACCTGCTGGCCGGGTTGGCCTTGCTGGCTGCGGCGATCCTGCTGATGCGGCTCTGGCAGCGTTCGCAACTCGGCTTGCGGCTGGTGTCATTGTGCTTTTTCGTGTTCGGTCTCGAACTGGCGGTACTCGGCAGCCTGAATATCGCCATGAATTTCGGTGTCGGTGCCGACCTGCTCGATGCTCTGGTGCGCCTGCACGGGTTGCTGGAGCTGCTGATCTACCCGGCCATCGGCCTTGGCCTGGTCATCTGGTTGCTGGAGCAGGAGCGGCTGCGGGCCGCCAGTGCGGTACAGGCACTGAGCCAGCTCAACCGCACCGACCCGCTGACCGGACTGGCCAATGCCGCCACCATTCCGTTGTGGTCACCTCCGGCTGGTGTCGGTCAGGAGCCCGCCGTGCTGGCAGTGCTGAGTTTTGGCATGTACCGGCAGGCCCACACGCACGGGTCGGAACTGGAACGTGATGCGGTGCTGCAGCGCATTGGCATTCAGTTGCGGACCCTGCAACCGGCGGTTCCGCTGCTGGGCCGGTTGGCTGGCGACGAATTTGTTCTGCTCTGGCGCGCCCACCTCGATCCGCAGCTGAGTCTGATGCGTTGGTGCCAGCAGCTCGACAGCCTGATCGCCCGCACCGGCCATCCGGGCAAGCTGGCGGCGCACGCCGGCTGGGTCCGGCTGCCGGACGGAATGCCAGTCAGCGATGCCTTGCCGCAGGCTCGCGCCGCACTGGAAATCAGCTGGCAGGACGGCGCGCCCGTTTGTCCGTTTGAGCCAGCAATGGCCGACCGCCAGCAAGCCCGCCGGCAAATCGAAAGTGAGATCCTGCAGGCACTCGAGCGGCACGAATTTTTGCCCTATCTGCAACCAATTGTCGAAATCGCCAGCGAGCAAGTGGTCAGCTTCGAGTTGCTGGCGCGCTGGCAGCATCCGCGCCGTGGCCTGCTGCCGCCCTCGGTATTTATCGAACTGCTGCATCAATACCAGCGCATCGACGAACTCGATCTGCTCTGCGTTCGCCATGCCTGCCAATTGCTGCACGACACGCCGCAGCTTCGCGAACGGCAACAGGGGCTGTCGGTCAACCTCAGCCCGCAGACACTGCAACGCGCCGACTTGCCGGCACAAATGGCGGCGCTGCTGCGCCAGTTCCCCATCAACCCGGCGCGGCTGACGCTGGAAGTGACCGAATACGCCGCGATGGCTAGTCTGGAGGCCGGCCTTGCAACCTTGTTGGCGCTGCGCGAGCAGGGCTTCGGTGTGGCCATCGATGATTTTGGCACCGGCTATTCGTCACTGACCTACCTGACCCAGCTACCGGCAACCGTGATCAAGTTTGACCGGGCATTCATCCGCGATCTCGACCTCTCCGCCACCTCGCGCCTGATGCTGCAGACACTGGTGCCGCTCTGCCACCGGCTTGGCAAGCGCGTGGTGGCAGAAGGAGTGGAAACCCGTGCGCAATGGCAGCGTGTCCGCGAAGCCGGTTTCGATTGCGTGCAGGGCTATGCCTATGCCGCACCGCTGCCCGTCGACGCTGCGCTGCAATTGGCGCATGTACTGCCGCTGCAACCGGCGGGTGGGTGAGTGGCGTCAGATTTTGATGCCGGTGAGTTGAGCCTTGATGTTTTTGGCTGCGACTTTGATCTGCAAAGTTTGCCCGAGTACAAAGTACAGCCACATGCGTCTGAACCCTCTACGCGGGTTCGGACCTATGAGCATTACCTACAAAACTTTTCATCCATGCCATTCTCTTTACGAGACGATTGAATATCATTCCACTTGGCACTCACTTGCGCTGCAAAAGTGGCTAAACCCTCGCTACTCACGTGCGCCTTTTCCGGCCAGCTCTCTGCAGGGATAAAAGCTACTTCAGGATATATATGTGCGAATTCAGGTAATTCTTCGATCTCGCTCTTCACTCGATCTAGCGTTTTTAGAAGCGTTTCTTGGCTGCAAAATGCATAGCCGTTTATGAATGGTCCTGATAGTTGGTGAAAGGCTCCAAAGGCGCTTGAAAGCTCAAAGGCTGCACTGCCAATGCCACCTATCATTTTCGGATCCAAAATAGACTTGTAGAGTCGGGCGCGATATTGTGCCGAGTAAAACCAATAAACAGCTTCATCCCGGAGTCCAATGTCATATAGCCGAACTGCAGCCACGTACATGGCTTCAATCGGAAGCCTGCCGAACTCGGACTTCATTTCAACGACTGTTTTCGCGAGCGCCTCCTCATCCTTGGCGCGCAATTTGTCGCTGAATTTCCCAACATTTACTTCTGGTCCGTCGGAGTTGTAGAACGGTGAGACATAGATTGGCATTGGCTCAGCAGATTGCGTTCTCTCCGAGGTTAGGTATAAGGGAAGCGCTACCAATAGTGCGGCAAAGAAATTTATTCTGTTCAACGCAGTCTCCTGAAGTCTGGTCGATGGCCAATTAAATTTTAATGCACACATTTTTCGCCTCAGTAAAAAACCTCAGCGCCTCAACTCCACCTTCCCGCCCAACACCACTCTGCTTCACGCCACCAAACGGCGTCCGCAAGTCTCTAAGTAACCAGCAGTTCACCCAGACAATCCCGGACTCCAACGCCGCGGCCACCCGATGCGCCCGCTTCAAGTCAGTGGTCCAGACACTCGCCGCCAAGCCATATGCGGTGCCGTTGGCGTAACCGAGCACTTCATTTTCGGAGTCGAATGGGGTGATGGTTGCGACGGGTCCGAAAATCTCTTCCTGGTTCGTGCGGCAATCTGGCGCCAGATTTTCAAAAAGGGTTGGCGCAATAAACCAGCCGTTTTGGCAACGGCCTTCCGGTTTGATGGCATGGCCGCCGGTCAGCAGTCGACCGCCTTCCTGCTTGGCCAGCTCGATATAGCCCAGCACTTTGTCGAAATGCAGTTTGGAAACGATGGCGCCTTGCTGGTTGCCGGCGTCCATCGGGTCGCCGACTTTCAGATTTGTGATCTTGGCGACCAGCGCATCGCGGAATTTTTCGTAGATCGGCCGCTCGACATAGATGCGCGAGCCACACAGGCAGATCTGGCCCTGGTTGCTGAACCCGGCCCGCACCACTTCATTGACGGTTTGTTCGATATCGCAGTCGGCAAAGACCAAGGTCGGATTTTTGCCGCCGAGCTCCAGTGACAATTTCTTGAACTTTGGCGCAGCAATGCTGGCGATATGCTCGCCGGTCTTGGTGCCGCCGGTAAACGAAATGGCCTTCACCTGTGGGTGCGAGACGATGGCATTGCCGCATTTACCACCAAGACCGTGGACGATATTGAGCACGCCCGGCGGCAGCCCGACTTCCCGGCAGATATTGGCCAGCAGGAAGGCCGTCATCGGCGTCACTTCACTGGGTTTGGCGACCACGCAATTGCCAGCGGCCAGCGCCGGGGCAATTTTCCAGCTGAACAGATACAGCGGTAGATTCCACGGGCTGATGCAGCCGACAACGCCAATCGGATCACGCAGGGTGTAGTTGATGGCGACATCGGGCATGGCGTGGCTTTCGCTGGCCCATTGGGTAATGGCGTGAGCGAAGAAGCGAAAGTTGTGCGCGGCGCGCGGAATATCGACCGTGCGGGCGACGCTCACCGGCTTGCCATTGTCCATGCTCTCGGCTTCGGCCAGTGCTTCATTCCACTGTTCAATGCGATCGGCGATGGCACTGAGCAGGCGTGAACGCTCATCGAGGCTGGTGCGTTTCCAGCCGGGGAAGGCGGCGCGCGCCGCCTGCACCGCCAGCTCGACATCGCGCTCATCGGAGTCGGCGATGCGGGAATAGACTTCACCGGTGGCAGGTTCGTAGTTGTCGAGCCAGCCGTTGCTTTGCGCAGGCACCAGCTCGCCATTGATGTAATTGAGGATGTCGGTCATTTCGGTTCTCATGCGCCTGTCAGTTAGCGCGATTACTTTGGCAATTACGTGGGCTGAGCTTAACCACCCATAACCCCTCCTTGCAAAGGCGGGGGATCGACACGCCACCGATTGGTTTCGCTCACTTCCTCGTCAAGGCGGGGCTGGGGGTGGTCGGACTCAGCTAGCGCAGTCGCTGACTATGGCGCCGCTATCCGTACAAATCCGCACACTTTTTTTATTTACAGGCACAAAGTCCTGCCACCATCGACCGGTACGTTGATGCCGGTGACATAGCTCGCCGCTGGCGACACCAGAAAACCGATCACGTTGGCCAGCTCTTCCGGTTCGGCGAAACGGCGCAGCGGGATGCTGAGTTTTTCTTCTTCTTCGACATCGGCAACCGACATGCCGCTCTTCTGCGCCTTGTTGGCAAACACCGCCTCAAGCCGACCGGTTTTGGTGGCGCCGGGCAGGACATTGTTGACGGTAATGCCAAACGGACCCAGTTCACCGGCCAAGGTTTTGGCCCAGTTGGCGACCGCACCGCGCACGGTATTGCTGACACCGAGGTTGGCAATTGGCTGTTTCACCGAGGTGGAAATGACATTGATGATGCGGCCGTATCCGGCGGTTTTCATGCCGGGCAACAGCGCCTGCACCAACAGCTGGTTGCAGATGAGGTGCTGATTGAACGCCGCCAGAAACTGCTCCGAAGTGGCACCATGTGCCGGGCCCGGGGCTGGGCCACCGGTGTTGTTGATCAGAATGTCGCAACGCTCGCCGCGTGCCAGGTAATCGGTAATCGCCTTCTGCACCGAGCTCGGATCACCAAAATTGGCGACCACCGTGTGATGTGCCGCTTCGCCGGGCAATTGCCGAACGACCGCAGCGAGCTTGTCGGCATCACGCGCCATCAAGGTAACGGCGGCGCCCTGTGCGGCGAGCTGCATGGCGGTGGCAAGGCCGATGCCTTGGGTGCTGCCGCAGACCAGCGCGCGATGGCCATCAAGGCGAATGGGGAGGGAAGATGCGTTCTGCATGTTCTGGTACCTTTGTAAAAGCTCGATATTACACGAAAGTGAAATACTGCCGGACAGCCTGGCCGTGCTCTGCGGTACTATACGCGCCCTTTGAAACCCATCCCGGCAGGCAATGAGTACGCATCACGAACTTCGAAAAAAGCGGATGGCTGTCGGCAGCCTGAAGCCCGGCATGTTCGTCTGCGAGCTGGACCGGCCGTGGGAACAATCCCCCTTTCTTTTTCAAGGCTTCCCGCTGTTGTCGGATGACGACATCCTGGCGGTCAAATTGCTGTGCGAATTTGTCTACATCGACGAAGCGCGCACTATCGAGATTGGGGCGCCCAGGCGCACGCTCAGCCTGGTTCCAATGGCGGGCAAGGTGGAGACCGACAGTAACCACCCGGTCCGCGTCAGTCTGGCCGAAGAAGCGGAACACGCTGGGTTTGTTCATGCCCACGGCAAGGCGGTGGTCGAAAAAGTATTTGATGACATCCTGACCGGACATGCCATTCCGGTGCAGGACTGCCGCGCGCTCATTCGCCAATGCGTCAGCAGTCTGGTGCGCAATGAGAACGCGCTGATCTGGTTCTCCCGCTTGAAGTCCCGTGACGAATACACCGCACTGCATTGCCTCAGTGTTGCCGTGTTGGCGGCTGGCTTTGCCCGCCATCTCGGCCACAGCGAAACCGAGATGGAAGATATCGGTCTTGCCGGCTTGTTGCATGATGTCGGCAAGATTCAACTCGATCAAACCATCCTGAACAAACCGGAACGGTTGACCGCAGAAGAATACGAGCACGTCAAACAGCACGCCGCGCTTGGCTATCAGCTGTTGTCGGAGCAAGCCGTTGGCGACTGGCCGCTGATTGCCGCGCGCAGCCACCACGAACGGCTGGACGGTGCCGGTTATCCGCAGGGTCTGGCCGGTACCAGCATCCCCTATGTTGCCAAGCTGATTGCGGTGGTGGATTGCTACGACGCGATCACGTCAAACCGGGTCTACGATGCTGCCCGCTCCACCAGCAAGGCGTTCAAGGTGCTGATGGAAGAGAAGGGCAAGCATTTTGACGAACGGCTGGTGGAAAAATTCATCGAGTGGATCGGGGTTTACCCGGTTGGCAGTCTGGTGGAGTTGCACACCGGCGAGATCGGCATTGTGGTCGCGGTCAATCCGAAACACCGGTTGAAGCCCGAGCTGATGCTGGTGCGGGACGAGCTGCAGTTTGTCTGCGAGCCGCGCTACCTCGATTTGGCAACCGACCCGCGCGACGCCAACGGGCAACTGTATCGCATTCGGGACAGCCATCCGGATCGCGCCTTTGGTATTGACGTTCGGCAATACGAAAAGCAAGGTCTGTTCACGGCGCGCTACTTGTCGGCGACTCCTGTCGCAGTAAGCGGTGGAACTCGCTGATCGACATCGGTCGGTAGAAAAAATAGCCCTGCACTTCGTCGATGCCATCGGCTTCCACCAGGTCCAGCTGCGCCTGGGTCTCAACGCCCTCTGCCGTGATCTGCAATTGCAAGGCCCGACACAGCGTCACGATCGACGACAACAGCGCCCGTCCGCGCGGTGACATGTCGAGATCGGAAATGAAGCTGCGGTCAATCTTGACCCGGTCAAGCGGCAGCAGCTTCAGATAGCTCAGTGACGAATAGCCGGTGCCGAAATCATCGAGCGCAATGCTGAATCCGCTGTCGCGCAGCCGTTGCAATCGCTCGCTGGCAAAGGTGATGTCTTCGAGCAGGAACGATTCGGTAACTTCCAGCTCCAGTTTGTCGACCGGTGCATTCGACAGTCGCACCGCTTCATGCAGGACCGCCGCCAGATTTTCATCGCGCAGTTGCCGACCGGACAGATTGATGGCGAGCTTGATGTCATGGCGGTCGCGTTGCCACTGGGCCAGCAAACCGGTTGCTTCCAGCATCAGCCAATGACCGATCGGCACGATCAGCCCCAGCTCCTCGGCAAGTGGAATGAAGGTGGCGGGCGGAATGCGGCCGAGTTCCTCCGGCTCCCAGCGCAGCAGCGCTTCGGCCCCGGCGATTTTGCGCGACGGAATGGCAACCTTGGGTTGCAGTGCCAGCGTGAATTCGCCGTTGTCGACCGCTCGCCGCATCAGGTTGCTGAGCTTGACCCGGTGCAGCAGGTTCTCATTCATGTCGGGCCGGTACAGCGTGTAGCGATTACGGCCATCGCGTTTGGCGGCGTACATCGCTGCGTCAGCTTGCCGCAGCAACAGCCCCGCTTCATTGCTGTGCAGCGGGGCCAGCGTGATGCCGATGCTGATCGTGGTGGTGATCATTTCCTCGCCGAACGGGAACGGATCATTCATCACGGTGACCAGCTTCTTGGCGACATCCAGATATTCCGTGTCGCTGGTGCTGATCAGAATCGCAAATTCGTCGCCACCCCAGCGGGCAATCACGTCGCGTTTGCGCAAGCTGTGCTGCAGGCGGTCGGCGACTTGCATCAGCAGGGCATCACCGGCCTGGTGGCCGAGTGCGTCGTTGATTTCCTTGAAGCCATCGAGATCCAGAAACAGCACGGCCAGTTGCTCGCCACTGGCAAGCGACTTCAACCGTTGCTCGAGTTGCTGCTGGAATTGTTGCCGGTTTGGCAACTGGGTCAGGTGATCGTAGCGGGTCAGTCGTTCGACATTTTCGGCGGCGCGCTGGCGCTCGCTGATATCGCGCAGTGACAGCACCAGCTGAGTCAGTTTGCCATCGGCATCGCGGATGGCGGAGGCTGTCACATCGAGTGGCAAGCGACTGCCGCCGGCCTGAATGCAGGTCAGCTCACCTTGCCAGCTGTGTTGGCCAAGAAAGGTCGACCAGGGAAAGTGACCGGACGAATCCAGCAACTGCTTGTCTACGGTGTGGCCGATCAGCTGCTCCAGCGGGTGGCCCAGCAACTTGGCGCAGGCAGCATTGACCTGCAGGATGCGCTGGTCCGCCGCGAGCACCATGATGGCATCGCGGGTATTGGCAAAGGCGGCGGCGAGCAGCCGCTGATTTTCTTCAGCAGCCCGCTGGCCACTGATGTCCTTGCGGGTGCCACTGATGCGGGTAGCAACACCGGCGCTGTTGCGCTCGATGGCACGACCCCGGGTGCGGATCCAGCGCCAGCCAGTCTCGCCCTTGATGCGGTATTCGACATCATAGACTTCGGTGTTGCCGAGCAGGTGCGAGTTCCAGACCAGCATCGCAGACGGAAAATCATCGGGATGGATACGCTCGGATACGGTTGGGAACGGGATGACCTCGACCGTTTCCTGACCATCCGGTGCTTCGAACCGGTGCAGGTGAATATCGTTGCTGGTGGCGTCCCACTCCCACATCAGTTCACCACTGCCCCACAGCGCAAGCCGCAGCCGCAATTGCACATCGGCCATGTCAGCCAGCGCCGTTTGCAGTGCCTGATTGATCGCCAGCAGTTCGCCGGCTTTGTCATTGAGCAGTTGCTCGGCCTGCTTGCGCGCCTCGCGTTCACGTTCGAGCCGGCGCTGCAGCAGCGCCAGTTCGTTGTCCGGGAGCTCGGGTGCTGTCATGTAAACACCAGTTCGAAGGTGGTGACGGCGTAATCGCCCTGATCCGGCCGGTCGATTCGGGTCAGCCGAACCGGCTCGCTGAAATGCCGGATGCAGGCGCGGATCAAGCCCTCGGCTAGGTCGGCCAGATGGCGCACAGAGCGGTATTCCAGTGTCATCCGGTCGGGGTCACGATGGCGAATGATGAACTGGGGCAATTCGGCGGTTCGATACAGTTTGCTGACTTCGTGGTGGATGGTGCTGTCGACCGTGGCGAGCAGCGACATGCAATCCTGATGGCCTTCGAAGAAATCCGGTCGCAGCAGCAGAAAGCGGCCGAACAGGTACTCGCCAAAGTGGCGCAGCAGGTCCGCTACGGGTTGGCCGGTAAGCTGGGACAGCGTTACCACCAGCTGCACCATTTCCTGATGGGGGTAACTGCCCACGGCGGTGTAAGCACCGCCACTGGCCGGGCGTGCCTGTTTTAGCAGCTGGTCGACCAGCGCGGGAGAGTGCTGTTGCTCGACCATGTCGAGAAATTCGGTAAACACCATGCCGAGCACGGACAGGTCCCTGCGCCGGTTCAACCCAGCGTCGCCAGAAAAATCTCCCAAAGTTATAGCTGGCGACCGGTCAGCAAGCCAGCCGCCCACGCTCTGCTGCAGCGCAACGTGCACCAAAGTGCGAGATGTCCTAGGCTCAGTTCAGGTCACTTGAGCAGACGTTCACGCTGACCGCGACCGTCGTGCCTCGGCAGGGTGACATTCCGTTGCCTGTTCTCGTCGAAGCTGATCGCCTCCGGGGTCGTCCGACCCTGGCAAACCCGAGTTCCGGACCTGACACAATACGCCAGTGTGTGGCCCGGATTTTTTGTTTGTGCGAGGAGGTCAATCATGAAATCTGACGTGCAGCCATTGCCACTTCTGCAACCGGGGAGCACGCGCCGGCGCGCGGCCTTTCGGACCGCGCTGTGTTCGTTCATCGTGTCATGTTTTGTGGCGCTGCCCGCGGCTGCGGAGCTTGGTGACTACAGTGCCTGGCAAACCTTTCTGAACCTGTTTTCACCACCGAAGGCCGACAACAAAGTCACCGCTGCCCAGCGCACCGGGCCGTATCCGCTGCTGGCCAATCCGGCTGGCTTCACGGCGTTTTCGCCCGGCAACTACAACAGCTGGCAGACCGTGAAACTGGCACCGGAAACCGGCGCCGTTTGCGGCAATGGATCGACCTACAAATTCTTTGTCAACCGGGTGCCGAACACCAGCAACACCATCATCTATCTCGAAGGCGGTGGTGCCTGCTGGGATTACGCATCCTGCACCGGTGCCAGCGGCATTCGCGGCGCCCGCAACCCCAATGGCATTCCCGATGACTACATGAGTTTGTTGAATCCGGGCGCCAGCCTGGTGTCGCCATTCGTGTTCCGCAATCACCCGTGGACGGCGGTCAAAACCCAGAACTGGAACATGATTTATGTGCCGTATTGCACCGGCGACATCTATTCCGGTGATCGGGTCGCGGTGTACAACGATCCGGCCGGGCAAAACAGCCCGCTGGTCTGGCACCACAACGGCCTGCGCAACACCCGCGCCGTGCTCAGCTGGTTGAAAGACAATCTGCAGCGGCCGGCACAACTGCTGACCACCGGCTGCAGCGCCGGTGGTGCCGGCTCACTGACCAACTATGCCCATATCCGGCGCGACATGGCGCCAACCAAAGGCTTTCTGATTGACGACTCCGGCCCGGTTTACAGCGCGCCAGTCGGTGGCGACTCGGCGCAGTATCCGAGCATCCCGCTGCAGACGCATATTCGCAATGTCTGGGGGCTTGATAGCGGGCCGCTGCCGTACATGCACAGCGAGCTTGGCGGATACGGGCTGAGCCTGGCCAACCTCGGCACGATCTATCCGGCGCTGTCAGCACGCTGGAGCAGCGACCGGCTGGGTCATACCCACTTCTGGCAGGATCTGAACTACTCCTCGTATTCCTATGAGCGTTGGTACGAGGATATTTACAACGATCCGGATCAGGCCAGTCGCGAGGCCAAGATCCACGCCCGCTGGGCAACCGATACCAACCGGTTGAAGACTACGCTAAATGGCCTGAACAATTTTGGCGGCTATTTCCCGCAATACCGCGCTGTCAATGAAAGCCATTGCACCACCATCATCGAGTTCGCCAATGCCGATATTCAGGAGCAGAACCTGCAGCTCGATCAGTTCATCAACAATGTGCTGAACGGCAGCGGTACGGTGATGGATGCGTCGGAAACGAGCCCGGCAGCGGATTACGCCAAACCGTTCAATTTGCTGTACTGGACATTGGATCAGTTGTTGTAAGTGCGTATCTTGAGGTAACTAGAAGGGGCGCTTGGCGCCCCTTCTAGTTCTGCTGGTTCATATAAGTCCTGTGCCGATCAGTGCTAGTTGGTGTGGCTGGAAATGTTGAGTTGTCTCTGGCGCCCCTAAGCAGTCGGTTGAGGAAAATTAACCTGCCCCCTTTTACTCTGCAGTCAGTAAGTCAGCAATTTTTACATGCTTGATTTTGCAACTCCTGCGCCAGGCCTGAATTGCTCGGTTTGATAAGGTCTATTATGGCTTAGCTGCCATAGGCTCGAATATTGCTTGCTCAGCGCAACCCGATAAAAGGTTGTCGGGGTAATGCCAAATTTCATACCTATGGAGAGGTAACTGTGAAGAAATTTTTTGGACTGATGTTGATCGCCTTCCTATTTGCTGGCGATGCTTCTGCCGATCAGATTACGCTCGATCTAAGACTTGGCGGTAACGTTGTCAATCGGCACTTTGATGGTAGCAATCTCAGCTCGACTGTTGTGGGTCACGTTAGTGGCAGTGAAAGTCTGTTGCTATCGTTGCCGACGGGACCGCTGACTGAGGAGCATCTCAGTCATGAGTATGCCAACTGGGAACATGCCTTCTGGAGTTTCGGGTTTAGTGCGTTTGTGGACAATTCTCCTGATTCGGTAACTCAGCCATTTGCATCACTGTTGGCAGGATATTCGCCATCCGAATTTTCCACCCCGCAAGGTAGGGCCGTGCTGGCCGCTGTGAATTGGTACAAGGATTATGACTCGTTGGGTGAGTATGAGGGTGGGGTTGATGGCGGTGGTAATTACATTTCTTTCAATTTTACTCGTTGGGAAGTTATCGATCACAGCATGGATGATTTTGGTACATCAACGATGACAATGTATCAAACATTCGATTTCCTGATTCCTCTGGCAGACGGGCCGACATCGGGCGCCGATGTCGAGTTGCGTACTGCTGATGACGTCCGTGCGCTCTTCAGCGGACTTGATGACGAAATTGGCTACTTCTACTCTTTCGTTGGTGTTGACCATGAACGTTGTGAGCGAGGCAGTTGCTGGGGAGCGGGTTATGACTATTGGCATATTGATGGACAAATCTCCGCGTCTGCTTTGCCGCCGACGGGCGTGCCTGTGCCAGCAACTGTTGTGCTACTCGCATTGGGACTGCCGCTGCTACGGCGTCATCGTGGCTAAAAATAAGTCTGATTAGCGTCAAACCGAATTATGTCGTAGGGAGGGGCAAGCGCAGCGGACCCGCCAGCCAAGACGGCAACCGTCTTGGCTGCGCCGCCTTGCTTGAGCTGCCCCACGGCATAGTATCTACAACTTCAACCGTCCGCTTCTGGCCGATAGCTGCCACGACTCTGCATCAGCTTTCGCTCAAGGCCCATTGCCACCACCCATCGTCGCTATTCGGGCCTGCTCCAGTCGCTGGCGCAGGTATTCGTCGCGGCTCAGGCCGTCCGGGATCACGGTCATCGCCATCACTTCGCGAACGATGTCCTGTTCCTGACGTTTGTATTCGACGAATTGGGGGTCGGGGTTGGTGAGCCAGGCCTGTTCGCGCAAATCTGATTGCGCTTTGTATTGGTCGATTAGCATCTTGGCTTTGATCTTGTAATCGTCGTCGCCGCTGCTGCTGTAGCGGAGCAATGCCAGCTTCAGCACCAGCGCTTCCATCGGCACCAGTTTGCCTTCGGCTTCGTAGCGGTTGGTGCCATCGAGCAATTGCCGCATTTCGGCCTGGCGTTTTTGTTCGTCGAGTTGGTCGGCCTCGCTGAAAAAGCGGCGGCTGTGTTGCTGGAAGGCGGTGTAGGCCTCATGGGCCTGCACGATGGGCGATGTGGTGACTGTAGGGGGTGGTGCGGGCGCGGTGAGCGTGTTGGTGGTATCGGTGTCAGTTGCTGTGCTTGCGGGCGCCGGGTCGGGGGCGCGGACCATCCAGAGTGTGCTCAGCACCACAACGATAGCGCCAACGGCGTAGAGGACATTCCGTTTGGTCATGCCGGACTCCTTGTCAGGTCTTTGCTGCGGGTGACGCCAGCGCTAAACATGCGAGCACGTTACCGCGATCAGCGCTTGCGCATGCCGTCAAAAAACAAATCCATCAGCCGCTCGGCGTCTGCCGCCAGATCGAAATAGTCCGGCGCCAGCAGCCAGTTGTAGATCAGGCCATCGACATAACCGAACAGCGCCATGGTGGCCATGCGCGGATTGATATGGGCCGGCATCAGGCCGCGCGCAATGGCTTCGGTAAAGCGCTGTTCCACGTCGGCGGCGCATTCGTTGCGCGACTCCAGGTGTCGCTGCTTCAGCGGCAGCACTTCATCCACGTATTCGCATTTCTGCAGCAGGATGGTGGCAATGGCGCGGTGATGCGGATCGAGCACGGCCTGACGCAGCACATGCACGGCATTGATGCGGATTTGCGCCACCACATCATCCGGCGCGATCTTCATTGCCTGTTCGCGCAGGTCTTCCAGCGGCAGCCGCACCCGCTCCATCAGCGCGTCGAGCAGGTCCATCTTGTTGCGGAAATGCCAATAGAGCGCGCCACGGGTTACCCCGGCCGCCTCAGCGATCTCGTTCAGCGAGGTGTTGGTGACCCCTTTGTCGCTGAATACCTGTTCGGCCGCATCCAGCAACTGGGTGCGGGTCTCGAGCGCCTCTTCTTTGGTCCGTCTAGCCACCTGCCACCTCGCTGTCAGTAGCCCTGGTGGATACTGACGACAGTTGTTAACTGTACACAAGTACTTGATTTAAGTGTGGTTCTAACCACCACGTCCTGACATTCTAACTTGTATTTTACAAACATGCATGACTGTATGTATGATGCGAAAACTTTCGGATGACCGGTCGTCTTATAGGTGCAGACGGCCGTCAGATGGCCCTGAAGTCCCTGTCTTCTGAACTTGAAAAAGACGTTTGAGTTCAACGAAGACGCCCGGCTTCAAAACGCCTGCTGGCTTCCAAAAAGATGGTCTCGCCGCAGACAGCTGCCGAGGCAACTGGCACCGAAACCCAAGTTTTTCACCCGATTTGTCTTAGCCGGAACGGAGTCACACCATGCAATTGCCCCCTCGTTTGTTGAATCGCCTGCCGTTTGCTGTGGCAGGTCTCCCGCTGTTGATCGCGCTGGCCGCTTGCTCCGGCAATGCCCAGGAAGGCGGTGGTATGGCTTTCCCGGCCCCGGAGGTGTCGGTGGTTGCTGTCACCGGTCAGGATCTGCCGGTTGCCCGTGAATATGTCGGCCAGACCAAGGGCTCGCGGGAAGTCGAAATCCGCGCCCGGGTCGGCGGCATCATCGAGCAGCGTCTCTATGAAGAAGGCTCGGTGGTCAAAGCTGGCCAAGTGCTGTTCCAGCTCGACGCCAAACCGTTTGAAGCACAGCTGGCAGCGGCCGATGCCGAGCTGGCCCGTGCCAAAGCGCAAGCCGCGCAGGCCGAGCGCGAGTTGCAGCGGCTCAAACCGCTGGCAGCCGAAATGGCGACCAGCCGCAAGGAATTCGACGATGCCCAATCCGAGCACGATTTGGCGCAGGCAGCGGTGAAGGTGGCCGAGGCCCGACTGCGCGAAGCGCGCATCCAGCTCGGTTACACCAAAGTCACCGCACCGATCAGCGGCGTCACGGGTCTTGCCCAGAAATTCGAAGGCGCGCTGGTGGCCGCTGGCAGCGATCAGTTGACCACGCTCACCCAGACCGATCCGATGGATGTGTATTTCTCGGTGTCGGAAAACGAGTGGCTGGCACGGCAAACCGAACTTGCCAGCGGCAGTGTGCGGGCACCGCGCGAAACCGAGCTGTCGGTGCAACTGAAACTTGCCGATGGCCGGGTGCTTGAGCGTGTTGGTCAGGTCAATTTCAACGATGCCCGTATTGACACCGAAACCGGCACCGTCGCGATGCGTGCCCGGCTGCCGAACAGCGACGGGGTATTGAAGTCGGGGCAATTTGTTCGGGTCATCGTCAACGGTGCGGTGCGGCCGAATGCGATCACCGTGCCGCAGAAAGCGGTGCTGGAAGGCCCAAACGGCAAATTTGTCTATGTGGTTGGTAAAGGTGAGGGCGGTGCCGCAGTGGCTGAGGTGCGGCCGATCGAAGTCGGTGAATGGACCGGCAGTGGTCAGCAGCGCAACTGGGTCATCCGCAAGGGCCTGCAAGACGGCGATCAGGTGATTCTCGACAACCTGGTCAAGATCCGTCCGGGTGCGCCGGTGCAAATCGCCGCGCCGGCAGCGGCCACGGCGGCCGTTGATCACGCCGTTGATCACGCCGCTGTTCCGGCCGGCTGAGCCGGACCACTTCATACGCGTAAGGAACCCTGATTATGTTTTCGCGTTTCTTTATCGACCGCCCGGTGTTTGCCACCGTGCTGTCGCTCTTTATCGTGCTCGCCGGCCTTGCCGCGATGCGGACGCTGCCGATTGCGCAGTATCCGGAAATCGCGCCGCCGGTGGTGACGGTCACTGCCGTCTATCCGGGCGCGTCGGCCGACGTGCTTGAGCAAACGGTGGCGGCGCCGCTGGAAAACCAGATCAACGGTGTCGAAGACATGCTGTATCTGAAGTCGACCTCGGCATCGAACGGCGTGGTGCAGATTGAAGTCACCTTTGAAATCGGCGCCGATGTCGACAAGGCGGCACTGAACGTCAACAACCGGGTCAAGCAGGCCGAGGCGCGCTTGCCGCAGGAAGTGCGTCGGCAAGGCGTGACGGTGGAAAAAGGCTCATCATCGTTCCTGCAGGTGGTGGCGTTCGCGTCGCCGGACGGCAGCCTCGATGACGTCACCATTTCCAACTACGTTACGATGAACGTGCTTGACCGCATCAAGCGCATTCCCGGCACCACCAACGTGCAGATTTTCGGTGCCAAGGATTACGCGATGCGGATCTGGGTGAAGCCGGATCAGCTGACCAAACTGAAACTGACCACTACGGAAGTGGCGGCGGCGATTCAAGAGCAGAACGCCCAGTTCGCACCGGGCAAGGTCGGTCAGCCGCCGGTCGGCAATGGCCAGCAACTGGTCTACACCATCACCAGCAAGGGCCGGTTGGCCGATGCCGAAGAATTCAAGCAGATCATCGTGCGCGCCAATCCGGATGGGTCGCTGGTGCGCTTGAAGGACGTTGCCGATGTCGAGCTGGGTTCGAAAGATTATGAATTCCGTGGCCGGGTCAATGGCGAGACTGCGGTGCTTGTCGGCATCTTCCTGCAACCGGGCGCCAACGCGCTGGCGGTGGCCGATGAAGTCAACAGCAATATGGATCAACTGGCCGAGCGGTTCCCGGCCGGACTGACCAAGACTGTGGTGTTTGACACCACCCGTTTTGTTGAGGTGTCGATCAAGGAAGTGCTGAAGACGCTGGCCGAAGCGATGGTGCTGGTGTTCCTGGTGGTGTTCCTGTTCTTGCAGAACTGGCGGGCAACGCTGATCCCGACCATTGCGGTGCCGGTGTCACTGATCGGTGCTTTTGCCGGTCTGCATATGCTCGGCTACTCGATCAATACGCTGACGCTGTTCGGCATGGTGCTGGCCATTGGTATCGTCGTGGATGACGCTATCGTCGTGCTCGAAAACGTCGAGCGCATCATGCACGAGGAAAAACTGTCGGCGTACGAAGCCGCCATCAAGGCCATGCAGGAAGTCACAGGCCCGGTTGTGGCGATCGTACTGGTGCTGACCGCCGTGTTCGTGCCGATTGCCTTCCTTGGCGGTCTGGCCGGCGAGCTCTATCGCCAGTTCGCAATCACCATTTCGATTGCCGTGATCATCTCTGGCATTGTCGCGCTGACGCTGACGCCGGCACTGTGTGTGCTGATCTTGAAGCACGAACACAAAACGCCGAACCGGTTCTTCGATGCCTTCAACCACTGGTTCGAGCGGGTCACCCATCGCTATGGTCAGGGTGTCGCGTGGATGCTGAAGCGGGCGGTGCTTGGCGTGGTCCTGTTCGGCGGCATGGTGCTGGCAACCGGCTGGCTGTGGAAAGCGACCCCGGGTTCGCTGGTGCCGAATGAAGATCAGGGCTGGTTCATGACCGCCGTGATGTTGCCGGATGGTGCCACGCTGGATCGTACCGATGCTGTCGTGAAAGACGTGGTCGATGCGATCAAATCGAACGACGCCAACGCCTACGCGATTGCCTTCACCGGTTTCGATTTCCTCGGTGGTGGCTACAAGAACAGCGCAGCCACCATTTTCGTGACCCAGAAGCATTGGGATGAGCGCCCCGGCGTCAACACCGACATGCTCGTTGGCGAGGTCTACATGAAGACCGGCCACATCAAGGAAGCATTGGTGCTGGCATTCAACCCGCCACCGATATTTGGATTGGGCGCTGCCGGTGGTTTTGAGTTGTTCATCCAGAACCGTGGTGAAGGCGGTTCCAAGAAGCTGCAGGAAGTCACCCAGCAGTTCCTGGCCAAGGCCAACCAGGATCCGTTGCTGATGAACGTGGCGACACTCTGGCGTGCCGGCACCCCGCAGTTGTATGTCGATGTCGACCGCGAGAAAGCAAAAGCGCTCGGCGTATCGATTGACGAAGCGTTCAACACGCTGTCGGCGACGCTTGGCTCGTATTACGTCAATGACTTCAACAAATACGGCCGCACCTGGCAGGTGCTGATGTCGGCCCATCCGGATTACAAAACCCGGCCGGAAGACATCGGGGCAATCTACGTGCGTTCCGAGCGCGGCAAGATGATTCCGCTGTCGGCGTTTGCGACGGTGAAGTACACCGCCGGTCCGGACTCGCAGGATCGCTTCAACAACTTGCCGGCCGTCAAAATTTTCGGCAGTGGCAAGCCGGGCGTGTCGTCGGGTCAGGCGATCGAACGGGTTGAGCAGTTGCTGAAGGAAACACTGCCGAGCGATTTCAGCTACGACTGGAGCGGCGCGTCGTTCCAAGAGAAAAAATCGGATGGTTCGAGCGGTATTGCACTGGGTCTGGCCGCGATCATGGTGTTCCTGATCCTGGCTGCGCAGTACGAGAAGTGGTCGCTGCCGCTGTCGGTGCTGCTGGCGTTGCCGTTCGGAACGTTCGGTGCGCTGGTGGCCGTCTGGGCCCGTGGCATGACCAATGACGTCTACTTCCAGATTGGTCTGGTGACCTTGCTCGGTCTGGCCGCCAAGAACGCCATTCTGATTGTCGAGTTCGCGATGATGAAGAAGCACGAGGGCATGGGAACGGTCGAAGCGGCCATGGAAGCCGCACGGTTGCGGTTCCGGCCGATTCTGATGACTTCGCTGGCGTTCATTCTCGGCGTGCTGCCGCTGGCCTTCTCATCGGGTGCCGGTGCCGGCGCCCGGGTCTCGGTCGGTACCGGCGTTATGGGTGGCATGCTGGCCGCGACTTTCCTCGCGATCTTCTTTGTGCCGCTGTTCTTCAAACTGATTAGCGATTTCCGCATTCGACGCTCGCGAGTCAGTGCGGCCGTGAAACCGGAGCTTCGCCATGACTAAATTACATGTCAAATCGAAAGCCAGATCGAACACCATGCGGCTCGCGTTGTCGTTGCTGACCGCATCGGTGCTGACTGCCTGTGCCATTGGCCCGGATTACCAGCGCCCGGAATTGGCGCTGCCTGATCAATGGCAGCAGGCGCCTGTGGCGGCCAGCACGGAGCTCTCCCGTTGGTGGCTGAGTTTCAATGATCCGGTGCTGACCGCGCTGATTGAAGAAAGCTTTGCCAACAACAGCAATCTGAAAGTGGCTGTGGCATCAGTCGAAGCGGCCGCTGCGCAATTGCAACTGGCGCGTGCCGACTACTGGCCGACGGTTGATCTTGGCGTGGCTGGGACGCGCACCCGCGCCAGCGAAGCCATGACGCCGACTGGCCAGCCGCTCAAGACAACCAGCTATCAGACCGGCTTGATGCTGGATTACGAGATCGATCTGTGGGGCAAGATCCGCCGTGCCAACGAAGCGGCGTTGGCCGAGCTCAACGGCAATGTCGCGGCATTTGATGCCGTGCGTGCCGCGCTGGCGGCGAATGTGGCGCAGGCCTATTTTGAACTGAAGGCGCTCGACAAACAGATTGGCCTGAGCGAACAGACCTTGCGCACCCGCACGGAAAACGTTCGATTGCAGCAGAAGCGTCTGGATAGCGGCCTCATCTCGCCGTATGACTTCGAGCAGGCACGCAGCGAAGCGGAAGCCGTGGCGGCGCAATTGCCGGTGCAGAAAATGGCGCGGGCGAAAGTGTTGACCGCGCTGGCGGTGCTGCGTGGCCAGTCGCCGAAAGAAATGGTGGCCGGCTGGAACGGTGCAGTCAGCGATCCGGCGGCAAGTTTGCCGACCGCGCCGGAGATCCCGATGGATTTGCCGTCGGCGCTGTTGTCACGCCGGCCGGATGTCCGGCAAGCCGAGGCGCGGTTGCAAGCTGCCAACGCGCGCATCGGTGTCGCCAAGGCGGATTATCTGCCGTCGCTGTCGCTGACCGGTTTCGCGGGTGGTGTGTCCGGTGCGCTCAGCAGCGTGCTGGATGCGCCGGCGCGGACTTGGGAAGCCGCGTTGGGGTTGTCACAGCCGTTGACCAGTCTGTATCGCGTCGAGGCCAATGTCGGCACTGCCGAAGCCAACGCGCAGGCGCAGGCTGCTGCCTACGTCAACACGGTGCAAACCGCGTTCAAGGAGACACTGGACGCGCTGGTTACCCTCAGTGCGACGCGCGAAATCCAGGCCGCGCAGCAGCGTCGGGTCGACGCGCTTGGCAATGCTTATCGGGTCGCCAAACTGCGCTATGACGCCGGCCGTATCGGCTATCTGGAGCTGCTGGATGTCGAACGGCAATTGCGGCTGGTGGAGCAAACTCAGGTGCAGGCGCAACTGGAGCAGATTAACGCAACGGTGGCGCTTTACCGTGCACTGGGTGGTGGCTGGCAGGCAGCCGTCGCGGAAGCAAACAGCAACGCCAGTGACCAGGGTTGAGCCAACCGGTTGCCTGTGTGGTAAAAAAAACAGCGACCCTTTGGTCGCTGTTTTTTTATGAGAAGTAATCAGCGCATCAAGAATGCGCTCAGGCTTTCAGCGCCCGAAAGCAACGCTCGGCAGCAGCAACGGTGGCCGCAATATCGGCTTCGCTGTGTGCGGCTGAAACAAAACCGGCCTCAAAGGCCGACGGCGCCAGGTAAATGCCCTCGGCCAGCATCAGGTGGAAGAAACGCTTGAACGCCGGAATGTCGCAGGCAGTCGCTTCGTTGTAACGCCAAACTGTTTTGTCAGTGAAGAAAAAGCCGAACATGCCTCCGACCGAGCGAGTGGTCAGTGCAACACCGGCAGCGTCGGCGGCTTGCTGAAATCCTGCCATCAGCTGCTCGGTGCTGGCGGTAAGTTTGGCGTGAAAGTCCGGCTTGGCAACGTGATCAAGCGTAACGAGGCCAGCGGCCATGGCGACCGGGTTGCCGGACAATGTGCCGGCCTGATACACCGGACCGAGCGGTGACAGCTTTTCCATGATTGCGCGTTTGCCGCCAAACGCACCGACCGGCATGCCGCCGCCAATCACTTTGCCGAGCGTGGTCAGATCCGGGGTAATGCCATACATGGCCTGTACGCCACCGAGTGCAACCCGAAAGCCGGTCATCACTTCATCGAAAATCAGCACACTGCCGTACTCGTCGCACAGTTTGCGCAGGCCTTCAAGAAAGCCCGGCACTGGCGGCAACAGGTTCATGTTGCCGGCCACCGGCTCGACGATCACGCAGGCAATATCGCTGCCGTGTTGCTTGAACAGAGCCTGGACATTTTCCAGATTGTTGAATTCGCCGACCAGCGTGTGCTTGGTGAAATCGGCCGGCACGCCCGGTGACGACGGTTCGCCAAAAGTCAGCAGGCCCGAGCCGGCTTTCACCAGCAGCGAATCCGAGTGGCCGTGGTAGCAGCCTTCGAATTTCAGCAGTTTGTTGCGGTTGGTGTAGCCACGTGCCAGACGGATCGCGCTCATGGTGGCTTCGGTACCCGAGCTGACCATGCGGACCAGCTCGATGCTCGGCATCAGCGCCTTGACGCGCTCGGCGAGGATGATTTCGGCCTCGGTCGGTGCACCAAACGACAAACCGTTTTTGGCGACATCACAAACAGCGTTGATCACATCTGGATGTGCATGACCGAGAATGGCCGGGCCCCAGGAGCCGACGTAATCGATATAGCGCTTGCCGTCTTCGTCCCACAGGTACGCACCTTCACCCTTTTTGAAAAAGATCGGGGTGCCGCCTACCTGGCGGAACGCGCGCACTGGCGAATTGACGCCGCCGGGGATAGAAGCTTGGGCGCGGGTGAAGAGTTGTTCAGAACGGGACATAAAGGACCTCAATTAATTCTGTTTCCGGGAGCGGGTTTTCCGCCCATTCCAGTTCGGAAGGAAAATGGGACTCCGGCGTTCGCCGGAACGCCATTGCATGATCTTGTGCTTAATCAGCCTTTCCGCACATTCTTCCAGCTAATCGGTCGGCTGTATTTGTCGATCTCTTTCGACACGCCAAGAATGCTGGCAAACAGCGCCATCCGGACCAGCACGCCGTTGTCGGTCTGGCGGAAGATTGCGAGGTTGGGGTTGTCGTTCAGATCATTGTCGAGTTCATTGGCATCGGCGCGCGAGTCGCGCGGCAGCGGGTGCATGATCACGGTGCTCGGCTGACAGAATTGCGAGTAGGCGAACTGGTTGATCCGGAAGCGACCGCGATACTGGTTGGCTTCGTCCTTGCTGGTGAAGCGTTCTTCCTGAATGCGGGTTTGGTAAATGATGTCGACATTGGCGATGCCGACTGCCAGATCTTCGGTTTCGACGACGGTATGGCCGGCAGCGATCAGCCGCTCGGTGATTTCTTCCGGCATGGCCAGCGCCTTGGGCGACACGAACACAAAGCTGATGTTGCGATACAGGCAGAGCAGTTGCGACAGCGAGTGCACCGTGCGACCGTGTTTCAGATCGCCAACCATGGCGATGCGCAGGTTGTCGATGCCACGACTCTGGCCAGCCATCTCCTGCTGCATGGTGTACAAATCAAGCAGGGCTTGCGATGGGTGCTCGTTGGCGCCGTCGCCGCCGTTGATGACCGGTACCCGCGAGGCGCTGGCAAACTCGGCAACGGAGCCCGGTTGCGGATGCCGCATGACAATCAGATCGGAATAACCGGACAGCACCCGGGCGGTGTCGTACAGCGACTCACCTTTGGCAAGCGACGAGCTTTCGATGCCAACGGTTTCCCGCACCTCGCCACCCAGCAGGTTGAACGCGCAGCCGAATGAAACGCGGGTGCGGGTCGAGGGTTCGAAAAACAGCGAGCCGAGAATGGCGCCGTTCAGCACCGTGGTCATTTTTTCCCGGCGGGCATAGGGCCGCATGGTGTCGGCGACCTGAAACAGTGATTCGATATTGGAGCGGTCGAATTGTTGGACCGAGAGGATGTGACTGCCGAGCACATTCATGGTGCGGGTTCCGCGGTTCGGTTGTTGAAAGGCACCGGCTGGTCGCGGTGCCAATAAATGGGTGATGCACGAAGCGGGTTGGTTGTGGGCCGGCACCGCAGACGATTGCCGGTGACGTTTGCTTCGCAAACCCGGATTACGGCTGACGGCCAATCCGGTTTACGGGGAACGCTGTCCGGTTGTCTACGGCAGGATTATTCGAACAGCGTCGAATACCGCCGTGCTGCCGCCTCGATATCGTCGGCGCCGAATACACCGTGGATGACGGCGAGCAGGTCGGCGCCGGCCGCCCTGAGCTGGGCGCCATTGTCCGGGGTCACGCCACCAATCGCAAGCAAGGGCAGGGCGAACCGGGTACGGGCGACGGTGAGCGTGGCCACTGGGCAGGGCGGTGCCGATGGTTTGGTCCGGGACGGAAAGAAGCGGCCAAAGGCCAGGTAGTCCGCGCCGGCGGCAGCAGCCCGTTCGGCCAGCTCCAGCGAGCCATGGCAGGTGACGCCCAGCAGCTTTCCGGGCAGGGCGGCCCGGGCGGCGGCCAGGTCGCCATCCGACTGGCCGAGATGAACGCCGTCGGCATCCACTGCCCGCGCCAATTCGACATCATCATTGATCAGCAGGCGGGCACCGTGCTGCCGGCACAGCTGCTGCAGGGCGCTGGCGCGTGTGAACCGCTCGGTTGCCGTTGCCGGTTTGTCGCGGTATTGCACCAGTCGGGCGCCACCGCGCAGCGCCGCACTGACGGCAGCCAGCAGCCGGTCGGCCGGCAACAGTGCGGGATCGGTAATCACATAGAGGCCGGTCAGCGACATCGACAGCATTCCTTGTAACCAGACGGTGCCATTGTCCGGACTTGCCCGGGGCGTCGCCAGCGTGACGACGGAATTATTCAGCCGTCTTGACCGCTGATACAAAACGATACAAAGTGCGCGGGCAACAGGATATGCGCTCAGGGAGGTGTCGGGTGCCGGCGTCGTTGTTATTGTCTGTTGGGGCATTGCGGGCCCAGAACCGGCTGTCGGAAAGCGGTGAAGTCCGCGAATGCAGCGAATTGGAAGATCAGGTCAGTCTGGACCCCTCCGAGCGGCGCTTGTCGCCACAGCGCAGCCCGCATCCGGTGTTGCTGATGTTTGCCGGCGTGGTGTACGGCGTACCGGTGCTGGGGTTCGCCGCGCTATTGCACTGGGGCATGACCTAGGCAAGTGCCAGCGATTCGGGAAGTCACAAGAAAACGGGCTCGCAGTGCGAGCCCGTTTTGCTTGACGACGATCACGACCCCTTTTCATTCATGGGGCCTGGAGCCGCGTCAACACGCTCAAGGGAACGTGATTTTCCAGCTGTTGATATAGCCGGTATCCACGGCCGCGCGATCGCGCACCCGCAGGTTCCAGGTGCCGGCGCGGGCTTTGCTGCCAACATTGACCGAGAAGGTCTGGACGATGTTGTCGGCGCTGCCGCCCGTGCGATTGTGCAGGTTGTAGACCGTGCCATCCGGGTGAATGAGATCAACGATCAGATCGCCCTTGTAGGTGTGAACGATATTGACGTCGACCGATACCGTGCCGGAGCTGCCAGCACCGGTCACCGCGATCGGGCTGCTGATGCCGGTGGTGTTGTTGTCCGGAATGGCATAGTCGGTGGTGTTTTCGAAACTGCTGCCACCGCCGCCAATGTCGTAGTTGCCAACCAGCGATACGCCAGAGAAGGTCGAGTAGGCGCGCAGCATCACGTAGTACGTGCCGGTTTGTGGCGCTGCGAATGAGCAGGTTTCGTTATTGCCATTCAAGTACGGGCGGCAGTCATAAGCGCTGGTGGTGGGGGCGCTGCCAAACCGCACGTACAGATCGGCATCACCACTACCGCCACTGATATTGAAGCTCAGATTGCTGGCGCCAGCCGGAACCGCCATGGTCCAGGTCCGGGTTGCCCCCGTGCTAAGGCCAAGGCCGGTCACCGGGACACCGTCACTGAGCGTGTCACCACCCGGCGGCGGCGGTGGCGGCGGAGGTGGCGGCGGCGGCGTACCACCATTCAGGAACACCGTGCTCAGCAACTTGTTCGGGCCGGACGGAATGCCGGTGATTTTGTTGTTGGACGCGTTGTTGACCAACGCCGTCGTCACTGCCGACGGTGTGGCGGTCGGGTTGGCGTACAGATACAGCGCGGCTGCACCGGCGACATGGGGTGACGCCATCGACGTTCCAGACAGCGTTGCGGTCGCGGTATTGCTGCTGATACCGGCGGACAAGATGCTCGAGCCGGGCGCAAAAATATCAACGCAAGAACCGGAGTTGGAGAAGCTCGACATGGCATCGGAGCTGGTGGTAGAGCCGGTGGTGATGGCACTCGGTGCCCGTGCCGGTGAATAACTGCAGGCGTTGCCGCTGTCGTTACCCGCCGCAACGACGGTAACAACACCGGCATTGGTCATGTTCGCGACCGCAGTATCCACGGCCGAAGACGCGCCACCGCCCAGACTCATGTTGGCCACAGCCGGTTTGGTGTGATTGGCCGTGACCCAATCCATCCCGGCAATGACGCCGGAATTGGTGCCACTACCCGAACAGTTCAGCACGCGAACAGCGTGCAGCGTGACGTTCTTGGCCACACCATAAGTGGTGCCGCCGACGGTACCGGCAACGTGCGTGCCGTGACCTTGGCAATCATTGGTGCCATTGCCATCACCAATGGCGTCATAGCCAGTGCTCATCCGGCCGGTGAACTCGTTGTGCGTGGCCCGAATGCCGGTGTCGATGATGTAGGCATGAACGCCATTGCTGGCCTGATAGGTGTAACTGTTGTTGAGCGGCAGATCGGTTTGATCAATGCGATCAATGCCCCAGGTGGCCGGACTTTGGGTGGCGATGATGCGGACCTCTGCATCCGCTTCGACAAAGGCGACCGACGGGTCATCGGCCATCTTCATCGCGTTGCCATGATCCATCACCACCACCGCACCGCGCAGGGCATGTTCATATGCACGCTCGACTGCGGCACCGTAACGGCGGTTCAACTCGCCGGCAACCACAGCAGCACTGCGTGGCGTTCCTTGCGCGGTCATCATCGCGTTGTCCTTGAACACGACGATGTAGCGGTTCGGAATGACATTGGGGGCATTGAGCCCGCGAATTTCTCCGGCTTGTACCGCGCACGCGAAAATCACGGCGGCGGCGACAAGCGTTGGCTTGAGCACAGTTTTCATTGTGACACTCTCTCCTAGCGTAGAAATGGCGTGACGCCCATGGCGTACGCCGCCCTCCGGCTCTATCGACGGCTGGCCGAATTCCTTTGAACTGATTTGGAGTGTGAAAATCGAGCGAGCAGGCTAACGCCAGCGCGCTACAAGAACCGTGAACAGTGCGATTTCGGGACGGATGAAGGGAAGCTGAGCAAAACGAGCCGACAGCATAAGTCCTCCTGACCCAAGCGACGACCATTCATACCCGCTCACTTGCGGTAAGACATGATGGAGAATTTGTTGAACAGACAGCTGGGAAAAAACTAGACCTGTGCTTGGTGGAAAGCAACGGGTTTGCGGGTAAATTTTTGTAGAGTTTTGTAGTACCTGCGCAAGGGTGCAAGTTCGCTGCAGCGAGCCGGCAAGAAAAAAAGCCCGCGGCAGTAGCTGCCGCGGGCCGTCGTGATGCCGCTAAGCGGTTGTTTTAATCGTTAGCGTACCGGCAATGCCGGCACGCTCGTCGATCAATAGGCCGCTTTGACGGTGTAGGTGCCGCTGGTGCCGGTGGCGCCGCTGTAATACACCACACGGATGTAGCGAACGAACGCCGACGTACCGGTGTTGGTGACCGTGACCGAATCGACCAGTCCGGTGCCCTTCTCGCTGCGGCCGATTTCGGTGCCTGACGAGTTGTACACGATCAGATCATAGTCAGACGTGCTGTTCGGGGTCAGCGTCGCGGTCAGCGATTTGCCGGCACCCAAGGTCAGTTTGAAATAGTCGGTATCCGAGCTGGCGGACATCGTGCCATTCAAGGTCTGGTTGCTGGCAATCGCATTGGCGGCCGAGGTCGAGTTGTTCGGCTCGGTCTCGCTGCTGCCACTCGGCGGCGGCGGGGGCGGCGGCGGCGGCGGTGGGGTGCCACCGTTCAAGAACACCGTGCTCAGCAGCTTGTTCGGGCCGGACGGAATGCCGGTGATCTTGTTCGATGAGGCGTTGTTGACCAGCGCAGTGGCGACTGCCGACGGCGTAGCGTTCGGGTTGGCATACAGGTACAGCGCGGCAGCGCCAGCAACGTGCGGCGACGCCATCGATGTGCCCGACAAGGTGGCGGTAGCAGTGTTGCTGCTGATGCCAACCGAAACGATGCTCGAGCCCGGTGCGAAAATATCAACGCAGGAGCCGTAGTTCGAGAAGCTCGACATGCCATCGGTGTTGGTGGTCGAACCGACAGTGATCGCGCTCGGTGCGCGCGCCGGTGAGTAGTTACAGGCGTTGGCGCTGTCGTTGCCCGCAGCAACAACGGTGGTGACACCGGCGCTGACCAGGTTGGCAACCGCTGTGTCCACTGCCGACGAAGCACCACCACCGAGGCTCATGTTGGCCACGGCTGGCTTGGTGTGATTGGAACGGACCCAGTCGATACCGGCGATCACGCCAGAGTTGGTGCCGCTGCCATCGCAACCAAGCACGCGCACCGGGTGCAGCGTCACGCTCTTGGCAACACCATGGGTGGTACCACCGACGGTGCCGGCCACATGGCTGCCGTGACCCTGGCAGTCATTGGTGCCGTTGCCATCGCCCATCGCGTCATAACCATTGCCCATCCGACCGGAGAATTGGCTGTGGGTCGAACGAATGCCGGTGTCGATGATGTAGGCGTGCACGCCACTGCTGTTCTGATAGGTGTAGCTGTTGTTCAGCGGCAGGCTGGTTTGATCGATGCGATCAAGACCCCAGGTGGCCGGGCTCTGGGTGGCGTCGAGCCGAATGATGGCGTCCGCCTCAACGAAAGCGACCGACGGGTCATTGGCCAGTTTCATGGCGTTGCCATGATCCATGACCACCACGGCACCCTTGAACGCGTGTTCAAACGAGCGCTCTACCGAAGCGCCGTAACGGCGATTCATGTCCATGGCGACCGCTGCCGCATTGCGTTGCACCCCGTTGGTCGCGACCATTGCATTGTCTTTGAACACGACGATGTAACGGTTCGGGATTACGTTTGGTGCATTCAGGCCGCGAATTTCTGCGGCGTTGCTGGCGCATGCGCAAAAAACTGCTGCTGCGATCAGCGTTGGTTTGATGACTGTTTTCATTATGTGGTGTTCTCCTGGCGTTGCATAAAAACGTGCGCGTGAGACGCACGTGTCCTCTACCCGGCGCTTTGCGAGCCGCCGAATTCGGTAAAACAAAAAGGAATGTCCCACGCGCGGTATCGTTTGCACGTGTTCAGCCGAAGCGAATCAGGGAAGCGTCAACTCGAATTGGCTGGCGTGAGCGACGAACATCGCCATCGCCAACAATTTGACGTGATGGATTGCAAGATGTGGTGGTGCCACAGCAGTGACACCGTAGTAGTCGACAACATGGAGCCCTCCAGCCCTGGTGACGACCCATCGAATCCACGCAGTGCGTGGTAATGCACGAAGGTGAAGCATTGTTGTTTTATTAAATGCGGCGCCAAAAATAGACCTGACGTAAACGGAAAGCAACGGGTAGGGCGCCACTTTTTTGTAGAGTTTTGTAGAGCAGAAATGATCGGGAAATTCGCTGCAGCGCAGCGAAAACGCTCGTGGCACTTTACTGGTGCATACGTGCCGAAACGGAGCCCCAAAAGGTCGGATCAGCAGCGTCGATTCAGGCGGGCAATTCGAACGGCTTGTTTGGGCGACTCATTCTGGTGCGTTGTCGAGGTGGGCCGTGCCGGTGCATCGAGTGATGATGGTCATGCGGCCTGCCAACCAATCCGAGGACTGGTTGGCGGGCCGCAGCGGTTTCATTCCTTTTCGACTTCTTCGGTTTCGGTGTCGGTTTCTGTTTCGCGCGTTTGCGCCCAGAACAACCGATTGGGCAACAGCTGGCCGGCGCCCAGCGCATGTCCTTCCTTCAACGCATTGAAGGTGTATTCCTGTGCTTCGCTGACCGCTTCAAACAAGTTCAGCCCCTGTGCCATCAAGCCGGCACACGCCGAGGCAAGCGTGCAACCGGAGCCGTGATACATCGCCGGCAAGCGTTCCCAGTGAAACGTTTCGGTTTCGAACTCGGCGCTGTACAGCGTGTTATGCACGACCACGGTCGGCTCATCGGCGCCGGTGATCAACACATTCTCGCAGCCGAGATCGAGCAGCTCTTCGGCGCACTGCTCAAGTGAGTCCGCGTCTGGAAACAGCTGGCGTGCTTCGCGTGCATTTGGCGTGGCCAAGGTGGCCAATGGCAGCAACTCGCGCTTCAGGCTCCGGATAAAAATCTCGTCGGCAGTAACGGTGCCGCCGCCGGCCGCGAGAATGGGGTCCACCACCACCGGAATGTTCGGATGGTTCTTGACGATCTCGGCAATGGTACTGACCACGGCAGGATTGGCGAGCAGGCCAATCTTGATCACGGCGACATTCAGGTCGCGCAGAATCGCCAGCGCCTGGGCCTTGATCAGATCCGGCTCAACCGGCTCGAATTCGTGGATGTTGCTGGTGTCCTGCACGGTCAACACCGTGATCACCGGCGCGCAGTGGCAGCCGAGGCTGACCAGGGTTTCGATATCAGCCGAAATGCCAGCGCCGCCGGAGGGGTCGTTACCGGAAAAACAAAGAACGACAGGGGGAAGGGGGCCGGGCATGACTTACGTTCCGAAAAAGAATGGACGCCGATGATAGCAGAGCGCCCGACCGGAGCAGCCGGTGCTGTGGGCCGCTTGCTCGGGTTCCCCGGCCTGCGGCACACCAGTGGCCAAAATCTGACCATGCCGATTGGCACCGCCCGCTCACCCCAAAAGCCGGGCAGGTCCGGCAGCTGCCCACTACAATGCCGCCAACCGTCGTTTTGCTGGAGAAATCGCTGTGCCCTACCGCAAGTTCATGTGCCTGGTCTGTGGCTGGATTTATGAAGAAGAGAAAGGCTGGCCGGATGACGGCATCGCGCCCGGCACCCGCTGGGACGATATCCCGATGAACTGGGTCTGCCCGGACTGTGGCGCCCGCAAAGAAGACTTCGAAATGGTCGAGGTCGATTGATGCGCCCGCCGGCAAACCCGAACCGAGACGACATCCCGATGAACTGGGTCTGTCCGGACTGCGGCGCCCGCAAGGAAGACTTCGAAATGGTCGAGGTCGATTGATGCGCGACGGCCAGCCGGAACCACCACTGGCGAACTGGCCGGCCTCGCTGCGGCGGGCGCTGTGGACGCTGTGGGGCGTGTTCTGGTTGCTGATGATTGCCGTCGCCGTCCAGGACAACTGGGATGACGACGCCATCCACTGGTGGCAGCCGCTGGTCTGGGAAGGCAGCTCGGCAATGATTGGCACCGGCCTGATGCTGCTGCAGCTTTGGTATGGCCGTCGCCAGCAACACCTGCTGAACCAGCCGTGGCGCTGGTTCTGGCAACACCTGAAATGGCTGCCGGTCGCTTCCACCGTGTTCATTGCGCTGGCTTACAGCCTGCGCCATCTGGTCTATGCCGCACTCGGTGCCGACTACATGCATCCGCCGCTCTGGCAGATCTGGCCGTATGAAACCATCAAGCTTGGCCTGTTCATGGGGCTCTGGGTTGGCGTGCTGTTTGGCGTGCATTCATTCCTGGCCTGGCGCGATCAGCAAACCCGCCTGCATGCGCTGCAGCAGGCGCTCACCGACGCCAAACTGCAGCAACTGAAAGCCCAGCTGCAACCGCATTTCCTGTTCAACACGCTGAACACCATTTCGTCGTTCATGCACAGCGATGTCGACCGGGCCGATCGCCTGCTGATCCGCCTCGCCGATCTGCTGCGCGCCAGCCTGACTCTCGGTGAACACAACACCGTGCCACTGCGCGATGAATTGCAGCTCGCCACGCTGTACGCCGAGATCATGAGCGAACGCTTTGGTCCGCGTGCGGTTTTGCAATGGCAGATCACCGACGACTGCCTGGACCTGCTCGTGCCAGCGCTGCTGCTGCAACCGCTGCTGGAAAACGCCTTCAAGCATGCGGTTGAACGCAGCCGCGAGCCGGTAACGATCTCGGTTATGGCAAAACGCGTCAGTGCAACGGACCGCGAGCCACTGCTGGAACTGTGTATCGAAAACAGCGTCCCGCTGCCAACAGCAAACGCACCGTCAAGCACCGGCATCGGCCTGCGCAATTGCCGCGAGCGGCTGCAGACGCTGTATGGCGAGCGCGCCACCATGCAGGTCGAGCAAACCGCCCAGCATCACCGTGTCCGCCTGACATTACCGGTGTTTCCATGATCCGCGTGCTGATTGTCGATGACGAAGCGCCCGCCCGCGCCAAGCTGCAACGCTGGCTCGGCGCGCAGCCTGCGTTCACCGTGATAGGTGAAGCGGACAACGGCTTGCAAGCTGCCGAGCAGATCGCCACCTTGCAACCGGATCTGGTCTTGCTGGATATCCAGATGCCGGGGCTCAGTGGTCTGGAAGTGGCCGCCCAACTCGACAGCGACCCAGCTCCGCTGATTGTCTTCGTTACCGCGTTTGACGAACACGCGGTCAAGGCCTTCGAACTCAACGCCGTCGATTACCTGCTCAAACCCTACGACAAGGAGCGTTTGCAGCGGACGCTGAATCGGGTCGAGCAGCGACTGCAAGGCGGAGTCGCGAGCGCCGCCGTGCCAATCGCCCGCGATCTGCAGCAACAACAAGGCCCGCTGAATCGCTTGTTGGTACCGGTTGGCGAAGGCCTGCAACTGCTCGACGTCGACCGCATCCACTGGTGCGAAGCCGACGACAACTACCTGCACCTGCACACCGACAGCGCCCGCTACACCCTGCGTCGCACCCTGCAGGATCTGCTCAGCCAACTCGACAGCCGCCAGTTCGTCCGCGTGCACAAATCCGCCGCCGTCAACCTGCGTGAAATCCTGCGGCTGGAGCCGCTGTTCAAAGGCGACTACGAGATTGTGCTGCGGAGCGGCATCGCCGTCAGGATGAGCAGAAGGTATAACGAGGAGTTGTTGCGTTTGCTGGGTAAGCAGTAACGCCACAATTTCAGTGTGGGTTATACGTAATGAGAAACAGATGGATAAACGATGCTCGAAATGCAATAACGAGGTAAGGACTTGGCGGCTTGGCCTCTCCAGCATTCGTTGCCCAGCATGCCAGACCATGCTTTATCGAAATGAACACCCTTCGCAACTTTCGGGACCATCCAAGTTGTGGTTGCAGATCAAGTGCGGTCTTGTCGGCATACCGGCATTGCTTGCTTTGAAGGGGCTAGGAGCCTCCGAAGCAGTCGTTGCCATAGGGTTCATTATCTCCGTGGTGGCATTGCTAACGTACGAGTTGTTGAAATGGCGACGCAGAATCCCCCAGGACTGGCGCTGCTGGAAAGAACGTGAACGCTAACGCAGCTTTTTCTGGTGTGGCCGGCATAGTATCTACGTGGACTACTGATCTTTGAGTCTTTTTGATGAAACCAAATGACGTCAAACTTGCCAATGAAGCTCGCTTGCGATTACTCGGCGTTACGATCAACGAGGATTTGCCGACGATAGAGGACCCGTCAGAGCTAGAGCCTCGATCGGCGCGAGATGTCTCTGCCCGAGCATGCGTGCTCTCGCACCTGGTCGGCGTTGGGTATGGTCGCTCGGGCGCGGAGATGCTGAAGTTTCTGGCCGAAGCAACGCTAACGGTGGATCTAACGCCACGTGAGGAAATATTTCTTAAACAGGAGAAATTTTCCGATCACGAACGCGCGTGGGCGGCTTGGCAGTTTGCCGCTGTTCATGGCTGCGCATGGGCACTTGGTCTGGTGGAAATGAATCCCTTGGGCGAGTGTCCGGATACATTAGCTGCGCATTTTCCGCCAAGGCGAGGGGCAGTTGTTGGAGCAAAGCTTCGTGCATTCGAGCAAATCTACTCCGAGGCGGATCTTTATTATCGGCTGCACTGGGCGGCTCGGCAGGCCCGCTTGGCCGGCAACGAATTTCCTCTAAGTGAAATAGAGATTCAGCTTCGCCGTCAAAGTCTTGATTGGATTGTAGGTTTACCCTATGAATGGGACGACATGCCCAGTGATACGTAGAGAGAACGCGCGTAAGGTATATGAAATGGGGTGCGTCATGACGCACCATTACTTGACCAATCAAACAATCGGCAGGGCATGATCCGCCCTACCTCCGCTTACCCCCGTTCTGTCCCGCTCACCCCAAATTGGCTGCCGATACCGGCGTTTGCCCTGAAGCTGCCTCCGTGCCCCTACCGCCTCGGAGGCTTTATGCACCCCAACCCTGTTGTCCTATCCGGCGAGCGCGCTGATTTTCTCGACTGGCTGCGCGTGATCGCCATTGGTTTTCTGTTGCTGTTCCATACCGGCATGTTGTTTGTCGGTTGGGGCTGGCATATCGAGAATGCCGAGACCGCCACGGTGCTGCAAATGCCGATGGATATCGCGCACCGGCTGCGGATGCCGTTGCTGTTTGTGATTGCCGGGGCCAGCATCTGGTTTGCGCTCGGCCGGCGCAGCGTGGGCTATGTCGCGAAGGAACGGACGCTACGCTTGTTGCTACCGCTGGTCGCCGGCATGTTTCTGATCGTGCCGCCGCAAGTGTTTGTCGAGCGCATTTTCAGAGGCCAGTGGCATGGCGGCTATCTGGATTTCATCGCGGAGAAGGTGCTGCAGTTCCAGCCGTATCCGGTCGGTGATTTCAGCTGGCATCACCTGTGGTTTATTGCTTATCTCTTTGTCTACAGTCTGATGCTGTTGCCGCTATTTCAGTATCTGCGCCAGTCACAATGGCTGAATGAGCGCCGCCTCTCGCTCAAGCCTGGCAACTGGCTGTACGCACTGGGCTTGCCGCTGGGTCTCAATGAAGCGATTCTGAAGCCGCTGTTTCCGGAGTCGCACAACCTGATCAGCGACTGGTACATTTTCAATCACTACGCGCTGCTGTTTTGCTATGGCGTGCTGCTTTGCTGGCTGCCGGGCGCCTGGGAGTGGTTGATGCAAAAGCGCCGGCAGCTGTTGGTGGTGGGCATCAGTATCATCGTGTTGGTACTGACATTGGAAAGCGTCGGCATCATGCATGACGACACGGTCGGCGATGCCTTTGCTGCCAACCTGTTCACCTGGACGTGGCTGATGGTGTTCTTCGGTTACGGTAAGCGCTGGCTGTCGTTCAGCAATCGGACACTGCGTTACCTGAGTGAAGCGAGTTATCCGGTCTACATCCTGCACCAGACCGTGACGGTGGTGATTGGCTATTTCATCATCCAGCTGCCGTGGGGCTGGGGCGCGAAATACCTGTTGGTATTGGCCGGCACCGCCGCGATCAGCCTTGGCCTGTATGAACTTGTCATCAAGCGTTGGGCGGTGACGCGGCTACTGTTCGGCTTGAAAGCCGGAACGGCTCGATCGGCTCCGGCGGCACAAACAGTCGCGGTCAGCGGTTGAATTTGCGGTAATCGGGCGCATGATCGGCAGCTGTTGCCGCCGGAGCCGGTCATGCCCCCTGCTGAATTTTCGAAGAACGACATCCCAAAGGCCGAGCTCGGCCAACTGGCCAAACTGGCTGATTTGCTCAAGCCTTACCGCAAGCAGATTGCCATTGCGCTGACGGCGCTGGTGATCGCCGCCAGCAGTTTTCTGGTGCTCGGTCAGGGCCTGAAAGCGGTGATCGATCAGGGCCTCATCACCGGCAAACCAGCCGCACTCAATCAAGCGATGGGCTTTTTCCTGCTGGTGGTGCTGGTCCTGGCGCTGGCGACCTATGTCCGGTTCTATTTCGTCTCGTGGCTTGGCGAGCGGGTGATTGCCGATTTGCGCAAGCAGGTGTTCGAGCATCTGCTGACGTTGTCGCCGAGCTTCTACGAAAACACCCGCACCGGCGAAGCACTGTCGCGACTGACCAACGACACCACGATGCTGGAAACGGTGATCGGCTCCAGCTTGTCGATGGCGCTGCGCAATGCGCTGATGCTGATTGGCGGTCTGGTGATGCTGTTTTTCACCAGTGTGAAACTAACAGTATTCGTGCTGCTGGCCGTGCCGTTGGTGGTCGTGCCAATCATCGTATTCGGCCGCAAGGTGCGAAATCTCGCCCGCGATGCCCAGGCTCGTCTGGGTGATGCCAGCGCGTTTCTTGATGAAGCGATACACGAAGTGCGTACGGTGCAGGCCTCGGTCGCCGAGCCGGTGATGCGCACGCGTTTTAGCGGCCATCTCGATGCCGTGTTCAGCACGGCCAAAGCGCGCATCCGCGCCCGCGCCGCGCTGGTGGCGATTGTCATCGTGCTGGCCTTCGGCGCCATTGGTTTCATTCTGTGGACCGGGGGTCATGATGTGATCAGCGGCCGCATCAGTCCCGGCCAGTTGTCGGCGTTCGTGTTTTACGCGGTGATTGTCGCCAGTGCGGTCGGCACCATCAGCGAAGTGTTTGGCGATCTGCAGCGCGCCGCTGGCGCCACCGAACGGCTGATGGAATTGCTGAACACGCCGACGGCGGTGCCCGTGCCGGCCAGTCCGGCGCCGCTGCCGTCACCGGCGCGCGGCGAGCTGCAATTCGATGCCGTGCGCTTTCATTACGCCAGCCGGCCAGACACGCCGGCACTCAATGAATTTTCCCTGACCGTTCGACCCGGTGAGCGCATCGCACTGGTTGGCCCGAGCGGTGCCGGCAAAACCACCGCATTCCAGTTGCTGCTGCGCTTTTATGATCCGGAAACCGGTGCGGTGCGACTCGACGGAAATGATTTGTGCACGCTCGATCCGCAAGCCTTGCGCAAACAGATTGCGCTGGTGCCACAGGAGCCGGTGATTTTTGCCGACACGGTGCGCGAGAACGTGCGATTCGCCCGGCCCGACGCCAGTGATGCCGAGGTCCGTGCGGCCCTCGATGCTGCCTATGCGCTTGATTTTGTCGAACAGATGCCGGGCGGGCTCGATGCCCAGCTCGGCGAGCGCGGCGTGCGGCTTTCTGGCGGGCAGCGCCAGCGGCTGGCAATTGCCCGCGCCTTGCTGGCCGACCGGCCGGTGCTGCTGCTCGATGAAGCGACCAGTGCGCTCGATGCCGAAAGCGAACGGAAAGTACAGCTGGCGCTCGACCGTCTGATGCAGAACCGCACCACGCTCATCATCGCGCACCGGCTGGCGACCGTGCGCCACGCCGACCGCATTGCGGTAATGGAAAATGGCCGGGTGGTGGCGCTTGGCAAGCACGACGAGCTGGTGCGTGACAACCCACTCTACGCCAATCTCGCCCGGCTGCAGTTTCTGCACGAGCCAGCTGCTGCCGAGGCTGTGGTGTAGAAACAATGTCGGGAATGATGATTCCGTTCAGGTAAGGCTTTCATGCTCCCCTCCTTGGCAAGGAGGGGCTGGGGGTGGTTAGGCTCCGGCTGAAATGGTCTAGCCGACAAGGAATAGCCTGATTTCCATGTCCGCAACCACCCCTAACCCCTCATTAAAAGGAGGGGAATTTGATATGGCAGCCGTAGAAATCTGTCGAGCCGTGCTGTGCTGGTCAGGATTGGTTTCAGCGCGCTGGCGACAACGCACGCAATCGTTCAGTGCGAACCGCAGCCGGCAGAAAGCTCCAGGCGACGAATCGGCTCTGCTTCTGCCCCTGTGCCATTGTCACGGTTTTTCGGCTGTCGATACCGGCGCTGTCCAAGGCCCGATAAATTGCCGGCAGATTGGCCGACTTGGAAACCAGCGTGCTGAACCACAGCACCTGTGTTTTGAACAGCACACTCTCGGCGATCAGGGTCTGGATAAATTGCAGTTCGCCGCCGGGGCAGGTAAGTTCGGCGGTCTGACCGCCGAAATTCAATGCGGCTGCGTTGTCGTTTGCACGCGGCTTAACGCGCTGCTGTTGCAACGGCGAATCGTTCTTTGCGGCATTGGCCGCCAATCCGCGCAATTTGCGTTCGGTGCCGGCGCGCGCGTCAGCCAACGAGGCGTGGAACGGCGGATTGCAGAGCGTCAGGGCAAACCTTTCTTCCGGCTGGATGATGCCGCGCAACATCTGTTCGCGGTGCACCTGCATCTGCAGGCTGATGTGAGTCGCTGCCTGCGGATTGCGGTGCAGGATGTGTTCGGCATTGAGTAGCGCCGGTTCATCGATGTCGGTGCCGACAAACGACCAGCCGTATTCGTGTTGACCGAGCAGCGGATAGACCAGATTGGCACCGGTGCCGATATCGAGGACACGCACCGCCTCACCGCGCGGTGGTCGACCGCCGGCGTCGGCCGCGAGCAAGTCGGCAGCGTAATGCACATAGTCGGCCCGGCCCGGAATCGGGGGGCACAGATAACCCGGGGGCAGGTCCCAGTCACTGATGCCGTAATGGTTCTGCAACAGGGCGCGATTGAGGGCAGTCACTGCCAGCGGGTTACTGAAATCGATGGTCAGGGTCTTGTCCGGTCCGGGCACAACGAAGGCCGCAAAGGCGGGTTCCGCCGCCGCCAGCGCGGCCAGATCGTAGCGCCCGTGATGACGGTTGCGCGGGTGCAGCGCGCTCGTGGCGGTGCCGGGGCGAGCCGACGCGCCGGCAGTCTTGGCTCGGGGGGAGCGCGGCATGGGCAGGGCGGTCCTGAAACGGTGATGAAGTCAGCCGCGGCATTATGCCCGGTCGGCCAGCCCGGGCAGAGGAAAGGTCTGCCATTTAGTGCTTGCAAATAAGAATCAATCGCATTTAGACTCGTCGTCACCAACAGGGAGACCAGTCATGCAATGTGATCTGCAGGCCGTCAGTGACGGGGAAGGCCAACTGCATTTGCGTTTTGGCACCAACGGTGCCGACTGGCTGCATTATGTCTGGTGTGGTCAACGCGTCTGGCTTTGTACCGCCACTGGCAGACGGCGAGTGTCGGTTCGACTGGCGCTCAAATTGCTGGTGCGGGAGGTTTGGCTCCGCGAGCTCTGGTTGCGTGACTTGGCGGTGGTGGAAAGCGGCGGTGACCAGCGTGGCAAGGCAGCCACGTCAAATGCGGCGTTGCCGGAGCTGCAGCCATGAAGTCGCACTGTCCGCAGTGGCTGTGTCCGCAACACCGCGACCGCATCCGGCACGATCCGGAAGCCGCCGTGCAACTCTGGCGACAGCTGCACAGCAGTCCGGAGCTGATTGAAAGCAGCGATAGCCGCCTGCAGCTGGCGCGCTGGCATGTGGCCCTGGAGATCATCGATGCCTTGCTCGACTGGCGCTGGCCAGACACCCACCAGTGCCTGCTGATCGCCGCGCGTGAACTGATCCCCGGAACACTGGATGACGGTTGCTTGCTGTTGCGTCTGCACGAGCTGTTGACCCGCGCCGTGCAGGGGCATCAACTGCCGCGTTGCCCAACACTGACAGCATGGCTGGTGTTATTGGAGCACCATTTCCTGCGCGGCGCCCCTGCCAACGACGCGTTGACTGGCGGACCGACTGACTGGCACTGATCAGTGGCCGATTTGCGACTGGGCAATGCCGAACGATTGGCTCAGAACGGCCGCAATACGGCCAGCAGGATGATGGCAACCAATGGCAATACCGGGATCTCGTTGATGGCGCGGTAAAAGCGCTCGCTGCGGCGGTTGCGATCGGCAGCAAAGTCTTGCATGAGTCGGCCGCACCAGACATGAAAGCCTATCAGCAGCGCGACAAACACCAGCTTGGCATGCAGCCAGCCCTGCTGTTTGAACCACTCCAGGCCATAACCGTGAATCGCCGCTACGCCGAGCGCTATGGTGACGACGGCACCGGGGGTGGTGATGGCCCAGAACAGCTTGCGTTCCATGATCTTGAAGCGGGCGTTGTTGTCGGCGTCTTTCACCTGGCAGTGATAAACGAACAGGCGTGGCAAATAAAACAGGCCGGCGAACCAGGTCACCATGGCGATCAGGTGAAAGGCTTTAATCCACAACACAGCAGGTGCTCCTCGGTTCGAAAGGCGACAAAAATGTTCTGGTGTTGACTGATGCTCGCGCCACGTCCAGCGTCGTAATCAGCCGGTTCATTGTTTGAAACTGTAGAAACTTTCAATTTTGCCACGGGTAACAATGCCGGCGAGTCGCTCTTGCTGGCCACGTTGGTAGACGTAACAGGCGTTGACGTTCTTTTCGTCCATTGCTTCCAGTGCTTCGGCCAGCGTGGCCTGCAGATGGACCGCGGCAAGATTCTCCCGTTTACCCGGGATTTCCAGCAATTGAATGGTTTCGGCGGTGTCTTCGATCAGTGCTCGGGCCAGATCATTGGCATGCATCAACGCCACCGGCCAGTTGCCTTCTCGGACCAGCAGCCAGCGCGGCTCACCGCGCAACACCCGCTCGGCATCGTGCCGGCTCAGCTGGTGGCTGATCAAAACAAAACTGGTGTCCATTACTGAGGCAACCGCCGAGCGGCGCAACACCTGTTGCAGCGGGCTCACCCGTAACTCGACCCCGCGAAGCGCCAACAGCATGTGAATGATCGAGCGCTGCTTGAAGCCATGGCTGACCACCAGATTGGCGATCACCACGGTCAGCATGCCGGGCAGAATGATATTGGGATTGCCGGTCAATTCGAGCAGTGCCATCAAGGCTGCCATCGGTGCTTGCAGTGTCGCCGACATCAGTGCAGCGAGGCCGAGCATGGCATAGAGGCCACTGCCGGAATGCGGTTCCGGCAGCAGCAAAGTCACGACGGTACCCACCAGCCCGCCGAGCGTGGCGCCGATAAACAATGACGGGCCAATCGCGCCGCCGGGCACACTCATGCCGCTGCAAAGCGCGGTTGCCACGGTTTTGCCGATGAGCGCGAGCGCCAGAATGGTCCATGGCAATTCGCTGCGAAAACTGGCGCTGACAGTGTCGTAACCGGTGCCCATGATCTCCGGCACGACAAGCGCCAGACCGCCAATCACGATGCCGGCCAGTGCCGGTCGGATCCACAGCGGCCAGCGCCGGGTGCGGGTGGCAATTTGCTCGGTGGTGGCGATGAAACCGCTCGACCACAAGCCGGCGATAAGGCCAAGCAAGACCAGCGCCGGAATTTCCCATAACGTGGCCAAATCGAGCCCCGGCACGTCGTAAGCGACGTAATTGCCGAATGCGAGCCGCGACAGCACGGTGCTGACGAACGCTGCCAGAATGATCGGCACGAAACTGGCAACGGTGTATTCCATCATCACCACTTCGATAGCGAAGATGACCCCAGCCAGCGGCGTATTGAAACAGGCGGCGATGGCCGCGGCAGTTCCGCAGCCGACCAGCACCCGAACACTGTTGTTCGGCAATCGCAGCAACCGGCTGGTTTCGCTGGCAACGGCGCTGCCAAGGTGAATGGCTGGGCCTTCGCGGCCAACTGGCATACCGCAGGCGAGTACCAGACCACCAGCAAAGAACTGCACCAGAGCATTTTTTACCGGCATGTGGCCTTGGTGTTCGGCGAGCCGTTCGACCACATGGCCGACGCCGACTGCGCGGGCATGGCGGGGCAGCAGGTGCAACACCACGCCAATCACGGCGCCGCCAATGACCGGCAACGCCAGTCGCAGCTGCCAGGGCAGCGACTCGAAGTCCTGGCTGCGGGTATGCTCGCCGAACCAGAGCAGCACGGCAGCGTCGGTATAAAGACGGAACAGCAGGATCACGCCGCCTGCCAACAGCCCGACCAGCAGTCCGAGCAGGGCCAGCAACAGCAGCGCGTCCATGCCTGCCAGCCGTAGCCGCGCCCGCTCCATCAATGACATAATCCTGCCTGTTTGCCTGAAGGCTTGTGGTGATTGTAGAGGACTCCGCTGCGCGGATTACAGCGATTCCCGGGAAAATCCATGACCAAGAACAATACGTCGCAGTATCGGGTGGTCGAACGCAAGAGCCCGATTTGGTATATCCGCCGCTGGTTGTTGATCACGCTGGTACTGGCGACGGTATTCGTGGCCGGCCGGGTTGAGGATTACTACGTGCGTCGGCAATTGGCTGATCGCAACGCCGAATTGCAGGCCGAAGTCGGCCAGTTGCAGCGCGAACTGGCAATGGAAAAACAGACGCGGGCGGCACTCAGCCAGTCGCGGCAAGTGGATCAGATGGCGTCCAGCGAGTTGCAGGTCAGCCTGAAAACGCTGCAGGACACCGTCAAGGAGCTGGAAAAGGAAAACGCGTTCTACCGCAGCATCATGAACCCCAGCGGTGAGAAGAGCGGCTTGCAGATCGAGTCGTTCACGGTGCTGCCGGTTGCGGCGGACCGGGTTCGCTACCGCTTGGTGCTGGCGCAGCTGCGTAGTCATGAAAAGAACCTGCGCGGACGCATACAGGTGCAATTGGTTGGAACCGACAACCGGACGCTGGATTTGTTCGCGTTGGCCGGAATCAAACCGGAATCACAGAAATTTGATTTCCGATACTTCCAGAATCTCGAAGGCGAAGCCGTACTGCCGGCCGGGTTCGTGCCGCGCGACGTGCGCGTGACGGCGAGCCAGGACGGCGCCCCGGCAGTTGAACGGCAATTCGTCTGGCCGAAAGCGGAGCAACAACATGTTCAGCAGTAGCAGTGACAAGAAAAAAAGCGTCAAGTTGGTCCGCGGTGGCAGCGTCGATACGCTGATCTCGCCGCACACGACCGTATTTGGCAATGTCCGGTTCACCGGAGTGCTGTATCTGGACGGCACCTTGGAGGGCAATCTCGAGTCGGACGATCCGAAAGCGCTGTTGACCATCGGCAACAGCGGGATTGTCAAAGGTGAAGTCCGGGTGCCGAATGTCATCATTCACGGCAAGGTCGAGGGCGACGTCTACGCCAACGCCCATGTCTCGCTGAGTGCCGAAGCCCGTATTACCGGCAATGTGTACTACCACCTGATTGAAATGAGCATGGGCGCCGAGATCAACGGCCAATTGGTACACAAGCCGGCTGAGCCGCCGAAGAAGCTGGAGCACAAGCCGGCTGATTGAAGGGCCGGCATTGCAGGGCACCGGCTGCCGGTCGGGCTGGTTCTGGCTCCGAACCGGCGTTCAGCCGCTGCTGGTGCATACAGCGTGATTGGCCGATGTGTTCCTGAAGGCGCGTGCGCTGGGCTCATGTTCGACTAATCCCTTATCAAATTTATGGGATTGGCCATGATTGCCAGCGCGGCCTGCTTTATCCGATAATTCCACTCAGGTTTTCCCGGCCCCGGCGCGTCTGAACACAGATGCCCTGTTGTGGCTGGCAGGAGTGGTCATGACTGCAGTATCCGAATCGTTGGTAACCGACCTTTCACCCCCGGCAATGCCGACTCCGATGACGTTCTCCGCTTCGGCGGCCGCCAAGGTTCGCAGCCTAATTGACGAGGAGCAGAACGAAAATCTCAAATTGCGGGTTTTCGTTACGGGTGGCGGCTGTTCGGGTTTCCAGTACGGTTTCAGCTTTGATGAAAATCAGGCAGAAGACGATACCGAGATCATCCGTGACGGCGTCAAGCTGCTGGTCGATCCGATGAGCTTCCAGTATCTGGCCGGTGCCGAAATCGACTACACCGAAGGGCTGCAGGGCGCGCAGTTTGTCATTCGCAACCCGAATGCAAAGAGCACCTGTGGTTGCGGTTCCTCGTTCTCGGTGTGACGCCGACGACTGTCCAGCTCTTTGCATGCTAAAAGACGCCAGCACAAGCTGGCGTTTTTTATTCAGGGCTTTTGCTGCCTTGGTAGCCTGCGGTTTCGATGCTGCCCTGTGCTGTTGCATGCGCCCTGCCGCAGGGCGACAGCCCCTATAATCGCCCCGTTCGCGTGGCGCCGCGGTGGCAGGCCCGGACTTTCTTCAGGAGAAAGCTCATGGCTTGGCTATGGCTATTGATCGCGGGACTTTTGGAAATCTGCTGGGCTGCTGCGCTGCCGGTGACTCAAGGCTTCAGCCGGTTGTGGCCGAGCCTGTTTGTGCTGGTGATGGGCACCCTCAGTGTGGTGGTGCTGGCATTCGCGGTGAAAACCTTGCCGGTCGGCACCGCCTATGCAGTCTGGACCGGAATCGGCACACTCGGCACCGTACTGATTGGCGTGGTATGGCTGAACGAGCCACGCGATGCCATCCGGTTTGTTTTCATTGCGATGATCGTGGCCGGCTGTGTCGGGTTGAAGCTGGTCACTCGTGACGGTGGTTGAGCGTATCGCTGGCAAATTCCCGGTGGGTGAAAAAAGCAAAGCGGCCAGTCGGCCGCTTTGTCTTTTCCAGAATTTGTCTCCAAACCCGCGCAGCGGAAAACAGCCACGGTGCTAGCCCGGCAAATAGATACTGCCCAGCACCGCCGGCCGACTGGCGCCGGTGACGATCGGCAAATTGCCCGGTTGTTCCTGAATCCGCTGCCGTGCCAGCCAGGCAAATGCCATCGCTTCGACCCAGTCGGCACTGATGCCGAGTTCATCGGTCTTGCCCACTTTGCTGGTCGGCAACTGCACCTGCAGTGCCCGCATGATGGCGATGTTGTGGGCGCCACCGCCGCAGACATAAATCTCCGGATTTTTCAGCATCGGCAGCGCTTTGACGGCATCGGCAATGGTGTGCACGGTCAACGCCAGCAAGGTGGCCTGTACGTCGGCGACACCCGGTCGGCCGAATGCTTCCAGCCTGCGCATCAGCCACTCCATCGAGAAGTATTCCGGCCCAGTGCTTTTCGGTGGCCGTTGACTGAAATACGGGTCGGTCAGCATGGCTTGCAGCAAAGGCGGTTGAATCCGGCCGCGAGCGGCCAGCATGCCGTCCTTGTCCATCGGCTCGCCGAGCATGCGCTGGCACCAGGCATCAAGCAGGGTATTGCCGGGGCCGGTATCGAAACCGAGGATCGGTGAGAACTGGCCGCGTGGCAGCACGGTGACATTGGCGATGCCGCCAATGTTGCAGATCACGCGGTCGGCCTGCCGGCTGCGAAATACGCCGTCGTGGAATGCCGGCACCAGCGGCGCGCCTTGGCCGCCGAGGGCAATGTCCTTGCGGCGAAAATCCGCGACCACGCGAATGCCGGTTTCCACCGCAATGACATTCGGGTCTGCAATCTGCAGCGTAAAGCGTGGATTGGCATTGGGTCGGTGCCGGATGGTTTGGCCGTGGCAACCGATGGCACGGATCTCGACGGCTTCCACCTTGGCCTTGGCCAGCAACTCGTTCACGGCCTGGGCAAACAGCTGACCGACTTTGATATCGAGCTCGCCGAGCCGATCAATTTCATTGTCGCCGGGCTCGGTCAAAGCGAACAATTGTTTACGGAGTTCGGCCGGATACGGCAGGAAATGGCATTCGGCCAATTCCGGTTGGGGAGAAAATCGCACCAGCGCAACGTCGATGCCATCCATACTGGTGCCGGATAGCGCACCTATGTACAACTCAGCCATGGTCCCTCACGGAATCAGGAAAAGGTCACTTGGAGTATTGTCGATGCAGCGGGATCTGCATCGTTTTATGACCGGAAAACATCACCAAATCTGGGTTACGTCGCCACTCGGGATTCAGATCAGCGTGATTGTGCCAGTAATACCCGGGTCCGGGCATCCAGACGCATCAAGGGCGCCTGCACGGCAGCCAGGAACTGCTCGCGCTCGGCGATCGGGATGGGCTCTGCCTGTGGTAACGGCACCGTGCGCGGGTTGCGGAATACGCCGTTGACCAGAAACTCGTAATGCAGATGTGGCGCGGTGGCGAGCCCGGACGCGCCGACATAACCGATGATTTCACCCTGCCGCACCCGGCTGCCGGTGCGGATGCCCTTGGCATAGCGTGACAGATGCGCGTAATGGGTCGTGTATTGGTTGCCATGCTGGATGGCGATCAGCCGACCGTAGCCGCCTTTGGTACCGACGAAACTGACCCGGCCATCGCCGGCGGCGTAAATCGGTGTGCCGGTTGGCGCGGCGTAATCGACACCCTTGTGGGCGCGGATCTTGTTGAGAATGGGATGCTTGCGGGCCAGATTGAAGTTGGAGCTGACTCGCGAGAACGGCACCGGCGCCCGCAGGAATGCCTTGCGCAGCGATTTGCCGTCCGGGGTGTAATAACTGGCTCGGCCGCTGTTGTCGACATACCGCACGGCGCGAAAGCGGGTGCCCTGATTGACGAATTCTGCCGCCAGAATCGGCCCCGGACTCACCGGCGTGCCATCGACCAATCGCTCTTCATAGACCAGGGCAAACTGATCGCCCTCACGCAAATCAAGCACAAAGTCGATGTCATATCCGAAGATGTTGGCCAGCTCCATGATCACGCTGTCTGGCAACGCTGCCTGCTGACCGGCGGCAAACAGCGAGCTGGTGATGGTCGCGGCGCCAAACTGTTCGCGGCTGACCACCGGCTTGGTTTCCTGACTGGCAACAAAATGATCGCCCTGCCGTTTGACCACCAGACTATTGAGCGCATCGGCGTCGTAACGGATGGCCTGCAGCCGACCCTGTTCATCAAGGCTGAAACTGAGTGAGCGCCCCGGCATCACTTTGCGCAGTACCGGTGCCGCAATCGGCAATTGCATGATGTCGTGCAGATCGCGCGGGTCGAGCTGATTGCGTTTGAACAACGCAGAGAGGTTGTCGCCGTTGCGAATGGGGGCTTGCTGCCAGTTCATCTCCGGCATCGCCTGCAGCGCCATGTCGGCCAGCGTCAGCGGCAATTCAATGCGCGGCAATTCGTCCAGCTGGGCGTGCGTTGCCGCCGACAGTGGTGTCGGGGCGGACTGGTCGCGCGGTGGCAGTGGCACCAGGGCTGCTGCGATGATCAGGGCGGTGCCACCGACCATCAGATAGTGGCGAGCCCCGAAGCGGGCCAGCGCGGCGGCAAGCGGGCCGGTGTCTTTGTCCTGCGCCGGATGGAAGTCCCGTTGCTGCATGGTGTGCCAAGGTGGTTATAAAGATGCGGGATAAGGTAGCGAGCGCCGACCAGCCCGGTCAATAGACTTTTTAACAAAATCAATATGATGCGTGAATTTCTTAGACGTTAACTTCGGTTTTGCGGCGAGCCGGTGGCCTTTGGCGTCGAGCCGGGCGCGGCTGCCTGCTAGAATCGCCCGCTTTGCATTTGCCTCGCCATCAGCGGTTTTCGGACGAGGCATAGCGGTACCGGGGGCTCACGTCCGGTGTTTTTGGGGGCAGCATGGCCGACTGGCAAGAACAATATGAAGAGCTGATGCGCGGCGTCAGTGAATGCATCGTTGCAGACGAATTGAAGGAGCGGCTGAAGACCGGGGCCCGGCTGCGGGTCAAGGCTGGCTTTGATCCGACTGCGCCGGACCTGCATTTCGGCCACACCGTCTTGCTGAACAAGATGCGGCAGTTCCAGCAGTTCGGTCATGAAGTGGTGTTCCTGATCGGTGACTTCACCGGCATGATCGGCGACCCGACCGGCAAAAGCGCCACCCGGCCGCCGCTGACCCGCGAGGATGTGCTCGAGAACGCCAAGACCTATCAGGCGCAGGTGTTCAAGATCCTCGATCCGGACAAAACCGTGGTCATGTTCAATTCGGAGTGGATGGGCAAGATGTCCAGCTCCGACATGATCAAGCTGGCCGCGCAGTACACCGTCGCCCGCATGCTGGAGCGGGATGATTTCTCCAAGCGCTACCAGGGCAATCAGCCAATCGCCATCCACGAATTCCTCTATCCGCTGGTGCAGGGCTACGACTCGGTGGCGATGAAAACCGACGTCGAGCTTGGCGGCACCGATCAGAAATTCAACCTGCTGGTCGGCCGTGAACTGCAGAAAAGCTACGGCCAGAAGCCCCAGATCGTCATCACCATGCCATTGCTCGAAGGGCTGGATGGGGTGAAGAAAATGTCGAAATCACTCGGCAATTATGTCGGTATCGCCGAGTCGCCGACCGAGATGTTCGGCAAGATCATGTCGGTGTCTGATGACTTGATGTGGCGCTGGTTCGAGCTGCTGAGCTTCCGGCCTTTGGCCGACATCGCCGGCCTGAAACAGCAGGTCGCCGGCGGACGAAACCCACGGGACGTCAAATTTGAACTGGCCCAGGAACTCATCGCTCGCTTCCATGACAAGGCGGCAGCTGAAGCTGCGCAGGCCGACTTCATTGCCCGTTTCTCGCAAGGTGCGCTGCCGGAAAACCTCGAGGAAATCACGGTAAATGCCAGCGATGCGGCGGGACTGCCGATTGCCAACCTGCTGAAAGAAGCCGGTTTGGTCGCCTCCACATCGGAAGCGATTCGGATGATCAAACAGGGCGCGGTCAAGGTGGAAGGTGAGAAGCTGGACGATGACAAACGGGCATTTGCCCGTGGCACCGTCGCAGTATTTCAGGTCGGTAAACGCCGGGTGGCGAAAGTCACGGTGCAGTAGTCGCCGCTAATCCGTCGGTATCTTGATACCGGCCGGCAAACCTGCCTGGTTGCAGGCTGCGCCGTGGTAGAAATCACAATTGGTGTAATGAAAATGGCGGCCTCGGCCGCTATTTTCATTTTCCGAGTCGGCAAAAAAGGCCGAAAAACTGCTTGTTTTTCGGCCTTTTCGTCCACCCTCTGGGCAAATTGGACACGTCTTGTACGACATTGCAAAAAGATTTCAAAAAAGGGTTGCGTGGCGGTTCTGGCCCCCTATAATGCGCGCCCTGTCGACGCACAACGCGCTGACGGCAGCGAAAGCAGCCGGCCAGTAGCGGCGAAGACGGTAGTCAGCAAGCCGGTCCCGGTGCGTATATAGAAGCCGGTGACGCGATGAAAAAGTCGCAACGGTCTGTTGACAATGAATTCGGGCGCTGTAGAATGTGCGCCCCGCCGGACGGTAAGTCTGGCGACTGCCGAAAGGCAGCCGCTCTTTAACAACATGAACGAAGTAATCTGTGTGGGCACTTGCGTAGAGTCGT